>CAVWIG010000001.1:0-17725 GCA_963754945.1 Methanotrichaceae archaeon
CTTATGTAACTATCTACCCGTATCGTCTCATCTCGTCAAATGCAACTGCAGATGTTCGTCCTTGGTTCGCGTGTCGCTCGCGGTCCCGTCGCTCCAATGCCGGGCAGCATCATCCTCCGCCAGGCGACCCGTTTGACGTCGGTGCCCGCTCGCGCCTAGAGCAGCCACTGAAGGTCACTTTGGCAGTGCGGGCCGCCCGTCGGGCCTAGGCAGCGGAATGATGCTTGGGTCGGTATGGTTCGCTCATCTGAATGCAGACGTCACGAACGAGCGCCAACGAGCACGCATGCACTAAAATAAGGGGCAGAATAAGGGCAGACTAAGCGGCTTATGCAGTTGGTAGATGTTTGGACCTCAAAGGATAAAGGCCGAACATAACCCTTAAAACCGTAAAATTTTTTATAGAATGTCAGCACAACTATGACTATGGAGCAGACGGTGAGATCAAAGGTCTTCCTGATAAGCGCATCCAAAAGAGATGATGGCATCAAGAGGCTACTAGAGGAGTTTGATCTCGGCGGCAGTGAAAGCATTGCCCTGAAGGCTAACTATAATAGCGATGATCCATTCCCGGCAACAACTCATATCGATGCCCTTCGGTCTTTGGTTGAAGGCCTGAAGGCTGCCGGATCATCCAAGATAACCATGGCTGAGCGAAGCGGCATGGGGGTTACTCGTGAAGTGCTGAAGAACCGGGGTGTCTTCGACCTAGCAGAGCGGCTTGGCTTTGAGGTTGTAGATCTTGACCTTGTCGGCGCTGGAGAATGGAAGGATAAACCGCCTGACGGGCTTCACTGGAGGCATGGCTTCAAGATCTCTCGGATCTTCGTCGAGTCGGACAAAGTTGTTCAAACCTGCTGCCTCAAGACTCACAGATTCGGAGGGCATTTTACTCTGTCCCTCAAGAACTCAGTCGGCCTGGTAGCAGCCAGGCCCGAAGGATCGTCCTACGATTACATGAGGGAGCTTCATACCTCTCCTTTCCAGCGGCTCATGATTGCAGAGATAAACGAGTTCTACAGGACGGATCTGGTCCTCATGGATGCAGCGTTGGGTTTTTCAAATGGTGGCCCGGAGAAAGGCAAGCTGATCAGACCAAATCTGCTCATAGCCAGCAAGGACCGCGTGGCCGCGGATGCCGTGGGCGTAGCGCTTCTGAGACATTATGGCTCTACACCTGAAGTCATGAACGGGCGTATATTCGACCAAGAGCAGATATCGAGGGCTGCAAGCATTGGTGTGGGCGTGAAATCTGCCGATAAGATCGATCTTGTGCCGCTCGACGATGAAGGCCGGAATGTGGGTGAGACGATCCGGAAGATGCTCGATACGCAGGGGTAAGCCTGGAACGGAAAAATTAAGGTTAGCCCTGAGATAGTATCGAATTGCATTCGAAAGCTCATGAGTTGGCATTTCTGTCAAGGCGCATAAATCCAAAAATCGTTTAAGGTCTAGGACGCAAATGCAGAGTGAGGGAATGATGCTTCTATGCACCAAATTCTCGCCGTAAAGTAGCAAGCACCTCTCCAAATGTCTCTTTAATGTTCTCTTTTCCATATCTGATTTGCTGAACACCGTAAAGGTTCGAGAATTCCTCTGTATCTTCCTCCAGCAATACAATAGCCCTTGTGAAGCCCAAACGCCCCTGGAAAAGACCGAGTTCATGAATGACATTTTGCCTGGCTCGCATTTTCCCATCATCAGTCTCGTCTTCGCCCGTCATTACAATAACAGCAAAGGATGCTTTATCTAACATTTCCTCTAATATGTCCCGTATCTCGTGGCCCGCTCGTGCACCTGTCTCATACGCTATAACGCCATATTCATGTTTTTCGTGAAGATGGTCTTTTAATTCCTTCCATTGTGCGCTATTTCCATGTCCGATAAAAACATTGGGCATCTGCTTTGGTGGAACAGGTAAAGGCGGCAACCTACACTTGTCTATATTATTTTCAAACACCTCAAACACAGCCTCTACATGACGGATTTCTCGTGTGCTAACTGCGACAGTTACATCTCTTCCACTTGCCTCAATTTTGATCTCGCCAAAATTCATGAAAGCTTTATTATAAAGAGATGAATGATGATCTATCCTATAACGCGAAAAAAATTCCTCGTCTGTATTATACCACATTTTTTCAAGTTCCGTATTGATTTGACGGCACCATAATACAACTTGCTGCTCTCCGACAAAAGAAGATTCGAGAATTTCAGTTGCCTTTTTTATAACATCTGGTGAAAATCGCACGTCTCTATAGAGCTTTTCTTTTCGCAAAGCTTGAACCCCACTACATCTCATCTACTGAATATTAAAGCTTTTACTCTTCACGTATGTGTGCTCAGTGATCAATTGGAATTCTTGCAGACACCACAGAAGCTATGTAATTTCCGAACCAACACTTCCTGGAGGATATGACCAGAAATGCCGGGGCCAAAAGCCTCAACAAGCTTATACGGAGCCTCTTTCCGAAATGCAGAGCGGTTCACACCTTCTTTGACGTCTTCTTCGCTATACGTTCCTTGAATTCCTGGTATCTGTCCGTGAGGTCATAGACATATTCGAAAATGGCATATACGAAGGATTGAAGATCTTCGGCGTCTTGACGTGAAATGGAACTTTCTTCAGCGTGTGCAGCTAGATTGCGAAATACACGCAGTTGTTGGCTCCAATCATAGAGCCGAGCATCAATGAATCCTTTGTCTTTGAGCATTTTGATACCATCTGCAAGCATCACCTTCTTCTTAGGTGGTTGAGTTGGTGTTTCAGCAGGTATCGGGAACGGTTCAGGATTAAGGACATCCCGGCATAATGCTTCGAATGCTCGGCCAAGCATGACACAGGCAGCGATGTTCGCGTTTACCTGCAATGATCGATCAGCTTCAGAAAGCGATTCTCTAGCTGATCGTGGGATTCGGTGACTCAGGAATGTCTTCGGCGGATTTGGATAGATCCGAACAACATCGGACCATCTATCTTCCGCGGCGTCGTATCCTTCGAAATCTACTTGATGGGATTCGCCCGCAAGTAGGCCACTACAACTTGGGCAAGAGCCAACAATCAACTTTGTCCCGAAGGGTTCACCGACATCCTCATCGAAACCACCACTTGTGGCACTTCCTTCTTCAATTGCGGCAACTTTTGCCTTGCACCAAGGGCAGTCGATTATGAATGTCTTCTGAGTCATAGGCCGCTTTATACCTTCAATTTATCGATGTGTGGTCTTAATGCTGCATCTAAGCGGATCATAGTATCGACCATAGCATTCTGGATTTCGGGCCACTTGGATTTCTCTTCACGATAGCCGCCAATCTCTAGCGTTTTCATTATTCGGCATGCTCTTTTGTCATCTAGGCGTTGCCATTCCAGTTCTTCACCGAAATCAGCATTTATTTGGGCTTCATTTTCGTGAATTGTATCAAATATTCTCTTATTCTTCCTTCTATTACCTGCATCAATGTAAAGCTCCACCTTTGCTGCATGCATGAGGATGTCATACTGGAAATATAAGCCGGTTTTTCCCGCAGCTGAAGCTACGTAGCTGCTCCTTTGTGGAGAAATGTTTGCGTGGAGATCGGTCTTATTTTTTGCCAATTTGAGCAATTCATCCCAGAAATCGTATCGAATTTTATCGCGTCCATTTATGTCTTCTGGTGGTCTTTCAATCTTTTCCTGATCTTTTCCAACAATCAGTGTCAATTAAAGGTGCATGTTTGGAATCATCAATTTGTATAGCTTCTAATTTAAATAAATAAAATGATGCTCTTGTCGATTCATTGAGCCAATTGATTGCTTTGACGTGCTCAGGTCTTGGATAGGAGTTAATCCAAATTGCACTTTTTGCGCCAACCGCATTCAAATATGTGATTAGCTTTCCTAAATGGTCGTGGTCGCTCTTTTCGAGTTGATTTTCTATAATTACCGTGTCTCCGGAATCTGCCGTTGCAACCATATCTACTGAAAAGTCGCCTGCATCCTGCTCTATTTTTGCATCAGAAAGGTATAAGTCTATCTCTTCATGTTCAAGGACTTCATTTAGAACTTCAATATTATCTTTGAGCCAAGGAGTGAAATTCTGCGCTTCATCTTCCCATACCTCACGTAGCTGTGCTCTTTGTAGCTTGCCAATCATAGTTCTAATCCCACCTAACTTAAGGCAGATTTCAAGAAGGCGCAGATGCTGTCCAAAGCAATTAACTTTTCCAAGAATGGTGTTAGCGTTGGTTAGCCCTGAACCAGTATCGAGTATACTCAAAAGCTTATGAATTAGCTTGTGTTAAGACTGTATCGATCCAAGAAAACGTTAACGTCCGAACTTCTTTCCCGTCAGGCTCTCAATCTTAACTTTGATTATCACCGTGTTCGCGAGTTTCTGTTCAGGATACATGTAAGTCCCTTCAGTATTTCCTTTAGAATAGTGGTGAGTTATGATGTCCAGAGCCATCCTTTTCTCTTCGACCTCGTCCACAAAAGACGCCTGGCCAAATCCGATCACGCTCCTGTACTTCATCTCAGATTCGCAAGGGAGATCAGCCCTGACCAGCTCATGGTCGATGTCCATCTCAAAGCAGACACAATCGTTCACCCTCAGTATGTCCAGCTTTTTGCCCTCTCCCGCTGAATGAATGTAGAGGTTCCCGTCCTTGTAACCGAAGCAGAGAGGAACGATGTAGGGACGATTATCCTCAGACATTGCCAGCCTGCAAACGGAGGCTGCGCCAATTATGGACTCTAGCTCTGATTGATCTTTAATCTCTCTGTCTCTTCTTCTCATACTTTTCAGATGGTTCATTGTTTGTGCCTTTCTTTTCAGATAGATTTGATAGATTTTTCTTTCATCAATTGGTCAATTCAACGTATCGGTCTAAATGCTGCCAAATCTCGCAACTTCGCTAATCTTCCTTCGGGATGAACTTCATATCTGAGATGTCGACGTCCCAAGATCCAAGGTTCTTGTCCATAGAAAACCCCATGCTCAGCCAGAGGCCACCAGGAAACATGCTTTCTCCTGGATGATTTTCATTGAAATCGCTGAAGAGATCGTAGATTATACGCCATCCTCCTTCCCCAATGTGCGGCTTGCCTTCGAGGATGTACTCAACATTGTCCCAATTGGGAATAGCCAGCTTCAGAAGGCCGATGAGAACATCGCATTCCTTCGAGCTGGAGGAGAAGAGGGCCCTGACCTGCTCTTCGTTTAAAGTTGGTCTCATAAAATTGCTTTCGGTATTGGCTCATCGAATATTTCAAGCTTTCAGATGCGAACATGAAGTGCGATACAAAGAAAAAGAGCGCTAAACCAGCTTATCGTTGATCGGAAAAGAAGAGAAGAATTAGTGAGACGCACCGTGCGCCTCTGCGTGTCCTGCACCGTGGGGCGCGGCGTTGGTTCCGGCCTTCACGATAAGGAAGTCCTTATCCAGATAGGCCTGGTGGCCAAGGTCGAGACATTCCTTGCAGATGTTGAAAGTGGTATCCTTCAGTCCGTGGATGGTAGCCTGCTTGGCCTTCACTATCACGGTCTCCTTGTCCACACCGCACAGCTGGCACTTCATGAGATCATCACCTCTTTCCGGACTGATCCGAACCGTTATAAGCGTTTCCTTTCCAACGTGGGTACAGGTTGTTCTCCACGCCGATTGAGTCAAGAACCCTGCCGACAAGGACATCGATGAGATCGTCAAGGTTCTGCGGCCGAGAGTAGAAGGCAGGACAGGCGGGCAGAACCACGGCTCCCGCCTCTGTGACGGAGACCATATTCCTTAACTGGATCAGGCTCAGGGGCGTCTCTCTGGGCACTATCACCAGCCTTCTTCTATCCTTGAGACAGATCTCCGCGCTTCTACCGATCAGGTTATCGGACATTCCGGATGCCACCCCAGCCAGGGTTTTCATGCTACAGGGAATTATCACCATGGCGTCAAAGCGGTAAGATCCGCTGGCGATGGATGCTGTGAAGTCGTCCTCGGCGTAGACATGATCGGCCAAATCCTCCACATCCTCCGGCGAAAAGTTTGTCTCCACTTCGATTATCTTTCTGGCCGAGTCTGTTATGACCAGGTGGATCACCATGCCTTGAAGAACCTGTAGCAGCCTGATTCCATAGCCCACTCCCGATGCACCGCTGATGCCAACAACAACTTCCAAGGAAATGACCTCTTTATATGACCTTTATTCTTCCATGTTATTTGGCCTGATCAATGTAAAGATCTTTCTGCTATGCGATGATCTTGATCGGTTCTGAATCGCTGACTAAACAAACTAAAAAAAATGCGTTTTAAACGCTTTTTCGAACAAGCGATTACGCACTCTTTGCCAGCCTGCTCAGGGTTGCTGCGGCGATGATGGGGAAGGTTATGGTCGCATCGCCATAAACTGTTACGTACCTCGCTTCGGCTGAGATCTTTCCCCAGGAGATGGCCTCGGAGAGCGTTGCGCCAGAAAGCCCGCCGTTCTCGGGAGTGTCAGTTGTGAGCTGAATGGCCAAGTCGAAGCTCTTGGGTGTCACAAGCATAGATTGTAGGGCGAAGTTCTTGGGGACTCCACCTCCGATGATCATTATCCCTGCCCTCTCCGCCTCGTAGCAGATGTCGACGATCTCTTTGATGTCTGCGAGGGTGTCCACAAATAGGGGTTTATTCTGCCGATGCAGCCAGGCCTGCAGTCCGATCATGGAGTCGGACATCGCGGGACAGAAGACTGGTACGTGGCATTCGTAGGCCGATCTCAGGATGGATTTGGGGTCGGAGATCTTGGAGCCTATCAGCCTTAAGAACTCCGTGCCCGATATCGGATCAGTCCTCTCCGGCAGTATTGACTGCATCAGCTCCTCGAACTTGATGAAATGTTCGTCCGGCAAGAAAACGTCATAAATCCTGCTCATCCCTTCTTCCCTCAGAGCGGCATCGTCGGATTCGGGATTGCCCAGACAGTGCGACCCAAAAGACTCTATGACGTCGTGGACCAGGTTGGCGCCAGTTGTTACAAGGACATCGATGTGGCCGTCTCTTATCAGCCCTGACACGACGTTCCTCAACCCCGCTGGCACCATCGCGCCGGAGAGGGTGAAAAACCTGGTGTACTCTTCGCCCAGCATCTGCTCGTAGATGCCCACCGCCTCGGCCAATCTCCTGGCTCCAAAGCCGCAGTGCTCCATACCGGCCACAAGCTCAGCAATGCTCATCCCCGGACCGATCTCCATCTGACGAACGCTCTCCATCTGCTCACCTTAATGATGACAAATTTGTTTTTTTAGTTCTAGAATTATTGAGATTTAAGCCTGGCAATGCGAAATGGTTTCTCATAAACCTTTTATACCAGACCTTATGTTTAGCTTTTACGGAGGAGAAACAATGGCCGGCGAACCGATGGCAGTGGATTATTATATACCACTTATTATATTCATGATAATGGGAGCTATCGTGCCCATAGCGGCTTTAGCGGCTATCAAGATCATAGCACCTCTGAAGCCGAGCCGCAAGAAACGATCTACCTATGAAGGTGGACTGTGTCCCGTCCGCGACGCTAAGATCCAATACAGTGTTCAATACTACCTGTTCGCAATCGTTTTTGTGATATTCGATGTTGAGGTTCTTTTCTTATACCCTTGGATCTATGTCTACGCGAATAAGGCCCTGCAGCAGTTCATGGTCTTCGGGATGAACAGTGCCGTCTTCGAGATGCTCCTATTCATCGTTGTACTGCTTGTTGGATTGCTCTATGCTGTTAAGAAGGAGGCTTTGCGTTGGGTATAAGCGATGTCATACCCGTGCCCGTGGTTGTTGACGAAGAGATCTCGAAGTGGACGATCTTCGGCCAGCCTGTGGCTGATGTCTGGTTTACAACTACGGAGAAGATCCATCAGATCATCGAGATGGGGCCCATAAAGAACATCTTTAACTGGGGCAGAAAGAACTCGGTGTACTTTTTGATGCAGCCCATGGGATGCTGCGGTGTTGAGATGTTCGTCTTCGGAGCAGCGCCCTACGACTGCACCAGGTTTGGGTGCATGCCGAGAAACACACCGCGCCAAACTGATGTGATGATCATCTCCGGCTACATCACAAGAAAGTACCTGCCGGTCATCAAGAACCTCTGGGAGCAGATGGTGGAGCCAAAATGGTGCATCGCCATAGGGGAGTGCGCAATATCTGGAGGACCCTTCTACGATTCCTACAACATCATCCAGAACACTGCCGATTACTTCCCCATCGACGTCTTCGTCCCCGGATGCCCCCCCAGGCCAGAGCAGTTCCTAGAGGCCCTAATGAACCTCCAGGAGAAGATCAAGCAGCGTAAAGACAAGCGAGGCTACTAAAGGAGGGGTCTTTTCTTGACTACTGCAAGCGATGTCTTAAGCTCCGTCCAGTCTGCCTTCCCTGGAGCAGTTTTGGAGTCCAGGGTTGAGTCGGACCGGAGGCTGTGGGCCACCATCGAATCCAACAGTATAGTAGACGTCTGCAAACACCTGAGCGAAAAGCTGAACTTCGACCACTACTCCGGCGCTGCCGGCGTGGATTGGATCGCCAGGAAAGAGATGGAGGTCGTGGAGATCATGGCCAGCCACGGTGCCCATCAGGTCGTTGCCATGCTCAAGTCCAAGACGCCACGGGAAAACCCGTCGGTGAAATCCCTCGCCAATCTCTACTGGAACGCTAATTGGTACGAGCGCGAGATATGGGAGATGTTCGGCATCAACTTCGAGGGCCACCCAGGGCTCTACCCCTTGCTATTGGGTGACGAGCTAGTGGGGGTTTGGCCTTGGAGGAAGGACTTCAAGGGCTATCCCGATCTGACCACCGGCCAGAGGGCTGTCGAGCGGCCTACATCCGAGGGATACACTGAGTATTTCATACCGCCGACGCCTGCCGAGATTGAGGCGGGCACCGTCCCGAAGGAGAAGCCAAAATATCCATCCTTCAGAGAGCGGGAGGAGAAGGAGATCAAGTCCGACTCAGAGATGATCATGCACATGGGCCCCCAGCATGCCATGCTTCCGGGACCTTTTCTCCTGGACATCCTAGTAGAGGGAGAAAGGGTTCACAAGGCCTTCCTCGATATGGGCTACATCCACAAAGGCATCGAGAAGATCATGGAGAACAGGACCTGGCTCCAGGGGTTGACATATACCGACAGAATGTGCTATGTGGCCTCCCTTTCCAACAACGAGTGCTATTGCGGGGCTATTGAGAGGATCCTGGGCCTGGAGGTTCCACTGAGGGCACAGTACATCCGGGTCATCCTTGAGGAGCTCTCTAGGATTCAGAGCCACCTGATAGGAACAGGCGAGTTCATGACCCTGATTGCAGGTGTCGGTTATGCTCCGTGGAACTTCATGATCATCGACAGGGAGAGCATCATCTCTCTGATAGAGAGTGTCACAGGAGCAAGGCTGACCCACACTTTCGTGCGCTTCGGCGGGGTCCGAAACGACCTCCCAGAAGGTTTCAGCGATAAGTGCAGGAGCGCCCTCAAGTACATCGAGTCCAGGACCAAGGAGTACATCGAGCTCTTCGATCAGGACCCAATCTACCACATGAGGATGGAGAATATAGGCGTCCTTTCCCCCGATACTGCAAAGCGCGTTGGCATATCGGGGCCACCGCTTCGGGCCGCTGGCGTTGCCTACGACATGAGGAAGGAGGACCCCATACTGGTCTACCCCGATCTGGACTTCAAGGTAGTAACCGGTACGAGGGGTGACTCTGCAGACAGGATCGATGTAAGGCTTCGAGAGATTCTGGAGAGCATCCACATCATAGAGCAGTGTCTGGACAGGATACCTGCCGGACCGATCAAGACGGAGACGAAGGTGCCAAAGAAGATCCCGGCAGGAGAGGCCTACTACAGGGTTGAGGACCCCCGGGGAGAGATGGGCATGTACGTGATCAGCGACGGTGGCGACAAGCCCTACCGGGTGAAGGTCCGTGGACCTGTCTACGCCACACTGCAGACGCTGCCTCCGCTTCTCGAAGGTGTCTACATAGCGGATGCTGTTGCCATTGCGGGCAGCATGGACGGCTGTCCATCCGAGGCGGACAGATAGGAGGGAGAGGATTTGGACGGAATAATTGAAGCTATCAGTTCGTTTGCGTCTGCGGAGCCCGCGATCTATTATCTGATCATAGGCATCATAGGCGCGGTTGTGCTCTCTGCCGTCGTCAACATAGGGGCCATGTACGTGATCTGGCTAGAGGTTAAGCTGTTAGGAGATTTCTCTGCCAGGTACGGCCCCAACCGTGTGGGCGGCAGATGGGGTCTGCTTCAGATAGTCGCAGATGCGATCAAGCTCTTCACAAAAGAGGACAGCATCCCTGCCAACGCTGATAAGCCGGTCTATGTTTGGGCGCCTATCGTTGCCTCCATGGCCACAATGCTTGTCGCTGCTGCAATACCCTTCGGCGCTCTGTATTTCAACGGAAAGTACTACCCGCTGGTTGTAGCCAACATGGACATAAGCGCCTTCTACGTCGAGGCGGCTCTAAGCCTACTGGTCATTGCTGCCTTCATGGCAGGCTACAGCTCCAACAACAAGTACTCGCTTTTAGGGGCTTTCCGAGGCATCGCCAGGATGATCAGCTACGAAGTGCCGATGGGCGTTTGCGTCATCTCTGTGGCAATTATGGCCCACAGCCTGAACCTGGCAGAGATAGCCCAGAACCAGACACTGTGGTACGCCTTTGCCCAGCCTCTGGGATTCGGTATCTTCATTGTAGCCCTCATAACTGACTTGGGAAGAATCCCCTTCGACCAGAGCGAGGCTGAAGAGGAGATCATCTGCGGTTATACGACAGAGTACGGCGGTATCAGGTGGGGCCTGATCCTCTTCCAGGAGTACAACAACATGCTTCTGGGCTCCATTCTGCTGACATTGCTCTTCCTGGGCGGATGGGCCGGACCCATAATACCGGTACCTGGTCTGAGCATCATCTCGCCTCTGATCTGGATGTTCATGAAGGTTGTAATAGTGCTGTGGTTCCTGATCTGGACCAGGAGTGCTCTGCTGAGGCTGAGGATAGACCAGGTAACAGACCTGGGATGGAAGGTACTGCTGCCCTTGTCAATTGTCAACCTGGCGTGGGCTGTAGTTGTAGGATCATACTTCGCATGAGGTGGCATTGAGATGTTGAAGAGAAAGATGTTGAAGAACTGGGGCTGGCCCTTGAAGGTCGCAACCCGAGGGACCGAGGTCACCAGGCTCTATCCAGAGGTGATGATGGAGCTGCCTGCGGCTGAGCGCGGCATTCACGAGCTGGATGCCACCACATGCATTGGGTGTGCGTCCTGTGCAAGGATATGTCCAAACACCTGCATAGAGATGGTCACCTACAAGTTCGGAAGCCCCCTGAAGAACAAGAAGATGCAGTATCCCCAGATAGACTACGGCAGGTGCATGTTCTGCGGTCTGTGTGTCGATGAGTGTCCTGCGGAGTGCCTGAAGATGGGAAAGAAAGTGACCATGGCAGGCTGGGAGAGAGAGGACATCGTTCGGGGACCGGATAAGCTGGCGATCAAGAAGTTCACAGCGAAAGAGGCTGCTGAGCTTGCGGCCGAGGCCAAGAGGATCGCTGCGGAGAAAGCAGCTGCAGCGGCGGCCAAGAAGAAGGCCGCCGCAAAGGAAGGCGCTCCTGCCGAGGGTGGCGCGAAGAAGGTAGCCAAGAATGAAGGGGCCGAGGGCAAGCCGCTCAAGAAGGCGGTAGCCAAAGAGGGAGAGAACAAAGAGGCAAAGCTCACTGAGGGAGGTGCTTCTTGATGGCGGAATCCGAAAAGAACGTCATAAAGACCATCTTCGAGCTGATAGTCCTTTTATTCGCACTCGGAGTGATCTTTGGCGGCCTGGCGGCAATCGTGTTCTTATCGCCCTGGTCAAGGACGATCCTGAGCAAGTTGCTCGCTTACGATATCAGGTTCTTCATAGAGCTGTTCGTCTACTTCGCCATTGCTGCGGTAATTGTGCTGCTATCGGTTCTTACAGTCTACTCCAAGAACATCGTTCACAGCGCTCTGTATCTTCTGGGAACCTTTGCAGGCGTGGCTGCGCTGTACATATCCTTGAACGCTCCATTCCTCGGAGTTGCCCAGATTCTTGTTTACATCGGAGCTGTAGGAGTACTGATCCTGTTCGCAGTGATGCTCACGAGGAGATCTATCATGGAGGAATCCCGTGGTGAAATATAAAGTTGTAATCTTAACCCTGGCCTTCCTGGCTGCACTCTTCGCATCGCTCTCTGTTACCAACTGGGAGCAAGGGCAGGGCGAAAAACAGCCTTATTCCTATCAGCCCAGGGAGGGGACTAGGATGGCGGAGAGCGGCATAGGCAACATAGGGTTGCAGATCTTCACCACCTACTTTTTCCCCTTTGAAGTCCTGGCCCTGGTGCTAACCGCAGCGCTGGTTGGAGCGGTGTACGTCGCCAGAAAAGAAGCTGTTTCGGGAGGGAGTTAAAAATGAGGAGGGAGTTGCACTTATGATACCGGTGGAGCTTTACATACTGCTTGCCTCCATCATGTTCACTATAGGCCTTTACGGCCTGGTGACCCAACGAAACGGTATCAAGCTGATGATGTGCATTGAGCTTCTGCTCAACAGCGCCAACATCAACCTGGTAGCCTTCTCCGCAAACCAGCCTAACGTTGACGGGCAGGTCTTTGCCCTGTTTTCCATTGCGCTGGCCGCTGCGGAGGCTGGAGTTGGGTTCGCCATACTGATCTCGCTGTACAGGCTGTATGGGACCATTGACCTTGACAACATAAACGCCCTGAGGTGGTGAAGATGTACGCCGATTATGCTTACCTGATTGTAGCAATGCCAGTTCTGGCATTCGTGCTGTGCATCTTCTTCGGATGGCACCTGCCCAAGGGCGGAGGATTCTTCACTGTCCTCGCCACCTTCGGCGGCCTGATACTGTCTCTCGGAATCTTCAAGGAGATCTACCCGGGCGAGATAGTACACCAGTCAATGCCGTGGTTTGCCAATTTCAACGTGGGAATTCTGATAGATCCACTGGCAATAGTGATGCTTCTGATGGTCACTTTCGTGGTCACTCTGATCCACACCTATGCCCTGGGGTACATGGACGGCGATCCAGGCGCAGCACGTTACTTCGCTGAGGCTGCCCTTTTCACGGCGGCCATGCTTGGGTTGATCTACTCAGACAACCTGCTTCAGCTCTTCATATTCTGGGAGCTTGTAGGTCTATGCTCGTTCCTTCTCATCGGGTTCTGGTACAGGAAGCCCTCGGCTGCAGCAGCGGCCAAGAAGGCTTTCCTGACGACGCGTGTAGGAGACGTTCTGTTCCTGGCGGCATTAGTTCTGCTGTACAACAACCTGGCCAGCCTGAACCTGACATTGAAACCGGGCGAGTACCTGCTCCAGTTCCCAGTGATCTACGCACACATTGCCCAGATCCCGCCCACTCAGCTAACTTTCATAGCGTTGTGTCTGCTGGGTGGTGCCGTTGGTAAGTCAGGTCAGTTCCCCCTGCACGTCTGGCTTCCAGACGCCATGGAAGGGCCAACAACCGTCTCGGCCATGATCCATGCGGCGACGATGGTTACAGCAGGTGTCTACCTGGTTGCCAGAATGTTCCCGCTCTTCTATGCAGCCCCTAACGCATTGACGGTAGTGGCCCTCATAGGAGCTTTCACGGGACTGTTCGCAGCCACAATGGGACTGACAGCCTTCGATATCAAGAGGGTCCTGGCATTCTCGACCGTTTCTCAGCTTGGATTCATGATGGCCGGACTGGGAGTCGGGGCGGCAGTAGGGGTCGCAGCCGTGGGAGTTTCAATCTTCCACCTCATAGGCCACTCATTCTTCAAGGCCCTGCTCTTCCTCTGCTCAGGATCGGTGATCCACGCCGTTGGGACGAACGATATGCGAGAGATGGGCGGCGTAGGCAAGTACATGAAGTGGACTGCCTACACGATGCTGATAGGCTCGCTCTCTCTGGCTGGGTTCCCCTTGTTCACTGGATTCTTCAGCAAGGACGAGATCATCAAGATCGCCTACGAGTACGGAGTCCAGATCAACTACCTGCCTTATCTCATGCTGATCTGTGCGGCCACACTGACCGCCATCTACACCTTCAGGCTTTGGTTCGTCGCTTTCACCGGCGAGCCGAGGTCCGACTATCACAAGCATGAGTCACCATGGATAATGATCGGTCCGCTTGTGCTCCTGGCAGTGTTCGCCCTGGGATTCGGATTCTTTGCCCAGAGCGGGTTCTATCAGTACCTGGACACCAACTTCGAGCATTACGGTGTCGACTTCCATGCGCTGGGTGTCATAGGAGGACACATATCAGAGGCCGGCGCAGCCGGGGGAGAAGGGGCAAGCGAGCCGTTCATCGTCAAGATACTGCCCTACATAATCGCTATAGGCGGAATACTTGTGGCCATGCTCTTCTACTACTGGCATAAGCTCGACCCAGGCCTGGTGACATCGGAAAGGGACCCAATACGAAGGCTCCTGCTGAAGGGTTACTATCAGCATGAGATCTTCACCGCCTGGTTTGCTGAGACGGTGGTATACGGAGTTGCCATTCTCTTCAACTTGATCGACATAAAGATCGTGGACGGCGTCTTGAACAAGATTAGCGAGGTAACCGTTGGATTCGGAGGAAACCTGAGAAAGGTTCAGACGGGAGTAATACAGAACTACATCACTGCCGTAGTACTGGGAATAGTGGTACTCGTGATAGTGATTGAGATTGGAATGAAGGTGGGATTATGAACTACATATCTTTGATGATCGCCATCCCACTGATCGGAGCGATTATCTCGTTCTTTACAAGGACCAGAGCCCAGGCGAGGATGGTTGCACTGATAGCATCGCTGGTACCGCTAGCGATCTCTCTGCAGATGTACATGGGGTTCGACAAGACATCCAAGATTATGCAGTTCGTGGAGAGCTATACTTGGATTCCCTCCATCGGTGTGAAGTACACCGTTGGAGTGGACGGCATTGGCCTTCCTTTGGTGCTGCTCTCAACAATAGTCTCCGTCCTGGTTATAATATACTCCTGGGGCGAGGACAAGAGGCCCAACCAGTTCTTCGCACTGCTCCTCTTGAACGAGGTTGGAGTGCTTGGAGTCTTCACTGCCCTTGACTTCTTCCTGTTCTACATCTTCTGGGAGATCGTGCTCATACCCATGTTCTTCCTGATCGGGGTGTGGGGAGGGCCAAGAAAGGACTATGCGGCAATAAAGTTCTTCATATACACCCACGTGGCGAGCCTTGTGATGCTCCTGGCGATCTTCGCCTTGTACTTCACATACCATATGCCCGACGGGTCGAGGACCTTTGACATGCTGACTCTGTTACAGGCAACAGCCGATCCGAAGATCTTCCCGCCTGGCCTCCTGAACATAATCTTTGCCGGGCTTCTGCTGGGGTTCCTGGTCAAGATGCCTGCGTTCCCCTTCCATACCTGGTTGCCTGACGCTCACGTCGAGGCGCCAACGGCAGGCTCGGTTGTTCTGGCAGCTCTGCTGCTGAAGATGGGTGGGTACGGTATATTCAGGGTGATTCTGCCCATCCTACCCCATGTGAACAAAATCTTCGTGACAGTGATTGCCATAATAGCAGTCCTGAGCATAGTATACGGAGCGTTCCTGGCATTAGCCCAGAAGGACCTCAAGAAGATGGTGGCTTACTCTTCAGTCAGCCACATGGGCTTTGTAACTCTTGGAGCCGTGGCCTTCACCTGGATGTCCATTCAGGGTGCCATGTTCCAGCAGTTCTCTCACGGCCTGATAACCTGTGTCCTGTTCATGTCAGCAGGAACCATCCAGCACACAGTCGGCACGAGGGTCATTGGCGACCTGGGTGGCTTGGCCGACAGGATGCCGAAGTTCGCCTTCCTGATGCTGGCAGGATTCCTGGCATCCCTGGGGTTGCCGGGCATGAGCGGGTTCGTGGCTGAGTTCATGGTGCTGACAGGATCATACGCAACGCTGCCGGTATTCACCATGATAGTGGTGTTCACAAGCATTGCAGTCACTGCCGGTTACCACCTGTGGGCTACTCAGAAGGTCCTGTTTGGGCCCATCCTGAAGAAGTATCTGCAGGTGCACGATGCCCACTCCTACGAGCTGTTCTCCATGAGCATGATAATACTGCTCGCAATACTCTTCGGTGTTCGGCCCAACCTCATAACGGACATCATGGGCGTTGCCGCCTACCAGGTGATGGGTCCCGTTGTTACCCTGACCCAGATGGGGGTGATCTGAAGTGGATCTAGGATTCTACACGCCATTAGGAGCCGAGGCACTGCTTACGGCTCTGGCGGTGCTGGTGATTCTGCTCGGATCGCTCATGAAGAAGAGCGGCAACCTGATGGGCTACCTGAGCCTTGCGGGACTGGTGGTGTCTCTGGGGTTGGTGATGAGCACTGCGATGAGCGCTAAGCTTGGAGTGGTCTTCTTCTTCAACACCATATCGGTCGATGCCCTGTCCCAGTTCTTCAAGGCGGTCTTCCTCGTGGTTTCCATGCTGGTGGTGATCGCCTCTCTATCCAGGTACAAGGATGCCAAAGGCGCTGATGAGTTCTATGCGCTGCTGCTTCTGGCCACCGTTGGAATGATGGTGGTCTCTAGCTCCATCGATCTGGTTACCTTGTTCGTCGGGTTCGAGCTGGCCAGCCTTTCCACATATGCCCTGGCGGCGTTCGACAAGTCGAAGAGGAACCTTGAAGCGGCCATGAAGTACTTCATCTTCGGGTCTGTCTCCTCGGCTTTTATGCTATTCGGCTTCTCGCTGCTCTACGGCATGACTGGAACGACGAAGATTGCAGGGATTGCATCCGTAGCCTTATCCAACTTCGCACCTGCTACTCTCGTGGCGCTGATCTTCGTGATCGCAGGATTCGCCTTCAAGATGGCCCTAGTGCCGTTCCACATGTGGGCTCCAGACACCTACGAGGGCGCGCCGGCCCTGGTTTCGGGGTTGCTCGCAGCAGGCTCCAAGAAGATGGGGTTTGCAGCAGCCTTCAGGGTGATATTCGTGGCCCTGATAGCTCTAAGGCTGGAATGGTACCTGGCCTTTGCAATCCTGGCTGCTCTGACCATGACTCTGGGCAACGTTCTGGCCATCTGGCAGAACAACGTGCGGAGGATCTTCGCTTATTCAAGCGTGGCTCAAGCAGGGTACATGGCCATGACCTTTGTCGTCGTGGGCGCAGCGCTCGGTCAGCCTAACGGTGCAGCCATTGCTCAGAATAGCATAGCTGGAGGCTTGCTCCTGATCCTCGGCCATGCCCTGATGAAGACAGGAGCCTTCATTGCAGCAGCGGTTGTAGGCTACATGGTCTTAAAGGACGGAATGAAGGAAGGAAGCGATCCGGACGACATATCGAACTATGCCGGCCTGGGTCGCAGGGCGCCCATAACGGCGTTCTGCCTGTTGATCTTCATGTTCGCCCTGGCCGGAATTCCGCCCACAGCAGGGTACATAGGCAAGTTCGTGCTATTCGGCTCGGCCATCAACGCCGGGCTTGTGTGGCTTGCGGTGCTGGCAATCCTCAACAGCGCTCTGTCGCTGTACTATTACCTGAGGATCATCAGCTACATGTACCTGAAGGAGCCGGCGGGACCGAAGATCTCAGAGCCCAAGGGATACGCAGTTGCCCTGATCCTGACATTGATCGGAGTCATCGGTATCGGCGTCTACCCGCAGCCGTTCTACAACTGGGCTATGCAGGCAGCAGCAGTTCTGCTGCCTCACTA
>CAVWIG010000002.1:0-11420 GCA_963754945.1 Methanotrichaceae archaeon
CTAGTTCCAAAAGAGAATGCATAACAGGTGAAGACTACGCTCACTGACGCGGAGTACTTAATACCGGTAATAAGGCTTTGCATGGCTGTATTTTGGTCATTTTTTGACCTGGAAAATGTATCTCGATATAGCTCTTCTATCGTCATGGTTTGAAGATAACGGTTTCAAAAAATGACCGCCAAAAAACGCTTCTAGAACCCATATCAGTTACATCTTATAACTATAAATTCATTTAGTATAATGCACCCCACCAACTTAAACGATCCGATTTATATTTGATAATTTGGTGTGAATTTAAATCTGATCTGATCCGGTCCCGCCCTGGTCCGGGCTTACAAATTCACTCAATACCACGTTGGGAGCAGTAATCGTCTAGCGAGATATACTGGTCCTTCTCTTTCAAGAGTTTCCTGTACTGCTCATTGGCATAGGTTTCCAATACAGGCTTCTCCTCCGTGCCGAACGCAAGGCCGCCCAAGGCTTTACAATTGGGAGGCTTCATTCGGC
This sequence comes from Methanotrichaceae archaeon, assembly GCA_963754945.1. Lineage (GTDB taxonomy): Archaea > Halobacteriota > Methanosarcinia > Methanotrichales > Methanotrichaceae > Fen-7. Next base: position 508 of record CAVWIG010000002.1, read on the forward strand.
TTCTCGATGCCTTATCACATTCCTAGTTCGTAATGGGCTGCGGGATCAGATGCCGATGAATGGTCTAAACAATCCTATCCCAGCCCTATAAGTTGTAGTTTTCTTGCTTACATCTTGGACATCATCATCCCCATGGGCATCATCTTTCCGGACTGCATCATGGACATCATCGACATCATTGGCATCATCCCTGAAGCATTCATGGGCATCATCGCTGTCATCGACTTATTCATTTCCATGCCCATTGGCACCATGACCATCATGGAGGTGTTCATTCCGGTTGCATTCATGACATTCATGGGCATCATCTTCATGCACACCTGGGACTGCGCCATCATTCCTGATGCATTCATGGGCATCATTACCATCATGGGCACCATCTTCATGCAGGTCATGTTGGCAGGACAGGCATTCGCCATGAGATTCATAGCAGTACTTGGAGCTTTCATCGGCATCATCGACATGCAATTCATCCCCATTGGACATTTGGCCATCATGGGCATCATCATCTTCCCTGAGTTCATCATTTCTCCTGCAATGGGATCTATCGCTGCGATCGCCACTATTCCTATCAATGCCAGAAGTATGGCAGACGTTATTCTCTTAGACGTAGTCATTTAATATCCTCCGAATCGAGTTCTACAAATTATTGAGCGACATTGACCAATTATGTGCTAATTATTCCCTTGCCAAAAGGATCGAAATAAGACAACGCCGATCAATAATAGTATTAGCGTGTTCTACTACTTAAAATTTTTGAAATCATTCAACCGTTATCTCGCCAATCTATAAAGTTTCTAGGTATGTTTTTAAGCTTAAAAGCAGACATATTAGTCGGAGGATGGATGCAGAGCAATTCCCGACAGAGCGGCCAGAAGATACCGATCTTTTTTGCCGAAACAGGAAGAGTGGAACTGGTAGACAGAATTGAGAAGTCCGACCAGGAGTGGCAGGATATGCTTACCCCTGATCAATATCGCGTTGCCAGGTTGGCAGGAACAGAGCCACCCTTCACGGGAAAGTATCACGACCTTCACGATAAAGGAATCTATAAGTGCGTATGCTGTGGCACAGACCTGTTTGATTCAAAAACTAAGTTCGAGTCCGGAACCGGTTGGCCGAGCTTCTGGGCACCCATTTCAGAGCACAATGTCAAAACTCAATCTGATGACAGCCTTTACATGACCAGAACGGAGGTTTTATGTGCGAGGTGTGATGCGCATCTCGGTCACGTCTTCGATGACGGTCCCGCACCTACGTTCGAGCGCTACTGTATGAACTCTGCTTCTTTGAAGTTCGTCAAAATGTCATGATGATTTAAATCTCAATCAGCCTATAATCGGCGTTTCCTAGACCAATACTGGCTCCGTACTTCACCTGGTAGATCCCGTCGGTGTACTCCCAGACCCCCTGGAACTTGTCCTCTCCCTGTTGGTGGTTGCGCCGAAGCAGTGAGTTCTGGAGCCCGAGCTGGGAGTTAACCAGGTCGTAGCTGGCGTGGTCTATGGCCACTGGGTCCTTGGATGCCAGAATGCCGATGTCAGGCACTATAGGCGCGTCGCTCCATGGAAGGCAGTCGCAGTCCGGTGTGATGTTCAAAAGGAAGTTGAAGAAGCCCACCTTTCCCCGCTTTCCCTGGACGGCTCCCAGGGCGTACTCAGCCATCCTTTCCAGGAAAGGCAGCACCTGTACCATCCAATCGAAGTCTATGGCGTGAGCAGGGCAGACGCGGAGACACTCTCCACAGCCTAGGCAGGCGTTGAAGTCGATGCCGGAGATCTTTGTCTCCACAGTAACAGCCGAGCTGGGGCAGATATCGGCGCATTGCCCACACCCCAGGCAGAGATCGGGATTGAATATCGGCCTCGTGGAGTGCTGCTCAGCTTTTCCCGCGGCAGGTGCACAGCCCATGCCGAGGTTCTTTATGGCTCCTCCAAATCCGGAGAGGAGGTGACCTTTGAAGTGAGACATAACGATCAGGCTGTCCGCTTTGGCTATGTCCCCTGCTATCTTCACTGACTGAAAGTGCCTTCCGTCTATCGCAACTTCTGAGAAGTTCTGGCTCTTCAGTCCATCTGCTATGATCACCGGAGCACCCACAACAGGATAGTCGAAGCCGTGCTCAATGGCAGTCACCACATGGTCCGCGGAGTTGGACCGACCCCCTCCATACAGGGTGTTGGTATCGGTCACAAAAGGCATGGAACCCAGGGTTTTCAGCTTATCCACTACCTGTCTGACCAGGACAGGATTGATATAAGCGTCCGTTCCTCGTTCGCCGAAATGCACCTTTACGGCAGCGAAATCCCCCTTGCCTGCGACTTCGGCCATGCCCGCAGCATCGAAGAGCCGCCGGACTTTGTTTATCTTGTTCTCCTTGTCGCTTCTAGCCCGAACGTTGGTGAAATAGACTTTGCTTTCCATTCGCCCACCCTCCGAAAAAGCAATAGTTAATTGTAATGTCAGATTAAAGAAGCTGCTGCTCGGGATAGAAATATTAATGCCCTGGAGAGATTACGGAAAGGAATCCACAGGTCCAAGGGAGAATCCGGGTTAAAGCATGCAGCCTCATGTCCGGATAATATTATCTAGAAATATTTATTCATATTTAACTATATCTAATAGGTATTTATAATCTTAGGTTTGTTTAGACTGTGATTATTCCGAGGATATAATTTTGAAACTTCTCCGTCGAATCCGTCATTACTGTAAAATTTGAGGCCAATGTCTGCAGACACAATCTCTTCGCACAGGAGTTAATGGGTTGTCTCGGATAATCTCGGCCGACGAAAGGATAAAATCCTTGAACGTCCTCTGAACATCGAGGAAGGAGTTTTAATGAGAGTTCTGGTCAGCGATTCACTTGCAGAGGAAGGGGTCAGGAGGCTCGAATCCGGAGCAGAGGTTGATGTCATAACCAATCTCACCCCGGAAGAGCTTGTCAAGAAGATAAAGGACTACGACGCCCTGGTAATACGCAGCGGCACAAAGGTGACAGCGGAAGTTATCAACGCCGCAGATAAGCTCAAGGTCATAGGAAGAGCAGGCGTAGGTGTAGACAACGTCGATGTAGAAGCGGCCACCAAAAAGGGCATAATAGTCCTGAACGCTCCCGGAGGCAACACCATTTCCGCTGCAGAGCACACCATCGCCATGATGCTGGCAGTGTCCCGAAACATCCCCCAGGCCAATGCTGCCCTTCATAAGGGCGAGTGGAACAGAAAGAAGTACACAGGCGTCGAATTCTTCAACAAGACCCTGGGCATAGTGGGCTTGGGCCGCGTAGGTGCCGAAGTTGCAACAAGGATGAAAGCATTTGGCATGCAGATCCTGGCCTACGATCCTTTTGTGACAGAGGCCAAGGCCGACCAACTTGGGATTAAGATTGCACCTCTCGAAGAGGTCCTCAGGAACAGCGATTTCATCACTGTGCACACCCCCCTGACCAACGAGACTCGGAATCTGATAGACGAGGATGAGTTCAAGATCATGAGGCCGTGGGTCAGGATTGTGAACTGCGCCAGAGGCGGGATCATAAATGAGGCAGCTCTTGCTAAGGCCGTGGCAGAAGGAAAAATTGCCGGAGCGGCTATAGATGTGTTCACAAAAGAGCCGCCCACAGGAAATCCCATTCTGGAACAGGAGAAGATAATAACCACGCCTCACCTTGGGGCATCGACAGCCGAGGCGCAGATAAATGTGGCCATTGCTGTGGCAGACCAGATCCTGGCCATATCCAAGGGCGGAATGCCCTCGACTGCCATCAATATGCCGGCAATATCGCCTGAAACTATGGCTGTAATGGACCCATACATGAAGCTTGCAGAGAAAATGGGAAGCCTAGTTGGACAACTCGCAGGGAAGAGGTACGAGACCCTGGAGATTACTTATGCCGGCTCGATCGCGGAGAAGGATACAAATCCAGTGACAATCTCCGCAGCCAAGGGGCTGCTAAGCAGCATTAAGGGAGGCGTAAACTTCGTGAACGCTCTGGGCCTGTTGAAAGAAGGTGGAGTGAAGCTGGTGCAGAGCAAGACCGAGTCCGCCAACGGATACAGCAATGCCATAACCCTCAAGCTGCACAACGACGGTGAGACCATCTCTGTCCAGGGAACAGTCTACAGCAATAAGGACAAGAGAATAGTTCAGATGAATGACTACAGGGTCCACATCCCATCGGAGGGCAACATGGTAATATGCATGATTGAGGACAAGCCGAACATCATAGGACCTTGCTGTGTGGCTCTGGGCGAGAGCAAGATCAACATTGGCGGAATGCACGTAGGCCGTATCTCGGAAGGTCTGCCGCAGGCCATGATCTTGAGCGTCGACCAGGCAGTGCCCGAGGAGACCCTTACCAAGATCAGGGCTATTCCCGGAGTGATCAGCGCCAAGACAGTTAAACTCTGACACTCTAAGCGAAACAGAAGCGGGCTGTTCCCGCTTTGTTTCTCTTTGGACTTCCTTTTGTCCTTGCTCACAAGCTTGAAACGGTTTTGCTTGAGTTTTTGAACGATTAACTCAGGAAATTGCAAGCTTGAGCTTGTTCACGAGTTCGGGCTTTATGGAACTTTTCCTATCCCCGCCGCAGACGATCCCACGAACGCCAATGATATCCGGGTTGATCCTCTTCAGCAGATCGAGATCCTTAAAGCCGATAGTCCCCGCAATTGCAACCTCCAGTCCAAGGTTTTGCCCGGCGGAGATGAACCCCTTTAGGTCTTGTTCGTTCATGAACTCGAAGGTCGATCTACCGTCCTTTATGGCAGTGTCCACCATTACAACATCAGCGCCTGAACTCTCTGCGACTGCCGGTAGAAGCATGGGTGAGATTGACCCAACTCGACTGTAATCGGAATAGGCCGATGCCACCACCTTTTTCCTCCGGTCGTAGCCTTTGACTGCCCGTACGATATTCTCAAGCATATCGCCAGCCTGTTCGGCTGATCTAACGCCCAGAAGGCCGACCTTTACGTAATCTGCTCCAGAGAAGGCTGCGCCCAGCGCTGCAAGGCTGGCTGTGCCCGGCTTGTAGTCCAGATCACCGATAGTGGCGCTAACCGGCACCCGTCCTCCTGCCAGCTCAGCCACTGCTTTTATCGCCCAGGGAAAGTTCGCCCCAAGAGAGCCCTCCTTGGGGTTCTTGACGTCCAGGATGTCTGCACCGCCAGCCAGCGCTGCTCGCGCCTCTTCGATGTTCATAGGGCTAACCAACAGTCTCATATTCAACCAATCCTGAGAGGAGCATCGTGCGGTGCATCTTCGTACTCGATATATTTAACGGTGCGGTAGTCCATGCAGTGCGTGGCGAGCGAAGCCTGTACGAGCCCATCGACAGATATAGTAGGATAGTGTCTTCGTCCGATCCGCTTGGCGTTTTGGAGGAGATCAGGCCTAAGGAAGTCTACGTCGCAGACCTGAACCTGCTTACTGGATCGGGGGATAACCTTGCTGCGATAGCGAATATATCGCGTATTGCCAAAACTATGGCGGACATCGGAATAACTCTAGCCGACGATATGGATTACCTGCCAAAGGGAATCACTCCCGTCTTGGGCACAGAGACCTCGTCTATGAATCTCATAGACGAGGCAGTCCTGCAGAGGGACATAGTGGTAAGCATGGACATGAATAGAAGGAAAGTTATAACTCGCGATCCTGAGCTCATGCTCGCGCCACTGGAGGTGATCCGAAGGTTGAACGGCATTCCGATCGACGGAGTCATTCTTCTGGAGCTAGACCGTGTGGGAACCTCGCTCGGCCTGGACACGGACTTTCTGGAGAAGGCTGTTTCAGTTAGCGACCATCCGTTGATCCTGGGAGGTGGTGTCAATGGAGTTGAGGACCTACAAACCCTGGAGGACCTCGGCTTCCGGGGAGCGCTTGTGGCCACCGCAATACACAACGGAAAGATTCCTTTAGAAGCTATACGTTGAGATGACAAAGAACTGCTGAAGGCGTGGATGGCGGATGGAGGCGGTAGTGTTGTGGATCCAGCGTACGGCTGCTTAACTAATTCATATCCGATCCACCATTTGAGTCATCCTGAATGATCCGTCAAGGATTTGTTGTTTGAGCTCCCCTGCTAACCTGATAGCCCGGGCTCGATCAGATTGACGGAGGACAACAGGGATCCTCCTGTCCTCAAAGTTGATTGCTCCTAGATTTCCTCCGAAAGCGCCGCCAACGCACTGTGTTACGCATAGACCGCAGTTGAAGCATCTCTCTTTGTTTCGTTTTACTCGATCGCCCTCAAAGGTTATCGCCCTCATGGGGCAGACAGGTTCCACTGCACAGCTTATGCAGTTAACGCATTTGCTCGGATCGAACTCCGTCTCCAGGTCCGTCTCGCCCCAGACGTCGTCGTAGCTTGTCTTGCAGATCGTCTGTCTCGCATTTACATCCATGATTGGGAGCTGTATATCCCTATCCAGCTTCTTTATGTTCTCCAACATTGACTCACTCAGCACAGGGATCGGTACAGCCCAGGAGCCGATACATTCGGGTCCTGCGGAAGTCACGAAGCCGCCCATGTACTCCGGATTCATCTGGTGCATATCTGCCAACCCTAAGAGATTCGGCCTGGATGCCATGCTTCGAGATCCGGTGCCTATCACAAATCCCTGGGCTCCGTTGATGAGGACACGTGTGCCTATGCCAATCGTCTCAAGGTTTGGATCGTTCTGAATTGGATTGAGCTGGCCGCATCCAGAGACCGTGGCGCAGGTCAGGTTTGGCGGAAAATCAAGGGCACTGAAGATCGTTGGCAGAGAAGCACTTGTAGGGTTGACGAAGGCTACATAGTTCCTGAAGGCGTTTCTTGTTGAGAATATGCGAGCGTAGGGGATATTCTTCAGCTCTATTGCCTTTGTAAAGGATTTACCCTCCTTCGTCTCGACCTCAACCTTAACATCCGAACCATCAACGAGATCCCTGAAGAGATGTCCGCCACCGTAATTCGGCTTCTCTTTGCTGTGGGATGTACCAAAGACCATAAGGTCGATGATGCCCAGCCGTTCGTTCGGGCACGGCCCGATGCTGACAGGGACACCGTTGATCCAGGCGTGCTCTGCACGGGTGAACGAGCAAGGCTCTCCAATGGGGAATGACAGCACGGCATAGGTCCCGCTCATGATGGCCCTGGTTGCGGTGGTGACTACATCCACGTCCTTAAGAGCGAGATCAACGCCATCCTTGACAACGTCACAGACCTCCTGGGCGGTCAGCACAACTGCATTCCCTTTCGCGATTCGCTCATTTATCTCTGCTATCGATTTCGAATTTGCATTGCCTACCATGCCTTCATCTCTTGGAACGCGCGCTCGGACCATCACTTTCGCTACAGGATGATCGCCTCAAATCAACTTAAATATGCTGCTCAGAACTGTGATTTATAGAATTAAATCTGCGCATTTGCATTTAAGGCGTCCATATGGAGAAGTCCACTTCATGGTGATGCCCCTTTCAGGGAGACGAATATGTTCCATGCACCCATAGCCACGAAATTGACTGCTATGGCTCCAAGAATCAGACCCTGAATCCTTGTCAAAACCATGATACCAGTTACTCCCAGAGCCTTATCTATGTACTCCGAGGACCTGAGGATCAGGTATGTAGCGGCGAAGGTCAAAACGAGGGCCACCAAGACAAGAGCTTTCTGAAAAATGGTCAGAGCAGTGCCCATTTGAACGATCACCGTGGTTATGGCTCCTGGACCGGTGATAAGTGGCATAGCCAGGGGGAACACCGATATGTCCTCCCGCAAGTTGGCATCCTGAAGCTCAGCCTCAGTCACCTTCTTGTGCTCCTTTTCTCCTCTTAGCATGTCTATGGCCACCAGGAAAAGCAGCACTCCGCCAGCCACTCGCAGAGAATCCACAGTGATCCCGAAGAACTGGAGGATCAAGTTTCCACCGACAGCAAATAGAAGAGCGATCGCAAAGGCGACCGAGGTCGTGCGCAAGGATATCCTCTTTCGTTCCTCCAAGCTTGCGACCGGGGTTAAAGTAATGAAAGTTATTGTCGCCTGGATAGGGTTGACTATGGTGAAGAAGGAGGCGAACACATAAAGGAAGTAGAAAATAAAGTCAACCGATGCCATGTATCGTTGCAACCATGCTAGCCAAGCTTAGGGACCGTCTCATCTCCGTCTGACGGGTCACCATTGAGCATCTTTAGCACCTTTCCCGAGATAAGGGCAAAAGCTCCAGCCAGCCCTGCTGCGATTAACGCTTTATCTCTTCCCCTCTTTCCGGTGGCAAGGCCCACGGCAGCTCCCAGGATCATCGATACCAGGTACTCGGGTGCATCGTTGACCAAATGGCCCAAGGGGTCGCTGTCTGCATCAACGATGTCCCTATGAAGAACCCATTTATCATCAAACTCGTGGACGTGAGCCCCATTCGGTCCGCGAAACTGCCTTCCTGCGCCTTCAACGTACTCTCCCAGAACCGTCTCTTTGAAGCACTCCGGAAGCACCGGGAAACGCTCCTTGGGCATGCTGTACCTAACATGGCAAGGCACTGTTTTGATCCAGCAGCAGAATTCCTGGCAGCTTCGGTTGCAATTCATAGCAAAGAATTGCCTTCAAAGCTTAAAAAGCTGACTAGGATTATCGGCCGAACTTGGGGACGGTTGAACTTGTAAGAACGGCAAGCTGGAAACGAAATTGAGGGCTGAAAAATCTGTATGGATCGAATCTTGCTGACAGTTGTTGTCGTGCTGCTCAAAGCTTTATATTGCTTGAGATTAGTGAGCGTGCAGAAGAGGTTGAGGCTAAAGATGAGGAACTCCACGGTTATCATGCTGGCGGCGATGATGGCGTTGCTTCTAAGCACAGCAGACTCTACATTCTATGTGAAACCTGGACAAAGCATCCAAACGGCAATAAATGCTGCTTCATCTGGGCAGATAGTCGTGGTACAAAACGGTACTTATCACGAGAGGGTCAATGTAACCAAACCACTCACACTCAAAGGCGTGGACAAACCGGTGGTAGATGCCGGTGGGAAGGGAAGCGCTATAACAATTTCAGCCAACGGCTCGACTCTTTTGGGATTTACCGCTGTCGGCTCCGGAAAAGGATGGAACGACGCTGGAATTAAAGTGCTCTCTCGTGAGAACATAATAAAGGGCAATGCTGCATTGAAAAATAACAACTTCGGGATTCTCCTTTACCATGCGGGCAATGACACCATTGCCAGCAACGTTGCCGAAGGGAACAAGAACACCGGCATTATGCTTGTGCACGCTAACGGCAATCAAATATGGGGAAATAATATAGTTATGAATCGAGATGGCATATCCATTCAGACCTCCAGGAGCAATGTCGTCAAAACCAATAACCTGACCATGAATAAAATCGGAATCAATATCTCAAACAACAACTTCACCGAGAGCATCAGCACCAGCTCAAGTGGAAATGGCAAGGGAGTGTCCATAAAATACCGTCCTGCCGGCGGGGTTACCAGTTATAACATTAACAGGACGAGCACGGTTTCTCCGGGCATCAATCTCCTCTATCAGAACAACCTTCAGGATAACAACCAGAATGCCTTCGATGACGGGTATAACCAGTGGGACAACGGCAAGGTCGGCAACCACTACAATAGTTACGATGCCCGGGAACAGGGCTGCAAAGACCGCAACAGGGACGGGATCTGCGATTCCGGGTACAGTATTCCAGGAGGAAGCAATGTGGACAGGTTCCCCAAGGCTTCTATCGACGCCATACTCAGTTACAAGTCCAAGGGGTTGATGGGTTCTGAGCTTAAGATCGACCATAGAACTTACTTGCCTGGTAGTGATGTTGATGTGATGTATTTGGCTCCGAAGAACTTCTCAGGCGGGGTAGGAGTCGTTAGGGCAGATCTCCCAAGTGGAAATGTCGATCAGAAAAAGTCTCTATCTTACCAAAGAATAGCGGGCACATCCGGTTTACTGAACCTAAAGGCTCCGCCAGACAACGGGTCTTACAACCTGAGGATGTATAACGCTAGCGGAGACGAGCTGACCTCCCTGGAATTCCATGTCAACGTCCCGACACTCACCGCATCGCCGGCTTCGGTTAACGCTTGCGAGATGGTCACTGTCAAATACACCGCGGCTCCGGGATACGAGAACGATTGGGTCGCCATGTACAAATCCGGGTCACCGGACGGCAGCTACCTAACCAGGCAGTATATAGACGGAAACGAGAACGGCACTGTGACCCTGGAAGCTCCTGATCCTGGCAGCTACGACTTCAGGCTCTTCGAGAACGACAGCTTCACAAAGCTTGCCACAAGCAACGACATAGAGGCCAAGGCTATGGCTGGGAACAAAGTCATAGCCTCGCCATCCCATATCGCACCGGGAGGAACAGTCACGGTCACCTACTGGGGAGCGCCTCCAGAAGGAACGGGCGTGGTCGGCATGTACGGCGTGAACAGGCCAGACAAGTTCTACCTTGATATGAGGTCCATTGGAAGCAAGAGCTGCGGCAGCATAACTTGGCAACCCCCCGGTCCAGGTCAGTACGACTTCAGGATGTTCCGGTCTGCGATCACCGAGGTCGGTCAGGGGGCTTACCAGATCCTGGGCCAGAGCAACGTGGTAACTGTGGGCTAACTGTTGAACCCAGAGTCGGGTGCTGCTCTAATCAGGAGCCGTTTGGAACAAGCCAGGACAGAGGGGAAGAGGACTTCTTCCCTACCTCCTCTCCGCTTTTAGTGAGATTCATGACGCAGATCTCCAAGTGTTGCGTCAATTTTGTAATGCCATAAAATATATATGATATATAATGTATTATCTTTATAATCAACCTGGGAGAATTGGATATGAAGAAATACATTTGTGACGCTTTCCGAAGACGAACGAAAAGCTCTTGGCGAGCTTGCGTCCAAGGGTAAGCAAAATCTCAAAAAATCCTCGAT
>CAVWIG010000003.1:0-17492 GCA_963754945.1 Methanotrichaceae archaeon
CGGCTGAGTCATCTTCAGCCAGTTGAAATATCTGGCGATATCCTCTTCTCTGTATCCTCCGCCCAGTTCAATGATCGCAATACATTGACCTCTCCCATCCAAACTGCTATTGAAATCATATAGGCTGGCCATCTGATTTGGCGTGTAGGTTAATCTTGGCAGGTTCTTCAAACGAAGGAAATAAGGATAGGCAAGAGGTCTATTATCCAGCCCGAAAACACCCAGGACGCTATCGGCAAGTTTTCCGGGCAATGTCAGCAGGCCGCTATACCCAAGGTAGGTTCCTCTCGGACTAGCATAATTCATCAACTTAACACCAAAAGCTTTACTTAAAGCGTCAAGACTTCCTGAAAGCGTGACACTGTAGCTATCTGGATCAATCCGAACTACCTTCAGACCATTGTCTTGCGCGAAATTTTTTATTGTGGAATTGCCGTTGTCAGACCATGAACGTAGGATGACAGTAATCTCTATTTGCTCATTGGGATCTGTTAATCCAATTGGGAAAGTATTCTCAGGAATGCTCTTTTCGTTTCCCGGAAGAGGCTTCAAATTCGACAAAGGAGTTCTTCCTCCGGTGGAGAAAATAACCTTTTGTAGGCTTTCATTATCCATAGAATAGGATATTCCTCTTGGTTCGCCAGCATTCTGTAAATGAGAATTCACTCCATCCCATCTGAAATTAAGGCCGGATTCACCAAACGGTTGCCAGTATCCCGAGTTATTTCCAGCACCCAATGAAATGGGGGAAATGCATATCGTAATGAGAGTGATGCCAAGAAGTACAGCTATATCTGCAGTCAATCTTCGGCAAATCTCGGTTTGAATTAGTGAGAGCAATGAAACCCTTCCATCCTGCTATTTAAGTAGTAATATCATTTTAAGCATTCATCTATTCTTCATTTCCTGATCTATATCAATCAATCTCGCCTATTCTTTCGTTCAGATTTACTCCCCAACAACTTCGGGAACAGAATGAGCTTTTAAAGCGTGAGAATGAGTTGCTTAAGGCAAAAATACGAGAACTTGAGGCTCGACTAGTTCAATATGAGAATGCACATACTCCACCAAGTCTAAGACGAGGGCGGAATCAAAGAATAAGTCAGGATAAGAACCTCAAGGGAAATCCCGGTCAAAAGAGTGGGCACAAAGGTTTAGCGAGACCTTATGCGACTCCAGATAAGCAAGTGGAAGTTACAATGGATCTGTGCCCAGATTGCGGAGCAGAACTTGGCCTTCCTTTTCGAATTGATTCGAAGATTATTGAAGAAATTCCGGAACCTCAACCTATCACCGTCACTGAATACAAAATCGCGCATTACAGATGTCCCTGCTGCCAAAAAGAAGTTGTTGCAGGCAATTCTGACTGCCCACACGAAGGTAAATTTGGTAAAAACATAATCTCACTGGCGACACTATTCAGATACGAAGATCGACTGCCTCACAGAAAAATCCGAGACGCTCTGAAGAGACTGTATGGGCTGAAAATAAGTCCTGCTACGATACTTGATTTAACCCGGCGCGCTGCTGATGCCGTTAGATCTGAATACGATGCGATTTTAAACAAAATTCGAGATGCTCCGATTCTCTACGTAGACGAAACGTCAATCCACGTCCAGGGAGAAAAACACTGGATCTGGACATTTACCACACAATCTGAGACATTTTTCGTGATTCGAAAGAGCCGAGGCATGAAGGTTCTGACGGAAGTTCTGACACGGAGATTCAAGGGAATAATCGTATGCGATGGGTGGAAACCTTATGCTAAATTCACAAATCGCTTGCAACGATGTTGGGCCCATCTACTTCGAGAATCGAAAGACCTTGCCGAGAAGTTCGAGGAAGCGATTCCGTTGCATGAAGCGCTAAAAACGCTTTATGAATCATTGACTAAAGCTCTGGAAAGTGATCCTCCACCAGAAATCCGAGCGGATTTATGGCATTCGGCACGAGAAGCGCTAAAGCAATGGATCATGAAAGAGTATCCTCTAGAAATAATCCAAAAATTCATCGGTAAAATTAGCAACGGATTCAATTACTGGTTCACGTTTATCATTAATCCGGGCGTAGAGCCGACCAATAATAGAGCAGAGAGAGCGTTGCGACCCCATGTCGTTTTGAGAAAGATCTTGGGCACGCTGCGCAATGAAAAAGGGACATCGATTCACGAGCGAATCATGACGGTGCTGGCAACCTGGGGACAGAAAGATCTGGATTGTCTCCAAATGCTAACGGCAAAGCTAACCAGCTAAACACATCGAATTCAAAAATACTTAACCTAATTGATTGCGTTCTAAACAACTGAGGGATAGGTGTTGGATGGTCAGGGGGAGGAGCTGGCCCTGATGACCAGAATAGTGGCCCAAGGCCAAGAGCATGAATGGATATGCCAGAGAGAGACCGCTGAATCCTTGAAGTGATCTTTGATTGGGCATATTGGTATTAAGCTATTTCAAGCTCAAAAATGCACCGATACTGCCTTTAATTAAATTTATTGCCTGTTCTTCGAGGTGGCCGTTCCCTATGTATCCTCTGGCCAAGAAGCTGGGGTATGTAGCCTGGTTCTAGCTTCTGTAGGAGGGCAAAATTCGCTGCTTCTCAGTCTTAACGACTATTATCGATTAGGAATCCCAATTCTTTTATTATCAGATGCTCAGCATTTCTAAGCGCAGCGGTAAACGTGCCGAGAACACATAATACTGCAGCTATAACCAACACATTGCTTATTGTCGCCGACAGCAAATCTGGGCTGGCGTTCAGAACCGATCCATTGTAGCCTTCCATCCTGAGCTGAACTGAGAGCAAGGTGCTGGATACTGAGACACCCATTGCCATTCCAAGGTATCTAACTGCCGAAGAGAAGCTGGAAGCAGTTCCCAGCAAATTTCGCGGCAGTGCATTCATAATCTCTGTGTTCATCGGGCTTTGGACAAGGGCGCTTCCGAGTCCCATCAGCACAAAGGACCCGAGGATTTCAGGCAGATCCGCTCTTCGAGTGCCGTAGCCGGCGAGAGTTAGAGATGCGGCCACGATAAGCATCCCAATGGCGGAGTTGTATTTATAGTGGTATTTGTCGTAGATCCAGCCGCCAAGAGGTGATCCGAAGGTCATTATGGCAGGAACGATCAAAAAGACAGTGCCTACCATGGAGGGAGTGTAACCCATAACTCCCTGGAAGTAGAAGGGACAAAGGATGAAGAGGGCGAAGCTTGAGATTATCAGCAGATTTACGCTTATGATGGGCAGGATGAACTTCTTCTCTCTAAACACTGATAGATCCAGTAGAGGCGTCTGGTGTCTGGACTCATTAACGATAAAGGCCAGAAGAGATGCCAGGCATACTAGGGCGATGGCAATCGTTGAAAAAACGAGGCCGTTGGTCAGCTCGCTAAGGAACACCATGAGCGAGGCCACAAATACAATCATGAATACAGCCCCGATCCAATCTATCCGAATATATTCCGATCTGGTTTCTTCTACCCTCATGTGCTTGGCAGCAAGGGCCAAGAGAATGATGCCAATGGGTAGGTTTATGAGGAAAATGTACTGCCAGCCGAAGAAGTCAACCAGATAGCCACCCAACATTGGTCCGGCTATACTGCCTATGGACACAGTCGTTCCTATGTAGCCCATGGCCCTTCCCTGCTCGCCCGGAGGATATATCTCGAAGATAACAGCGGCGCTGATGGAGAAGGCCATGGCCGCCCCCACAGCCTGGACTGCCCTGAACAACACGAGCATTGCCAGGCTTGTAGATAGACCGCAGGCCAGGGAACTTAAAGTGAATATCACGAAGCCTGCAAGAAAGAGCCTAATCCTTCCGGTGTACTCAGAGACCTTGCCGAAGATCATGAGCAGGCTAGTGGTTGTCAGCAAGTAGGAGGTGATCACCCATTGCGACTGGGCCATGTCAGAATTGAAGTAGCGTGTAATGCTGGGGAGAGCAATGTTAACCACTGACCCGTCCAGGACGAACATCAGGATTCCGGTCAGTATTAGAAGCATTATGATACGGCGGTCCTGGACCGGTGGCGGTGTGGGGCGTTTACTGGAAATCATGATAGACGATCCTTTTCGTTGACATCCTTCAGATTGGCAGTTATAAACGGTGCGGTCACCTGAAGTTAGGGGCGGGAAATACCTAATTACCTACTTTTAATAAAGAGTTCTGGGAGAGCCTGTAAAACCACCCGTTAGCCCTTGCGCCCGAAGTGTGCCAAGTGCCTGCAGGAACTCTGCCTGTTCTCGTCGGTGTCGGTGATCCTTCGCCACATACCTTGGCGCGTTTGAGCGACTCTCGGACGATGGATTAGCACTTCTTAAGCGGCAACTTTTTGCGTAGTGCGTCTGATCTTTCGGATCACTCGCGTCTTTGGACTCCTCGTCGGCACACCAAAAAAACCATGGCTGGACGATATCGGTGCAGCGATCCCTGGGCATCCTGAGCGTCGGTTTCCATTGCAGCCCTCCAAAACACTTTCGTCCCCCGCACCAATGGGATTTATTTAAAGCCACATCGCTATTAACGAAATGGTCACCCTCGATAAGATGGCTCATCTGGCCTCAGGAAGCTGCTTTGATTCCTTGGGACGAGGCACTACCAATCTTCCAGATCTCACTTATATGAACAAAGAGAAGCTCAGCGCCCTTGGAGCCGGCACCAGGTACGATATCTGCACCTCATCCGGCTGTTCTGATGTGATGGGCGTCTGCCACTCCTTCACCCACGACGGCCGCTGCATCAGCCTCTTCAAGACCCTTTACACCAATCGCTGCAGCCACCAGTGCAACTATTGTACCAATGCCTCCAATTGCAGCCAGAAGGCCAAAATCTTCTCTTACACCCCCGATGAGCTTGCCAGGCTGACCGTCTCCCTTTACAGGTCGAACTACATTGAGGGGCTGTTCCTAAGCTCAGGAGCAGGGAGAGACGAAGATGTCATCATGGAAAAGCTGATCGAGACTGCAAGGCTTCTACGCAACAAGTTCCATTTCAAAGGCTACATACACCTCAAGATTCTTCCAGGAGCGTCTTTTTCCCACATCCAAGAGGCCATGGAGCTATCGACAAGAGTGAGCGTCAACCTGGAAGCGCCTTCTGCGTCTCATATGAGCGATCTTTCCGCCACAAAAGACTACAACAACGACATCCTCCAGAGGCAGAGATACGTGAAGGATCTCATTGAAAGTGTTGGACTTCCGGCGGGCCAGACAACTCAGCTCGTTGTTGGTGCAGGCGATGAAAGCGATCGCGAGATCTTCAAGCGGATTCTTTACGAATACCGAGAGTTGGAGATAAAGCGAGCGTACTACAGCGCCTTTAGCCCACAGAAAGGCACTGCTTTTGCATCCAAAGAGCCTCAACCATTGTGGAGAGAGCACAGGCTTTACCAGATGGATTGGCTCTATCGGGTCTACCACTTTCATCCAGAGGAAATAGAACGAGCTTTTGATGAAGCCGGCAACTTGCCTAATAGTGACCCAAAGACTGCTATCGCCAGAGAGCTCATCGATTGGCCGGTGGACCCCAATGCCGCGGACTACAGGGATCTGGTCCGGGTTCCCGGGATCGGACCAATAAGCGCCCACCGGATAATAGCTTTTAGGATAAGGCAGAGGATAACCAGAAAAGATGAGCTGGCAAGCCTAGGTGTCATTGTAAAGAGAGCAGCTCCTTTCTTGAAGATCAATGGCTGGATGGATACAACTCTGGATCGGTGGTCCGCTTGAGGATCCCTGAGAATTTCCTGTATTATCTTTCCATGCACGAGAGCTGCTCAGAGCCACAACTGTGCAGAGCCGAAAAGCTAACCGCGGAGGATGTGGAACTTTCCCTGGAACCGAAAGACGTTGGTATCAGGAAGATGATTCATAGCGTTTTAGCTGAGATCTATCGGATGAGGGCATTTGTTAGGCTGAAGCCCCTTGACAACCGGGTTCTGTACGGCTACCTGAAACCGAAGCACAAAACAGGTGACGATATTTGCAGATTCTTCGCCCGAAGGTCGCCTTTCACGATAATCGTTCTCGGAAACAGCCTGGAAAGCTGGATATCCCTTTGTGCTGGAGGTCGCGTGTTGCAAGGCAATAGCGGCAGCCTTGACCAAACACTAGAAGAAATAAACGGTGTACTGGGCAAAATAGAGAAAGACAGAGATCTGGAAGAAGTGTGGAAGGTCTACTACTCCAGCCAATACAGCCCTGAGCGCAGGAACATAAAGGCGTTTCACAGGCGCATGCCGCGAAATTCTCTGGACAGGGCAGGCCTTGAGCTGGAGCAGAACGTGAATGGCTCGACGCTAAGTGATTTCTTTGATTCCAGTTGACTACCACCATTTGGGTTCCGTTTTGGATCTTGAAATAGCGGAAGGGTCAACGTTTGTGACCAGTGGCTATGTACAGGAGAACAATTGCGCCGATGAAGTCGCTGATAACAGCTCCGAGCTGGACTAGACTAATACAGGACCAGCAATGGAACAGCAACGGTAAAGTCACGTCTTCTTACCGCATATTCTCCTTGATTATTGAATCAATGTTATAAAATTGGCTGACGAAGGTTTGGAAAGATTTATATCTCCAGAATCAGAACCAGTCAATGTAATTGAAATTTTGAGTGAGGGTTAAGCATGGGTTCAAATAAAGGAGTTTTGCTTGCGGCGCTGTTAGTCGCAGTTCTGTCGATAAGCTGTTATGCCGGTGCAGTAAACACAAAAGTCTATGGCATATCGGATGCGGCGAAGGATATCGGCTCTCTAGCCAATTTCTCGGCCGGTCTGAAGCAGACTGGTCTATCGGATACTCTGAACAACAAGGGAATACTGGTCTTTGGTAACCTCTCTTTCATGGTGTTCGCTCCCAATGATGGTGCATTTGCCAACGTCACCGGAGTTGACCTGAAGGCAAATGAGACGGCCCTGAAAAATGTCTTAAGCTACCACATTGT
Organism: Methanotrichaceae archaeon; assembly: GCA_963754945.1. GTDB lineage: Archaea > Halobacteriota > Methanosarcinia > Methanotrichales > Methanotrichaceae > Fen-7. Next base: position 6,944 of record CAVWIG010000003.1, read on the forward strand.
CGGTGGCGGCAGCAGCTTTGGAAACTTGGCCAACGGCTCATCACTACAAACACTTATTGGAGAGAACCTGACTGTAAGCACTAAAGACGGCATCAGCGTAAATGGCGCTAAGGTGCTCAAGACCAAGAAGTACGATAACGGTACGGTCTATGAGATAGATCGAGTTCTAATGCCCAAGGGTATCGCAGGCGCCGGACTGGGCGTGGTTGAGGCGGCCAAAGGACTGGGACTAAACACGTTTGTTCAGGCAATCCAAAGCACAAACTTATCGGACAGACTTAACGGCCAAGGAGTGCTGGGCATAGGAGCCCTTTCAGAAGGACCGTTCACTATATTCGCTCCTAGCGATGACGCTTTCGCCAAAGTTCCGGCTGCTACCCTTAGCGCTATAACCGGTAACAAAGACGATCTGGGAACGCTGCTTAACTATCATATTGTCAATAGTGATAGTGCTGTCAACAGGACCCGGTTCAACTCAGTCAAGACTTTGGAGGGCTCCTCTCAGGCGGTTGACTTTAAAGCTGGGATAGTCGGCGGGGCAAAGATAATTGGAGCTAAAAGGTACGCTAATGGAATTATCTACGAGATAGACCAGGTTCTAATGCCTATGAAGCTCTCAATTAAGCTCTCGACGCAGAAATAGAGCAACTTCGAAGCGATCTTCCAGGACCGGGATGGTCTCTCGACTCTGGAAGTCTTCTTACTTTGCTAATCTTTTTCATTGTGTTTTCTTTAATTCTCGGGCGCTTTCAGTCCGGTTTTTGAGTAGAAAGTGAATTTTGATTAACTATTCTAGAAAAGTTTATTAGTCAATCCCGATATATTAACTAAGCACGATTAGAGTTCGAAAATTATAAATTGCTATTTTTTGAGGTGGGTCATGAAGAAGCACAGTTTAGAGTTGCCATTGAGTTCATTATTTGATGGAATTTACAGTGTGTTGGATGACATCCCCAATTTCAAGATGCTGATTGGGGGGAAGTGGATAGGCGCAGAGGGAGTGTCACAATTTGACGTCCACACGCCCATCGATGGAAGCCTAATAGCCAGAGCCCAGATGGCGTCCTCGATGGATGTGGACAGCGCCATTACCGCGGCTCAAGAAAACAGGGGTATAAGGGAACTCCCAGGGATCGAGCGCATAGACATCTTCAACTGCGCAGCCGGATTGCTGGAGCAGCACAAAGACGAGTTTGCCAGGGTCTTACAGCTTGAGGCGGGAAAGAGCATGAGGGATGCCACAAGCGAAGTTGAGGCAACCGTCCACAGGCTAAAGCTGACCATGGAAGAGGCCAAGAGGATCTTTGGCGAGTACGTTCCCGGTGACTGGTCTCACGATGCCGTGGGAAAGATGGCCCTAGTCATCCGCGAGCCCATCGGGGTTGTGGCTGTGATCTCTCCTTTCAACTATCCACTGTACATAGCCTCAACAAAAATGATCCCTGCACTCCTGGCGGGCAACTGTGTCGTTGTCAAGCCATCCAGTTCCAATCCCATCTCAGCTTTTCTATTGGTCAGAGTACTGGAGGCCTCCGGGGTGCCGAAGGGCAGTCTGAACATTGTGACCGGCAAGGGCGAGGAGACGGGAGACGCTCTTGTCCAACACGTTGGGGTAGGGATGATCAACTTCACTGGAAGCACGCCGGTCGGAAAGCGAATCTCCCGGATGGCCGGCATGAAGAAACTCCACCTGGAGCTCGGCGGGAAAGGTTATGCACTGGTGCTTGAGGACGCTGATCTAGACCTGGCTGCCAAGAAGTGCGTCTTTGGGTCTCTCAAGTTCTCCGGTCAGAGATGCGACGCTATAAGCGCTGTTCTAGCTGTCGAGGCAATAGCCGATGACCTCTGTGATAAGATAGTACACGAGGTGGATCAATGGAAGTTCGGGGACCCCAGGGATGAGTCGGTGATGGCAGGGCCTGTGATTAATCCAGCGGCTGCGGAGAGAATTCACGGAATGGTGATGGATGCGGTCGATAAAGGAGCCAAGCTACTTCGTGGCGGCAAGTTCCACGGCTCTTACTACGAACCAACGGTCCTAGATTATGTGCCTGATTCCTCAGTTATAGCTCATGAGGAAACTTTCGGGCCTGTCGTGACCATACTGAGACCAAAAGACGAGGACGAAGCCCTGGAGATAGCCCGGGCGTCGAAGTACGGCCTGGAGTCTTGCGTCTTTACTAGGGACTTCTACCGAATGTGGCGAGTTGCAAAACGACTGGAGTGCGGTGAAGTTACCATAAACGACTATCCTGCTCACGGAGTTGGCTATTTCCCCTTCGGAGGAATCAAGGACTCAGGTATGGGCAGGGAGGGCATAGGCTACAGCATAGACGAGATGACCAACATTAAGACTATAGTGTTCAACCTTGAGGCTGGCGGGCTTGGGAAGAAGGAACAGGCTGCTGCAGCGTGTAAGACGAGAGGCCTGAGAAAGGCCCGTTCCGAGCCTGAGAACGGGAAGTGATACATCTCTTCAATTTGATATCGGGCACTTGATCGACTTCCAACCAGACATTCCGCCGAGTATTACCGCCAGGTCCTTCCATCCGTTTCGCTGAAGAAAGCTGGCTGCGATCATAGAACGCAAGCCACTGCCGCAGAAGACGTAAACCGGGGAGTCTTTTGGGACCATCTTAAAGCGTTTCGGAACCTGAGTAACGTGGATGTGCTCTGAACCGGAGATATGCCCATCTCTTCTGAGTTCCTCGTCACTCCTGACGTCCAAAATTTGTGCTGGCTCAATCTCCTTATTATCCAGCTGGCGGCAGAGTTCCTGAACGGTCAGGGTTTTTATGGAGGAACTGTCACGCCCTGACATGTGCCAGCTCAGCATCCCACCGGTCAAGAATCCTGCAATGTTGTCATACCCTTCCCGGATTAGAATTCTGGTAGCGATCTCGGTATCATTCGCCCCCGTCACAAGCAAAATAGGCTTTTCGTAGGGAATGTACCAGCCAACAAAGCTGGCCAAGCCATCCATCCAGATCGATTGAGCCCCTGGAACATGAGCCGCTCCAAAGTCCAGCTCCATCCTGGTGTCCAGCACGAAAGCATTCTTGGCCATCGCTTCGAAATCCTTGGAAGACAGCGGTTTGGGGTCTGGCAGGCGTGCCAGGTTTGCACCTTCGAGGTTGAGCTTCTCCATGTGCGTGAAGTAAGGAGGTCTTTCGGGCTGGCTTTTCAGAAGGTCGGCAATGAACTCATCTTGATCTATGTGTTGGAGTCGTGGGTTGTGCAGCCGTTCCAGGCCAATGGTGGTCCACAGCCTCTCGGCTATGGACTCTCCGCAGACCGAACCTGCCCCGTGAGCAGGACAGACCAATACCTGATCGCCTAAAGGCAGCAGGCTGTGAAAGATGCTATCGTACAGGAGCCCGGCCATCTCCGGAGCTTTGTTTTTGCCCATCAGATCAACGCGCCCCACCTCGCCTGCGAAGAGGACATCCCCAGTAAAGACAACCCAGGGCAGGCCGCCGGGATCACGAAGCAAGTAGCTCATCGAGCCGGGAGTGTGGCCTGGCGTATGAATGGCCTCTATCTCCAGGCGGGCTATCTTCCACTTCTGCCCTTCCTCAACGGCCAGGCCATACCTGTAATCCCACTGGCCGTCTGCATGCCAGACCTGCGCTCCAGTCCGGTTGGCCAGCTCGGCTGAACCGACCAAGTAGTCCTCGTTCCGGTGGGTTTCCAGGATATGGGTGATCCTCATGCCCTCAGATGAAGCCCGCTCAACGTAGACTTCGCAGTCCAGCCTTGGATCTATGACTACAACTTCGAACTTGTCGCCCACCAAGTAGGAGTAATGGGCCAAGCCCTTGGACACAATCCTCTCGAAGAGCACGGATGGACCTCCTGATGAAGATTCAAAACGGCTTAGAGCCCGTCACCGTGGGATTCTCCGGGTGAGATGCCCATTCGGTGAAAGATCCTTCGAAGATCTTGATCCTGTCATGACCGAAGTACCACTTCAGGATGCAGAACTCGTTGGTGGCCTCCCGGCCGGTGCCGCAATAGATGAGCAGCGTCTTGTCCGGAGTTATCTCGAATTTGCCCACGATCTCATTCAGCTCCTCATCGCTCTTCAGAAGCCTGGCGTTGTCCTTTGTCATCAGGCTTCTCCAGGGGAGGCTGAAGGCTCCCGGGATGTGGCCGAGCTTGGGCCACAGATCGCCCTGCTCATAGATTTCTGCAGGCCTGGCATCGAAGACTATGACATCCTCCCTGTCTTTCATCGCCTTGAACTCGTCGTAGGTGACGAAGTAGTCCTTCTGGATCTCGACATTGAAATCGGACTCCTTGCACTCCGGATAGACCTTGGTCAGCTCTCGGCCTTCCGCCTTCCAATTCTCTATGCCGCCGTCGAGGATGTAGAGCTTGTTGTGGCCAAACCGAGCAAGGGAGTAGGCCATCATCGGCTGCTCAAGGCCGTCGCCCAAGCCCGCTGTGCATTTGCTGTAGCGCCCGGCTCCGGAGTAGATCACCGTGGGTTTATTCGGGTCCAGGCCGGTTCTGTCCAGGACCGGCTTTATCGATTCCGGAGGCACGTACATTGCCGGAAGCCCTTTCCAGGCTGATCTGAGGAGCCCCTCGTTGAGGTAGATTGAGTTTGGAATATGGCCCATGATGTAGTCGTGGATGTTGGGCTGGACGTCCAGGATCATGATGCCCTTGTCATCTATATGCTGAGCCAGCCACTCTGTGGAAACCCAACTAACCTTTCCATCGCCTGATGGATACGGATATGTCTTCATGGATTTAATCTCCCAAGGATTCAGAGCTGCATGAATTACGCTAGAGAAAATGCAGGCATTAAGGGATTATTTAGGAACTTATGATTTATCTATTTAACGCGGAAGATGTTCTTGGAAAATATCAATTGTCACTGGGATTCTAGTGGCACATTGTTCCGCAATTGGACCATTTACCAGTCGGCTTTCCATGTTCCGCTCCAGGTGGATCCTTCCAGTTCCAGGTGACACAGGCATTCCGCGAGATGGCAGACCACCAAAAGCCTTTTCATCAGATTCATGAATACTAATGATCTATAATGAGGAATTGTATGAGGTCAACCTATATCCTGATCATGCTGGCTTTGCTGATGCCCCTGGCCCTCTCAGCGCCAGCATCGGACACGCATTCTGGAGGAGCGGCGATCAATGTCCAAAGCCCGAGTTCAAAGAACGCACCGAATGAAGTAACTAAAGCTCCAGAGTATGTTTTTGTAGGCTCAATAAAATCCGATAAGTATCATTACCCAAGCTGCAACGCAGCCAAAAAGATCAAGCCTGAGAATGAGATCTGGTTCACGAGCTCTGCGGATGCCCGAGCTCATGGCTACGTGCCCTGCGGGATCTGCAATCCACCGTGAATATCTCTTTTTGGACAGCGTTCTATGATATTTCTGCAAGATTTCTAAAAATGTCCATAGAACCCCCCCTACAGTGCCAAGGCTGAATGAAGGGCGACATCACTCATCGGCATCATCCTGCTCAGGCGAATCGCACATGGCCTCCTATGGCTCCTCAAAACCGTCCATGTCGAGAAGATCGGCCAGAGCTGATCGGTCCTAGATCTTAGAAATCCTTCTCATCGGATAATACTGACCTGGAGTAAGGAAGAGAGTCTATATCTTCAGTGCTTCTCATAGATAGGTATATTGAATAAATACAGATTTAATTGGAGAGAATTTGGTGGCAGAACATTCTAGGGGAGGGCGTTGGGTCATAAATTTGGATGACAGAGACGCTGGTTATCATCTATTTCGTTTAGGACTCAATCAAGATACTCAATTGATAATGAGATACTTCACATATCTCTTATTTGAAGAGACGGCAAATTTAGGCACAAACGAATTCTCAGAAAGACACCAGGACATCAAGGATGGGATTTTGTCCATAATGAACAGTAGATATGATACCGGATCAAGGCAACTTGGGCCTGTTATTGAAGGAATTATAAGAAAATCCCTATTAAATGATGGATGTGTGGATAATAGTACCCCGTATCCAAATTGGACCGGTAATTTTCACGAGCATCCAAACCCTAGGAATTTTTACCAATTCCTCGAAGGCGCTCTAGCCGATCCAAGATCGCGAATTGGTCGAACAATGGACTATCCTCCTGACGAGGAAATTTACTATATCAGTGAAATGATTAGAAATCCGCTTTCCCATGGCGTTCAGACAGCTGCAAACCTAGAAGATTTCATAGTGTTATTTTTTGTTCTGATTCTTCTATATCACGACCTAGTAAATCCTCATAATTATCCTGGGGATGATAAATATCTCAAGTGGGTAAATAAAACGAGTCGAACGTTAAGGTTAGGCGGAAAAGAAGCAAATCTAGATACACTTAAGGCTGTGGCTACTGAGCAAGGGCTTGATTTGGTTAAGGTCGAAGCTGGCTACAATCAAACGAGGGCTAGATAATTCCTTTCCAAGCCAGTCACAGACTAACCTAGATTTTAAGCAATTTTTGTAGTGAAGCTGATTATATGAATTCAAATGAGTGAGATCTTGAAGTTCATCCGAAGAGAAATAGACCCAAATAGCTTCCCAAAGGACCCCTCGAAAGGAGTGCCGGGAATTTTTTACCATCATATAGATTTAAAAGATAAGTTTGGCTGGTTTCCCGTACAACAGCTTGCAGATGCTGGAATGATTCAAACGCCTGATTATGTAGCATCTTGGGACCCTGGTTTCGCCGCAACTACCCCTAGTATACATGAAATTGGAATTGATGATCTGAGATCTGGTGCAATCAAACTCGGTGGAGTAACTCCCACTGCTGGCGATTTCATCTGTCGTGCTAGTGATATACGAAACGGGTCTTTGAAGATAAGTGAAGAAGAGAAGGCCGTTATATTCAAGAGATGCGATATAGAACTAGAATTCGAGGAAGGCAGAAGAAAGTATGCCTCCCAGGCAGCCAGTAGATTAAATTGCCTTTATGTGCTCGATAACCGGAGAAATATCGAAGTCATGTTTGGTAGAAAACCTGATCGCCTCGTATTGAGAGTCAAGATTGCAGAAGCACTTAGGTTTACAAAGGCAGATTTCAGATGGTACAATACCTATTGGAAAATTCGGCAGAGCGAAGAACCGCAGATTACCGAGATGGAGAATTGCATAAGGAATTATTGGCTGTCCTATCCCTTTGAAAAGGGATCCAACACATGGGAATATCTTGTCGATGGATTGTTAAAATTGTATGATTCAAAGGATATAGAGTCGATTCGCAAGTGCAAGAGGGAATATTTCCCCGACTAGATCAGATTTGGTGGCTAAACACTGGTGGCAGTTCTGTCGGAAGGGATGACTGAAAAGCTGAAAACCGCAAAACCTATATAGTTATGTAACTCTCTTTAGTAGCTATAATGCTCCCTACCGTCCCTCCGGGGACGGTAGTGCATAATTCAAAGATGATCTTCTTGAGTAAAGCTGCAGTTTTCATCGATGGTGGCTTCTTTGGCAAGGTCCTTGATGACTTGGGTCATCCGCGAATTGATTACGCAAAATTCTCAGATAACCTTTGCGGTGATGATCATGAGCGGTTAAGAACGTACTATTATGATTGTTACCCGTATCAAAGCGACCCTCCGACTTTAGCTGAGCGTGAGAGGTATTCAAAAAAATCAAAGTGGTTCGATAAATTATTACTCTTACCTAGGTTTGAAGTGAGAACTGGGAAACTTGCCCGAAGAGATGGCGGCTTCCAGCAAAAAGGGGTCGACGTTCTCTTTTCGGTTGATATCGTTCGAATGAGTTGGGCTAAACAGATAGATAGAGCAATTATTATAACAGGGGATAGTGATTTTATTCCTGCTGTAAATGCAGCGAAAGAGACGGCCGTTATTGTCGAATTATATTATTATATAAGCCCGGGCGATGGCCCATCCACCCACCAAGAACTAATTAAAGCTGTAGATGAGCGTTCAGAGATTAATCAAGAACTCATCAATAAGTCGCTCCTCTTCATATAATAATTGTTCAATGGTAGTTCTTGTACGGAACATTGGCACGATTGGACATAAATCGAGCAACATTGTTCTGCGGAGAGAAGAGTAATGGAAAAAAGAAGGCTTCAAAATTCTGCTCGATGCTCTTCACTGTTTTCCCGTAGCCGCCGTCAGCAAAGTGACATTGGACTTGCTGAAGAAGCCGTTGAAATCTCCGTACCGGTGAATGTATTCGTTAACCAGCAGTGTGTTCCGGGAAGGTTCTGTGAAAGTCTGCTTCAAACCCTCTTCAGGCGACCCCACCAGCTCAATCAGGAACTTCATTTCGTCGCTGACCAATGAACTGTATGTATCTTCTATCTCTTCTGTCTGGAAGGCTATGTGGTGCACTCTGTTCCCGTAGTTGTGAATGAACTTCTCCGTTGGCCCTGATATCTCATCGCTGATGTAAGGCGATATTCCTGAAGTGAAGACCATGGCAAAATCCTTTTGGGAAAGCCTAGCCACGCTGGTTATGGAATTATGGGGTTTTACGTAAATGGCGAAGTCGAAGTTATAGTTGGTAAGCCTCATGAACTCGATTATTGCAAGGTCCCTGTCCTGGGCCTTTACCCTGGTGGCTGCATGATCAAGCCAGCGTATGTTCTGTAGGTGATCCAGCTTCGGCTTTTTCAGATCCCAGTCCAATATGCTACTCTCCGAGGTTCCGTAGCGCCCTTTCTCTCCAGTCCACTGAATAAAACCAAGAGAGTTTCCTGTGCACTTTGACGGCAATGTCTGAATGAAGGAGTAGTTGTCCAGGCGGACAATCTCATCGGTGAGAAACTCGAACCCTCTGGATTTTTGGATGGATACGTACTTCTCGATGTCCTTCGTCTCGAAGACGAATGTTTCCAGCCTAGTGTTGGGAAGGCGCCTGGATTTGGGGGCCAGGTTGAGCCGATAAAAGGGGTTCTCTCCTTTTATTCTGGACCTGATCAGAAAGTCGGCTGAACGGAACTCATCTGAGCCTGGAGTCTTCAGCACACAGGTCCTGTATTCTTCATCCTGAAACACGCCATCGAACTCCAGTCCCGTGTACCTCAGAAGCTCCTCGGCCGCGGATCTCTGCCTTTCGGGCTCCGTGTTTATGATAACTGCCTGGAGGCCTCCCACCAGGCCTTCAAGCCCCAGCCACTTTCTTTCGGCTATGATTCTGGGAGCCTTTTCCAACAGATACTCATCGCTATTTCTAAGATCTTTCAGCAGATCGGCTTCAGTCTCAGGTTCGATTTTTTCTTTCATCTCTTTCATCTAGATCCCTGATCTTAAGGCTATTAGATTACGATTCAACTCCAAAGACTACTTCGTCTTCCTTTCTCCACATAGGGTGGACTATTGCAAGGAATTTCAAATCATCAGTTCCTGTATTCTGAATGTACTGCTTTGAGCCGGGCGGGATGTAGACGGCTTGGCCTTGTGTGACAGCGGCAGATTCATCATCTATGTGCATTACGCCCTGGCCTTCCAAAATGAAGTACACCTCCGAAGACTCTTTTAGAAGGTGAGGCTGCGACGTCATGCCCGGCTTCAGCACTGCATGGGCAATGCTGTAGGGAAGGACTATGTCATCCCTGGCTGGATGGATAAGTTCGCATAGAGTAGTCTTATCAAAGGCCTGGAAGTAATTACCTTCCTGGATGGGCTTTATGAACATGCGATAATGGTAATCGCTTCATCATTATTTAATCTCACCTGCGGACCGCAGATATTTTCGAATTTGGGACTCTGCCGCCAGGATTCCTGCTGACCGATCTAATGAACGAAGTCCGGTACGATTCGTGAGGTGAAGAATCGAATCTCCAGGGCTTTTCTTGGCATGCAGGAATGAGGACTTCATGTTTTTAATTATACATATACAAGTCAGTGATTCTGTTTGGGCGAAAATACAGCTTGGCCAAGGCTCACACATTTTACTTGTACTGCAGTTATGATTCTAACGAAAGGTTGCCCGCTTCCCATCACATGCTCCCGATGGCTTCCACAGGGTCCATCCTCGAAGCCTTCCAGGCCGGATATAGGCCAGCCACGAAATTCACAAAAATTGCCCCGACCATAACGTACAACAAGAACTCAGGCTTCATGGACACAGTCAATCTGGACACCCGATAGATGTCCGAAGGCAACTCTACGCTATAGGACATTATCAACTTGGCCATTAGATAAGCAAGCATGCTGCCGAGGATCGCCGAGGGAGGTGCCAGGATAAGGCTCTCCAACATGAAGATCTTAGGATGGACCATCGCGTTGCCCCCATGGCCATCAGGATGCCGATCTCTTTTGTACGCCTGGTCACTATCATTATCATTGAGTTTGCTATGCCGAAGCACGCAATGATACCTATTAAGGCAGTGTAACGATTTTTCTGTACTTTGATAATAAGAATGATTATCGGCCCTGTATCCTATCCAATCTTGAGAAAAGGAGGACACAGGACCATGATACCCATAGCACTCTTGGAAGATTACCTTATCGATCAGGAAGATGGACTAAAGAAGCTTCTGACCTGGTTCTTGAACCTTGTAATGCAGCTAGAAGCGGCGCAACAGG
>CAVWIG010000004.1:0-34177 GCA_963754945.1 Methanotrichaceae archaeon
AGTTTTAAATCTTATAAAAGGTCTAGAATATAGATCGTGGCAAGAAAAACAATATTCTGTGTGAAACTGGAAGAGAAAGAACGAGAAGAGTTGAACCAAGTACATCCGTCGTGGGAAGTCGTCTGCAAGGAGTTTAACTCGCGCAAGAATACTGCTCCTGGCCGATGGAGGGCAATCCGATGCGGAGATCATTGATGCATTGAAGGCGAGCAGAACGACAATAGTGAGGATAAGAAAGAGATATTTCGAGGGTGGCCTGGAATCTGCATTGAATGAAAGATCTCGCAGTGAAGCGCCTCCGAAGATAGATGCACGAGTTGAGGCTAAACTGACCGGCATTGCTTGCTCAGATCCGCCTGAAGGCAGATCGAGATGGACGCTGAATCTATTGGCCGACAAGCTTGTTGAGCTGGGGGAAGTGGACTCGATCTCAGGAATGAGCGTTTGCAGAGCGTTAAAAAAAATGAAATAAAGCCATGGCTCAAACAGCGATGGTGCATAGGGAGCATGACGAGCGAATATATCTGGAACATGGAAAATGTATTAACTCTGTACGAGCAACCATATGATCCGAGGCATCCTGTGGTTTGTTTCGACGAGAGGCCATGCCAACTGATAGGCGATGTCTTAGTGCCTATACCCATGAAACCAGGCAGTCCGAAGAAGGTGCATTATGAATACGTCCGTAACGGGACATGTTGCATCCTTATTGCTTTTGATCTTCATGCAGGAAAAAGAATGATTCGTGTCATGGAGCACAGGACAAGGGTGGACTACGCCCATTTCATGAAAGAACTTACCCAGCAATATCCAGGTGTAGAATCCATTCGATTGGTCCAGGATAATCTCAATACGCATACTTCAGGCTGATTTTATAATGCTTTTGCGCCTGAAGAGGCGTTTGAGCTGGCTAAGGAGTTCGAATATTATTATACGCCAAAGAAAGGTAGCTGGCTCAACATGGCTGAGATAGAACTCTCAGCCCTATCGAAGCAATGCCTCGATCGTCGGATTGGAGACATCGATACTTTAACCAAAGAGGCTTCGGTGTGTGCACAAGAACGTAACGCAAAAAGAAAACTACTGTAAGATGGAAATTCACGAAGAATGATGCAAGATTAAAGCTAAACAGGCATTATATTAATTTGCAAAATTAATGTTATGGTGCACTAGATCCCGAAAACGGAGAAGAGACGATATTGCTAGAGGCACTTGGTACTCACGACGAGGTCTATTAATTCAAACGTTCAAAGCTTGAAGTCATTCTTTAATTTCTCAAGTGCTACCGTCTCGCGCAAGACCCGATCCCGAATTCTATCCCGCAGGCCTTGATCGCTCACAACGTCGACTTTTATTTTTAAGTGAATACCCCGCAGCTTGCTGCGGGGATGAGCATGAAAACCGACTTAAGGGTAGTTGCATATTCGGCTTATGGTTAAATTAGGAAGGGCGAATCATTGCGTGTACAAAATTAGGTATCACATGGTTCTATGTATAAAGTATAGAAAGAAATTACTTTCTCGAAATAATAAGATTGAATATTTCAAATATATTTGCTCAGAATTGGGAGAACGATATCAATTTGTATTTGATGCCATTGGGACTGATGGAGATCACATACATATTTTCGTTGGAGCAGCTCCAAAGCATTCGCCATCAAGGATTATGCAAATAATAAAAAGCATAACCGCAAGAGAAATTTTCAAAAGATTTCCTCAAATCAAAAAAGCACTTTGGGGCAGCGAATTTTGGAGCGATGGGGGGATATATTGGGACGGTAGGTGATGGGATATTATCGGACATAATTCGCAATTATGTCGAAATGCAAGGAACAACGGAAGAAAAAGAAGGATTTAAGCAAATGAGTTTGCTTGAATTCGATTAACTTGGCGGCGGCGGGAACATGCCCCGCCTGCTTGCAGCGGGGTCCGCCGCCGCAACGTTTGACTCCCAGGAGACTTTCAAGTTCTCGGATCATGGCCGACTGGCTGAGGAGGGTTGATCCGGGAAGGAATTCAACAAGAATGTCGAGATCACTCTCGGAATCGGCTTCTCTCCGAGCAACAGAGCCGAAGATCCTGATATTGCGAGCGCTATGCTTTGCAGCGATCTTAAGGATTTCCTCTCGCTTCGCCTTCAACAGATCTTCGATGCTCATGTCTTTGTATCTCTCCTTTTTGAGGTTCAAAGCTTCGAATCCCGATTCAGTCCTCTTTTCTCCTGAATTTAGATGCCCAGGGTCAGGCGCAGCGTGTTCCTGATTGCAGGTGCGAGACCAAGGACAATTAGGGCCAGCTTGGTCAGGTTCAGGAGAGATTTATCCTCTATGAACTTGTCTATGATACTGAGCAAGGGCAGTAGCACGAGAAGCTTCAGAGGATACATGATCGATGCAGTGCCCGTGAGATCGATCAGGTAGGTAGGTACAACGTGCTTCTCATAGTATCCGAACCAGTCCACACCGATGTAGGTTGAGCTGGCGTCCAGCATGTGAGAGTAAAGGATTGCCAGGTTGTATCTGTTGTTTAAGAAATTCAGCCTTGGCAGTGGCACCCGCAGAATGTAGATGATCCCGGTCAAGAGAGTGCCGAGGAAGAGTACTGCGACAGGGACCAGAGGCCTCTGAACGCCGACCGTGGAAAGAGCTGCCAGATTCATGAAAGTCCAGAGCAGGCCAATGGCTGCATAAACACGGTGAAAATTCTTTCCAAGGAACTTTCTGGTCAAGATGAGAGACGCAGTTGTAACAAAGAATACCAGGAAGTAAATCAAGGGAGTTATGAGCAGATAGCTGGCCGGTGGCTTGACAAGACCGGCATCCTCTATGACCCTCAGGCTCGATCCCGCCAAGACATAAGGAAGAGTGTAGAGCACTAGCTTTTCGTCCATCTTCAGGTCCAGGCGTTTGAAGATCCTGATCAGGCCCAGGATGGAAATCCCTAGAAGGACGGCCCAGGTAACTGTGTTGACTGGATTGTACCCTGAGTCATAGATTATGGGCTCTACATAATATTTGTATACCCAGTTGTACAACCAAGTGCCGAGATCAGGGTTCATCTAGCCTACTATCCTCCCGGATGGTATTTCTATCGTTCGGATCTTGTCATGGGCTATTCGCCCACGACCGTAGTCGTCTCATTCCGGAAAGTATTTATATTGACGAGGGAAATGTGATTTGTCCATTTTCTGATTTTAGTTGAGGTAATTCGATGGTCGAGGTGTTCAAAGGTACAACTACGGTAGGAGTACTCTGTGATGGAGGCATTGTCCTCGCATCGGAGAGCCGAGCTACCATGGGTAACTTCATAGCAAGCAGCACAGCCAAGAAGATCTACCAGGTCGACGACCTGGCAGGGCTTACGACCGCTGGAGTGGTGGGAGATGCCCAATCCCTGGTCCGAATGGTCCAAGTGGAGGCCAGGCTTTATAGGATGCAGAGGGGCGAACCCCTAACAATTAAAGCCGTAACTTCGATGCTCTCGAACGTCCTTGCATCGAGGAGATATTTCCCGTTTATGGTGCAGTTGATACTGGGTGGCGTGGACAGGTACGGTCCAAGGATATACTCCCTTGATGCCCTCGGGGGACAGATCGAGGAGAGGAGGATCGTATCCACAGGTTCCGGGTCCCCGACGGCTTACGGTGTTCTGGAAGCACTCTACCAACCCGGCATTAACGTGAAGGACGGAACGATCTTAGCGGCCAGGGCTATCAAGAACGCTATTAAGAGAGATTCGGCTTCTGGAGATAAAATAGAGCTTGTCAGGATAACTAAAGACAAGTACGAAGAGGTAGGCGATACTGAGTTAGAAGAGATTATGCGCCTCATTTAATCTTTTTTGGATGTGTTCTATTGTCAGTTGAGGAAGTACTTTTTGAGCTTAAACGCAAGGTGCAGAGTAAGCTGCCGCCAGACACGAACGTAACAGGCCTGGAGTTCGAGGGTCCGGAGCTGGTCATATATACAGACGACCCGAAGAAGCTGGCGGACGATGGAGAGATAATTCGGTCCTTGGCCAAGGAACTCCGAAAGCGCGTTGTGGTCAGGCCGGACCTGAAGGTGCTGGCCGAACCTGAGGTTGCCATAACCAAGATCCAGGAGGTTGTGCCAAAAGAAGCTGTGCTAACCGATTACTACTTCGATGGAGAGACGGGCGAGGTTGTAATCGAGGCCGAGAAGCCAGGTCTTGTGATAGGAAGACACGGAGCTACTCTCCGTGAGATAACCAAGATGATCGGCTGGACCCCGAAAGTGGTCAGGACGCCGCCGGTCAGGTCCTCCACAATAGCCAACATAAAAGATTACCTGCGAAGCGTCCAGCAAGAAAGGAAGACCATACTGCGAACTGTTGGCAGAAAGATTCATCGGGACATAGCTTCAAAGGATCAATGGGTCAGGATATCCACCCTCGGAGGCTGCCGAGAGGTTGGACGTAGCTGCATGCTGCTGTCCACGCCAGAGTCCAGGATCATCATCGATTGTGGTATAAACGTTGGATCTGACGACTCTGCTACACCTTTCCTCTATGTTCCGGAGGTCTACCCCCTGAACCAGATCGATGCTGTGGTTCTCACTCACGCTCACCTTGACCATGCGGGCTTGGTGCCCATGCTCTATAAGTACGGGTACGATGGACCGATCTACTGCACACCGCCGACTCGTGACCTGTTCGTTCTGCTTCAACTGGACTACATAGAGGTCACAGGGCGCGAGGGGAGAAAGCTTCCATACGACTCGAATCTGATCCGTCAGGCCCTCAAGCACACTATAACCCTGAACTACGGAGATGTGACCGACATAGCTCCTGACACTAAGCTCACCATGCACAACGCCGGTCACATCCTGGGATCGTCCATTGCGCATTTTCACATAGGCGACGGCCTGTACAACGTGGCTTTCACCGGCGACTTCAAGTACGAAAGGACTCGGCTGTTCGACCCGGCAGTCAACAGCTTCCCGCGCCTTGAGACGCTGGTAACCGAGGCCACCTACGGCGGTGCCAACAGCATTCAACCCTCCAGAAAGGAGGCCGAGATCAACCTTCTCAAGGTTGTAAAGGAGACTATCGGTCGAGGCGGAAAGGTCATTATCCCCGCATTTGCTGTTGGAAGAAGTCAAGAGGTAATGATTGTCCTTGAGGAGGCCATCCGAAAGAAGGCCATAGATGCGGTGCCTGTTTATCTGGACGGGATGATCTCTGAGGCGACTGCAATCCACACCAGCTATCCGGAGTACCTGAACAGCGACCTCCGAGAATTGATTTTCCACCGAGGAATCAATCCCTTCCTGGCCGAGTGCTTTGTCCAAGTTGAGAATCCAAGTAAGAGGGCAGAGGTGATCGATGGGCCTCCGTGTGTTATTCTGGCCACAAGCGGCATGCTCAATGGCGGGCCGATAATGGAGTATTTGAAACGCCTTGGCCCGGATGATAAGAACACTCTTGTCATAGTCGGTTATCAGGCCGAAGGAACACTCGGGCGAAGAATCCAAAAAGGCTGGAAGGAAGTGCCATTGTCTGCGGAAGGCAAGACACAGACTGTGAAGATGAACCTGGAAGTAACCACAGTCGATGGATTCTCTGGTCACTCGGATCGCAATCAGCTCATGGAGTACATCCGCAGGATCTACCCCAAGCCCGGAAGGATCCTGACCAACCACGGTGACGAGAGCAACTGTCTTGATCTGGCTTCATCTCTTTACAAGAGGTACAGAATTCCGACCATGGCCCCCATGAACCTGGAGACTGTGAGGCTTATCTGAAGTGCTAAGGGCCCTTCGAATGGAAGGCTACCTTTAGAGGGCGTATCGCATGGGGATAAGAGATTTACCTGGAAATAAATCCGATAATGTAGATAGTTTTGCCTATTTCCACTACATTATTCGATATGTTCCTCAAAAGGATTATCAGATTCAAGCATATTATTTGAGCACACACATGTTCAAGCGAGGTCCTTTGTGACGGGAAAGAGAACTCGGATCATCAACGATCCCTCAGACATGGTCCCTCTGTTACAAGCTTTCGGCTCTGAGGTCCACAAGAAAGCCTTCGATGAGCTGAACAAAGGCTGGCGCACAGAGCGCGAACTAGTTGATCTAATCGGAGATAAGAGCAGCGTTCACAGGTCTATAAGCTTACTTCGCAAGAGTGGCCTTGTAGAGACCAAATGGAAGATGCCCGAACCAGGAGCAAGCCCTGAGAAGGAATACCATTCTACCTACTCCCGGATACAGGCAAGTTTCGGGGCGTCCATGGAGGATCTGAGCGAAATCATCAGGCTGACTTTTATGTCGGAAGAAGAGCTGCGTGATGTGACTGAGAAGATCCTGAAGATTGTCGAGCAGGGAGACACATCATTGACGAACCTTTCAAGGGAACTGGGGTTGAGCCAGGTCTTCATCCGAGGCATCGCCAAGAGAGCCGAGGGTCTAACTGTAAGGGGACAACGTATCGAGCTTTACGATGAGGAGCACTGAATGGTCAACATCCTCCAGAGCAAGCGGGAAAGCTCTCGATTTCAGATCCTTGTAGAGATAGCCGCCCACCAGCCCAACCTGCGTCAGAAGGAAGTTGCTGAGCGTCTGGGGGTGACTCCGCAGGCCATATCCGAATACATAAAGGAGTTGGTCGCTAACGGACTAGTCACCACGGACGGCCGGATGCGCTACAGCATCACCAAGGAAGGCGTGGAGTGGCTCTTGGAGGGTGCCGCTGAGCTCAAACGCTATGCCAGAGTGGTCATGGAGGACATAATCAGCCATGTTTCTGTCTGGACAGCGTTGGCGGAAGCCGATCTGGCCGAAGGCGAACGGGTCTCCCTGGAGATGCGAGGCGGTCTGCTCTATGCCAATAGAAAGGAAGGGATTGAAGCAAGCGGCATAACGATCTCTGATGCCAGAACAGGCGAAGACGTGGGAGTGTCTGACCTCAAGGGCCTGATCGGCCTTGATGAGGGAATTATCAATGTGGCTAAGGTGCCGCGTGTCCAGGCTGGTGGCTCTCGAAAGGTAGACATCGACACCCTGAAAACCTTGGTCTCGGGGGAAAGGATGATAGGAGCCCTGGGTATCGAGGCCCTCGTGGCTTTGAGGAAGGCTGGAAGAGAGCCAGACGTGATCTTCGGAGCCAAAGAGTCGGCTGTGGAAGCAGCATTTCACGGCATAAATTCAGTCATAGTGAGCGTCGATGAACAGGTACCGAGTCTTCTGGAGCGCCTGGAGTCAGAAGGATTGAAGTACGAGCTGGTCGACCTGACAACGGTTTGAGATGTCTTTTCAGGTTCTGGCTCAGGCCGATAGGTCCAGGATATTGCTTTTGCCGCTTCGGGATGGCAAGGCCCTTTTTGAAGGCTATCTCCGGCTAAAGGACATGCCCCAGGGCCCGAGGGTTTTCAAGTTTCTGGTAAAGGACGATTCGGAGAGATATCTACCTCCGGAAGATGCCACAAAGCTCCTGCGACAGGCTGGTGCCATCTACATCGCTAGGGGCGAAGCTGTTCTCGAGAAGAAGTTCCTGGAGCTACTTGACGCCTACCAGCTCCAATACAGAAGGGTTTTGGTCTGCGGCCACTGCCTTGGAGAAAAGAGGTTCACCTCTGTTGGGAGCAGCGCCATATCCTACAAGGGAGCCAAGATCTGTGAGGACTGTGCTGCAGCAGAGCTGATAAGAGAAGCGGACTTCCGGGGTCTCAGCAGGCCAGCCAAGGCCCATCTGGCTCGAATGCTGAGGAAACGAAAGAACCTGGACGACGTTTTAGGCCTCCTGAGCTTGCAGAGGCTCGATCCCGAGCTGACCAGGTTCGACACCATACCAGCCAGCAAGGACGAGATCACAATGAACCTGGAGGAGGCGGATCTTCCTCTGAAGCTAAGAATGGTCCTCATGAGGAGGCTGAAGAACCTTCTGCCAGTCCAGACCAAGTCCGTCCAGGCAGGCCTGCTTGAAGGAAAGAGCCAGTTGGTCGTGTCCGCCACTGCCACAGGAAAGAGCCTAATTGGGGAGATGGCCGGCATAAAGAACCTTCTGGAAGGAAAGGGCAAGCTGCTTTTTTTGGTTCCCCTCGTCGCTCTGGCCAATCAGAAGTTCGATCAGCTATCCGCTTACAACGAGCTGGGATTTAATACGTCCATACGCGTCGGTGTCAGCAGAATCAAGCTGGGGCATGGAAGAAAGATGCGCCAGGATCTCGGCGCTGACATAATAGCAGGAACATACGAGGGCATTGATCAGGTAATACGAACCAGGAAGAGCCTGGGGAAGGTGGGAACGGTAGTGGTAGATGAAGTCCACATGCTGGAGGACTCTGAACGGGGCCACAGGATAGCTGGCATGATCGCCAGGCTGAAGCTCGTTGCCCCGGAGGCACAGTTCATCTTCCTTTCGGCTACCGTGGGAAACCCTGCTGCCTTGGCCAGAGAATTGGGAGCGATTTTGGTCGAGCACGAGGTTCGGCCGGTGCCCATCGAGCGCCACTTAATATTCTCTTCTGGGGTAGAAAAACGTCGTCTGATGAGAGAGCTGGTCAAAGAGGCCCAGGCTCATATCTCCTCAACGGGCTACAAAGGCCAGACCATCATTTTCACCAATTCCAGGAAAAACTGCTTCAACCTTGCCCAGGCCATACCGGGAGCGGCACCCTACCATGCAGGATTGCAGTACAATGAGCGCAAACGAACAGAGGAGATGTTCGGCCAAGGAAAGATCAACACTGTGGTTACTACGGCCGCCCTAGCAGCTGGCGTCGACTTCCCCGCTTCCCAGGTCATCTTCGAGTCCCTGGCTATGGGGATAGAGTGGCTGAACGTCCACGAGTTCAACCAGATGCTCGGTCGAGCCGGCCGTCCTGGTTACCACGACAAAGGTCTGGTGTACATCCTGGCCGAGCCTGGGCGCAAATTTTCATCGTCTCGCGGCGAAACGGAGGACGAGATGGCCATCCATCTCCTGAACGGAGAGATGGAGGACGTGGCTCCCGAGTTCGACGAAGCTCAGCAGATGGAGGAGGTCCTGGCAAACGCCGTTGCTGCGCATAACCGGCAAGAGCTGGAGAAGCTTCACAAGCTGACCCTGGGTTTAGACGACCTGGAGACTTCCCTGAAGGCTTTGGGCAAGGCTGGATTGATCAAAGGGACAGAACCGACTCGCTTAGGCTCTGCGGCTTCTGCCCATTTCCTCTCACCTGGGGAGGTCAAGACCATAGTAGAGCAGCTCCAGAAGGGAAAGCCGCCTCTCGAAGTGGCTGTGGCAATTGAGGGCTTTGAGGCCCTGTACCTGAAGTTCGCCGAGCGCATCTCCACGGCGCTTAAGATGCCAATCTCCCAGCGTGCACTGCACGGCTCATTCCTGGACCTTCTATCCAGCGCAGAGCTGAACGACCTGGAGAGAAAGCTTCAGAAGCAGTGCCTGGACTTCGCCAAAGACTTCTTGCGCTGCACATGCATGGATGCTCCTTATTGTGGCTGCCCCCAGAAGAATATCTCCCTGAAGATCCTGGACCTACGGTCTGAGGGCAAGAGCCCTGATGAGATCATCGACTATTTTAGCGATAGGTATGGAATGTATGCCTACCAGGGCGACCTGATAAACTGGCTGGACCAGATCGTGCGATACCTGGAGGCCATCGAAGCTGTTTCAAGGGTGATGGGCAAGGCGGAGGCGGCGAAGGACGCAGGGGAGAGGAAGATGAAAATTGAGGGAGAGTGAGCCCATCATCATGAAACGATATTATGTAAACGTGGTGCGAACATCTTAATTACTTCTGTGAATCACACCTTTATTCCGAACTCTGGCAACCTCTCCTTGGCCGCCTCCCTGGCCTTCTGGTGCTCGGCCAGGAAAATCTGAATCCTCTCCGCAACATCTTTCTTACAGGTCCCGCACATCCTGCTTCCGTTGCGGCACTGCACGTACAGTTCAGAAAGCTCCGAGTCATCATCGGAGAGGTGGAAAACCAAGAACTCATAGACTGAGCACTTCTCTGGCTCGCCGCCGAGCTTCTTCTGCTCTGACAGGCTCTGCTTGCCTCCGGTGATGGCCTTCATGATCTTCTTAGCGGCGACTTTCGGGTCCTCTGTTAGGGCGATGTGGCTCTCGGGCTTGGATGAGGACATCTTGCCTCCTGCTAGACCAGTCATGAACCTGTGGTAGATGGATGCCGGTGGGATGAAGCCGTACTCTCCGTGGTCAGTTTCCACTTTTATTATAAGCCGGTCGATCTCCTCCAGCAGGGAACCGGATCGAAGACCTTCACTGTCTTTTATATCTAGTACGTCTATGTGCTCTTCGTACCTTTTGACTTCATGGTAGCCTGCAGACCTAAGGGCTTTCTCTGCGGCGATCATCAGATCAACGCCCGCAGACTTTCCTCTGATGCTTACATATTCCTCTCGAAGCTCCACCAGGAACCTTCTCATCCGGTAGGCTAAGTCTCGTGTGAGCTTTATGTGAGGGTCTTGGTCTGCGCCAACCGGGATAACAACGGGCTTTGGCCCACCGTACTCCTCAAGCTGAGGGTGCAGGATGTCCGCGCTTTGGGCCATGACGCTCTCCATATGTGCAATGCTCGTTTCTCCAGAAAATCCATAAATAGCGCTGACTTCGGAGAAGTTGGCAGCAGCGGCCAGCTCGAAGGCCAAGTTTCTCATCTTGAAGTTATCCGACTGGAAGTATATGTGACCATTAGGCTCGAATCCCAGAGCTATGAGGCTTAGGATGTACTCGTTAATTCCAAGTTCCCTGCACTTGGACCAGCTTATTCCGCGAACAGCATGGGCTTCCATGTTTGCGATGGCAGCGAAGGCGTCCCCTCCCTGCTGCTGGTGCCAGATAATCTCGTTCATGACCATCATGTGGCCGAAATGAGCTTTTCCGGAAGGCATGAAGCCGCTCATGACAGCAAAAGGACGGTGCTCTTGCATGGCTCGAAGGACTGAATCGTAGTTCCTGTGTCCGAAAATTATTTTCCGCCTCATGTAAGGGTGTGGGTTGTCAATCGCAGGCAGGATCTTGTCAAAGCTGGATATCCCAAACTCATCGAAGAGCTTGGAGTAATCATCCACGAACACTGCGCCCCATGGATCGAGCTTCACTTCCATGTCCGTGGGCAATGAATTCGCAGATATATCTGTCTATCCATCCTTCTCGACGCGAATCCACTGGATTTTTCTTGCCCCTTAGATTATAGGATTATTATTGTTGATACGGATTCTAGATTCGATAAGATTATTGTATCGAGGCCTGATTAGATTCAATGATCGCAATAGCGGAGAGTCTCTGATCGATATCTAATACGATTTAAATGGCCGGATAATCTTAGGTTAACATAAATAAGCTTTACCGAAATAAACTATTTATATGATAAAGTATTTCTATATAGGTTAATAGATTGAGGGTAATATGAGACAGTTTTCAGTTAAGGTTCTGGACGACAACGATCGAGAGTTCGTTGATGTGCTTCGAGAGCTTGGCATTCCTCGAAATGTCGCAAGCATGATCACTTATCTGGCCAACGTAGAAGAGGCTACATCCAGGGAGATCGAGATAGGTTCTAGCCTACGTCAGCCCGAGGTCAGCATAGCCATGAGGACCCTAAGAAACCACAACTGGGTGGAAGAGCGGGAAATCAAGAAAGACGGAAAGGGCAGGCCAATGAAAGTGTACAAGCTCACCATAACTCTGGGAGATATAATCAAGTATTTCGAGGACGAGAAGAAACGGGAATCTGCCAAGACAATGGAGAGCATAGAGAAGCTAAAGGAGATGAGCAGGTCCCTTAGCGAGGAGAGCCCTTCAGCCTGAAACAGCTCTCAATTATATTTTCATCGAAAGCAGGGTTGAATTGCATCCCAAAAAGGTAAAAGGATTGCATTGCCCTGCGACAGTTTTCTCTGATTAATCCTCAGATCGCCCAGAGGCTCCATTAACTGGTCCTCTTGAAGCGACCTAAACTAAACGGACACTTTTTGGAGATGCTCTTTCCTGCAGCTCCTTTGCAGTTAATTCATTCCTCGTCTTCGCTTGTCTTCCTCAGGTCGTCTAGGTTCTCCTCGATGAGCTTCTTGCTCAAGATCTCCTGCTTCTTTCCGCCCTTTCGCTCGACATCTCTCTTCTTAAACTGAGACATAAGAAATCACCATATTTCATCGTTATCTGAAGTTGTATTAACCTTTCCGTCAACCCGACCGCATGGCTTGGACGGCCCACTGATCATAAATTCCACTTGGATCTCGATTATCAATTAAAGACACATTCCAGCCTGCTTCATCCAGAGTCCTCGCGATGAGCTCAGCTTCCTTCCGTGTATAGACAGTGTATAGTACCATCCTGCTGGCCAGATTTGAAGCTGTCAGTAGGATCTCCCTCCAAATGTTCCAGTTTACCTGTTCTATCAGTCCTACCATAAAACCCACTACTACATCGAAAGATCCTGACTTGAAAAAGCGATTGAGGAGACGGGCATCCAGGACGAAGGATCGGTTTGGCTCTAACTTTCCCGCCTTGAGACCTTGGCACATCTCGCAGCGGTCCAATTCCATGGTAAACGGTCCATAACCCAATCGATGCAGCGACTGGGAAGCCATGCCGTTTCCGCAAGCCACCTCAAGAATGCTGACATCCCGAGGAATTATAGAAGACAGGAATGATTCTAACCTATGGACTCTTTCTTCTATATAGAAAGGCCCATCTTGCACTTCGCAGCTCTCACAAAAGAGCTCTCCGGCCAAGGAGAGCGAGAAGTATTCGGCGACGGCTTCGAAGAATTCGCCATCCGGTGTTTTTGCGGTCTTCCAAGATATATTGTCGTGTTCAAGCCGAAAGCCTTCGAGAATCTTCATTGTGGAATATTTGTCAGTTAGCAGAAGCCAGAAGTCGGCTGGCTCTTTGAGATGAAAGGCCATGCCATAGCCTCCAACGAGCTCTATGGCCTCGTACGCCTCAATTCCCGAGCTGAGAAGCTCAGAAGTCACAGGTAAGGTGATTAGGTCTCCCAGGGACTCTTCTGCCAGGAAAACGTCATCCCCATCTTTCAGGTCCAGGATGCGATTTAGCAACACGGTTCTATCTTTGGATAAGCAGGATATGAAGTTTCTTGCCACTCTTAATCACGCACTCGTACACCACGCGGCCGCTAGAGGGACAACATTCGGCGATAACAGAAACAGCTATATTATATTCCTGACCATATCTGATTCTATTGAAGCTCATGGAAATGCCCGGCATCGGGGCACGAATAAAGGAACGCCTAGTCGATCGCTTCGGTAGCGAAGAGGCGGCTATTGAGTCCATCCTGCAGGGAGACATAGCGAGCCTACTCGATGTAGTAAGTGAGCGCCATGCATTGTCTCTGGTCCAGTGGGCCACGGGAAAGAAGTACAAAGCAGAACCAGAGAGTTTCCTGGCCACAGAGGAATCCAACAGAATTTATCAGATTCTGATATCGAAGATGGCTGCGTATGCTCACACAGAGTACGCCCGGTTGAAGATCGGTACCCTTTTCCCATCCTCATCCATAGAGCTGATAACAGAGAATCGGAAGCTAGCAAAGGAATCCATGAACCGGGCGAGAAAGCTGGAGGGCAAAGGAATTGGAGAGCTTCTGTCAAAGATCAAGCCTCTCAAAGAACGACCTCAAGCGCGAGTAAGAGACCGAGCAATCCTGGCAACTTCCCCGGAAGTCCACATTCAGCTCAGAATGCGAGGATTGGATAAGCTGATAGACGTGCGTCTGGCAGAGAGCGATCGAGAGATGGTCGAAGCTTCCAGAGGTTACAGCCATGTCTGCATTGTGGGAGAGCAGGCTGACAACGCAACAGACAACACATTAGACCTCGAGCACGCAGAAAGCACGGAGGATTGGTATCTGGTTCCCGAGGCGGTTCTAGGCTATTACAAGGACAACCTGGAGACTCTGCTCTCTGCTCTAAAGGCTGCGAAGATGCTGGAGGAGACCGGCATTTGTCCCCAGAAGGAACTGGACGGTCTAGACAAGCTAATCCAGGGCTTAGAAATGGGCGAAGACGCTGAGTCGTTACGGCTGGAGGGAGTGCTCGAGGATATTAATGGTTGCGTAAAAGAAGCAGTCGCCTGGGCCAACGCTGAGCTGAAGAGAAGAATTGAGTCTAGCTCCGTGACCCTCGCCGGTATGGACATCCTCCAGGCCCTGGGCAGAGGTGAAGGTGTCAGAGATCTCTTCCAAGAACAGATGAGCGGGATATTTCGGGACGTGCTCAAAGATGCCAAGGCCAGAGCGACCTCTAAGCTGAAACTTTCAGGAACTGATGCAGCCAGGCTGGACGACATCTTCTTCTCAGAGTTCCAGTACCCTCTGGAGCTGGAAAGACAGGCGCTTCAAAGCTTCGAGCAAGAGCTGAGAATTCGGCTGGAGACTAGAACCATTAGATCTCGCCGGGAACTGGCAAGAGGCCTGGCAGACAAAAAGGAGTCCGTCAAAAAGATAGTTGCCAATCTCAGGGAATTCGATTTTTATTACGCAATAGGGACCTATGCACTTTCGGAGGGACTTGTCATGCCGGAGATTGTGGACGAACCATCTCTCTGCTTTGATAATGGAATAAATCTGAACCTGGAGAAGGCTGAGCCTGTCAGCTACGCCCTAGGGAAAACGGGATCATCAGAGTTTCAGGAAAGGACAGTGCTCTTGAGCGGTGTGAACTCTGGAGGGAAGACATCGCTCCTCGACCTTCTAGCGCAGATAGTAATCCTGGCACACATGGGCTTGCCTGTGCCCGCCCAGAACTGCAAACTTAGCATCTATGAAGAACTGTACTACTTCAGCAAGAGCCGGGGTACACTTTCTGCCGGCGCCTTTGAAACGGCGATGCGAAAGTTCGCCATTGTGGAGAACAGCAAGCGCAAAATAGTCCTCGCTGACGAGCTGGAGGCCATAACCGAGCCGGGGGCTTCGGCCAGGATAATTGCATGCATGCTTGATGAGCTTAACAGGCTTGGTTCTGTGGCCGTCTTTGTCAGTCATCTTGCGGAAGAGGTAAAGAGGTTTGCCGAGACTCCCGTCAGGGTGGACGGTATAGAGGCTTCAGGCCTGGACGGGGATAACAACTTAATAGTTCGCCGAACGCCTCGGTTCAACTATCTGGCCAGAAGCACCCCCGAACTGATCCTGGATCGGCTTGTCCGGACCACATCCGGGCCGGAGAAGGAGTTTTATTCGCGTCTTCTAGCCAAGTTCAAGTAGGATTCAAGTTCGAATAGGCAAGGTCAATCAGAATTCAAGTCGTCGGGATTCAATCAAACGGGATTCATCAAGCAGGATCCGAGTAGAGTAGGTTTTATATCATAAACGCCCATGAACATCTTCATGGAGATCTGGCAGATTCTGATAATCTGTTTGCTATTGCTTCCGGCTTTTTATCTCGCCAACTATATTTTAGTCAAGAAGCTGGTCTGCCAGAAAAAGCAGCGAGAAGATCTGATGGAGCGGGCGGTTGCAATAAGCGTTGCCCGGAGGATGGCCTCCAGGAAAGACAAGTACAGCCCAAAGCCACGTTTTGGCTCTCGGCAGAAGCGCTAGAGTTCATCAAATCGATTCTTTACGTTTCTCGATTACTCTTATATCATCGATCTCTGTTGATGGATAGTTCCCCGTCTCGTCTTTCTCCAGGTACTTGACCATATCCCAGACATTTAGCAGGGCAGCAGATACCCCGGCCAGTGCCTCCATCTCTACCCCAGTTTTGCCGACCGATGTCACTGTAACTGTGGCTCTTACCGCCGTCTGCTGGACATCGAAAATAACATCCACAGCCGTTATGGAGATTTGATGGCAAAAGGGAATCAGTCGGGGGGTGTCCTTGACCGCCAGGATGGCCGCTACACGAGCGGTAGAGATTACATCGCCTTTCTTGACCCGGCCGGAACGCAAAACCTCCACAGTTGATTCCTTCAACCTGATCAGGCCTGTTGCGGTAGCCGTCCGATGGACCGGAGGCTTGTCGGTTATATCCACCATTCCAAAGCCGTCTCTTGTTTCCTCGCTCTTCATCAGATCACAGCCTCATGGCTAGAGGGATTTTATCGATTACATCTGTGGCAACCATGCCATAGTCCTTCTCGGCGTAGACCAGGTCTCCCGCACGCCCGTTGACGAAGGCGGCAGCCGTCGCCGCACGTAGAGCAGTGGTTCGTGCATAGAAGGCGGCGGTAACACCAGCCAGCACATCCCCAGTGCCCCCCACAGTCATTCCAGGGTTCCCCGTTGTGTTTCCTCGAACCACGTCTCCATCGGTGATCAGGTCCACATGGCCCTTCAAGAGCACCACCAGACCTTTTTCTTTGGCATATCTCTTGGCCGGCTCGATCCGCACCTTGTAATCGGGTCCGGGCAGCTCGATTGAGCTTATCCTCTTGAACTCACCGGCATGGGGCGTGACTATGCCCTTCAGTGGAAACTCTGGCTGCAAAGCATCCGCATCAATGACCGTCTTCTGGCACATAGGGATTATCGCAGCAAGAGCCTGGCGGGTTTCGGGGTTGCGCCCCAGGCCCATGCCCATGACAACAACACCGTGGCTGGCGATCAAATCTTTCAAAATGGGCAGGTGTTCAGGAGAGAGATGGTCCCCTGGTAGCTCTCTGACGATCAGGTTTGGAGAATAGCCTGAGATTATCTTGGAAGCGCTCTCAGGAGTCGCTACAGTAACTATGTCAGCACCAGCTCGTAGAGCCGCCAATGCAGTGAGAGCAGGCGCACCGGTGTATGGGCCCCCTCCGATCACCAGGGTCCTGCCGCTGTCACCCTTATGGCTGTCCGGGGACCTTGCTCCGACCAGCCGGAGGTCTCCTGGACCAACAAAGAACTCTGCTCTTGAGGGAATTCCTATGTCCTCGACCATGACCTCGCCGGACATTCCTGGCTTGGGATTATGAAAGGTGACTGTCAGTGCTGGCTTGACCACCCTGGAGGTCCCTAGGCCGCTGGGGACGTCCACGGATATCACCGGCAGGGATGCGGAGTTGATGGCATCAATGGCAGCGCCCTCCAGTCCAGTGATCGGTTCGCGCACACCAGTGCCGAAGATAGCGTCTACTATCAGGTCGTATTCGCCGAGGTTAATATCTTGAACGTCACTGATCTCTCTGGCATCGAAACCGAGCTTCTCAAGGATATTCCAGTTCCTCATGGCTTCTTCAGTCGCGATATCTTTGGATCGGCCCAGCAGGAAAATGGTGACTTCGAATCCATCCAAGTGACGGGCGGCGGCAAAGGCATCCCCGCCGTTGTTTCCCCTGCCTGCAACTATGGCGATCTTCTTTCCTTGGGCCTTAGCCTTAGTCACTCTGGCCAATGAGGCTCCCGCGTTCTCCATAAGCTGCAGGGGTAGAAGCCCGAAGTACTTGCAATTGGCATCGATGGCGGTCATTTCTTCAGGTGGAACAAGCCTCATAATGAGATTGTATAGGTGGATAGGGATAAAAATTCTCTGTTTGGAGCAGTGATAGTGATAATACATCGCCGTCAGGCACAACTTTCCGGATCGAGATGCACAGCTTCTTTAGATAGATTAAGAAAATACTCTTTGTCCAATGAGTTTAAAAAGTGGGTCGTGTATGTAATTTATTGAATTGGGACCTTCCAGTTCATTAGTTCTTTCATAGTCCAAACGTGGTCTGTCAGCAGTTCTACCATTGCGGGCGTTTGGAATATCCATTTCTTAGGATTTTTTTGGAATCCAATCACCTCCATATCAAGATTCATTTCTATTTTTAATGGGTCATGTGGCTTTACGAGATTGTACCAAGCTTGAAAGAAGTCAACTGCTCCTGTATGAACTCCCCAATCTTTGCTGAAATTCATAGTTTTTCGTATGAACCTAGCTAGGTGATTCCGGAATGTGAGATTCATTCGCTCAACGTAAGATGTATGAACATGTCCTTTTGCCCCCGGACAAAGCAGCTCGATTACTTCATTGGGAGATCCGAAGACAATTCGATGAAATATGCCAACTACTTCATTATTCGCCTTATTTTTTATAATTTGAGCATATTTTAGATCAGGATGTGGTACAAGCACCGGATTCGGTTTTCTGCCGGTTCCTTTGTATGTCGGTGTCTCCATGATGCCATATACTTCGAGGAGAGCATGGGCAAATGGATCCCAATCATCGGATACGAATACAGGAAGTGATGAGCCAACCGCTCTCTTCTGTTCTAAGTCTCTGAATAGCGCAGTTGCATCTTCTACAGATCTACTTCCTTCATGATGACATATCAGTAGCCTCGATTCCGAATTTATAATTGTTAGGCTATAGATATCACCAACGCCTACAGGATCAATGCAAGTCACATTTTTTTGTTTTTTTACAGAATGACCATATCTCATCTATCTGCACTTGGGTCAAGTGAAGATTATGTAAAAAGTATTTATTAACCTCTCTGCAATGCTCCGCTGCTTTTTTAAGCCATCGACAGATTGTGTTTTTGTCGTGTTTAGTGGACCTCGCAACTCCGCGAATACTGCCTTTTTCGACTAATTGAGCCAAAACCTTCAGGACTTCCTCTTCGGGGGTATTCAGACCAAAAAATATTGTGCCGCGAGTCTCACTAAAGCAATGACCGCATGTCTTGCACTTGAGAAGCGCACGATCGTTCTTTCCATAACGTTCTTTTATCACTATGTTGCCTAATCCTTTCTTGCCATAATCTGGACACCCCTCATGACAGCACGAGTGCTCATGCAAATTTATTTGAGATTCCATATGATACGCCCCTTCAAAAGAATGTATCACACTGTTAACATATAAATTTTTCATTGAGTTACATACACGACCAAAAAGTGAAAGATAGTTCAAAGGTATTAGCTCATTTTTGGAGGCATAAAGGTAAGAGTCTTGGGCTTTGCAGGCTGATTGATGTTCTCTACGTGTATGCTATTTATTAGGTTCCTCGTTACATTTAGTGGATATAAGGAAACTATTCCAATTTCGGTTTTTCCGACCGAGACAGGCCCGCATTCACAATCAGTGCTATCAGGCCAATAATATGCCTGCCACAATCTTAGGTTTTTGGAACTCACTCCTGTGACGACGAAGCCTTTCTTGCCATCAACAATAATATTTTCAGCTGAAATATTTTTGTTAAAACCTTGGTTGGCCAAACTTAGTTCGAATATGGTCTTGCCAACATCCAGAGACGAATCCGATAGGTTCTTGTATTCCTCTACTTGTATTTTCCCTAGAGTGTAATTATAGGTGTTTAGCAGAATTTGGTAAATTGAGTTCGTAGGCGTTTCAACAGGTTGTTCGAGCTTGACAGTATAATTTAAAGTCGTATTCAAATCAAAGGATACCTTGTAAGGCCCGATGATCTTGGTTTCAGGCGCTGCGGACGCTGCAGATGCTGCTATCAGCATTAGCATCAAAGCTATGACGATTTTCAAGGAAGTTCACCCTTGTGTCTTTTTGTATTATTCATTCAAATAGTTTTACGTAAGAAAAATTCGATGGTGCTATGGGCTGAATTTCGTAAATGGAATCCCACGGAAGATCGCAACAAGGTAGCCAATCTATTAGCTCAGTCGGCTGCTTTATGATATAACCATTCATGCCCACTTTTAGGTTTATCATCTGCTGTCCCCTATAGTCCTCGGAGATACCGTTAGTGATCTCATTTCCACGGCCGAACTTAAGAGCCGTGGAGCCACGCTGGGCTACATCTATGTGAGTCAGACTTCCAGTTGATTGCATGCCCAGAATGTACGAGCTCGATTTATTTTGAGATTTGTCGAGGAACACCCCCGAGGGCATTACATTAACATCAATTATGGTTCTATTAATATAAGTCTGGTAAAGACTTACTTTATTTAGTTTCCAAGAGTCAATATAGGATACGGCAACATCTCCATTATTCACATATCTCTCGCTTGTCCTAATTCCAGGTCCATAATAAGAGATTTTCTTGAGATTTGCAAACAGGGTAGGCCAGTGTTCATCAACATAAATATCGGCAAGCTCATTCAAGACATATCTAGGATTAGTGGGATCGTTTGTATTCGTAATGTTATTGCTCTGAAGAGTGAGGACGACATAGACCGGTCCTTCCCTGCTCTGAAGGCGAAGCTGCTCGCTGTAATTAAGATCGCTCTTTTTTGTACATGAGGATTTTTCATCAGCCTCAACACCAGAAAGTTCGCTAATGTGAGTTAACCGCGAAAAGTTACCGTTACCAACTATGGAGCCGTCTATTGAGAATTCTAAGTTCTCCGTGTTACGATGAAGTGCAAAACCGGTTCCCCCCACATTTGCAGTGATATCGTAGCCAATTGCCGCATAGGAGGGCGAGGTTAAGAGTAACGATAGCAGAAAAACTAACCCAACCCATCTAATCCCTCCTACCATCTAGCACCTCTCCCCGAATTTTTTAGCTGGATCTTACCTGACGCGCATGAAGTACAATTGCAGTCTTCTGTACAACCAGTACGTTATGTATCCTCAGCAGTTAATATTACCCCTTTGGTAGGAAATATTCTATATATTATCAAATTCGTCGACTGTAAATTGTTGACTCAGAAAACGGATGTATTATTAATTTGCTCCCAGTTGACCAGATAATTGCAAGATGGCCCAGTGGGCTATGAGGAGAGCAGCCAGCCTTCATCCGGACCTGGAAGTACGAGAAGAAAGGAGTGTCCGGAACGGATGCTATCTAAAGGGCAGGAAGCTGAAGGTCGAAGCTCTCATTGGTCTTCGGTTAGGAGATGATTGGCAAATTAGTCAATTTTATTTTAATATCTCTTATCATCTTGCGAATGGTTTCACTTCGATCTTAGCGATATTGTAGAAGACCAACTATCCAAAGTACAACGTCTAGGATTCTAACACTGGCAGATCGATATAGCTCTTAACCGAAGACGTATGTCGAAGCTCTGGAGGTTCTTCACTCGGAATGATTATACAACGTGGAATTCGTATTAATGATACCGTAGTAGTGATTCTACTTAGCACTTAGAAGACATTTTTCTCGGGCATTTATATTCGGCTAGAGCTCTATCTACTACTCATGATGATGAGACAGATTGTATCGTACGTAATAGCATTCCGCCATATGCGACAATTGAAATCGAACTGCATCTAAGGGACGTTCTAGGCCTGAAAGATAGTGCTTATGTTAGGGCGATTGTTTGGAAAGTCGATGCCGCGGCCCCAAAAAGAAGTATATTAGTCAACCGATAAAAGATAGCACCAAGCAGCAAGCCGCGAGCAAACTGCCTGGAGGCTTTGTATGTTAAAAGCAACACAAATATTAGCTTTGGCTTTATTAAGCCTTTGCATCGTGGAAATCGTCACGGCGTCGGGCCCCTGGGTTCCGATTGTGAAGGATAGCCAAGAGGATACAACGACCGGTTCAGTACATGGTCATGCGGATGCGGTCAATCTCGTTGGCTCAAGCTCTGTGGCGTTCCACTATCTACGTGGGAATGTAAAAGCTGCCACGGATCCCACAAAAGTGGAAAAGCGTCCAGATTACGGAGTTGTGGGTACTCTGAAGCAGCTATCGACATTTCCGGATGATGTAGTCCCAATTGCAGAAAATGACTATGCTTGGCAGTCACAATCTCCAATCTACTGGAATCCGAAAATGGACTATTACTGGGGATACCAGACATGGGATCTGGAGGGCAGTTATGGTGGTACCTGGCAAACTCCAATACCAACACGATTCGACGAGTGGATGCCTGGCGGGGACCCGACTTTATCATGGGACAAAGACCAGATAGCCCTAGACCAATGGGCAAATCGAAAGGCGTGATCCTCTATGATCACCCTTTTGCAGCCCGATCCAGAGATTGAGCGAGAGTGGCATGAGAAGTATCTGAAGGACACGAACCAGGGTGGAGACGATGCCTAAAGTAATAGGAATAGTCCCCTCGCATAATGAGGAACGGAACGTTGAGGATTGCATTGAAGGGCTGCAGGCCCAAACATTCCCCATTGATATCCTGGTGGTCTGTGATAATTGCAATGACCGAACAGAAGAGATAGCACAAAGGATGGGCGTGATGACCACTAGGACGGTAGGAAATACAGGCATGAGGGCAGGTGCAGTAAACTGGGGACTAGATCGAATAATGGATAAAGATTACAATTACGTGTTAGTAGCAGATGCTGACACCGTGTTTGACCAGGATCTCATCAAAGCTGGGGTTGAAGCCTTAGAAGAAGACCCCGAGTTAGGCGCGGTGTGCAGTAGAGCTGGGGTGAAACCGCAACCAGAGCTAACGTCACTGACAGCAAAAACGCTATGGTACCTACAGCACGTAGAATATGGAGAATACAACAGCTCCAGGGTGGAGACTACCGGCAAGATAAAGACCGCCCATGGAATGGCAACCCTGTTTCGAATAGAGGCTTTGGAAGAGCAGAAAGAAAGCAAAGGCTATGTCTACAATAACTCCGCCCTTTGTGAAGATTACTGGCTCACTATGGACCTCAAGCTTTTGGGGTGGAGAGTATCAAGTTGCCAGGAGATGAACGCTTGGACAATAGTTCCGACTAGAATAGGTTGGTTATGGAAACAAAGAACGAGATGGCTACTTGGTGGAATCGACTCAATAGTTGCACACGGTATAAATTGGGTAACCTTTTGGGATATAATGGCGCATTTCACATCAATGTCGATAATGGCAATCAATGTGACGTTAACCATACTAATCGCTTATTTGGCAGTTCACGGAAATAACGTGGTGATAAGTCCTTTGTTTTATCTGATCTATGCAGCCGTGTGGTTGGATGGGATGTATCGGCTCAGATACGTACAAAGTATAACGATCTGGGATATAGTCCTGAAAGGGTTATTGGTCCCTTATGCATTATATTCGATGTTGCATATAGGAGTCCAGTTGAATGCGTACAGAAAATATATTCAAGGAGCAAGGAGGAGTTATTAGATGGTATCACCGTATAGTGGATTCGGGTTGACGCCAGTCCTCGTAATAGAAAGCGTGGCCTGCAACAATACGTCTCTAACACAAATGGCGACTTACACGTTGCATCAGGCTTGCGTGGACCCAACATTCTGGCATATCGCCGGGGTCTTGCCTTTGGTGGCAGGTGGGTTTGTTCTGACTTCGACAACCGTACATGCCATGAGATTGTGGGTCATGGAGGCCTTTTCGATCATCAAAAGAAGGAAGTAGATCCCCCGGATACTTATTTTTTAGAAATTAAATCAATGAGTTGTTATTGCACAAGCTTCAATCCTTCAAGGTTTTATACAAGCGACAAGAGGTATTGCCCTGGCTTTAAAAATGTCAACGCGCGGAATGAGCATTTAGGGATCGCAGAGATTCTTGAGGTACAGCCATCTACCGTAAGTACCTGGATCTTAAGAGCTGGAGAGCATTGTGAACGGGTCAATGAGGTTGTTTTAAATTGTAACTGAACGTTCTCCCCACATATCTTTTTTTTCTGAGATGTATCCTGCCTCCTTGAGCATTTCTATGTACCTTTCGGCAGTGGTGGTCTTCAGATTAGCGCACTGGATTACATGGGTCTTCAAAGCGCGTCCTTTAGCTTGATTCCTTGTTATGCACTCCAGAATCTTAAGCACGATCTTGATCGCAGGCCTATATCTAGCCACATCCATCTACCTGTTCTTTTTGGTATTAAAAAAATTTCGCATACCATTGGTACGGCACATTCTTATTCCCAAATTGTCTCACAATCTATATTAACTTTGATCTTTGTATACAGAGTAGATAGGTCTAAAAAGGTAATGCCTCCTTATGGATCTATCCAATAATTATTTTAGCGATTTATAGGACCTGGATCATCAAGAAATCACGTGGCGAGGTCTCGCTGACTGAAGTCAGCGAGCCCATCCTCAGCTTATCATCTTCAGTCCACTTGCCTAAGCCCTGGCACGATCTTCTTCAGGACCTCTGCAACAAGAACTACCAGAACGGAGACTATGCCTACCAAAACCCAGCTCTCTGCCTTAAGGGGAGCTGTCTCGAAGATGGACTGCATAAAAGGCAAATATACTGCCGCCAAGATAGCCAGTATTGACGCAGCTAATCCCAGAATGAGCATTTTATTGCCCAAAGGCTTTAGCTTCAGAAGGGATTCGTCGAGCGATCTGCTGCTGTATGCATTGAAGGCTGTAAATAATCCCAAACCCACAAAAGCCATCGTTCTGGCATAGGTCAGGCCTTGGTTCATGTTCAAAGAGATCACATACAATCCCAAACAACCACTGACAATCGCTGCAGCAGTTCCGAGAGTGTATATAAGCAGGCTCCTTGAAGGCATGGGTTCTTTTGGATCTGTGGGCTTCCTGCGCATGATGTTGGAGTTGGCCGGTTCCACTGCTAACCCCATAGCTGGAAACTCTTCTGCTACGACATTTATCCATAGTATCTGAGCTGCAAGCAATGGAGTTCCATATCCTAGCAGCACGCCCAAGAAGATCGTCGACAGCTCTGCAAAACTGACAGATAGCAGATAAGATGTGCCCTTCCTTATATTGTCGTATATCCTTCGGCCTTCTTCTACAGCATTGACTATAGTTGCGAAATTGTCGTCTGCGATTACTATATCCGATGCCTCTTTTGCGACCTCTGTCCCTGTCCTGCCCATCGCTACTCCGATGTCAGCCGCCTTAAGAGCCGGGGCGTCGTTAACTCCATCTCCCGTCATAGCAACGATGTGTCCCTTGGCCTTGAAGGCCTCCACTATTCGCACTTTATGCTCTGCCGTCACCCTCGCAAACACAGATACAATATCTATCCGGTCTAGAAGATCTTCATCGCTCATCCGTTCAAGTTGACTTCCCTCGATGACATCCCCTTGCCCGATATTCAGCTCTCTACTTATTGCCCTGGCAGTCAGCCTATGATCGCCTGTGATCATGACCGGCCTTATGCCCGCGATCTGGCATGTGTGAATCGCCCCATATGCCTCTTTCCTCGGCGGGTCCATCAATCCCACCAGGCCAGCGAATATCAGCTCAGTTTCGACGTAGTCCCTCTCTAAGGGCTCATCCGGATCGATGTGCTTCCAGGCCAATGCCAAAACCCTCAGGGCCTTATCGGCCATGTGGTCGGCGATCTCGCGGGTATCTTTGCGCTTCTCATATGTCAACGGCTTTATTCCATCGGGACAGGTGATGTAAGAACATCTGTCCAGGATGACTTCAGGCGCTCCCTTCATAGCCACAAATATGCCTTCGCCTTCGAATCTGTTGACGGTGGTCATCCTCCTGCAATCTGAATCAAAAGGGTATTCGACAACTTTAGTGGAGTGCTTCTGCGTCTCTTCGAGAATTCCCGACTTTTTGGCAGCGACCAGAAGAGCGCCCTCCGTGGGATCTCCGACTATGCGCCATTTGCCATTCGTCCGCTCAAGATTTGCATTGTTGGAGAGAACTCCTATCTTTAGCAGGAGAGCTATGTCGTCTTCTTTGGGATTGACAGTGACTCCGTTTTGCCGGAACTCTCCCTCTGGGTCGTATCCGTAGCCCATTACTTCTACAGGTCTATAGGTGTAAATCTCTCGAACAGTCATCTCGCCAGTCGTCAGTGTACCTGTCTTGTCTGTGCAGATAACCGATATCGAACCAAGAGTCTCCACCGCAGGCAGGCTCCTGATTATTGCATTTTTTCTGGCCATAGCCTGCGTTCCGAAGGCTAGGGCCAATGTCACAACAAAGGGGAGAGCCTCAGGAACTCCTGCAACAGCCAGAGCGATAGCGGTAATCAGTGTGTCCATGATCGGGTTGCCGCTCCTCAAATAAAGGAAAAAGACGGCCGCGGATATAATAAGCACGAGATAAGCCTGTCGCTTGGCGAGATGCTCCAGCTTGACTTTTAGTGGCGGTTTGACTTCCTTCTCGCCTATCATGCCCGATATACGCCCTAGCTCTGTGTCTTTGCCAGTAGCTGTAACCACAAATCTGCAGTTGCCATAGGAGACGAATGTGCCCATGAAGACCATATTTTTTCTGTCTGCAAGCGGCGTCTCCACAGATAGAGGAGTTGCATTCTTTTCGGCAGGATGGGATTTGCCAGTCAATCTCGCCTCAACGACCCCAACGGATATCGGCTCGGATAGGGGAGCAACATCTTTTTCAACTGGCAGGGATTCGCCGGTCAAAGATGCCTCCACGACCTCGAGGGACGTCTTCTCGATGACCCGTCCGTCTGCAGGCACCTTATCGCCGGCCTCAAGAAAGACCACGTCCCCTGGAACGAGAATCTCTGCGGGAATACTGACCATTTCACCATCTCTGAAGGTGTCGGCCTCGGGCGCTAACATCTCTCTCAGCGCTTCCATCGATCGCTCAGCCTTGTATTCTTGCAGGAAGCCGATCAGGGCGACAAGGAGAACGATTCCAATTATGACGTAGGCATTGTGCGTCTCTCCTGCTATGTATGAGATAAGCGCTGCGAAAATAAGCACAAGATTTAGGTATTCTTTGAACTGCTTGAGGAAAATTCGAGATGGGGACGGTTTGGAGGGACTCTTAAGCAGGTTTGGTCCGTGCTCCTCTAGCCTCCTGGCAGCTTCGTCGGCACTTAGGCCGTCAGGTCCCGATAGAAGTCGCTCTAAGACCTCTTCGGCCGTCATGGAGTGCCAGTGGATCATCAATCACCTCTCACTGTTCCTCGCTTCGTCCAAACTCCTCTGTAATCCAGGAATCGGAAATTACGTCGATCGTAGAAATAGTTTTCTCGCACGTTTAAAGATTTCAAAAGATAATTACAAAAGTTGAACAAAATGTTTCAACAAATTTGCCTGGGGTAAATGCGTCCGTTTGGATCATCGTCCCCAGAATGGTTCTTTCTTGCGTTTGATGGCCAGAAAGTTCTCCATGGTCTCTCGTTCGTCCTCCGCTAACCTCGGCATGAGCTCCTGCTCCACAATCCTGGCGTGCTTTTCCGGGATGTTGACGTAGAGTATGTCTCCTTCGTGAATCTGGCGTCCGACCGTGGGTCCATCAATGGCCACCGCCACTTCCATGCCTACAGTTGCCGATCCTATGTTCTCATTGTGCTCCTGGATGCCCTTTATTATGCCCGCCACAGCCCCATCGTCTCTTATCAGCGGGACTTGGGTCCGGATCACGCCGCCAATTACCTGCACACCGACTATAGCCGGCTTGGATTGCCTAAAGACGCAGTCGGGCAGTATCCTTATAGCTCCTGGCCTAATGACCGCCTCGAGCCTCTCCTGTTCCATCTTCATCCTCTGCTCGTCCACCCAGGTGTCGTAGTTCTCGAGGATTGAGTAGATCACATCGCTCTGGAATACAGGAACCGATGTCTTCTGGATCTCTGATATAGCATCTGGAAGGATCTCGATGTTGAATCCCAGAATTACCGATAGAAGCCGGTCTTTGATCATGCTCGCCCGGATAACGTCCCTTCTAGATATCGGTCCCACGTCTGCGGCGTGGATGGAGATGTTCTTTGCCTTCAGCTCGCCGACAATCGCCTCCAGCGAGCCGATGGTGTCGGCCTTCAGAATTACCCCCTCGTTCTCCGTATCGATCCTAACCGAGTCCAGCTCGGACTTCATCTGCTTGGCCAGGGCATCTACGTCCGCTGAGGATTCTATAACTCTTATGGTGGAGCCTGCCAAGGCACCTTCTAGCTTAGGGGCAGCCACCTTGACCCCGCTTGCTGCCACAACTTGCTTGACGGGGAGAAATCTCTCCTCGCTTCTGATCTCAGCAAGGGGCTTGGGCTTGAGTAGAGCCCTTATCTTTGTTAATATCGGCTCGTTGGCTGTTCCGACTAAGACGGTGTCGCCAGCCTTGATCACTCCATCATACAGTATGACGTCCAGGGTGGTCCCCAGGCCCCTCTCCTCTTTAACCTCGAGGATGGTCCCAACACCAGGTCCTGATGCAGTTATCTTCAGGTTGTCCTTCAGGAACCTCTGTGTCAGGCCAACCAGGACCATCAGGAGGTCGGGAACCCCTTCCCCAGTCAAAGCGCTGATGGGCACAATCCCAACGGTCTTTGTGAAATCGCGGATCCTGTCGTATCTGTCGGCATCAAACCCGTACTTGTAAAGCTCCCCAACAATTTCGTAGATTTTGGTGTCCAGCTCCTCGACTACTCTCTCGTTCTGGGCCTTGAAGGTCTTGGCAAAAGAGGAGTTCTTCATAGGACGCCAACCAGCGATCCTGTCCATCTTGTTTGCAGCGACAACAAAGGGCGTTTTGTATCGCTTTAGAATCGTGAGAGACTCTATTGTCTGGGGCTGAAAACCCTCGTTCATGTCCACGATGAGGACCGCGAGATCAGCAAGAGAACCGCCCCGGCTCCTGAGGGATGTAAAGGCATGATGGCCGGGCGTGTCTATGAAGAGCAGCCCTGGAACTTGGATATCTTCTCCAAAGTGCGATCCGCAGAAGTCCTGGATTACGTCCAGGGGTACCTCAGTGGCTCCTATGTGCTGAGTTATGGCCCCGGCCTCAAGATCCACCACTGCCGTTCCCCTGATTTTGTCGAGGAGCGAGGTCTTGCCGTGATCAACATGGCCCATGACCACGACGATCGGAGTCCTCATGTTGGAGTCCGGCTTCACCTTGGCATTAGAGCCCTTCTTCGACTTCTGTTGCATACCCATAGCCCTCAGAAGATATTCTAAAAATGTATTTTAATTTTGAAGAATTTAAATTTTTCTGCTGTACAATTTCGGTGTAAGGCGGCGGAAGGAATTCCGTCGCTTACTCGTAAAGCCATGCTTCGTCAATTCGTCTGTAATCCGAGATTTCGGACTCGGCAAAGTGCAGCGCGATCTCCCTGGCAGCCGATGCGGGCGAGTCCGATCCATGCACCACGTTTCGACCGGTCTCTATCCCCAAATCGCCCCGAATGGTTCCTGGCGTTGCCTCAGCGGGGTTGGTCGAGCCGTTCAGTTTCCTCATGCTCGCTATTGCTCCTTTGCCTTCCACCACCATGGAGACAGAAGGCCCTGAAGTGATGAACCCGACCAGATCGGCGAAGAACTTCTTACCTATGTGCTCGGCGTAGTGCTCTCTTGCTTTCTCCAGGGGCATGACGACCAGTTTCATGGCTACGATCTTGAACCCTTTCTGCTCAATTCGCCGGATTATTTCCCCCACCAGGCCTCGCTGAACGCCGTCAGGCTTGACCATGACGAAGGTCCTTTCCAGGTTCAGGCCCCCTTCCTGGCCCACTTGATGTGTCTCGTCACCCTGCCCAGGGAGTGGTTGTTCTGGCACTTAGACGAGCAGAAATAAAATACAGTGCCGTCCTTCTTGGCATAGAGTTTGCCTGTCCCAGGCGGAATCGTCCCGTTGCAGAACGAACACTTTCTGTCTTCCATCTCAATCACCTGCTGGTCAGCTTCTTTGCTTCTCTGGCCGTCTCCAGCAGCATCAGGACATCGCCCATCCTTATGGGACCCATGCAGTTCCTGGTTATGATGCGGCCTTTGTTACTGCCATCCAGGATCCTGCATTTTATCTGGGTGGCCTCTCCATGCATCCCAGTGGTGCCGATGACCTCGATGACCTCTGCCGGAACTCCGTTCTCATCCACCATTTCGAGATCACCTACTTCAGAGCCTGTATTTTTTGAATGATCTCGTCGACCAGCTCTTTGCCTTTGCCTGGCTCGACTATGGCTGCAGCAGCGCTCTTCACGCCCAATCCAACTGCAGCGCCTATATCATTCTGCTTCTTGACGTAAATGTAAGGCGTCTTCTTCTCTTCACAGAGCGGAGGTATGTGTGCTACAATCTCCGGAGGCTGGACGTCCTCTCCAACGATGACCAGGCGCGCAACTCCGCGCTCTATGGCCTTGGTGGCCTCATTAGTTCCCTTCTTTACCCTGCCTGTGTCTCGGGCCAGCTCAAGGGCCTCCAGAGACTTAGCAGCCAGCTCTGCTGGAACATCAAATCGTACGTATATTGGTCTAGCCATTGTTAATTCTC
Source organism: Methanotrichaceae archaeon (assembly GCA_963754945.1). Lineage (GTDB taxonomy): Archaea > Halobacteriota > Methanosarcinia > Methanotrichales > Methanotrichaceae > Fen-7. Next base: position 29,939 of record CAVWIG010000004.1, read on the forward strand.
CTTCAGGGCAGAGTTTGCCCATCATCATTCATCGCAAAAATGCCTAACGGACTAGATCAGGCAGATTCTCATTGTGTAAAAAGGTTGCGCTACGGCTTAAGGAAAGCCGTAAGTACATCCTTTAGTTTGCTCGAGTCTACGGTTCCCGAGACCTCGGTTACTCCTCCTTTCGAAGACGTGGCCAGTCCGTACTGGTCAGAGACTCCCTTGGCCTTCTGGACGGTGGAGCTGTCCGGTTTGAGGTATTTGGCGGATAGAGCGTAGCCGTTGCCCGATTGGGTGACTCCGAGGTAGAACTCCCGGTACGTTCCGGAGGGACTTGTCTTATTCCCGCCTAGGCTTGCCACCTGCAGGTCAGCCTGCTCGCCTGAGGGCAAGGTGAACTTGTCTGTGGGAAGGCCGCCGGCAACTACGTCCAAGACGCCCTCTAGGGATTTCTGGGGCCCGAAGAGGACCGGCTTGCCTAGGACCATTGAGTAATCCGCGCTCTGAGGTATCATCATGTACCCGTTGTAGGGAACCACAAGGCTACTGTACGCCACTCTGTAGGGCTTTATCCAGTGGAACTCTGCCGAGCTGCCGTTGAAGTAGACTGCACCCAGGCGTTCGATCTTGTTCTGGTAGAGTCTGTCCCCGTAGCTCAGGCCGATGGCGGCCGGCAGGGCTCCTCGAGCAGCATCTGTGAGGTTCTGGGATTTTCCGAGGTCTATCCAATAAGCCAGGGTTGTGCTCTCCGGGGACATGCTGAGCACGTCATCAAGGCTGTTGAAGCTTTTGTCGACGAGCGTTCCTTGGACTCCGAAGGCATCGACAGAAACATTTTGCGTGGGTGGTTCAATTCCTGCTTCATTGCCGCCACGCATTATGAAGCTCGGGAAAGCCGATAGGATCATCATTACCCCAATGAAGATCGCCAGTGCTGTGAGTCCTTTCTTCTGATTCATCCGCAAGAGAGACGAGATTATCTTATTTAACCCTTATCAGGGATAAGGGGCTCATCCTGGCTGTAGCTCCGCTTTAGGTGTAGTGCAATCTCCGCCTTCTCCAGTTCCCGGCCAAGGTAACCGGCGTGGTCCAGGCGGGTGACAAGACCAGAGTCTATCAGAGTGTTGAGGATGTCTTTGGCGCTGGTGCCCGCGACCTTCATCGTTGGATGGCTGGCAACAATTTTCTCATCGGCGATGTGTATTTTAAAGCTGCCAGCATGGTCCATCTCAGATCTGTGGTCGGCCCCGGCTGGAGTGCACCGCTCCGAGATCTTCTCTTCAGGTCTGTGCCTCTTCTCCTTCAGAACCAGCAAGTCTATTCCCAGATCCTTGGGTGGGCTGTGTCTGTGACGAGCCAGCATCATCATATCAGATGCTGTCCGTAGCTCGCTGACGCCTCCTCTGGCCTTGGGGCTGTACTCCGGAGTAAATAGGATGCTGGCCTCTAGCTCTGACCCGAGGGCGGCAAGAATAGCGTTGGACCCTTGGGAGTCTGCGTCCAGAAGTTCCGTCACATTGCCGACGCCGAAGAACAGGGGCAGGTTCGGGTTTGCCCTCCTGAAATTGACGTAGCCCTTTATCGAAGCGGCAAGGCCCTGAAGAGGCGGGCTAAGCACAGGATCGGCTATGACCTGAATGCCGAAGGATTTTGCAGCCTCGACGTTCTCCTCAAGGATTGTCTGTCCGGGTCCAGGAATTACAACCGCTGGCACTCCTGACCGGGCAACAGCTTCGTCCACCAGGGGAATATTGTCTCTGTTAAGGCTGAGCACCAGATCGGCACCAGCACTAATCCCGCTCATTATCAGCTCAGGCTGGATGGTGTCGATGCTAACCGGAAGGTCAGTGACCTTTTTGGCAGTCTTAACCACGAATGCGACCTGTTCCGGGCTGGCGTCAAGAGAAACTCCCAGGTCAATCATGTCTGCCCCCTGGCCCAGGTAGTACGATATCTTCCTGGTCAGAGTGGCTTCGTCCATCCGGGTGGCGTCCGCCACCTCGGCCAGCACCTTCATCCTTGAGTTGCCGCCGATCTTGACGCCCTTGATGGTCATAGCAGGTTCAGCCTCTGACTCAAGCGTTTCTATTGTGGACAGAGCATCTTTTCTCATCCGGCTCTCAAGCAGAACACACGCCGGGATGGATGTGGACAGCTCGACGTCGCCCAGGCGGCTCAGGACAAATCCAAGGTCCGTAGCATGCTTGGGCCCCAGGCGGATCTTCGTGCCCAGGGCCGCCTCAGCGGTGCTGAAGTCGGCTGTTGTGGCGCCAGGGATGAGGATCAGGTCGTATCCTTTGGGCGCGGCCTGCCGCAGCATTTCCGGGGTAACGAAAGCTGCAATGTCCACGTCCAGCACCAGCACGTCCGCTTCTTTGGCGGAGGCCCTGACCAGATCCTGGGCCAGCCTGCCCGTGACGGCGAGAACCTTCATGCCTGGAAGATGGGTTTGAAAGGTAAAAACTCTATGCAAAGTGGAAATCGGATAAAGTGGATTTTCTGGGGGCTTTTATGGCTTTTGGAATTGCGGTGCAAATTCCAGATGGAATGTACGTTCCGATCATCGCGAAATTCCCAATTGATCTGAAAGAATTCAATTGTCTGGGTCCTGCATGTCTAAATAAAAATGAGCGCCAGTTGATTACTGGTAAGAATTCGGGACCTAATCTGCTGTTCTTGATATTTGCATGCGGAGGATGAGAACCCCGCACTAGTTTGGGCAACAATAAGAACAGACTGTCCTGATTGACCAAAAGGGTTTTCGTTTAGAATCCTAAATCTAGAGATTAGTAGGAGGTAGACCACGTGGAAAGTAACGTGTCGAATTTGCCAATGGGGAAAACAGTAGGAGAAGCAGAGCCATTAATTGCTAAATTTCAGAAGTCTATAAGAGATGCTGGTTATCGTTATCAAAGTTGGGCCGAAAAGCAAAGTTATGTTCCCAAAGATTTCGACATTGCCGCTAATCTAGAGAAGATTAAAGGGAGTTGGGTACCTGTTTGGCTGTTTGAAGTGTCCGCTGAGAGTTCCTGGCATGGAGCGGTTAGCTATATTGTAAATTATACTGAATATGAAACTGAACTGGGACCAGGTGTTTATGATTCTAAGCAAGTCGCGGTTTCAAAAGAGCGTTTGGAATGGAGACCAACATCCGGAACTCATTTTGGTGAATATCTGGTCCAGGTATCTGCATCCAGAGCGATTGCACAGAAGGAAATAGAGGCTCTGAAATTTAAGCAATTAGATTTGAAGAGCTATGACGAATCATACCTGGACGGGTGGCAAGTACAGGCAACGGATCTGAATAAGATGGAAGCCAAAGAGATCTGCAATAAACGTATAGGTGAGTTTGAGAAGCAAGCCTGTAAGCGTCAGGTTGAAAGCCTTAATGGATGCAGTACCAAAATGACATACAATACCACAAATTTTGCCCTTTTGCCAATGTTCGTTTTATCCTATACATACAAAGATAAATTCTACCGCAATTTGATGAATGGACTGACAGGTGATGTATATGGTGAGATACCTGTCGACAAGACCAAAAAAATCTAGCCAAAGAATGGGCTTCTGTTGCAGATCCAGATACAGGAGGGTTTCGATTTAGTGTTGGTTAATGAAGCCTTAAATTCTTGCGTTAATATTTTCAATCTTTATAGTGGTTTTTTAGCATATTTCACCCCTAAATTGGCTTATTAGATTTCAATTTACCTTGTTGTTTCTAATTTTTGCGCTTTTTTAGAGAGCTTCCGCTAGGCTGTTTGTTTATGCACTAAATATTTCAACTGTTCCAGGTTGTAAACGACCGAATTCATCATGAATTTTACTCCAGCTCTTGCGACAGTTGTTACATAAACATGTGCTCCCTTATGCCCCCGCTTCATAACAGCGAAGCATCTTTCGATGTGCGATCGCGTTTTACTGATTCTCTTATTCCTCAGAAGATCTATGATTCCAAGCTTGTGACCTCTTGTAGCTTTTTTCATGGCTGCATCATATCCTCGAGTTTTTGCACCATCATATCCCTTATCGGCGTAACGTGGTAGCCCTTCAATTCCAAGATCTACCTGACTATCGTGTACAGAAGCAGTTGTAGTCTCAAAATATCTGATAAGGTGGTAATTGGTATCGATTGAGATATGACCTTTATATCCGAAAAAGGATTTGACACCCTTTTTTGCCCAACTTCCCTCATTTATTGGCTCTTCTTCGAGTCTCTGTGGTTTGGCCTTGTCATCAATAATATTATTTGAAATA
>CAVWIG010000005.1:0-12195 GCA_963754945.1 Methanotrichaceae archaeon
ACCTTTGAAAAAATTGTAGATGTCACTCCAGGGTATCATTTCCCTGCATCAATTGGCTGTCCTTCGAAACGACCTTCCCTGCTGATGAATTGTTACTATTTCCGGTAGTGTTTCCACCGACGTTGCTGTAAGTGGAGTTGGCATTCCCCAATCCCACCTTAACCAGCCAAGCGTCCTCTGCCCCAGCTCCGTAGGAGTTGGTTATGCCCGCCACTGCGTAACCTCCATCTCTGCTTTCAACAACGGATGTAGCCATGTCCTGACCTGGTCCGCCAAGGCGCATGCTCCACTGCTCCTCGCCAGAAGCGTCCGTCTTAGCCAACCAGGCATCTCTTCCGGAATCTTTTGATTCAATGTGGCCGGCCAGAACAAACCCGCCGTCTGAGGTTTGCTGGACTGAGATGGAAGAGCTGTCTGGGTCGTAGACCTTCTCCCACTGCTTCTTCCCCCTCAAATCCGTCTTCAACAGAAAGGCTTTCTCGTTGCCGCCTTCGGATGCGGTTCTACCTGTTATGATGTAGCCGCCTAGGGTCTCCAGTACCTGTAAGCCGACGTCGTCCTCAGTACCGCCGAAAGTTCTGTTCCATTGCTCTTTTCCGTCCGAGTCGGTCTTTATCAACCAGATGTCGTCTTTTCCAGAGCCGTAGGATGCCGTCCTTCCAGTCACCGCATACCCGCCGTCTCTGGTCTGGACAACAGACATTCCCACGTCGTCCTTGGAGCCTCCAAAGGTCCTATCCCACAGCTTCTTTCCTAGTGAGTCTGTTTTGACCAACCAGAGATCCTTTGCCCCTGCTCCGTAGGATCTGGTGTAACCGGTTATGATGTAACCCCCATCTTTTGACTCGTTAACTGACCAAGCGCCGTCACCTGACGATGATACAAAACCTCCAAAGGTCCTGTCCCATAGCTTGGTTCCATTGGAGTCTGTCCTCAGAAGCCAGAGATACTCGCTGCCCATTCCGTAGGACTTGGTCGTGCCGGCGACTACATAGCCGCCGTCTCTGGTTTGACTGACCGAGTAGCCGACATCCTCCCCCGAACCGCCAAAGGTCTTATCCCATTGCATCTCGCCGGTGGAGTCCACTTTGATCAACCAGAGGTCGCTGCTCTGTCCTAGAGAAGACGTATATCCGGCCATTACGTAACCTCCATCTCGCGTTCCCTGCAGTGACCAGGCTCCGTCGCCGTAGGGCCCTCCATAGGTCTTGTTCCATTCCTCCACAGGTTTTGCCGCCAAGGCTGGAGCGATAATACTAGCAAGGAGCATGGACAACACGAGCAATCGAAACAAGCTAAAATGGATCATTGCACCTCTCTGGTTCCTGGATCATCCCTTGAAGCTGACGCTCTTATGTACGTTGAAGTCGCCGCTCAAGGCCATTCTATCGTTTATTCCGCTATTCCCAAAGCCCTGCTTGCTGGACTGCATGGACCAGTCGCCATTGAATGAGGCTTGATTATCGGAATGGATTCCCGACTTAGAAATTGAATTGCTCTGGGAGAGCATCGAACCACGAGAGTCGGAGCTGGTCTTTGAAGTTGAGTTCTTGCCGGGCAGAATGTCTAACGTTTTGTTTTCAAGAGATTGATTGACGTAGGATGAATTCTCTGAAGAATTCTGTGAAGACGTGAGTCGTGACTGCTCAGCTTCGGACGAGTTAAATTCAGATAGATTGAGTTCTGACGAGTTAATCGCTCCAGCGTTGGATGCTGGGGATTTGAATGGGATCGGGTTAACGGTGGATGGTGCATCATGGGCGGATTGATTATCAGCAGATCGATTAACGTCGGATGAGTTGGCACCTGTGACATTAGCATCCAAGCCGTTAGCCGCTCCTTGATTTTCCACATCTGCACCATTATCCTTCCCTTGATTGGCACTGCCTATGATCTGCGCCATTTTCATCTTGAAATCATTCAGGCCATCGTTCGCGGAATAGAAACTATCAGACGGGCCAGGGCTGGCCATCATGCCTAGACCGTGTACAACCAAAGGTAAACCCATTAGAACAATGACTGCTCCAACAGCTATCCCCAAAGCTACTCTCATAACCCCACCTTCATGCTATAGATTATTATCATCGTCTGATATAATTGAACTTTTCCGTACATCGTCTGTTTGCAGGAAAAATTAGTTATTCGCCGTGGACAGACTTTATCTGTCTGGAAGCCGTCAAATCTATGTGTACCTGGATTACTTCCCCTATCAATCGCTGAGGCCATACCAGGACCGAATGCTCGATGCCGTGTATGAAACCATCAGGAACGGAGAACATGGGGTGCTCATGATAGATGCTCCCACCGGCTGCGGCAAGACGAGCTGCATTTCTGCGGCCATGGCTGCGGCTCCCGGCAAGGTCGTGGTGGCATTGAGGACAGTCTCTCAGATAGGCATCTACACCGACGAGATCCAGAAGATATGGTCTCAAACCAGGCATAAACCCGAGATCGCCTACATGGTTGGGAAACAGAAGATCTGTCCAATCGAGGACGAGTTCAGAGGAGAGAGCGTCTATGCCGGATGTTCTCGGCTCAAAGAATGGACCAAGAACTACATTACAGCCCGCCTAAATAAGAGCCAGAACAGCATCTACGATCCTTCCAGGGATAGCATACCCGAGGAGGAGCCAGGTTACAGAACATTCTGTCCTTATTATCTCAAGAGCAGGGAGGGCTTTGAACTCAACGGCCAGGCTCACTTCCGCAGATCCGGCCAGGCTCTGGATGTGGTGGAGGCGCTTAAGAAGAAGGTGACTGCTCCAGAGGATCTCGAGAAGATCTGTAAAGGGATCTGCCCATACGAGATCATGAGCCTGTATGCCAAAACCAGCAACGTAGTGATAATGAACTACTCTCACCTCTTCAGCCCTGACTTCCAGGACATAATCTTCCAGTGGCTTGAGATTGAGCCAGAAAAAGTGACCATCATCGTGGACGAAGCTCACAACCTGGGAGATGCTGTTAGGGCCATGAGCTCCAGGGTCCTGACTGTACGCATGCTGGACATGTCAGAGAGAGAGGTTGAGAAGTTCGAGGGAACCCTTGGCCAGGCCAGGCTGGAGGAGTCACGAACGGAGGCTTCATGGAGACGAGAGGGGATCAGGGTCATTCGCACAATCCTTCCAAGGCTGAAGAAGTTCATGACCAGCCGCCTGGCAAGGATGCAGGAGGGCGAAGCCCTTATGGATGCCGATCTCTTTCGGACTTTCCTTTACGACGGGATCGAGAACAGAGATGAGGCACTCTCTTATTTCTCGGACGTTGCCGTAGCTGTGGCAGAGCTGAAACTGGCCGAAGGAGATAAGGAGAACCTCCAGGGAGACATCCAGCCAAACCTGGCTATGGTTCTGCTCTTCCTGCGAGACGTCGAAGCGGCGGAAGAGGACCAATCCTACCTGAGAAAAATAGTGGTGACTGGAAATGGTGACAAAAAGTGGGTCCGCCTGGAGGTCAACAAGATTGACCCTGCCCCCGTCATCAGACGAATTACCGACAACGTAAACGCCACAGTGATGCTGAGTGGGACGTTATCGCCGCTTAATGCCTACGAGCTGTACTGCCTTGGGGAAGCGGGCAGGGCAAAGCTGGTCAACCTTCCAAACCCATTCCCGAAGGAGAACAGGCTTCTTCTTGCAGCAGAAAAGGCCAGCTCTCAGCTCGAGGTGAGGGAGGATGCAGACAACCGCCTGGAGATGATCGGCCACATAGAATCCTTGATAGAGTGCGTTCCTGGAAATGTGGCAGTCTTTTTCACATCCTACCCAATGATGAACAACTACCGCGAGGTCTGTTTGGCCTCCGCTCGAAAGGCGAAAAAGAAGCTCTGTGTCGAGCCCAGGTCCTCTGAAGAAGTTCCCGATCTCCTGGAGGAGTTCTTCGGTCTGGGACGGAAGGGCGGGGGCGTCCTGTTGGGTGTGTGTGGGGGAAAACTGGCTGAGGGAATAGATTACAAGGGAGAGGCCCTCAACGGCGTGGCCGTGGTCGGACTGCCTCTCGGGGCCTATGATGAGATCCAGAAGGAGATCAACGCCTATTATACCAGGAAGTACGGGAAGGCAGAGGGAATGCTCATAGCCTACACCCTACCCGCCATAAATAGAGGCCTTCAAGCAGCCGGCAGGGTCATAAGGGCGGAGTCCGAGCGAGGTGTGCTGCTGTTCTGCGATAGAAGGTTCAGCGGCGACGGACTGGGAGGTGTCAAACAGTTTTTGCCGGATTGGGTCCAGCAGGAGCTGGTAGTCGTCGGTGCCGCAAAAGGGAGAGAACTGATAAAGGCAAAGGAGGCTGAGTGGGGTCGCACAGAACTGCCGAATGCCCGGTGCCAGAGGGCCAGCTTCGAGAACCCTCGGGATTTCCGAAAGGCAGGGAGCGTCAAGGGCGATGGATCTCCCATAAGCAGGCCGAGGGGCAGCAAAATCCAAGGAAGCAATGCCGTAGATCCAAAAACAGTTGATCCTCTGATTGCCTCCTTCAGAAATAGGGACAAAACCGAACGAAAAAAGGCTGCGGAGAACCTGGCGAGGATCGGAAGACCCGCAGTTGCTCCGTTGATCTGTGCCCTCGACGATAGGGTAAGCTATGTAAGGGCGTTGGCCGCCTACGCTCTCGGAAACATTGGAGATCCCAGGGCATTGAAACCTCTGAAAAAGGCACTGCAGGACAAGGACAGCAGCGTTCGAAAAGAAGCGAAAGAAGCCCTCATCAAGTTGGGAGATCAGTAAGCAAAATCGAGAGTAAGAAGCTCGATAGACTAGATGGGTAAGCTAGAATCTAATTTGCAAGCCGATTGGTAAAACAACCAATCCTGGGCCTTTCGCTCGTAAACGTTTAAGCTAAATGGTTAAGCCAATTCAAGACTTAATCCATCTCCTCGACCTCTAGTACACTGAGGGGAATGGAACCTAGAGCTTTTCCTATCATCGACTTGGCTATACGTCCTGCGTGCTCCTCGCTTTCGGCGTTGAAGATCTTCATCTCAAACAGCATACCAACAAGGGCGGTTCCCGCAACGAGAATTACTCCGTCAATATCCTCGCCGCAGTTTGGACAGCTCGACTGGCCGACCTCTACCTCCACGAACTCCATCTTTCTCAGGTTCAACCTTTTACCCGCTTCGGAAATGGCAACGCCGATGGCGTCGTCCTCAGTCTTGACATCTCTGACCAGCCAGGCACCCTCTAGCAGAACTTTGAAGTTGGGCATCTTGTCTGACGTTAGATGATGTATGATATCTATCTTTTCGATGAAGAATTGGGTTTGGAGAAGAAAGTCAGCGCAAAACGGAGTTAACAATCCTTTAGCTATATCTCACCCAAAATCCGGAAGATTCTCGTCAGTTTATCGTAAGTAAATACAGGGCCGTCCTGGCAGGCGTGGTATGGGCCGATCATGCAGTGCTCGCACTTGCCTACTCCGCACTTCATATGCCGCTCCATAGAGACGTAGATGTCAGAGTGGTCGAAGCCCCTCTCCTTCATGAGCTTGGCTGCCACTGCATTGATCATAACCGGCGGGCCGCAAATGGCCGCCGATCCGCCGTAGATCTCGAACTTGTCCATCAGGGAAGTGACCAGACCCACGTTCCCCTTCCATCTCTCGTCCCCGATATCCACTGTGATCCCCACATCTATGCCTGCACGCTTCCAGCCTTTGTACTCCTGCATGAAGTAAAGGTCGTGCCGTGTCCTTGCACCGTAGGCAACAGCAGCCTTCCCGAACTCGCTTCGCCGGTCAACGATATAGTTTATGAGCGAGCGTAGAGTGGCAAAGCCGGAGCCACCGCCGGCAATCAAGATGTCCTTTTTCATCTCCTTCAAGGGAAAACCATTTCCACATGGTCCCCTGATGCCGAGGACGTCCCCGATCCGGCTGTCCATTATGCCGTTCGTAATCCTTCCGGCCCTTCGTATGCAGAGCTGCAGAGAGTTTCTTGTGGGCGTAGAGGTTATGGATATCGGACACTCTCCCAAGCCCATCACAGAGACCATGACGAACTGGCCCGGGGTATAGCTGAAATCCACATCGTCCAGCAGCTTGAGGGATATCAGGTAGGTGTTGGAAGACTCTACATCGATGTCCACAATCTCAGCCTGCATAGGGATGTACTGGTTCACCGAATCGCCTCCAGCTTCCATCTGTCGATCTCTGCCAAACAGACCCGTTCGCATCTTCCACAGCCAACGCAGCCGGGAAGGCCTGTCTTCTGTGGAATGTACTCGAACTTGTCCAGGTACCAGTTGTGCATTCTCTCTCCAGGAGTTCTACGCGGGTTGGCACCGCTGGTCATCCTGGAAAAGCCCGAAAGGATGCAGGTGTCTCTGCACCTCACTCTTTCCCCGTCTGGAATGCCCAGGTCTACGATGTTGAAGCAGTGGCATACCGGGCAGACAAATGTGCATCCTCCGCAGCTTAAGCATTCTCTGCCGAGCGTTTCCCAGTCAGCCGCCAATATTATGTCCTGCATCTTCTGAAGGGAGATGTCCGATCGGGTCTTGACCTGTTCTTCAGCCGCCTTCATGAGCCTGTCTCTCTCCTTTAGTTGTGCTTCTGTCGCATCCAGGAAGAACTCGGGATGATCGCTGAGCATCAAAATGCCCGCGGGCGAACCGGCCTCGACCAGGTATCCCTCTCCGATCTCCGTGATGAGCAGGTCGTATTCGTCTTTTACTTCCGGTCCTGATCCGAGCTGGGAACATCGACAGCCTTCTTGGGGTTTAGAACAGTTCATCGCCGCCATTAGCGTCGATCTCCTGCGGTTCAGATAATGATGGTCGCGGGGGTCCGATCCGAATATTCTGTCCAGGACAGAGGCAGCCCGCAGATCGCACGGCCTGATGCCAAACATCAATCGTGACATAGGCTGCTCCTCCTCAAAGGTGTATCTTCCGCTCTCCTGGACGTATTTGAAAAGGGTCTCTCTCTGGGGAAAGAGGAACTCTGCTGGTGGATTGAGGGGATTCTCATCCAAGGCAAGGGGTTGGCCTGTCCAGGTGCAAAAGACGCTTTCTCCGTTGGCCAACACAGGAGCCACCACCTCTAGCTTTCTGCTGATCTCTGTCAGGAATGGGACCAGCTTATCCCTGGACAGCAAGGCCTTCATCTAATCCGCCCTCCTGATCCTGGCTGCAGTCACTTTGAACTCAGGTATCTTGGACTGCGGGTCTAGAGCCTGGCCTGTCAGCACATTGGCGCAGGCCTCGCTGAAGTGGAAGGGCACGAACAGAACTCCCTTCGGAACGTCAAGGGTCAGCCTGGCATCCATGTAAAGCCGCCCTCTTCTTGACTCGACAACGACCTTCTGGCCGTTCCTCACCGCCAACTTTTGGGCATCTTCCGGGTTCATCTCCACATAAGGGCCAGGAACTTCTCTGTCCAGGAGAGATGTCCTCCGGGTCATGGTGCCTGTATGGAAATGATACTGACTTCTGCCTGTGGTCAGAAGCATGGGAAACTCAACATCAGGAGCCTCGAACGGCTCTTTGTGTTTCACTGGACGGAACCTGGCCAAGCCTATTGAGAACTTCTCAGCATGAAGGATTCCAGTGCCGGGGTGGTCCCTGGAAGGGCATGGCCACTGCAGGCCAACAGCTTCCAAACGGCCATAACTGACTCCTCCGTAGATTGGTGTGACCCTCGCAATCTCCTCCATCACATCGGCCGGCGACCCGTAGTCAGCCGGCACGCCAAACCTGGTCAGGAGGTCTGAGACCACCTCCCACTCCGACCTGCTCTCGCCACACGGCGGCAGTGCCTTACGGACCAGTTGTATCCGTCGTTCCGTGCTGGTGAAGGTGCCGTCCTTCTCCGCAAAGGATGCAGCAGGAAGGACTACGTCCGCCAGCTCGGTCGTCTCTGTGGGGAAGATGTCACAGGCCACCAGGAACTCCAGGGATTCAAGAGCCTGCCTGACCCTATTTTGGTCAGGGTAGCTCATCATTGGATTTTCGCCCACTACGAGGAGGCCTCTAACCCTGCCATCTTTCGCAGCGTCCATCATCTCCAGAGCAGTCAGCCCCGGATTCTCCGGAAGAGGCCTTGACCAGGCCTGTTCGAACTTCTCACGAGCCTGGGCAACGCGCTGGTATCCTGAGTAGAGGTCGGGCAAGGCACCCATATCGCACGCCCCCTGGACGTTCTGGTGGCCTCTTAGAGGGTACAAGCCTGTGCCTTCCCTTCCTATGTTACCCGTCGCCAGGACCAGGTTTGCCAGGTCCTGGACATTGTCGGTGCCTGTTGTGTGCTGGGTTATGCCCATTGCATAGACAATTGCAGCTCTATCTGCAGAGCCGTAGGCTATGGCCGCCTCGCGCAATCTCTGGGCAGGGATGTCTGTGATCTTTTCCACGGTCTGGGGAGTGTACTTAGAGACAGCCTGGCGAACTTCATCAAAACCGGTTGTCCTCTTGGATATGAATTCTTCATCTGCCAGCCCCTCCTGGATTATGACGTTAAGGAAACAGTTGATCCAAGCGACGTCTGTTCCCAGGCGGGGCGAAAGGTGGAGTTCTGCCAGATCGGCCATCTGAGTTCTCCTGGGGTCGACGACTATGACCCTGGCACCTCTGGCCTTGCCTTTCAGGATATGAAATGCCACTAGAGGATGCTGCTCTGTAGTGTTCGAACCGACGATCAGGATGGCATCGGCTTGGGCTAGGCTGTTGATGGGGTTGGTCATAGCACCGCTTCCAAAGGCGTAGCTTAAGCCCGCCACCGTTGGGGCATGGCAGAGCCTGGCCACATGATCAACGTTGTTAGTCCCAAAACCCGCCCGGGCCAGCTTCATCAGCAAGTAGTTTTCTTCGTTTGTCCCCTTTGCTGAGGTCAGGATTGCCAGTGCGTCGGGGCCACAGCGCTCTCTGATCTCCTTGAACCTCGTGGTTATGGTGGATAACGCATCATCCCATCCAGATCTGAGCAGTCGCTCACCACAACGAATCAGAGGCGCCTTAAGGCGGTCAGGATGGTTTACGAACTCCGCACCGAGCCAGCCCTTAATGCATAGCCTGCCCTGAGATAGAGGATGGGAGGACGTTGGCGAGGCCCCCACCACCCTACCGCCTTCAACGTGCAGAAACAGGCCGCAACCGCAGCCGCAGTAGATGCAGGTGGTGCGTATCTTTTCCAAGGAGGATCTCTCCGGAAGGCCATTATTAGCTATGTAATATAACGTTTGGGTTGGGGGCCGGAAAGTATCTCATCACATATTATGATTGTTATCAATACATGAATCACGCACGACTTATTGGAAAAATGCCGAGACATACGGGACATACAGCCATGGTATTAAAAAAATAATATCAAAAAAATTCGAATTAGAATAGGCGTATATCGTTAGGTGAGACAACTCCAATCGGGTTTACATCCAAGTAATCAGAATTTGGTACAGGGCAATCTATATTATAGAAAATTTCGGCACACTGCTGCATGTCCTGACAATCAACTGATCGGATCAAGGCGACTTGTTGGCAGGATTATGCTTTACGATGTCGATCTAAAATTTTAGATTAATGCGTTTTCTTCCAAATCAATAACCGTGGCAAAAATCAGTAGGATGAAGTATATTCTTACCTGGAATACGTAAGCAACTATTCGATACGTTTAATAACCTTCAGTATTATTTCTTATAAGCGTTTCAAAATATAGGGGGATACAAAATGAAGGGAGCAGTAGCAGCGCTAGTAGCTGCATCACTTCTAGCCTGTATTGGCTTTGTCATGGCCAATCCGCCGTTGCCAGAGCCTCTGCAGTATGAACAGTTCTGTGATAACCAAAAGGTATCGGGAACCGGTGCTATAGATATTAGCACTTCGGTGATCGACAAAAAGCTCGCTCTTGAGTACTACAACGTAATGGCAGGAGACGGCGACCTCGAGCTGGACCAGACCCATGCTTATTCGCAGAAGGGCATTAATGAGGGGCCTCTGTTCAATGATTCACACAACACCAGCCTGAACCTGCTCGAGAAAGAAAAGCTGACCTATAACGCCAAGAAGGCACCACTCTCCGGTGAGAAGTACTTGAACTCCAAAGCCTTCTACGGTGGTATCGGAGCGGATGTCCGGGAGACATTCTCGGTGAACCAGATGGAGAAGGACCAGACAAGTTTCTTCTCTTCGACCGCACCAAAAATGCCGCCAAAGCCACCCATCACGGTCTGCGTTCCTCTCGTCTGCAACTGTCATCCGGAGGATTCATTATGTCCGTCTTCGCGAATCTATCCAGTAATGACCTACACCGAACCAAGCGTGACGAATCCAAATGAGGTTCCAGCCAATGATCCTGTGCATTTGATAGGCATCGATACTAAAAACAGCTTCAACGGAACATGGGGCGTAGACGCCAAGTGGCACAAGATATTCTATAAGGATATCAAACTCCACGAGATGTTCACAGGAACCTTCGAAGCAGAGAAGCTGGTCAAGTTCCATGAGAACCCAGTTCCTGAAAAAGAAGAGAACAACCCTTGTGCTAATATAGATTGCTAGGCAAACCTGGCAATCTATATTCTTCAACCTTTATTTGAAGATAATAATGAGAAGCGATTCCAGAAAAAGGTAAGCTCAATGATTCTCTGGTTATGACTGATTTTGGGATACTTTAGGTGCAAAAAAGGATTAATAGTTGCTGACTAGATTGTAATTCGTTGCAGATAAGCAGCAATTGCTGTTGTTTCTGTGACTTTGTAATTTAAGATGACAGGCAAATAGCCACTCTGAAAACGTAAACTGCCATGTCCCAGGTCGTCCGCTGATTACGGTCGATCCGCATGAGTTTGTTAGCTGACTAAAGTTATTACCTGAATTCACCACGGAAGTAAAGCTCATTAATGACGTATCCTTTCTGTAGAACACGTTAATTCTTGTTATAACATTATACTATTATTAAAATATTAATCTAGGCAAACAATATACTTCCATATCAATTTCCTCCTTCTACGCTTTCTATATTTGGTGTCAATGTCATGTGATCATTGCATAAAAACTATGCATTTATTTTAAGACGCGGCATATCAGAATATATTCCTAACGCTAAATTTTATTACTTTACTGATAAAAATCAGTTACAAAAAAGATAGGCCCAGAAAAAAGTGTATCCTGAGCACTTTGTAGTTGTTTTTGCTGAGAACTAACCTGATGTATTCTCCGTTGTGGCCTTTTGGCTGTCGTTCCAGGTATTCTGTTGGTCGTATTGTCCCTGATCTCCCATCATGGACTTTTGGTCGTCATAGGGCATCTGATGACAATCCTTTCCTAGAACTTTGCACTCGCATACGATCTTTTTGCCGTCGCCCATCATCGACTTCGGTTCAATCTGTTTGCCGTCTTCTCCATATTGAGACTTCTGGCAATCACACGGTTTCTGGCAATCGCATGACTTCTGTTGGTCGTATTGTCCCTGATCTCCCATCATGGACTTTTGGTCGTCATAGGGCATCTGATTGCAATCCTTTCCTAGAACTTTGCACTCGCATACGATCTTTTTGCCGTCGCCCATCATCGACTTCGGTTCAATCTGTTTGCCGTCTTCTCCATATTGAGACTTCTGGCAATCACACGGTTTCTGGCAATCGCATGACTTCTGTTGGTCGTATTGTCCCTGATCTCCCATCATGGACTTTTGGTCGTCACAGGGCATCTGATTGCAATCCTTTCCCAGAACTTTGCACTCGCATACGATCTTTTTGCCGTCGCCCATCATCGACTTCGGTTCAATCTGTTTGCCGTCTTCTCCATATTGAGACTTCTGGCAATCACACGGCTTCTGGCAGTCGCATGACTTCTGTTGGTCGTATTGTCCCTGATCTCCCATCATGGACTTTTGGTCGTCATAGGGCATCTGATTGCAATCCTTTCCTAGAACTTTGCACTCACATACGATCTTTTTGCCGTCTCCCATCATCGACTTTGGACCAATCTGCTTGCCGTCTTCTCCACACTGGGACTTCTGGCAATCACACGGCTTCTGGCAGTCGCATGACTTCTGTTGGTCGTACTGTCCCGACATTGGGTACCCATTATCTTGCACTGAAAAAGCCGGCATCATAAGAATGCATACGGCCAAGAATGCTACTAGAAATCCAGCATATTTCATTTTCTTACCTCCACTGTTCAAAGATCAACTCTAATGTCGACAAGAGTTGTTCCACAAACTTTGCTCTTTAAATGATATATACCTTTCGAACATAAAAAAAAG
>CAVWIG010000006.1:0-9138 GCA_963754945.1 Methanotrichaceae archaeon
ACCGAAAACCATGCCACCGCAAAGAATAAGAAGAAACCGTAGAAATACTGTGACATTAGAAGCGGTGACATTAGCGAAATCGATTCCATAAATGAGCTCATAACTACTGTTGTGATCACAACGCTCGCCAAAGTAAACATAACAATATATGCGATTTCCTTAATCACTCCAAAATGCCTCCTACGACTAGATAAATTCAATATTACTATAAAAAAACTTCGTTTAAATGCGCTCTGCTTCCACGATGATTCTTTTCGATATCGTGTGTTGATGAGGTATCTCGAAAGATATTGGACCACCACACCGATATTAGACTTCAAGTTATAATGACTCGATCCTCTTTAAGCATTGATCTTCTTAGATCTATGCGAATAATGTAGTATCACTGAAACTATAGGAATAAAAAGAATACATTTTGATCCTTTTACCTGAAATGAGAATTGGGGAAGAACTGCATTATAATTTCTTAAATCCCGATAATTTCCTTTTATACACTGCAGTCAAAATTTTTCCGTCCAAACAATAATCGCGAAAATTTATATACAACTCGACCTGCATTTAAAGATGAAAAAATGATTAACAGTCTAATCTCCGAAAAGAGCCCGTACCTCCTGCAGCACGCCAACAACCCTGTGGACTGGCATCCCTGGTCTGAAGAGGCGTTCAGCCAGGCGAAGCAGGAGGATAAGCCTGTCTTTCTCTCCATCGGCTACTCCACCTGCCACTGGTGCCATGTCATGGCTCACGAATCCTTCGAGGACCAAGAGGTAGCCAAGCTGATCAACGATGCTTTTGTTCCGATAAAGGTTGACAGGGAAGAGCGTCCTGACATAGACCAGATCTACATGACTGCCTGCCAGATGATGACAGGGCGGGGTGGCTGGCCCCTCACGATAATCATGACGCCTGACAAGAAACCCTTCTTTGCAGCCACCTACATCCCGAAGGTTGGCAGGTTCGGGTCTTCAGGTCTCCTGGAGCTTATACCTCGCATAAGAGATCTCTGGACCAACGATCGGAATAGGCTGCTGGACTCCGCCGAGAAGATCTCCCTCAATCTGAATCAACTCCGCACTCCAGAATCGGGAACGGCCCTGGACGAATCCGCCCTGACAAACGCATACGAAGGTCTCTGCCAGCTCTTCGACATCCAAAACGGCGGCTTCGGCTCTGCACCCAAGTTTCCGACGCCCCACAACCTCCTGTTCCTGCTGCGTTATTGGAAACGGACAGGCGATGCCAACGCCCTGGACATGGTCGAGACTACTCTACAGGCTATGCGGATGGGCGGAGTCTACGACCACGTTGGTTTTGGTTTCCACAGGTACTCCACCGATGCCAGGTGGTTCGCCCCACATTTCGAGAAGATGCTCTATGACCAGGCACTCCTGGCGATGGCTTACTCGGAGGCCTATCAGGCCACGCATAAAGTTGAGTATGCCGCTACCGCCAGGGAGATCCTGGCTTACGTTCAAAGGGACATGACATCCGAAGCTGGAGGCTTTTATTCAGCGGAGGATGCCGATAGCGAAGGCGTAGAGGGCAAGTTCTATCTCTGGTCCGTAGCGGAGCTGAAGTCCCTCCTGGATAAAGACGAGTTCAGCCTGCTCTTGAAACTGTTCGACATCCAGGAAGGTGGCAACTTCGAGATTGAGAGAGGATTGAACATCCTTGCTTTGAGGTCATCCTTGGAGGACGCTGCTTCTGTCTACGGAATGCCGGAGAAAGAGGTCCGGGAACGGATTGAGAAGATCAGAACTAAGCTCTTTGCTGCAAGGGAGAAACGTGTCCATCCCTACAAGGACGACAAGATATTGACCGATTGGAACGGGCTTATGATCGCAGCCTTAGCTAAAGCAGCCCAGGCGCTGGGCCTAGCGTTGAGTGATCAGGACAATCAGGGTGATCAGGACTATTCCCTGGCTGCAAGAAGGGCGGCGGACTTCATCCTGGCTAAGATGCGAAGGCCGGACGGAAGGCTGCTTCACCGTTACCGGGATGGCCCAGGAATCGAGGCAAACCTCGACGACTATTCTTTCATGATCTGGGGGCTTATTGAGCTATATGAAGCAGTCTTCGACACCAAGTATCTTCAAGCCGCCCTGGATCTGAACAAGATAATGATCGATCACTTCTGGGACAATGAGTCGGGAGGGTTTTATTTCACCCCCGACGACGGAGAGCGGTTGCTGGTCCGGCGTAAGGAGATCTACGACGGAGCTGTGCCGTCAGGGAACTCCGTGGCCATGTCGAACCTCCTTCGACTGTCTCGTCTAACGGGCAATCACCAATACGAGGAATTGGCAGACAAAATAGGACAGACCTTCTCAGTTCAGGTAAGCAGGCAGCCAGCAGCTTATGCGATGTTGATGGCAACCCTCGATTTCGGTATTGGTCCAGCGTACGAGGTGGTTGTGGTCGGTGATCCTGATGCACAAGATACGGTTGATATGTTGAAGGCTCTGAGGTCCCGGTTTATGCCGAGCAAGGTTGTGATCTCGATTGATTCTAGAGATGAATCCCCGGCGATTCACCGGTTGGCCGAGTCCACCAAGAACATGTCGAGAATAGAAGGATCGGCCACCGCCTACGTTTGCGCAAACCTGTCATGCGACCTTCCCACCACCGATGCGGCTAAGATGCTCGATCTTCTTGGTCCTTAATTGTTTTTCCAGGAGCCTGTCCTTGCTTGTCTCCTGTAATTTCTATATAATGATGCTGAAAATAACCTGTCCGAACGACACCGATAAATACTACGTATTAGTTATAGGCCGTTGAGGAGATCCAAATTTCTGAGAATGAAGCAACCACGGACTCTGACAAGCACCGTAGCCTTAGTAGACACCGTAGAATATCGAACACAGTATCTTCAGGATCGCCCCCCAGTGGACCTAAGGGGAGAGTTTCCAGGTTCGATAACAAGTCTATTTTCGCAGGCGTTGGTCCAGCGGTGATGTTCTAAATGAACGAACGGACTAAGAGCCAAGTTCCTAAAAAGGACATCATGTATACGCTCAAAGAAGATGACACTCAATATATAATAAATGAGAGTTACTTCTACAAGACTGAGCCGTACTACACTATAGTCAAGAACGAACACGATGGGATCAAGACTGTTCCAAGCAGCAGCGAAGTGCTGGACGCTTACATAGTCCCCATATGCCTGGAAAAGGCCAAGCTGGCGGAGATTCCGATATGTGACTGGGTGATATCCTACCAATACATTTCGCTGCCGGCAGTCGTCTATGGTCTCAACTACTTCTCCACACCGTCCGACCATTTCGTGGTCAAGGACATTGAAGAGGCCACGAAGGTGATCAAGCACGTGACCAACCTGGGCAAGTACCCGTTCTGCTATCAGAAGCTAACAGACACTTCAAAGGTTGTCAAGTGTGTATCCATCTTCGGCAAGACCATAAACTGTTGTGAGGGAGTGTCCGCTCTGGCGGACAAAGTATACCGGGCCTTCAGCATACCTCTCGTAGAGATAGTGCTGGTTAAGGACGAGAACGGATACCGCCTATCATCCCTGGCACCGGTAAAGTATTCGCAGTTATCCAAAGAGGAGACCGAGTTATTGCAAAATCTTCTGGATACGAGGGTGAACCGCAGTGAGTAAACTAGGCATCTTTGTCAATAGACAGACCTTGAGCAGCTCTGAACAGCTTACAGCCCTGGTCAAATGCAGGGATGTAGCCGAGAGCATGGGCCATACGGTTGAGTTCATCTTTCCTGTGGACATAAAGAAGATTCCAAAACTGGACGCTCTATTCATAAGGGCCAACACAGACCCCATGAACACAACCTACGTCGCGGCCAAGATGGCGAGCATGTACGGAGTACCCGTCATAGACGACCCCATGTCCATCCAGATATGTGCAGACAAGGTCAACATGTACCTGCACCTGATGAAGAAGAACATCTCTATGCCCAGAACCAAATTCTTGAGCAAGAACGATGTCAACGAAACGTGCATCAAAGGCATCTTTGAGGAGCTAGGGTCGCCCCTGGTCTTGAAGGAGCCGTCCACGTCCTTCTCTGTGAGGGTCGAGAAGGTGGAAACAGTCTCCGAGTTCATCAAGGTGGCAAAGAGGTTCCTCAAGCTCACGGACTGGATAGTCGTCCAGGAGTACATAGAGAGCAGGTTCGACTGGAGGATCGGCGTGCTGAACGGCGAGTTGCTGTACGCCTGCCGGTACATAATCCCGTCGGAGACCTTCAAGATCCAGGCTTCGGTTAACGGACACATAGTGTACTGCGACGTGGAGAGCGTGCCTGTGGACCAGGTCCCAACAGAAGTCATCGATCTGGGAATCGAGGCCGGAAAGGCAATAGGCAGCGGGCTCTACGGCGTGGACATAAAGGAGAGCAACGGAAAGCTCTACGTCATCGAAGTGAACGACAATCCATCTCTGGAGGGTGGAGAAGATACCAACTATCCTGACATGTTCCGCAGGATCGTTTCCTACCTCATGACCGGTGACACCTCTGACTATGCCGATGAGATATGGCCTAAGGCTATCGGACCCTACGGGTTTGAGGGCGAGTACGGCTTAGGCGCTGACGCGGCTTTTGCCCAAGGAGAAGCCACTATAGAAAACGATGTCTACTCATACAAGATAGACTTCTCGGAGAAGTAGACATATCATCCATTTTTCCGTTCGGAAGTTGAATTTTGACGTAAACGATTTTGACCTAAATGTATCCCAAGAGACGATGTTGATGGATGCAACACTTTGTGACGCCCTGAGCAAAGCTTGCAGTAGCTGCAATCTGGGCGGTGGCTGCTGCATGGGAGCCATGCCTCCTCTTACGGAGAAAAGGATAGACATCCTACTGGCAAGCGGGGTTAGCCCTGACTGCATAGAAATTAAGGGTTACAAAAGGCTCCGGCTTAAGCCGGATGGCTTCTGCGTGCTTTTCCAGGATGGCAAGTGCAGTGTCCATTCGGTCAAGCCCGAGACCTGCGTGGCGGGGCCTTTCACCTTCGATGTTAAGGGGACAATACTTCAGATATTCCTGAAAAAGCCGAGCATCTGCCCCATGGTTGTGGTTCTGAAGAAGGATCGAAAGGTCTACGAAGGTTTGTTCGAGCTATCGGTTAGCAAGATAGTGGATCTGGTCAATGCTTTGCCGCCCGAGGAGCTGGAGGAGATCGTCAAGATCGATGAGCCCGAGACGGAGCTGGTGGCAGAGATCAAGCTAACAATTCAGCCTGTTTAGATAAGCAGATTGGACTAGAGTGATTTGATCATGCGATTAGAATAAGCCAATGAGAAAGAATAAGATCAGACCGATCGAATTAAGCCGACTAGACAGATTGCGATTGGAACATAGACTCTACTTGGCAAAAGAGATTTTATGAAGATCGGAACAGAGCACGAATATTCCATAAACGATAGGGATTTCAATCCGCTGCCGATTTCCGACAAGATAATCGAGCGGATCAGCGGAGCCGTAGAGCACGAGGTTAGCTTCGGCGGTATAAAGGTCTCCAAGGAGCTGCAAAAGCATGCAATAGAGCTGATACCCTCTCGGCCTGGCAGCCTCGGTTTTCTGGAGAACAACCTCTTCAATGGGCTACAGTGTCTCTACCGGGCTCTGAACAACGAATACAAATTCCTGGGATTAGGTATGCATCCAACGCTTACCCTGGATCAGACTACACACTGGGATCACGACGAGCAGGAGTACTACCACGCCTACGACAGACTGTTCAACATAAAGCAACACGGCTGGCTGAACATACAGGCCCTGCAGATAAACATCCCTTACGAAGATCGGGAGAACCTGGTTCCCATGTTCAACAGGATCCGCTCGCTTATACCGTATCTTGTGGCAGTGTCGGCGTCCTCGCCGATTGTGGAAGGGAAGCTGACATCATATATGGACAACCGGCTGATCTACTACCGGGAGAACCAGCGCAGAATTCCGTCGATATGCCACGACATTTTACCTGAGCGGCTGGAGAGCGTGGATGAGTACGTCCGAATAAACAGGGGCATCTACTCGGAGCTGAAAGCCTGCGGAGCCGACGTGCTCTGTCAGGAGTGGGTGAACTCCCGGGGTGTGATAGTCAGGTTCACCAGGAAATGCCTTGAGGTTAAGGCCATCGACGAGCAGGAGTGCCTGCACTCGGACATGGCCGTATCAGCCTTCCTGCTGGCTCTGCTCAGGAGCGACCTGGAGCTGGAGGAGGAAGATGGTGCCCTTCGTTCTCTCCTGGAAGAGGCCATGAGGCACGGCGTGGAAGGCCTGAAGCCAGAATTGGAAAATCTTTACAAGATTGCTTACAAGAACTCTACAGACGAGGAGAAGGGCTATTTGTCGCTGATAGAGAAAAGGATTGACGAGGGTTGCCTTGCCGAGCTAATGAAACTCCATTTCAGGGAGACAGGCCAGATAAAGCCGATTTTGACGGAGATGGAGTGGGCGTTGAGGGAGAACAGACCGTATACGGTCGAGCCGGGTCGATGCGGGTAGGAGTAGCAGCTCTTTAACTGCAAAAGATAACACTCGCGGTCTCTGCTTTCGTCCCTTTAGCTTCATTGCTTACTTTTTACCTTCATCGACAGCGAAATCCTCTTCCTATCCTTGTCCACGTCAAGGACAGTGACAATGACCTTCTGATGAAGCTTGACAACGTCCGCAGGATTATGCACGAACTTATCCGAGATCTGGCTAATGTGCACTAACCCGTCCTGGTGGACTCCGATGTCCACAAAGGCTCCGAAGGCAGTCACATTTGTGATTATACCAGGCAGCCTCATTCCAGGCGTCAAGTCCTCCATATTCTCCACGCCTTCGGCAAAACTGAACGCTTCGAACTCCTGGCGCGGGTCCCGACCCGGCTTCGATAGCTCAGATAGGATGTCGGTTAGCGTAGGCATCCCGATCTCACAGGTGACGTATCTCTTCGGATCGATATCTCTCTGCAGTCCTTGATCTTTCATCAGCTCTTTGACGGTAACCCCGAGATCCCTGGCCATTGCCTCGACTATCGGGTAGCTCTCCGGGTGGACGGCGCTTCCGTCCAGAGGGTTATCGCCTTCCCTTATGCGCAGAAAGCCAGCCGCCTGCTCAAAGGCCTTTGGGCCCAAACGAGGAACACTACGAAGGTCCTGTCGGGACCTGAACTGTCCGTGCTCGTTCCTGTACTTCACGATCGCCTCGGCAAGCTTTGGCCCCAGGCCCGAGACGTAGGATAGGAGAGACTTGCTGGCGGTGTTGACGTCCACGCCCACAAGGTTGACGCAGCTCTCTACCACTTCGTCCAGTTTTTTCTTGAGAACGGACTGATCGACGTCGTGCTGGTACTGGCCTACGCCTATGGATCTTGGGTCTATCTTGACAAGCTCGGCAAGAGGGTCCATTAGCCTTCTACCTATCGAGATAGCCCCCCTAACTGTCACATCCTGATCGGGAAACTCCTCGCGAGCCGCTTCAGATGCCGAGTACACAGAGGCTCCCGACTCGTTCACCATTATTATGGGTACTTTCGCCAGGTAGCTTGAGCTTCTTCACAAAGGATTCTGTCTCACGGCCTGCGGTGCCGTTCCCTATGGCTATGACTTCCACTCCGAAACGTTCGCACAGATCGATTACCTTCATCCCAGCCTCTTTTTCTTGCTGTTGGGGCATATGAGGGTAGATAACATCCTCATGGATTAGCTGGCCCTGGCCATCCAACACCACAATCTTACAGCCAGTCCGAAAGCCGGGATCGATAGCAAGCACATTTTTCTGGCCCATGGGTGCTTCAAGCAGCAGTTGACGGAGGTTCTCTGCGAAGACCTTCGCAGCTTTCCCTTCTGCTTCTTCTACGGCATTGGAGAGCATCTCAGTCTCCATGGATGGTGCTAGCAATCGTTTGTAGCAATCTGTGGCCGCTAGCCTGACCTGCTGGCTCGATGGGCCAGTTCCGCGAACGAAATTGGTTTCCAGAATGGCCAGCGCGACATCTTCAGGAGGCGCAGCGTGAACGCTGAGAAATCCTTCCCTCTGGGCTCGCATCATGGCCATGAGCCTGTGAGATGGGACACTTGTCAGAGACTCTGAACAGTCGAAGTAGTCTAGGTACTTCGCGCCCTCTGGTTTCTTGTCTCTGGCCTCCTTTGACCTCAAGATGCTGTGGACCATGAAGAGGTTGCGAATCTGGGATCTGGTTGCAGCATCCTCATTTATCCACTCGGCAATGATGTCCCGCGCTCCAGCAATGGCATCGTCTGCCGAGTCGACTCCCTTATCATGGTCAACGAACTTCTCGGCCTCAGCAACCGGGTCTGAGAAGTCCTGGGCATAGATCATCCTTGCCAGAGGCTCCAGGCCCCGTTCCTGAGCCGCGGTGGCTCTGGTTCGGCGCTTTGGCCTGTACGGCAGATAGATGTCCTCCAGAACGGCCATGGTTCCTGCTGTCAGGATTTTGTGTCTGAGCTCTTCTGTAAGCTTGCCGCTCTCGGCCAGGGAGTTGAGAATGGATTCGCGCCGTTTGTCCAGCTCTCTAAGCTGGGCCATCCGATCGCGAATGGCGGCGATTGCCACCTCGTCAAGGCTTCCGGTTGTCTCTTTTCTGTACCTGGCGATAAACGGCACCGTTGAGCCCTGGTCCAACAGATCGGAGACTGCCTGGACCTGTTTGCCATTCAGACCAAGCTCACCGGCAACCTTTGTGACGTGGGATTCTATCATGAGCCCTCTAGGACAATTGCTGAAGTTGGTTCTCGACTCGGACTTACTTGTTAGTTCTGCTAAAATCGCGTAAAATATGGTATCGTATTAATGGAGTAACTCCTAAAACGAAAAGCCAAGCGAGAGACTGGATTCTCCGCCTCGTCGCTGTGAAAAATCAGTTTATTTTTATGCTGCTGCCTTATCGACTTTGTCTGCCTTGGGGCCCTTGTCTCCGGCAACTACCTCAAAGCTAACTTTGTCTCCCTCTGCAATGGAAACGCCTGGCTTAAGCCCGGTGGCGTGAACAAAATAGTCTTTTCCGTCGTCTCCAGCTATAAACCCGAAGTGCTTTGTTCTGTTAAAGAACTTTACTGTGCCTGTTACCATTTGTGATTCCTCAATGATTCCAAGAAAGTCAGTCGTGTATTTAAATGTAATGGCGAATCCTTGCACTTTGATAGGTGCAGT
>CAVWIG010000007.1:0-114133 GCA_963754945.1 Methanotrichaceae archaeon
ATTATTGCAAAATTGTTAAAGGTGGTCTCATGAAGAGCTTCATTTTCGTGGCTTTACTGGCAGTGGTAGTGCTGTTCTCTTTGGGCTGCATATCGTCACCCTAGAAAAAAACAGATAACATCACGACTCTGCACATCGGCTACCAGCCGAGCACCCATCACATTGCAGAGATGGTGGCAGACGAAAAAGGCTGGTGGCTCGCCGACCTAAAGCCCTTCGGCATAACAGGCATTAAGGAGTTCCAATTCCAGAATGGGCCGCCTGAGATGCAGGCTATGCTCGCGGGAGACCTCGACGTTGCCTACGTTGGAGTGGCTCCGCCGATCTCCGCAATTGCCCAGGGCCTGGACGCCAAGATCGTAGCTGGCGTGAGCGTAAACGGGTCGAACCTCGTCTTCAGGTCCGGCCTTAACTACAGCGGACCTCAGTCCCTGATGGGATTGAGCGGTAGGCACGTTCCCGCCAGGCTCCATCCAGGATATCACCCTGAAGAAGTGGCTCAAGGAGAACGGCGTGGACGTTTCAAAGGTTAAGATACTCCCAATGGGACCAGGAGATGCTGTCACGGCTATAACAGCCGGCAAAGTGGACGCTGTCTTCCTGCCCCAGTCGTCGCCCGCTATAATAGAAAGGGAGGACAAGGGCAGGTCCGTTGTGGCTGCCGGCCAGATGTGGCCCAATGCTGCAGCGAACTGCATAGTCGTCAGCGGGAAGCTGATCAGGACCCAGCCTGACCTGGCCGAGCAGATAATCCGGACCCATATCAAGGCCACAGAATATGCCAACGCAAATCCAATGGAAGCCGCCAAGATCTACTCCAACAGGACGCACCAGGATCTTCAGACCATCGAGTATTCTCTGCAGACCTGGGACGGGAGGTTGATCAGCGATCCTAAGGTGGAGATACCCTCTGTTGAGGAGTACGCCCGTGTCAACTACGAGCTGAACTACACATCCAAGCTGCTGACAGCGAACGACCTATTCGACACTAACCTTTACGAACGGGTAATGTCAAAGAACAGCTGAGATAAGATCCGTGGAGGGTGCTGCCAGGTATCGTACATCCTTCTTGCTCCCTCCTGCGGAACCTGGCGGTCGCTCTGGGCCATTTTTTTGGCGTACTCCAAAGTAAGGCCCCACTTGATCGCGAAATGGCCAATTCTACTGCTACTACACGAAATGTTCTTGACGATTGCAACAAGTCCTTCATCTTACGATTTATCAACGTGCCCTTAATGTAATTGGCTACTCTATAACCGATAGCCGATCCAGGGCAAACGTGCTCATGAAATTCAACTGCATTATTAAATTCCTCGCCCACTTAACATCACTGCTCAGGATGATTTCACTATTATCAATCAAAATCACTATCAATTCAAATCGACTTTATATTCGCTTCACTTTGACACGTCACCCTCGATGATCATGTTCAGGACGTAATCATAATCCAGAGTTTGGCACCATCCTGCCTTCTCGAAGATCGACATGAAGCAGACACCGATGAGCTTCTTGTATTTTATCGTGGTTAGGAAATCCTTCATTTCTTCCGGCTTTACGCCAATCTTGGGCATGGCCATGCCACCCAAGACTACGACCACATCAGCATCAGCGCTGCTCTTGTCCCCGAGCTCCAATCCGTACTCAGTGGAGATTATCTTGCGCGCTTTTTCTTTATTTAAGCCTGGAACAAAGGCCAGCTCTTTGTCTCTCACCGGATAACCCAGGAAGAGCGCGAAGGGAGTACAGAAGCCCGGAGAGCCCACGAAGGTTATTTTCTTCTCATCTTTCACAAGTTCTCTGAAGCCGTTCAGCATGCCGCCAAGGCCTTCACGTCTTGAACTTTTTCCATTGAAGATCGGTCTAAAGTATGTGGTTCTCAGGCTTTAACTTTGGGGAGACAAAAGTGATGAAATCCGAATAGGTGATTTACTCCTGAAAGTTTCAGGATAGGGTGCATAGCCAAGGTATATGATTTTTCAGTCCAATCCCCTATGGGTCGTGAGTCAACTATAGGCTGTTATAAATAGCCCCTGTCTACTATGCTGTATGGGGTGTAGCAAATGGGATTAAGAGGTCCAAAACCTCGATTTTTGGATGTAGCATGTCCAAATGAAAAGTGTGCACTATTTGGAATTGCTGGAAAAGGAAACGTTACAGTTTACGGAACCTATGAGAGAAGTTCCGGCAAGGGTAGAAAATTCGTCTGCCATTCATGCGCAACTAGGTTCTGCGATAGAACTAACACGCCATTATATGACCTACGGACAGATGAAGATAAAGTCAAGCTGGCTTTAAAAATGTCTATGCGCGGAATGAGCATTTTAGGTATCGCAGAAACTCTTGAGGTACAGCCGTCTACTGTAAGCACCTGGGTCTCAAGAGCTGGAGAGCATTGTGAACGGGTAAACGAGGTTATTTTGAAAGACATCGAGACACCAAAAGTAGAGATGGACGAACTCTGGACTTTTGTGGGAAAAAAACGTTGCCCAGAAAAGATGAATTCGAAGACTCCGGGAATTGGATCTGGATAAGCATGGCTACTGAATGTCGTCTGGTGCTTTCCCATGTAGTTGGTGAGCGGTCTCAGAAAATCGCAGATAAGCTCGTTGCAAATACCGCGAAAATGCTGAGATCAATACCATTATTTGTAACTGATGGATTAAAATTATATACAATAGCTCTCCGAAAGCAATATGGAAAGTTACAACTGTTTGCACCAACTGGCAAACGAGGACGACCTCGAAGTCCTAAATTAATAGTAGACGAACTGTTAAACTACGCGAAGGTTATTAAGATTCGGGCAGAAGGCAGACTTAAAAAAGTTGTTAAAAGGATCATATTTGGGGCGAATATAAAACTCAAGATGATATCTACTAGCTATATAGAACGACATAATCTAACATGCAGACAAGATAATAACCGCATATCCAGGAAAACAATAGGCTTTTCTAAGAAAAATATGGAATTAGATCATCAAATGACCCTCTATTTCGCAAACTTCAATTACTGCAGAAAGCATCGCTCTCTGAAATACAGGGACGAGCGAGGGATAACAAGGCTCAATTGTCCTGCGAAGCAAGCCGGCTTAATTGATCACATCTGGAGCTTGCATGAACTATTGACCTTCTCCTATATCAAAATTAAAACCTATTAACAATTCGCGACCCATACTTCAGGCTCATTTTATAATGCTTTTGCGCCTGAAGAGGCGTTTGAGCTGGCTAAGGAGTTCGAATATTATTATACGCCAAAGAAAGGTAGCTGGCTCAACATGGCTGAGATAGAACTCTCAGCCCTATCGAAGCAATGCCTCGATCGTCGGATTGGAGACATCGATACTTTAACCAAAGAGGCTTCGGTGTGGGCACAAGAACGTAACGCAAAAAAAAACTACTGTAAGATGGAAATTCACGAAGAATGATGCAAGATTAAAGCTAAACAGGCATTATATTAATTTGCAAAATTAATGTTATGGTGCACTAGTTCAGTTCCATCCTATAGGTTTTCTCGAAAAAAGATTCATAACTCTTTTTTTCAACTTCAGGCATTTCCGGATTCATAAATAATGGATAATTAGAATTTTGTAAAGTATATCTCGCATCAATTTCCCTGAACTCTTCTTTGAGCTTTGACCATAAATCAGACTCTTCAAATTGTTGTTTCATAACTTGCGCAGCTTTATTATAGGTCTCCTTGGAAAGGATTTCCCTACTAAATCCTTTTTCAATAATTAGCCAATCCTCATATTGCTTAAGATCTCCTGGTTTGGCTTTTTCTATGTTAGCCCCTCCCACACGAATTCCAAATAATCATATCAATCCATTATGTATTTGAGTTTTTGCCTGTATACATTGGAAGCAATAAACTAATAACCTCCGATTTGGGCTCGATTTTTTTAAAGTATATACGATATTTAACGTAATATTTAGTCATCTTACATGGCGAGGTCTATTAGCTATGTGTCCAAAAGTCAAGCAAAGGAGGAGCAATGGCACAATCATTGTATTTGTCCATCCTCTTCTTTTCTAAGGAGGACCTTGTAGCGAAGAGTTGTCAATTGTTCTCAAATCACTTTTTCAACGGATAGACTTTGTGGCCTCTGGGCCATTCCCAAAAGCCAATAGCACATTTCTTTACTAAACCCTTCTCGCATTCCTGACGATCGCTCTGTAAATATAAGTAACCGTATTCCCAATGAAGAACTTCGGCGGCGTCCTCTTACCCAAAATCTTGGTCCGCCCGGCCCGTATTGCCTCCAGCACTCCATCCACATCCTCTGCTTCTATCTCCGTCACCCCTAGCCCCACGGTGTCGGCGAAATGCGAATCACTCCCCGCCACCATCGACATTCCGCGCCTCTTGGCCTCGAACTTTGCCCTGCCGTTGGCCAGTCCGAAAAGATGCTTGGAGTTGTAAACCTCCACAGCATCAGCATCCGGAATCCTGCCTATGGCGTGTCTGAAGGGGTGGTAAGGATGTGGGACATCGGCAATCCCGCCAAGGTCGTGAGCACTCTCGATGGTCTTTTCGGGGCTTTTATTCCTCTCAGGAGCCTTATCAACCCCTAGAACCAAGAGATGGCCTTCCGAAGTTGTGACCTCGATCCCGGGTATTAGAATTAAATCGAGCTTCAGCTCCTTTATGTATCTCCTGGCAGCAGGTATTCCCCGCATGGTATCGTGATCGGTAATGGCAATGCCGTCCAGGCCTCTTCTCTTCGCAGCCTTGATTATATCTTTTACATCGGCATGGCCGTCTGAGTAAGTAGAATGAATGTGCAGGTCGAACTTCATGTCTGTCTTCCGCTAATTTTTCCCCGGCTGAGTTATATAGCCTTTGATGGCCCCGAAAGCGGCAGTAGCAGGCGACGCCAGATAAACCGACCCGCCCTTTCCCATCCTTCCGGGGAAGTTGCGGTTGGAGGTTGACAGGCAGACCTCTCCATCTCCGAGAACGCCCATATGAGCCCCAAGGCACGGCCCGCATCCGGGCGGACCGATCATCGCTCCTGCTTCGACCAGGATCTCGATTATGCCCTGTTGGAGTGCTTTGAGCAGGACCTCTCTCGATGCCGGTATGATCAGAGTCCTGACTGCTACCTTGTGGCCCTTGATGATCCTCGCCGCTGCCTCCAGGTCTTCGAGCCTGCCGTTGGTGCATGTGCCTATGAACACCTGGTCAATCTTTGTGCCCTCGAACTCAGAAACTGGACGGACATTGTCCACCCGGCAGGGGAAGGCGATCTGGGGCTCCAGATCGGTGACGTCGTACTCAAGCTCGGTGTCATAGGAACCGGGGTCTGAAAATACAGGACTGTACTCCGCTCTGGCCCTTCCTTTGAGATATGAATCTGTTTTTTCATCAGGAGGGACGATGGTCGCTTTTGCACCCATCTCAACACCCATATTGCACAGGGTCATCCTTCCTGAGATGCTCATCTTCTCGATTGTTGGGCCGAAGTACTCGATGGCCTTGTAGGTTGCACCGTCAGCGCCTAGGTCGCCGATGATCTTCAGGGCAAGGTCCTTGGCTGCAACATTGGGCCCTAGATTTCCCGTGATCTTAATTCCTGTTGTCTCGGGCACCTTGAACCACAGCCTACCACGCGAATAGATTTCGGCCATGTCCGTTGCGCCTACACCGGTGGCGAAGGCTCCAAAAGCTCCGTAGGTGCAGGAGTGCGAGTCAGCGCCAACAATTAACTTACCGGGCATTGCGAACCCCTGCTCAGGAAAGACCTGATGGCAGACACCGGAGCCGCAATCAAAAAAGTTGGAGATACCCTGCTCTATTGCCCACTCTCGAACCTCCTTCTGCAGTGTGGCGGCGACATCGTTATTGGCCGGGATCTGGTGGTCGAAGGGTATTACGATCCTCTCGGGGTCCCACACCCTCTCCGATCCCATATCCTGGAATGCCTTGATAGCAAGGACGGAGGTCCCGTCGTGGGACATGGCGTAGTCCACGTCCGCCTCGACGATCTCCCCTGGCTCAATGATACTTTCGGACCCAGAGGCCCGGGTGAGGATCTTCTGGCTAATGGTAGGCATATCTTACGTTATCTCAACGCTTGCACTCGATGTCCTCAGATCTAGGCAGCATGTAGGCGATGTCCTCCGCCGGATGTCTGTAGAGCCTGGCTCCCAGGCGCTTCTGATCCAGGATGTGACCGATGAGGCCGATGCTCCTGCCCAGAGCAAAGAGTCCGTTCAGATAGCCGAGCTTTACAACCTCGTCTATCTCTGCCTTTGTGAAAGCATCGCAGGAAGACATCAGGTCTAAGAATAGGATGCCTATGCAGCCATCGACGTTCAGGATCAGATTGCCCTTCTTGGCTGTGGTCAGCCTCTCCACTTCTAAGGCATAGTCCAGCAGCTCAGTTCGCGCGAAGTTCTTCCTGGCGTACTCAATCAGGAGCTGTACTCTCACGTCCGGGTTCTTTACGCTCTTGACCCTGTGACCTATTCCTGGGATGTTTATGCCCTTGCGCTTCATCTCGCCGACGAACTGCTCTGGAGACAGACTGGTCTCCTTTGCCCTCTTGAACTCCCTGGCGGCGTCGTCTATGGCTCCGCCAAACCTCGGCCCGATGGTCAGCAAGCCGCTGCATAACGAGGATATCAGGTCCTTTCCCGCACATGACGCCACTATGGAGTTGTGGGCAGCAGACACAGCCGGGCCGTGATCCGCTACTATCTGGAGAACAAGCTCTATGAAATTAGCAGCATAGTCGGGAAGCTGCTTCTTGAACCACAAGAGGCCAATCACTCCACCGATGCCCACCCGATGTTCCAGGACGTCGCTGATCTTCTTGCCGGCGTACAGGAGTTCTTCACCGCTATCGTCCGAGATGGAGCAGATGAAGGTGGTTGGCTTGCGGATCAGTCCTGAGGAGAGGGCCTTGCTGTAGTCCGCGGGCAGCCTTGGCACCTCTGGCTCGACTACGTCCGCGACTTTTCCCTGAGATTTTAGCATCTCGTAAACTTGTTTTACCTTCTCTCCATAATCATCAAAAGAGTCGGGGACGTATGCGCCTGCGTTCTTGAAGGCCTCATTCTTGGCCTGAGCTGTCTCTTTTTGGCTGTCCGCTTTCGCTCCAGCGTGGCCGAACTGAACGGAGGATGGAAGCACGGGCCCGCAGGTCCCGGTGACCCAGGCCACAAGTGGCTTTGTGATCTTTCCGGCCTTCAGGGCCTCTATTATCCTGTACTCGTCCGTCCCGCCCAGCTCTCCGAGGCATGCTATCATCTCGATCTCCGGGTTGGCCTCGTACCTCATTATGTGATCGAGCATGGTGCTTCCAGGGTAACGGTCCCCGCCGATGGCAACACCCTCGTAGATCCCGTTGGAGTTCCTGGATATTATGTTGAATGCCTCGTTGAGCATGCCCCCAGATTTAGAGACAAACCCGACTGATCCGGGCCGATACAGCTTTGAGGCGATGATGTTCTCTATGGTTCCAGCGGTGTTCCCAATCCGGAAGGCTCCTGCCGTCATCCCGCCAACGGTTGCCGGTCCTATGACAGTCTTGCCAAGCTTTCTGGCCGTTGCAGCCAAGATCCTGGCCTTCCTCTCTGGCACACCCTCGGCGATGACTGCGATTGTCCGGATGGTATTCTGCTCCAGGGCTTCCATTGTAGTCTCGAAGGCAGAGCGGTGAGATGCGAAGTTCACCATAACATCTGCCTCCGGGTGCGCTATGGCGGCTTCGTGTATGGTCTTGAACATCGGGAGAATGATCTCCTTGGTCCCCCAGAATGCCTTGTGAATGCCCGCGCGGTTGGAGTTGATGATTGCCGAAATGCTTGGGCTATCTCGCTTGCAGATGTAGTCGAAGTCCAGCATCCTCTGGATGGCATTGGTCTGGTAGCCGTAAACGAAGGCTTTGGTGCTCCGATCGAAGAGCACATGATCATTTTTTGTCGAAACGGATTCCGATTTTGTAGCTGTGGCCGAAGTCATTGTCGCTCACCACCGCCAAGGGCCAGTGGAACTATTCGAGTCATGTGGGTATCAGGACCGTACACCTCGATCGGAACCCCCAGCATTTCTCCCAGCTCGCGCATGAGCTTGAGGCCTACCTCATAGTTGGGCCCTCCCCTGCGCACGTAAATCTTCACCCCAGCATCGTGAAGAATGTCCTGGTACTCCTTGAGGGCCATCACGATTCCCTTGAAGGTTTTGGCCACGTCGGTGAAGTTGGCTATGGCCCCTCCGATCATGAGCACCTTTCCTTCAGGGTCCTTCTCCCGGGTCATGAGGTCAAGGATGGTCTTGCAGTACAGGTAGGTCTCCTCGGTGTTGGGGTCGCCGCTGTACTCGCCGTAGTTGGCCAGCTCTCCCGCGTGACCCAGATCACAGATTGTGTCGGCATAGATGACGCTGGCCCCGCCTCCGGCCACCATCGTCCACACCCTTCCCTTGGGGTTTAGAACTGTCAGCTTCAGGGAGGCTCCGGTCTTCGAGTCCAGATCTTTTATGAATAGCTCCTCCTCGCACATAGTCCTTCCGAAGGGCTCCGGGAAGATCAGTCCATCCCACTTTTTGCTCTGCCAATATTCTTCGGCGTCGTCAAGCTTCGCTACGAGATCGAGGGGGACTATCGATCCATCGTCGAAGGTGAAGGGGTTGATCTCCAGATAAGCGAATCCCAAATCGACATAGAAACGGTAAAGGGCTTTGATGAAGGATTCTACGGCGGGTTGCCTGTCTCCGAGAGAAGACGGCAGCTTGGAGTGCAGATCGACTCTGTCTATGCCCTCCAGGACGTCAACCCGAACCTGGGCAACTTCGTCCCACTTTTCCTCAACACAGATACCTCCTTCAGTAGAGAAAAAAATATTGTCGCCATCATAGTCTGAGCTTATGGCCACGTAGAGTTCCTCGCGATGGGGCACAAAGGGCTCCACAAGGAAATGGGTCAACTTTCCTGCCATGCCTCCGACTACCGCCTCGGACCCCATGTTCTCCTTAAGGTATGCTAGTGCCTCGTTCCAGGTCGCATCCAGAAGGACCAGGCCAAGCTTCCCTCTTTTGCCAAAGAGCTGATCCGGCTTAACGACGAGCTTTTTGGCCTCCAGCCAGGGATTCTCGGCCGCGAGACTGTCCAAATCCGTGTCCGGGCTCACAAGGGCGATTTCCCCTCTATAAGAGAAATCCGTGAGGTAATCGGGAAGGTATTTGGCCAGCATGCGTTTCGCATCGTATTCCCTTATGCCTCTCTGTGCCATGTCCAAAACCACCTTCGCCGTCCTAACGTCATTCCCATTTACAAACCTTTCTAAAGGATTGGGCTTTCCGCAATGGATCTTCTTTGGAAAAGCTGAAATATTTACCTGCAATCCAGAGGATCATGGACTGCCCCTGCTGCGGAAAAGATTGTGTCCGACCTGCACAAGAGGTCTTGGCAAGCATCGACACAATGTACATGGCCTGCCCTGACTGCGCGGCAGATCCCAATTTAGACAAAAGCAGCCCTTTTAAGGATCTGCCGGAGCGCATAGACCGGTGCAATTCATGCGGCAGAGCACCCCTGGATGTCGTCATGCTGGATGCGTTGAACATCCTCGTAGAGATGGGCCTTCGCGACAAGGGAGACAACTTGCGCAGTGTGGGCTCACCACTCATCGCCGTCGGCTACAAGTTGGCTTATCCTCCCCGCCTTGGACCAAAGTCCCTTATCATCGCAGGAGAGCGTCTGAACAAAGATGCTGCAGAGGCAATTTTGAGGCGCATTCCCGAGGTCAAAGGCGTCATCCTGAGCGGCGGAGTGCCTGGAGTGGTTGATTCTGAGATGGGTCCCAGGGCGTGGAGCCTTCTGGCCGGGTGTGACATGCGAGGTGACGTCGTCCAGAGCCTGTTTGGAGAGCTGGTCATCTACAGGAGCCAGTCCAAAATACACATCGAGTTTCCAAGATCGGGCTCACCGAAGATGAAGATCCTGGAGAGCCTGTACTTTAAGGGCAAATTGACAGATGTGGTGGACGGTCTTTGCGGCCCGGGAACCCTCGGGCTGATGTGTGTTCTGGCCGATGCCAGGCGCGTCGTGCTGAACGACATCTGGCTTCCTGCGGTGGAGAACAT
The DNA here is from genome assembly GCA_963754945.1 of Methanotrichaceae archaeon. Taxonomy (GTDB): domain Archaea; phylum Halobacteriota; class Methanosarcinia; order Methanotrichales; family Methanotrichaceae; genus Fen-7. The sequence goes on from CAVWIG010000007.1 coordinate 10,084, forward strand.
CATGCTGAACCTGGAGGCTAACAAGGTCCTTCTGGGGATAGAGAATATAGAGCGCCTGAAGCATCCAACGGACGTGGTGGCTGGCGAGCCTGTCCTTGTCGGGCGAGCATCGGGGGCTTGTGAGATAGAAGTATATCACGGCGACCTGAAAAGGCTTTTCTCGAAGGCAAGGCCCGCGAGCCTCTGCCTCATCGACCATTTCCCCGGCTCGGATACGCGTCAACTGGAAGAGGTCTGTCGCTGCTGCGTAGAGACAGTGATAGTGTAGACGATAATAGTGTAGACTTGTGTATGCGCAGATGCGAATGGATGTAGCATACACACAGGGACGGAAAACAAAAGAAAATTAAGTGGGACAGCGCGGATTCGAACCGCGGTCCAAGAGTCCCAAACCCTCGAGGATAGACCAGGCTACCCCACTGTCCCATGGATAGCGACCTCTAGTGTAGCTGAAGTCCTTAAAAGCTTTTTGCCACGCCCTCGTTCAACCGAGACCTGACTGCGTCGCGGTTGATCTTCCTGATTAGGTAGGCCATGGACGCTCCGCCTAGAGCAGTCAGGAACCAGAGCTGAATTAGCCGGATCAAGATTGTGGCCGCCACGGCTGCGTGCATCGGCACGCCTATGGCGTTGAAGAGGGTGATCATAACTATGTCCACAAGCCCCAGACCTCCGGGCAGGAAAAGAGGCAGCATCTGCAAGAAGATCATGACCGCATAAACGGCGAATACCGCCCTTACAGGCACCTCCAGGCCCATGGACCTGAAGGTAAGAAAGGCTACCAGAGTCATGGAGAACCATCCCGCGATGGCCCAAAAAGTGCTGATGAAGAGCGTTCTCTTGTGGTTTATCAGCATCATCATGGATTCATGGAACTGGCCCATTATCCCTTGACACTTCGGCCTATCTACATGGACGCGAAATATCCTTTCAACCTGGTCTATGAGAGCGAAGGTGATCCTCTCAAGCCAGCCATCCACATAACAGACTCCGAAGAAGCCTACATTTATCAACAGGAGAAAAGCGGCTATGCCTGTACAGGCTGCCAGGGCCCATTCAGGCACGTCCGTGGAAAGAGAGAGAAATATCAAGCCTATGATCGTTCCAAGGATGAAGGGAATGAAGGCGATTATCCTGCTAGCAGCAACAGTGGCCGAGGTCTTATCGATTCTCGAGCTGCCGGCGAGCTTGTCCAGAAAGTAGATCCTAGCAGTCTCGCCCGAGAAGCTTCCTGAGGGGATGATGTTGTTCATGAAGATGCAGGACATGTAAATTAGAAAGATATCCCTGGTGGGCACCTTGTAGTCGAACTTCCTGACTATCACCTGCCAGGCCATAGAGTCGAAAAGAATGCCTAAAACAGCCAGCACAAACCCCACTGAAAAAACGGCCAGATCTACATTTCCGAGGCTCCTCATGACCTCCTGGAATCCCACGTGATAGAGGTACACGAAATAGACGCCCATGCCCAGAAGTATCAGAACCAGGGACTTGCCGGGACGTAGGGTAGGAAGCTCTATCTCGTGGTTCACAAAGATCAAAGAGGATGGCGGTGGTTAAAAGTCTTCCCTTTGATCAACATTCGTATTTCCTGGTCTTCTCAGTGATCTCTCTATGGTCCTTCTTAGAAAGCTATTTAATGCAGGCTAATCTTAGATCAGCCTTATGGGAAAGACAGGAAGCATAGAATGGGTTAAGATTAAAGGTAGAAAAGGACAGGTAAGGCAGGTAGCCAAGTCAGAGACGATTTATAAGAAGCCCGGTCCTAGCCAAAGATACACTGCGTCAGGCTCAAGGGTCAAGAAAATAAAGAGATCGGCCAAGGCTACTCAGGTCAGAACGTGATCGTTTCTGGCCAATTTTGTAAATTTATCGAGATAGTCTGGTAGCTTATCCCGGTGGCGTTCTACTCCTGAAACAAAAAAAATATACAGGGCAAACTAGAATTATATTAGCAGCCTTATAGCTTTAACTTCACAGACCAGGTTGACGCAAAGGATCTACTAAATAGCGGCAGGAGAATCAACTTGCCGCGAATCCAGCTATTGAAATTGTCAAAGTAAGCGTTAGTGTGATTGTGGGCGCAGAGCTGCCATTCAAACATATATTGAATGAGTCAAAGAGTAACTGGATTGAATTCTTTTCTCGTACGTCAAAAGTGTGAATTATTCCTATATCTTCCCAAAAAATGAACACTAGTGATCACCTAAAGCATCTATATGTAGGGCCTGAAACATGACATTAGCTAAAGAGGTTTAGCTCGGTGGCAGTTCAACCTCGACCATAACAGCTCAATCTAACCTCAAGACGATGGTGACCCAGCGTGGTTGGACCAATATCGCAGTAGATGATCTTTGCCCAACCAAGGCCAAGAACGGCGAAGCATTAACCGGAGTTCAAGGAAGATGGAGATCGATAGAACCAGCAGCATGTATTTGATGATGCTCTATGTCTACCTGAAATCGTATCAAGAAGCCATTGACGATTTTGAGGTGGCAATAAAGAACATCGGTTACCCAGACGAAGCCCTGATGGCCATCAAGCAGAAGTTCAGAGAGAGGGTGGACAGGGTATCAAAAGAACTTGTTGAAGGCTAAAGGACAGTAAGCCGATCGTGAGATGCTCAGTAAGAAATTCTGTATTCAGAAAGCCTCTTTCGGGTGCTATGAAACTCATTTTTTAGGACTAACGATCAGAGCATAGGCTAATTACATCACCTGGAAGAGCATGGCTTGGAGCTACATAGCTTGTATATATACGGCTTTTTGCAGAAGCTCTGATCTAGATATCCATAAAGACTCTTTCTTTCAATAGTATTAAATAGTTTCAGATGTAAGTGGTATTGAAGTCCAGGGAAAGCTTAGCCGTCACCCGTTTAAGCGGGCGTTAGGTTATTCCCTTTAAAAAGGGGCCATACCTTATGCAACTTCCCTTGGGCTTCACCTTGTTTTGTCTTATCTATTTCATCTAATCTATTGGGTAATCCTATTTTGCCTCCTGTCTAGAGCTTTGAGAAGTTAATCCCTAGTTAGTCTACTTTGATTGATATTTTATATACAATTATTGAAGTGTACTGTACTGCGAACAAGCTGCAAAAATTTCTACAAAAAAGAAAATAGCCCATAAAAAAGTTTTAGATTAAATGACACCATCCCATCCATGAGATCTGAGATGGGGTATAGCCCAAGTCTGTCCACTCACGCATACAATTCTGGTCAACAAAAGGCTTAGCAATGTTGGGCTTTTGGGCACCATTTGGACTGATGGTCGTGGTTGCAGTCGAGGGTTGCATAGGCGCCTTTATGTTAAGGGTGTTGAGCAGGTTATCGTCCAAATCCTTTGGCAGATTGCTGATGAGCTCAACTTTGTTCTTGCCGACCAAGACCTGTCCATAACCTGAGTTCTTGCTGTCCTTCCAGTATTCTGCGTCTGTGACGCTGGAGTTCGTCATGGTGGATACGTAGGATTCAACTTCAGCATTGCTGTCGTCTATTGTTCTCTTTATCAGAGAAGGATCCCGGATCTCCCCAGACTCATTTACCGCATCCAGTAGGAGCACTTTCGCCCTGGTGCTCGAGAAGGTGGCATCCTGCCAATCATTGTAACTAATTATACCTATGCTAGCCACAGTTTTGTTGTCAAAATTTACGTTGGCATAGTACCAGATAGATTCATTATCGCTTTCTGAACCCGTTACGACGGTCGGCTGAGTCGGCGCCTTCAGGTCAAAAGAAATGCTGTACGGTCCCGCAGACGCAACTGTAGGTTTTGCTGAGGCTGAGGCTGATAACATCAGCACCACGATCAGTGCAAGTAGTATCTTCATTATATCCATCCCTTTTATTTCGATTCATCGATCAGAACTTCTTGATCTGACTTGTACCACGAATTCTGAGAGTTATATATCTATTTTTCTCAAGAAATTCGACCCCCTCGTGTTCAGCTTGGATGCAGGGAGGGTATGATCCCGACGAGAAACAGAGTTGCCACTATGACCGGCTGGTGGACCAGGTAGACCGCCAACGAGTTTCTTCCCAGAGTGCCAAGGAGGTTAACCATAAAAGAGCCTGATAAGTCAGGCAGCTCGAAACCCCTCTTGCCATCCTGGTAAAATCTATTCCCCAGATACATTCCTATCAGGACGAGTCCAAACCAGGGGAAGATCGGAAAGTAATCCAGGGTATAAAAGTTGTCAGGAACAAATCCCAGCCATAACAGCCAGGGGAAGTTAAAAGTGAGCCCCTGGAGATAAATGCCTATCAAAATGAAAATCGATCCCGCAAAAAGATTGAAGGTGCGCAGCCTGAGGAAGGGATAGGCTAGAACTATTGAGACTCCAATGAAGTGGAGCACTCCGAATAGAATGAATCCCCTGCCGATCAACAGATAAGTGGCCAGGGTAACGACCAACCCCAACGAGAATATTCTCAAACCTCTTTTGAAGAACCGGGCGAAGAGATTCTCAGAAGCTCCTTCCTTCCTTGCTCTCGATGAGCTGAGAGTCAAAGATGCTCCCACCAGCACTATGAATATAGCCGCGGTAGCCTCTGCAAAGTACAGCCAGGGTCCCGAACGTACATTCAAAGGATAGCCACCGAAATAGTCCAGGTCGTAGAGAAAGTGATAGAGGACCATCATAACCACGGCCAGCCCTCTAATGAAATCCAGCTCCCAGAACCTGAAATGCGGGGAAAAGTCCATCAAATGCAGTTGATATTAAACCTATAAAACCCATACCAAAAAAAAACTCCATGGAACTGCTGGACCGAGCACCTTCACGGCTTGATCCAGCCCTCGAGCCCAGAATAACAATAACAACCAAAAAGATTAAAAAATTATTTTGCTCCCTGATCCGTCTCCCAGATACCAAAGGCATTGTTCTCGGTGTCCATGCAGATGACAAAATAACCCATTCTGGGTACGGCCTTCTTTGGAACAATGATCTTGCCGCCTAGCTTCTCGACTTTGGCGGCGTATTCGTCCACGGAAGGGACACCGATGTAGTCTGTTATCTGCTGGTCAGGGTGCATTCTCTTCATCATGCCTCCGCCTAAGCCATAGGTGTCAACCATCATGTATTCCATATCCATACCCTTCACATCTTCGATCTTCCATCCAAAGAGCTTGGTGTAAAATGTTTTTGCCCTCTGGAGATCATCGGCTGGTATCTCAAAGTGGACTATGCTGGACATTTTTTTTCTCCTCGCTTAATAGTACTCTATCTTTAATGGTACTACATCCTTAATTAGTTTTTCATCTGTCGCGAGGGATATGCATTGCTTCATCTGTAAAAGTCACTAGTCAAGTAAGGTAATTCTTAAAATCCATTTCCAGATACTTCTTTACGTCACCGAGATTATCCGTCTTTCCAAAAGCGATGGAGAATGCAGGATACCTATCAGTGTCCAACTTACAGTAGCCGACAAGGTTCCGGAAAGTGTCAGCGAACGCTTCGTGATCCGGTTTCTTGCCCGCTGGAACTGCAATAGGTAGCCTGCTTAGAACCCTGAAGAAGATATCGCTTTCGGCGGATGACAGTGCACTGTTCCAATCCGGCTTTAGACCACTGAAGTATTGCTTGTACGGGTTCATGCCGAAAGCGAAGAAAAGCAGATCGGGGAGGCTAAAACTGCCGAACCTACATGGATCGACCCCGATTGGCACAAGGTCGTCCTTATGCTGCCTGAACTCCGCATGAAGCGGGAGGTTCTCCAAATCCAATCGAGAAGAAAGATCTTTTAGGGAATCCTCCATTCGGCGGAGATACTTTCTCACGATATCCCGGCTCGTGTAATAGATGATGTCCCTGGAATCTTTTCCATCCAGGAAGGGATGGGCATAAATGCCCAGGACAGCAGGCTCTCCTTTTGAGTTGAAGTATGTATCGCAAGCGAACTCATCCCTTCTGACACTTTCCGTTTCAGCGCCTGGAAGTCCCAAATCCGGAAGAGCTTTGGACAGAAGTCTTCCAAAATCCGATTTGTCTTTGAATGAGTTGTGGACTTCTATTTCAGATGGGTTGGTCAAGAACTCTCTTATAGCTGACAGTCCTTCATCTGCGTTTGTGAACAAGAATGAATCAGGCCTGGTTATTATATTTGCCGCCTCCGTCTCGTCTAGTAGAATCAAATCAGGGCAGTATCTTCTCAGTTCCGTCTTCAGCCTCTCGCTTTTAGTATAGACTGGAACTCCTTCACTAATGAGGGTATTTATCAGCAGGGGCGAAGTGTAGGCGTCTGTCAGCAACGTTATCGAGTTCTTTTTCACACTAACTTCTTTGCCTTTTTGGTTAGAAATACTATTCGTTCCCGTTCTAGGCCCATTCTAGGAGTGATTAAGGAAGGGCTAAAGATCATCCCGCTCAGAATTTACATGAGGCTCATCGTTGGCTCTTGGCTTTTAGACGAAGGTTGGGAAACTCCTAACTCCAAATCCGAGATTCAGGCATGTCTGAACGGCTTTCCGCTTAGGATCCGCTTTTGAGTTGTTCCCAAACTTCGGACAGAACCTTCATCTAGTGCCGCAGCTGCTGTCAGCGTAGCTCTTTTCGAGTATCTCTCTCTCTGGAGCCACCTCTGCAAATATCTGGGCCTGGTAGTGCTGGACCTCGGTATCCTCGTCGATCCAGGCGTCTGCCTGAAGACCGGCCTTGATACATGTCTGGCTCAAGAACTCCATGGAATTGAATCCCCATTCCGGAGCTACCTGGGGAAGCAGAAGGCCGGAGAAGATGCCTTTGGTCACTATCAGCCCATCAATCCCGATCCTTACCAGTTCAGGAAGGCTAGACTTAGGTGCGTTATAAGGCTCTGGTTTCGTGAGGATCGTTACCTCAAACTCAATCCTGGCAAGCTCTTTTGCTTTAACTTGCGGAAACCTGGGATCACCCATGCCGGCATTTATGGCCGAATCCACAATGGCCTTTCCAAGAGGCATTACCGGCTGGGGATAACCTATGCAGCCTCTGAGATCTCCATCTTCGTGAAGGGTTACAAAGACTCCTTGCATCTCATCAAATATCTTTGGAAGGCCTTCCGGCTTGATCCTGATTTTTTTCTCAGCGAAATCGGTGAGGGCCTTTCTGGCCAGCTTTACGGCAACTTTTCCTTCATCCTCGGTAAGCATAATATTTAGTGGACCTGTGAGATAATAAAATATGCGGTGTTAGGCCCAACTTCAACAGAACAAAAGCGATAATGGCAATCGCCCATTTTCAAAATACCGCACCAGAAAGAATTCGATGGGAAATACCTGATGGAAATCTTGGGTTTTACTAGGTGTGATCAAAAGTAAGGCATGGTCAGGCGGCGACAGAAGGGAGACCGCTTTGCACCTCGTTGGTGGTACCATGTTTTTATATACGTTGAATGCCGAACCGAACTTAGGCAAGAGTCAGATTGTATCTTTTGTTTACATCCCTCCTTCCAACAACTGACTTTTGCCTCCCTCCTTTCTTTTCCGAATGACAATGTAATTTCAACATTGATGAGATATCGACTTATAACATCTTTTGGTCGCCTTGAAGTGCTTACGGACATGGATTATTCGGATTAAGTTCCTGAAGAATGACTTATCCCCCAAACAGATCTATGGACTGATCAGTTGAACGCGATTCGCCTCATTGGTGGGGTTTATTACTAATTTTTCGCGGAGCATCCGGTTGGAAAAATTATGTCGAGATCATCCCATTCAAATCCTCAGGGGACCGAATGGTTTCATCGACTCAAATGGTCCCATCAATGCGACTTAAGTCGATTCAAGATCAGGTTTATAAATGTAAAGTGCAACCCAGATGACCAGGACAATTAGATATAACGCGATTAAGTATAGTCAAGATGATATAGTAGCGTTGCGAAACAGAAAATATATATAGGATCGATCAGTGGTCAATATATTAAGACTGTAATCGCGAGAGGAGAGTTATGGATTACTTCAGGGCTGGTGGAGTTTGCCTGCTTATCATATTGATAGCTGCAGCTCTGCCGATGGGGGGGTTGGCGGCGACCCAAACTGGTGCAGCGAATTCTGGAATTGATTCAGTCAACCCGAGTGCCAGTGGGGCAACACCGGTCGTTGGTGCAAACTCTTTTTCCAACGGCATCGGCGCTCAAGGGTTTGGTCAGGCTTCGGCGCCCATAAAAGTTCAAAGACCAAGCAGCGGGATAAGGCCTGGAGCTGCTGCTACAGGAATCAATGTGCCGGTCGCCGTTGCAGCCACCGAGACGACGACAAAATCAGAGACATCCAATACAGGGCCACAAGGTCAATCAACGCCTACTAGTCCGCCAATGCAGGCCGTAACAACGACGGCTGTGAAAGCGGAACAGAGCACAGCGACACCAGCACCAGCCACTATACCCGAGACTCTGAAGACTTCCACCACGACTTCTGCGCCAAAGAACCCTACACCTTCTAGCAACCAAACGGCAAACAATAATGTCACTTTGCCATCAACCAAAGCTGCAGTCGTTGGGAGTATGATGGCAACTACTACTGCAGTAAATTCAACCGTGACAAATCCAACCAAGGTAGACGAAAACAAATCGATGGCATCCAGCAGCGCATCCAATAATACAACACCCTCCGTGACAGCAATATCTGAGAACAAGACGGGACAGAATATCACGCCCGCCGAGATCTCCCCCGTTGTCACGCCAGCCCTGACGGATAGGATCTGGAGGCAAGGCATAAGTTCGTTGGACTACACTTGGACCCCATTGATCTTCTCAGGATTCTTCTACGACATGGACGACAAAGTTGGGACGGAAAACCTGACAGTACACCTGACATCGGAGACCTCTAGGTCCATAGCCGAACACAACCTGAAGTACGATACAAAAGTCCAGCCGATTAATTTCAAGTTCAAGGATTGGGGTAAGTATCAGGTAATCGGCTTCATGGCTGACAAGTACTTTGCCGGCTACAGCGGAACTAATGTTTTGGACAAGGACCTCAGCCTGATAAATGACGGCCAATTGAGACAAGTTCTGATTGATAACAACGACGAGAAGACTATAGTCCAAGGTTCTGTAATGCCTCTTGAAGAAGGCTATGAGCTTCGCATCAAACAAATCGATGTAAACGGAAACAAGGTCTACCTGGCTTTAGCCAAAGACGGTAAGGAGATAGACAGTAAGGTCGTATCGCCAGGCACTCTCAAGAGCTCAACTTATCAGTACAAGGTGACCATAAGCGGAGAGGACACTCCAATAATTATGGCCCACATACCCAGCGTCTTTGCAGGCAGCGAATCAGGAATAGTCACTGTAGACGGGTTGTTCCAGGTATCGGACACTTACAAATCGGTCGAGGATGGAGACAAATACGGAAAGATGAAAGTGGTCGGAGTTTCTGATACCGGTGTGACTATGGACAACACCGACTCCGTCAGCTTGGGGAAGGGAAAGACGGTAAACATCTTCGGAAACGTCAGTTTCCAGATCGCGGATGCCGATGTTCTCAGATTTGCTCCTATCGTAGAGCACACTGGACCGTATGAGATCAGAGGAACGATCGTGGACCCGTCTGTGACCAAGGAGTTCACCTGGACCCCATACAACTTCGAGGGATTCTACTACGACATAGACGACGATACTGGGACGGAGAACCTTACTGCCAAGATATCCGGCTCGAGCATAGCCGACGGAGATCTGACCTACTCGACTAGCCCAAGCCCGGTGAAGTTCCAGTTCGAGGACTGGGGAAAATACGACGTCATAGGCTTCATGGCCGACAAGTACTTCGCTGGCTACAATAACGCCACGCAGTTCGCAGATCAGTTCAGCGACATAAACGACGGCGAGCTTCGGAAGATTCTGGTGGACAGCAAAGATGAGAAGACCATAACCACCGGGTCTGTGCTGCCCCTGGAAGAAGGCTACGAGCTTCGCATCAAGCAGGTGGACATAAACGGTAACAAGGTGTACCTGGCTCTGGCCAAGGACGGCAAAGAGATCGACAGCAAAGTAGTAGCGCCTTCTTCGGGAGAGTTCAAGACTTCGAACTACCTCTACAAGATAACGATGGGCTCTAAAAAGGACGTGCCTATGATTGCGGCGCACGTTCAGAGCGTCTTCAAGGGAACTGAGGCGGACCTCGCAACCATAGACGGCCTCTTCCAATTGTCGGACAGTCCTGCCAACGTGCAAGAAGGAGAGATGCAGGGCAAGATGAAGGTCCAGACTCTGACGGACACCGGCATTAGCATGAAGAACGATGGCTCCATCAGCCTCGGACGGGGCCGGACAGTTGACATCATGGGCAACTTGAAGTTCATAGTAGCCGACAACGCCGATAGGAATTTCGCTCCAGTTGCCGAGAGATCGGGCGCAACGAAGGCGCTCGACCTCAGCATCACACAGCCAGTTGTGGTCAACAGTGCTATGAACATGCATGTCACTTCGGCCGGAGAGGCTATAAGCGGGGTAACTGTGCTAGTTAATGGCGACACCATAGGCAACACGGACGCCTCGGGTTCCATAAGCTATGTTCCCAAGAGCGTTGGCTCTATAGATGTGGTTGCCAGTAAGATCCCCTACGCTGAAAACCGAACCACCGTTGTTGTGAGGTCCACGGCCGCTGCTGCTGCGATATCCGAAAACGTGACCAACAAGCTGGCCCTTAGCGTGCCCTCCGATGCCCTGAAGAACCAGACCTTCCTGATAACAGTAACAGGAGGCGTAAACCAGACCGCCATCGAAAATGCAAGCATTTCCTTCGACAATACCGGCATAGGCAATACCAGCGCTCAGGGTACTCTGAAGTACGCGTCGAATGTCCTGGGAGAGCACAGAATAACTGCTCAGGCAACCGGTTACGATAAGGCCTCTAGAAATATCACAGTGATGACTCCAATCCAGGTGCAGAGCTTCAACGTCAGCAGCACCACAGCAAAGACCGGCCAGACGATTACCGTAAAGGCCAACGTCCAAAACGTCGGAGCATTCAATGATACCCGTAAGCTGGAGCTGCTGGTCAACGGCAACAAGACGGTGGACGCCCAGAACGTGACCCTGAAGCCAGGCGAGAACAAGACGATGAGCTTTAGCTTCAAGCCAACCGATGCGGGAACTTACAGGCTGAGCCTGGACGACAAGGAGACACCAGTGACTGTGGAGAAGTCTACGACCAACTGGGCCTTGATAGCGATCATATTGGTACTGCTCATAGCCATCGGTGCCGGAGCCTACCTCTACCATACCGGAGAGCTGGAGACTCTGAGGAAGCGCCTGCAAAAGCGCAAGTAATGCGTTCGCAAATAGAGAACTGAGGGCCTGATGGGGCCCTCTTCACTTTCGTTCCTGTACTTTCCAACTTTTTCGTATATTTATAATATCATCAGATTAAATTAGAATATAAATTTAATAAAAAAAATAAAAAGTAAGGGTTTTATACTAGGATCAAATTCTCTCATAATAAAGGTACCATTACAATTAGAGCCGTTCTTGAATGAATTTCAGGATCTTTTTACGAAACCGAGTTATGGATCGTTTCGAGATTTGTGTGGAGCGTTAAGCGTGTGTGATAAATCCAAGACCGTTTCCAACCTTTGTGATACTATGGCCGAATGTAGGAAAGGAAAAAAAGCACGCTCTTCGTACAATTGGTTCTTTAGCGATGCGAATTGGGACGAGGATGAAGTTGCTCAACGCAAAGTGGACCTTTTTATTGAGAAATTATGTTTAAAAGAAAATGATAGAATGTTGTTAATAATTGATGACACATACAATGAGAAGGAAGGAACTCAAACGGAAGGTGTAGGAAAATTTTATGATCATAGTAAAGAAACCTACATTTGGGGTAACAATTTTGTTACCTCTGTTATCCAATCCAAAGGATTATTCATACCACATAAAGCTAAGATGTATATCAAGAATGATGACGAAAATGAGAATTTTAGAACAAAAATGGAGATTGCCTTGGACGAGATCATTGAACCATTAGAAGTACCAAAAAGCATGGACCTTTATATCGTTTTCGATAGCTGGTGGTTTTCTTCTGATCTCTTTAACAAGTGTCTCAAATTAGGGCATAATATAGTCTGCCAAATCAAATCTGATAAGAAAATCAGGATAAATAAGGACATGTGTTTTCAGGTTAGAGACTTAGCAAACCAAATTGAGGATAAGTATTTTATTAAGACAACTATTAGTGTTCGGGGCAAAAAGAAGACCTACTATGCATTTGAAAAGAAGGTAGTCATAGACAAGGTAGGCGAAGTTAAACTTGTAGTCTCAAAGAGAAAAAAGGAGAGCACTACAAAATATTTTATAAGCACTAATGAATCGCTTTCGTCGAAAGAAATACTCTCAATTTACGAGGATAGATGGGATATCGAGACGGCCCACAGAGAGACAAATCAAAAATTAGGATTCAAAGATTACCAATTAAGAGAAAAACAATCAATTGAAAGATTTATTCAGCTAGTCTTCTCAGTATGGACTGCGATTCTCTTATGGGAAATAGACAATCCGCCATCTGGGGACGGTTCAAATCCAAGAACTATGGGCGACATGATCGACCTAGTAAAAATGCAAGCATTAGGTGAAACATTTGAATATGTGCTGATGTATTTTAATATACCCGTACCGGAAGGCGGATTGCTTTATATACTCAGAAGCATGGGATTGAAAATATAATTTGATATAATTTAGAAAATATAAATAAAGGAGAAACTTGGAAAGTACAGTTTCGTTCGATCATTTTTTTTAATATATTATCTATAATCTAGAATAATATTAATTTTTTTATTTATCCTATCCGTACATGCAATGAACGAGCAGGATATGAGCACTTTATTAACAAGACCTACACAATGGTATTGATTGAAGAATTTGTCTTATTACACAATACAGGATCGGTATGAAAATTAGATGTGTCTGCCAATTAGTGCTACTCACCTTGATGTTGGTTACAGTTTTCCAGAACGTATTGGCAGCTTCGGCCCAGAATTCATCAGAGAACACGACCCCTGCCTCCGGGAATAACACTTCAACGCAGGCGGCCCACCTCCTTAACGCACAAGGGATCTGGAATATCTCCCTGGCTGGGACAGGGATAACTGCGGCTATGAACCAGTCGGACGATTTCATCTATGGAATGTGCAAGTTCGAAGGAGATGAACCCTGGAACGGTGTAATCGCAGGATCGCTCTCTGGAAATTCAGTAAACATGGCCATCGAAGCAATGCAGGGCAAGGTTCTCGTCTCTACCGATATAACCGGAACAATCTCCAATGATGTCCTTTCGGGACGATATGTTAGCTGTGACAGCGATGGAAATGAAGCGAACGGCGAAGTTACGGGAACGAGGATTAGCCCAGACGTCGCTGATTACACCCCTGTGAAGATCGAGGTAGCCGCTGAACCAGCCCCGGCATCAACACCAGCCGTAGTCCAACAGCCTCAGGCAGTACAGCTTAGCCAGCCTAACGCGGCGCAGGATAATCAGACCACCAAGAGCAGATTCAAGGATGTAACGCAAATGGCCAGGGGAATTAACGCAAACGTATTGCCGTGGTCGTTTCCTCTCTGATCTTGGTTGATGGCTATCGACATTAAGCACTATCGACAAGTAAGGAACTTGCAGAATATGTCCTGTTTTGTTGCTTGTATGAGATGATAGAAAAACAGTAAGAAATCACCCCCTGGATGACTTCTGGAAGCTCATGGTTGTTCTATTCTATAGCTTGTTTGTTTGTGGATGCATTTGCTCTACAGATAGATTTGATGCGAATATCCTGGTGGCTGACTGCTTGGCGTTTGATAACTTGATCGCTGCGGATAAATCTGCTGTGGATAGCTCGGAGGTTGGTTGTAGCTGGGAGGTTGATTTGCTAGCACATTTATCACAATCGAGTTGCTCACCTGATCACCAATGGCGAAGAGAAGAATGTGCTGTCCAACTGTATCTGCATAGAAGTTGATCTGGTTGTACCCTGGGAAGAAGCTGTAGTAGTTTTTCGAAAGCTTGCCTCCAGGCATTATCTCATAGAGGTAGCCATTACCTCCTGCGGAAGAGGTCGCCAGAATTGATAAGCTTGCACCCTGAGGTATGGCAGCGTACTGAGTCCAGCTTGTCGAACCCTGTATCCACAATGAGTTCCCACCTGTGTAAGTGGCGTAAGTCTGGTACTGTGAATATGGCACTGCATGCATTTGGTAGCTAAAGTATACTGTAGTTGGGGTCTTCCCTTTTATGTCATGCCTTTTTGGAGCGTCGATGTGTATCTTAGGGTCACTTCCTTTGGACATCGTGTAATACTGAGAATATTGAGAAAAAGTAGCACTAGTAGTACCAGTAGCGCTGTATGTGGAAGAATATCCGCCTGAAGAAGCCTGGTCAAGTCCAGATTGACCGGGTGGATTACCTCCGACCCACGGTTGACCTATGCCATGATTGTATAGTTGCTCAAATGCAGCCTCACCTGGCCGCATTTCTACTTTGCTATCCACATCTAGAGCTGCAACACACCCCATCAGGGATATGATGAGGACCATCGATACTAAGATTTTATTCATATTTTCTCTTGGGTTGTTGTATGTCTTGAACCACTAATCATTCAGCTATTCGATCGATTCAGCGATAAGATGCTGGCTCGCTTGATTTGCAATTTCAAATAACCTCATATGTTATCTCAGGAGGTCCCTCTAAACCTTCAGGAGCAACTCCTTTTATAGATGATTCATCGTATAATGAAATAAAGAGCATCAGGCAATCCTTTATGTGCCTCGTAATAAGGAAGTTATTCTTGACATTCGCTTTACCATTTATTCCAAGTCTCCTTGCGTAATCCGGTTCTAGGAGGAGCTTTTTCAAATAGTAGACTGTGTCCTCTAAAGAATTTGTAAGAATGCCCGATTGATTGTGGTTTATCTGTAGCGGGATTCCTCCAACTGCAGAGGCTATGACAGGTTTAGCTTTCCATAGTGCTTCAGTAACGGTCAATCCAAATCCTTCCCTTAGCGAATTTTGAAGGACGACTGTGGATGCTCTTTGAAGTGCATTGACCTCCAGATCACTTGAAGGAGGAAGATCTATTACATGAATATCCGTATCATTCTCAGCTTCTCTATTGACCCGCTCTAAAATACCCGGGCCTTCTGGGTCGTCTGTGGCTCCACCACCAGCGAGGACAAGTTGACAATCAATGTCTTTTTTGACCTCCTTATAAGCATCTATTACGCCACAGGGGTTCTTCAATTTATCAAACCGAGAGATTTGAGTCACTATTGGCCGATCGGAATCGATTTCGAAGCGATTGAGAACTGACGTAATCGTGCTGTCAGACAGCTCTTTATTCTTTTCGCTCAATGGATCAATTGATGGCGCGATAATCCTTTGTTTAGTGCCCAGAGTTCTTTGAAGATACTTTTTGTTAGAAAAGATTGCACAGTCATATTGTCCAATGAGGGTTTCGATTTAGTGTTGGTTAATGAAGCCTTAAATTCTTGCGTTAATATTTTCAATCTTTATAGTGGTTTTTTAGCATATTTCACCCCTAAATTGGCTTATTAGATTTCAATTTACCTTGTTGTTTCTAATTTTTGCGCTTTTTTAGAGAGCTTCCGCTAGGCTGTTTGTTTATGCACTAAATATTTCAACTGTTCCAGGTTGTAAACGACCGAATTCATCATGAATTTTACTCCAGCTCTTGCGACAGTTGTTACATAAACATGTGCTCCCTTATGCCCCCGCTTCATAACAGCGAAGCATCTTTCGATGTGCGATCGCGTTTTACTGATTCTCTTATTCCTCAGAAGATCTATGATTCCAAGCTTGTGACCTCTTGTAGCTTTTTTCATGGCTGCATCATATCCTCGAGTTTTTGCACCATCATATCCCTTATCGGCGTAACGTGGTAGCCCTTCAATTCCAAGATCTACCTGACTATCGTGTACAGAAGCAGTTGTAGTCTCAAAATATCTGATAAGGTGGTAATTGGTATCGATTGAGATATGACCTTTATATCCGAAAAAGGATTTGACACCCTTTTTTGCCCAACTTCCCTCATTTATTGGCTCTTCTTCGAGTCTCTGTGGTTTGGCCTTGTCATCAATAATATTATTTGAAATACCAATTAGCTCTTTATCAAACTCCTGATTCAGGCTCGTACTGGTGGCTTCGGAATCTTGACCTTCCTTTTTGTCCCCGCCTTGCTCGTCTTTCTTGTTCCTCTTCCGACCTGGGTCCGAAGTTATGAAGGTTGCATCCTGGATAGTGCCATTCTTTACAGTAAACCCCATCTCATCGAGCTGCCTTTGAAGCTCATTCCAAAGATCATCGTATACGTCGCACTTAATCAAACGTTCACGGAATAGCCAAACTGTGCTGAAATCAGGAATTACTTCAGTGGTGCCAAGGAAAATACGAAAAGAGATCCTATCCGCAACCTGTCGCTCCAGTTCTGGATCTGTTAGACCAAACCAATGCTGAATTACGAGAGCTTTCACCATAATCACGATGTCAATGTTCGGACGACCTCCGCGGCTAGTTTTATTTTTGTATATCAATGGTTCCAAAAATCTGAAACGCTCCCAATTGATCAACGATCCGATCTCGGATAGATCATCTCCGAGGGCTTTTACTCGAGCATATTCTGCTCGAATGGCAAAATCAATGAGAGTCCTCATGCATTATATTATAGTATTAATAGTATATAAGTATTTCGATTGATTAGTTTTTCGAAACTCTCCAATATAATGTTTAAGAAAATTCAATGGGCGCATCTGAGGCTCAGTTAAATCTATATGACATCTCCAAACCCATTTTGACCCATTATTACCTTTCTTTTCGATTAGAGCAATTGGTTGAGGATCATGAATGAATGTGATGTCTCCATAAAAATCGGTCATTTCTGCATTCATCTGATTTATCTCTAAGAAATAGGCCAAATCTTCATCTGTTATATTTACGTCAAACCCCTGTAAAGCGTTGTGAAATTTCTTAGTGATTCCGAAAAATCTTTCGTCACCCTTTATCACATCCCAATTCACATCTACTCCTAGCTGTTTGAAGAGGGGTATTAACCTTGAAAGCAACTCAGCGACACCTCCGCCTACGGAGGTCGAATTTATATTTTGCACACATTTGTCCTGAGATCTTTCGGCCAATGAATACAGTTCGTTTATAGCATCTTGACCAACAATTGACGCATAATCCACAATGGAGAGTTTCGAAAAACTAATCAATCGAAATACTTATATACTATTAATATTATAATATAATGCATGAGGACTCTCATTGATTTTGCCATTCGAGCAGAATATGCTCGAGTAAAAGCCCTCGGAGATGATCTATCCGAGATCGGATCGTTGATCAATTGGGAGCGTTTCAGATTTTTGGAACCATTGATATACAAAAATAAAACTAGCCGCGGAGGTCGTCCGAACATTGACATCGTGATTATGGTGAAAGCTCTCGTAATTCAGCATTGGTTTGGTCTAACAGATCCAGAACTGGAGCGACAGGTTGCGGATAGGATCTCTTTTCGTATTTTCCTTGGCACCACTGAAGTAATTCCTGATTTCAGCACAGTTTGGCTATTCCGTGAACGTTTGATTAAGTGCGACGTATACGATGATCTTTGGAATGAGCTTCAAAGGCAGCTCGATGAGATGGGGTTTACTGTAAAGAATGGCACTATCCAGGATGCAACCTTCATAACTTCGGACCCAGGTCGGAAGAGGAACAAGAAAGACGAGCAAGGCGGGGACAAAAAGGAAGGTCAAGATTCCGAAGCCACCAGTACGAGCCTGAATCAGGAGTTTGATAAAGAGCTAATTGGTATTTCAAATAATATTATTGATGACAAGGCCAAACCACAGAGACTCGAAGAAGAGCCAATAAATGAGGGAAGTTGGGCAAAAAAGGGTGTCAAATCCTTTTTCGGATATAAAGGTCATATCTCAATCGATACCAATTACCACCTTATCAGATATTTTGAGACTACAACTGCTTCTGTACACGATAGTCAGGTAGATCTTGGAATTGAAGGGCTACCACGTTACGCCGATAAGGGATATGATGGTGCAAAAACTCGAGGATATGATGCAGCCATGAAAAAAGCTACAAGAGGTCACAAGCTTGGAATCATAGATCTTCTGAGGAATAAGAGAATCAGTAAAACGCGATCGCACATCGAAAGATGCTTCGCTGTTATGAAGCGGGGGCATAAGGGAGCACATGTTTATGTAACAACTGTCGCAAGAGCTGGAGTAAAATTCATGATGAATTCGGTCGTTTACAACCTGGAACAGTTGAAATATTTAGTGCATAAACAAACAGCCTAGCGGAAGCTCTCTAAAAAAGCGCAAAAATTAGAAACAACAAGGTAAATTGAAATCTAATAAGCCAATTTAGGGGTGAAATATGCTAAAAAACCACTATAAAGATTGAAAATATTAACGCAAGAATTTAAGGCTTCATTAACCAACACTAAATCGAAACCCTCACTAGATATTAAAGGCAAGACCGTGGAGTTCGAGTCATTCCCGGTAGAGTATGCCGAAGTTTACGGGGTGCCCTTCTCTTTTATTCCGTGTGCGGGTACCACCGAGCAATTCATGCAGAAGGACGTTCATCGAGTGCGAGCCCTGGAGGAGCGAATTTCCTGTGAGATTACTTTCCCACGGTTGCAGGGATACCGCTACGACCTGCCTAGTGAACATCTCACCGCTAAGTTTACTGAAGACTCGAATATGGCGATTTCAACGGAGATGGTACCGAGCTGGACTGAGAACAAACCCATAATAGGTGAGTCGAGCCGTCATAATCTGGATGATCTGAAGAAACGAAGGCAACAGGAAGTAGCCTTCAAGCTGGCCAAGCTGATTTCAGAGAAATATTTCAAGGACGAAGAAGGGAGCACAAAGCCCTGGATATTCCCACAGCTCCTCAAGATAGCGAAGCAATGGTTGGAGGAGTGTGTGACCTGTAAGGATAACGCATTTCCTCAAATGCTCATGCTGGCAGAGCTGGCGTATGATGCGGCAGATAAGATCTACCAATCCATTGTGCGATCTGAGGAAGGCGAGAAGATGCTTAAGCCGATTCTTCGACCCTATGACTCCATCGGATCTACAAGATATGTGGACTTCGATACTACCAAGCCGGTTTATGCAACAGACCCTAAGAAGTGCCATATTTCTCATGTGGTAGCGGATACGGAATCCTGGGAGCAAAGGACTGCCCAATCCCTGGAAGGGATGAATGAAGTTGTCTGCTATGTCAAGAACCAAAATCTTGGCTTCGCAATCCCTTATATCATCGGAGGAGATGAGAGGAACTACATCCCGGACTTCATTGTTAGAGTGAATGACGGAAAAGAAGACCTGCTCAGCCTGATACTAGAAGTGAGTGGAGAGCAACGAAGAGACAAGGCTGCGAAGGTGGCCACCTCTAGGAACTTGTGGATTCCTGCGGTGAATAATGATGGTAGTTTTGGACGATGGGCTTTTCTAGAAATCTCAGATCCTTGGGATGTTCAGAATACTATCCGAGGAGAGCTGGATAGGATCAAGATAATTAGGGAGGAGGCGAGGGCATAATGGCCAAGAGAAGAAGTGCAAGCTCGGTCAGTGATGCAACTCCTATAGAAAGCATCAAGCATAACGATAAGAGAACCAACATCCCAACAGAGGAGCTTCGCGGCTTCGTGGATGAGCAGGAAAAGAATCCTAAGAAGATCCTCTATCCACGAGACACCTCTTTAGATCCTCAGCTCGTCTGGAAAGGAAAGGATGAGCAGGACTTAAAGGATTTGGAGGTTCCTGCTGTTCCTATCTATATCCAAGAAAAGATACAGCCTCAAGCGATCATTGAAGATGTACGGGCTGAGGCCAAGAAAGGTGCTCCTTCGCAGGCCACACTGTTCTCTGACTTCAACGGTATTAAGTTCGAGGATCTGGTGGATTTCTATCGGCATGAGCAGAACTGGTCTAACCGAATGATTTTAGGGGATAGTCTACTGGTGACGACATCTCTTGCTGAAAAGGAAGGGATGAAGGGCAAAGTGCAGATGATATATGTCGATCCACCTTATGGCATTAAGTTTGGGTCGAATTGGCAAGTCAGCACCAAGAGACGAGATATAAGGGATGGTAAGGCTGAGGATGTTACACGACAACCAGAGCAGATAAAAGCCTTTAGAGATACATGGCGGCTTGGCATTCACTCTTATCTGAGCTACCTTCGTGATCGCTTAGTGGTAGCGCGAGATCTATTATCCGAAAGTGGCTCGATTTTCATCCAAATAGGCGATGAGAACGTTCATTTGGTGCGTTGCATATTAGATGAAATATTTGGGTCTGAAAATTTCGCTAATGCCATCGCTGTTGAAAAGACAGGAGGAAAAAGCAGCGATTTATTAGATTCAATTTATGATACGATACTTTGGTATGCAAAGGATCTATCATCAGTCAAGTTTCGTCCGATTTTTACAGATAGAATCGGTTCAGAAACGCTAAAGAGATATAATCATTTGCAATTAGAATCCGGAGAAAATATAAAATTAACTAAGAAACAGATGCAAAACGAACAATCAATATCCGCGGGGAAAAGATGTGGAGATTACCCTTTACATTCTCAAGGAGAAACAAATACTGAAACCTCGAAAGTTTTTGTCTTCCAAAATAAGCAGTATTCCCCAAAGGCCGGACGACATTGGACTACATCAACAGATAGGATGCTAAGATTAGATCTTGCGGGACGAATAGTCCCGATTGTAACTGAAATACGGTATAAGCGGTTTGCTGATGATTTTCCCGTTGTACCTATAGACAATATATGGACGGGCATGATGATTGGCGTCGAACCGATCTACATAGTTCAAACCGCAACCAAGGTCATCGAACGTTGCCTCTTAATGACCACAGATCCAGGCGACTTAGTTCTTGATCCCACCTGTGGCAGCGGAACGACTGCCTATGTAGCTGAGCAATGGGGTCGTCGTTGGATTACAATTGATACGAGCAGAGTGGCTCTAGCCTTGGCTCGTACCCGACTTATGGCAGCGCGATATCCTTACTATCTCCTTGCGGACTCGCCAGAAGGCATAAAGAAAGTGGCAGAGATCAC
Source organism: Methanotrichaceae archaeon (assembly GCA_963754945.1). GTDB lineage: Archaea > Halobacteriota > Methanosarcinia > Methanotrichales > Methanotrichaceae > Fen-7. Next base: position 31,159 of record CAVWIG010000007.1, read on the forward strand.
TGGACATGATCAGCATATCACTAAGACCGAGAGGGATATCAAGAAAGGTTTCGTTTACGAGCAAGTTCCTCATATCACATTAAAGTCAATCGCCAATAATCCCGAAATTGATGAGATCCACGAAAGATGGCAGGAAAGGCTAGAGCCCGTTCGCCAGGAGCTTAACTCTTTATTGATGCTGTCTTGGGCGGAATGGCAGATTCCAAGAGAAGCCGAGAATGACTGGCCAGAGACAGCCAAGGCTCTGCTCAAAGAATGGTGGCAACTAAGACAGGATAGACAGAAGGAGATAGATGCGGCCATAGCTCGCAATGCCGATACAGAACTGCTCTACGATCAACCATATGAGGACAACAAGCGCATCCGGGTCACAGGTCCTTTCACCGTGGAAAGTTTATCACCACATCGTGTTCTTTCAACCGATGAGGCGCTACCAGCCTCAGAAGCAGAAGGACAGAAGGAGACTGCTGGCCATTTCGAAGCTATGGTTTCGGAGAACCTCAGGAAGGCAGGAATTCAGAATACCAAGAAAGGTGAGCGGCTTATATTCGATATCCTGGAACCTTACGCCGGCGCATGGATTCAGGCTGCAGGAGAGTACACAGCATCCGATGGACAAGTTAGAAAGGTTGCGGTCTCAATAGGACCTGAGCATGGAACCGTAGGGCCGGATCAGGTCAAGGAAGCAGCCAAAGAAGCCGTTCAAGGAATGGGATTCGCTCTCCTAGTAGTCTGTGGCTTCGCCTTCGATCCTCACGTCTCAGAGGAGGCCAAACATTACGGCAAGCTGGATGTGCTGGTTACAAGGATGAACCCTGATCTAGCGATGGGCGAAGAGCTGCTCAAGAAGACAGGAGCTGGAAATCTGTTCATGGTCTTTGGCGAGCCGGATATTACCATCCATAGGATAAAGCCAGAGTCTCCAAAGGTCAAGCAGCCCAAATGGCCGCCGCAAGAGGCTAAAGAGCCAGGAGAGCAGATTGTTGTCGAGATCAATGGCCTAGATATCTACGATCCTACAACAGGCGAGATAAGGAGCAGTTCGACAGATGACATAGCCTGCTGGTTCATTGATACCAACTACAATGAGGAGAGCTTCTTTGTGCGGCAGGCATATTTCACAGGAGCTGATGAGCCTTATGAGAAGCTTAAGAGAGCCTTGAGGGCCGAAATTGACGAGGAAGCTTGGTCAGCTCTTTATTCCACGAAAAGCATGCTGTTCGATATTCCCGAGACTGGGAAGATCGCGGTGAAGGTCATAAACCACTATGGCGATGAAGTGTTGAAGGTGTTTGAGGTCGGAAATCTTGACATAGGAGATCGGGGATGAGGCCGTATGGTAGAAAAATCGGAAATCATGAAAGAGATCCTCTGGTTACATAATCAGATCTCAGGCTATAAGACTTTTTGAAGCGCTTTACTCTTTCATAAGCCGAGGAAAATATTAGAGGAAGATTGCTGAGTCATTTCCGATGAGTCGCCCCTGGATAAACAAGGTATGTTAGAGCAAGCTGATGTATGTATCTCAAACGCTGAAACGGGCGCGAATCGAGGACTTTTCGCTTATCTGAGTCCATCCGGATGAAAATATGCAGTGGATCTCTGTTCCCGTTACAGAAATACCAATCATATAATCACATTCCCTCATTCGAAGCAGGATGTCTTCGAGTCCACTTGGTGAAGCTAGAGGGGTGTTGAGGAGCTGCAATTGATGGAGCCCAAAGCTCGGGAGGGAGGTAGTCAAGAGGTACATGACGAGCTGGGCGGTGCAGATGTTAAGGAGCTGGCAATCCATCGCAGGGTTAGCAGGCTGAACTACTCCCGTAGATGTGCCGAGGCTTCGGCAGTGCAGGCACATATGAAGCAAGGTATCCCACTGGCTCCAGGGATGGAGATAGGCTACGTGATTAGAGATGCCCGGAAGTGGGAAGTTGATCCAGAGAGAACAGCATCAAAGTTCGATGCAGTGTACTATCGAGGGCTGCTGGAGAAGGCTTGGACGGAGGCGGCGTTTGTTTTTGGGCCTCGACTTTAAAACAGTAACTATGTTCACAGTGAACTAGTTCCAAAGCATTTTCCCTTTGAGGCGAATTCGGCTATGCCTGTGAAATTCGATTCGGTCTCCATCCAGGTCTCTTTCTTATGAATTCCCGCACTGCTGCTCAAATCAAGAGCTTTCGCGTGCAGATATTTCTCTCTAAGCGTTGCTTTTGTGATGTGATTCTCGCAAACACGGTTTGCATACCAACTGCTATTGTAATTCAAAGGATGGCTGGATATGTTGACCAAAGCAACGATGCCCTTTGCCCGCAGGTTCTGTTCAGCGGACAACCTCGAAGGAGAGAGGCTGAGTTTTTCATTCGAACTGTATTCCCCGGAGCCGTGTTCGCTGAAGTCGATATTGGCACCGTCCACTGGTTTGATTGTCGTGGTTATCAATAATGTCTTTTTGATGGCTTCGTACGACAGAGTGACCTTATTGGTTATCTTGTAGCTGGGGCGATTCGTTGACAGCGTCCCGTGTACGGATGAGTAACCAATCCCAGAAACGCTCCCTTCGATATCTGCTTCGCATGTCGATTTAGGGACCTTTACAGTGATCTTTATCTTTATCCACGTACTGGAAGGATGTAACCCTTTAATGGTCCACGTGTTGTCTGTTCCGCTATCCGGCTCTGGATCAGCCTTCATGAAAACTGTTCCCGGACCGTAATCCTCGGTTATTACCAAGTCTACGTCCCTTTTCAGGTTGTTTTTGTACTTTATAGTGTAAGTTATTTGGCTCCCCGGACTAACTGCTTTTGAACCAGTCAATGAGAAATCTAGGGATGGAGGCTTCTTCTTGGATGCCTTTGCTGGTTTGGCATCCATGAGCGAAGAATTAATTGAATGCGATTCATCGAGGACGCTATTGGAATTGTTTTCCTCTGATACAATAGCGTTATTGTCCGAGATCGATCCTTCGGCTGTAATGCTGCTATCGAGATCGTCAAGAGAGTTGCTCGACAAAACCAAGGTCGCAAGAATGGACCATATCATAAATACGGCGAGGTTATTCATCAATATAGGTCTAATGCGCTGCACAAAAACCTTTCTGACACAGAAAATTAATTAATAATGTAGCATTGAAACGATGCTATACAGCAAAATGTATCAAACTATCCCATTTGATATGCCATATCGCTGCTGTACGAAAAGTTGAAATCCAAGGCTTTGGCCAAACAGTAATGTTGTCGCGAGGGGAATACGATCGCACAGTGAACTCAAAATAAAGAAACAGTGAGAAAAATCCCTTCTTTCAAGCTTTTCTAACTCTGGAGCTTGTCACTCAAAAGCTCTGTTATCTCCTCCTGGTTATGATAGACAGCACGTCGCCGTCGACTAGAGTGTGGTTGAGTCCTACTGATTGACCGGGGAACTTGGCGCTCTTCCCCCACACGAGAGAGTACCTGAATAGATCCACAAAATCCCTGTGAAGATGCTCGCAGACCGTTCTGACGGTCGAGCCATCAAGAATCACAAGGGGTTCGTCAAGATCTGCCTTTTCTCCCTTGGGTTTTAGGTAGACCCTTATGAAGCCAAGAGTGTCGTATATTGTCTCCTTCAGCTCTTCTATACCTTCTAAAGTTACTGCCGATACCCGGAGATAATCTCTGCCGATGGTTTCTTTGATCTTCTCTTCCACTCCGGTGTACCTCAGGTCGAACTTGTTTATGGCCACAACGCTTGGAATATAGACCCTGTTTCCTGCCAGGAAGTCGACTAGGCTGTCAGTGTCGATGTCCTCCCGAACGGTAACGTTGGCATTGACTATCCCGTATACGCGGATGATCTCTGCGATCTCATTCACCGTCATTTTTGTGAGCTGAACTGTGCTTCTGATGATTATGCCGCCCTTGGTCGCCTGGGTGATTGAGATGTCCGGAGGCTGCTTGTCCAGCCTGATGCCGGCGTCATAGAGTTCCCGCATTAGAATATCGAGTCGGTAGTTGAAGACGTCTCCCAGAAGAAGGATTATATCGGCAGCTCGAGCAGCGGTTATGACTTCTCTCCCTCGGCCCTTCCCTCTGGCTGCTCCCTTGATCAACCCTGGCATGTCCAGGATCTGGATCTCGGCGCTCTTGTACTCCATGATTCCGGGTATGACCTCTAGAGTAGTGAAATGGTACTCAGCCACCGCAGAATTCGCGCCTGTGAGGAGGTTGAGGAGGCTCGATTTTCCCGTGGAGGGGAAGCCTACCAGGGCTACGGTGGCATCACCTGACTTTTTGATGTAGAACCTTCTGCCCGTCCCGCCGCCTTTTACCTTCTGGAGCTCCTGCTGTGCCTTCAGTTTTGCGATCTTGGCCTTCAGCTTTCCTATGTGGTGCTCAGTGGCCTTGTTCTTCTGAGTTTTGAGGATCTCCTCTTCTATCTCCTTGATCTGTTCCTCGATGGTTGCCATTTATCATCCTGCTCTATCCTGGAGCCGTTTTATTGGATTGGCTTGCGATCCAGGTATCAGAAGCTCTAATTGGGGGAGGATCTTTTGAGTTTTCACCTTTATAAGGTGATGCTTTTCCGGATGCCTTTCGGATTTAGGATTACGTTTCCAGAGCGGGTGCAAGACATAGATAGGGCCGATATTAGCTCTACATGAAAAAAACAGCTTTATTCTAGGGTAGATTAGCGGAATGTGGCGGTATGAGAGTCGGTTTATCGCCCGTACCGGGCAGGTTTGGGGGACTTATCCCTCCTTCCTCCTCACCTGCCCTGGGATCTGAAACAGAAAATCAACTGAACGGTGAACTTAGTGGAGAGTGAAAGATGAGAATTACAGCAATTACAATAATGGTGATGCTCTTACTGGCATCCTCAGCATCAGCAGGAAACGTTGTAAAGCAGAGCATCGATATGTCAGCCCGCGGCGGCCAGATCAGCCAGAGCGCGGCCAACGCTGCGGTAGTTTCCGGCAACAATAATTACGTGAGCCAGGGTGTCTCCCAGGCCGCCAGGGGAAGCCAGATCACTCAGAGCGGAGCTAACGCTGTGGTTGTAGTAGGAAGCGGTAACACAATAATACAGGGAGTGGATCAGAAGGCCAGAGGCAACAACATCGCCCAGAGCGGAGCCAATGCCTTGGCTGTGCTTGGCAACGATAACTACGCCAACCAGCAGGTCGCTCAGGGAGCCTACGGGAGCAACATCTTCCAGAACGGCTGGAACACGGGCTCGATTACCGGAGACGGGAACACTCTTGTCCAGGGATTGCTGTCCATTGCAAAGACCTACACCAACAATACCAGTCAGACCATGAGAAACACAGCATACATCACCGGCTCCTACAATCAGGTTAATCAGCAGGTCTCGGGCGTCGTGCTCACAGGCACTAGCAACGCGCCAGTAATTCAAACGGGCAGCAACTTCGGTCAGACCCTTGATCGTAACTCCAATCAATTCGAACAAAACACGAAGCTGAAGGCCAAGGGCGGACACAAGGGAAATGTTTTGCAGCACGGCGCGAATGAGGTGAGAATTGGGCCAATATGAATGTATTTAATGGGCATCCACGACTTTTTTTAGGGTGCCCTATCGCTGCTTGGTTATCAGCACCATTTTGGGTGTCAGCCTAATCTTCCCCATGTTTTTCCCGAAGAATCGATTCCGTAATCGCCTTCATCGATGTCTCCTTGAACATCAGTGGCCACCCTGACGTGATACACCTTATCCCGAGCAGCTCCTGTGGTTGTTATTAGTATAACCTTACTTCCACCCGCCAGTACTTTACGATCCTGCTTCTCGAAATCATCTTTTGATTTCGGATCGACTATATCCGTTTTGTCGTCCTTTCCTTCTATGGAAATCTTTTCAACTGTGACATTATATTTCTTGTTTGCATTTAATACGTTTATCTTCACCTCGGTATCGGTATTAAGCTTAGGAAAATCAACACCAAGTATTCTAATCCCGCCAGTTATTCCCATCATGTTGGTCATCATGCGCCTGTACTCTCTATCGCCTATATCTCCCAAGGCGTACCTTAAACTAACAATCTCTTCGGCTTTGAGCGGTGTGGGGGAGCCATCTTTGGTAGGATTCATCAGATTCTTCAAATAATCCTTCACTTTATCATCGGTCTTGTTATTCTCCCAGGCGCGGCTGCCAAAGTAGAAGAGGATAATGACGACGAAAACGTAGAGGAAGTTATTTGTGAAACTCGCCAGGGCACTCTCGGGAATAACATCAACATTGCCTGCCGTAGAATTTCCGCCTAGGGAAATCTTACCTGAAGACCCATTAATAATCAGGGGTGTGAACTTGAAAGTGAATCCAGAGACGTTGGTCGCCTCAAATCCTCCATTTGTGCCCGTCAGGTTGAACGTGAATATATGTTCTCTTTCTACAGAATTCTTTTCTGTTAATTTCTCGTGAAGAGATACACTGCTAAATGCTGCGCTGGTCTTGTTATCCTTGGGTCCCAGGATGGAAGGACTGTTAAAGGAGACCACTAGGAGGATTATGTACACTATCGTCAGGGATATGACTATGGCTTTTCTGATCTCACCGCTATCAAGCCTCGATCCAAGGTTGACTTTGGACGAAATAGCCAGGACCAATGGCACAGAGAGGCCTATGATGCCCGCCAGAGATACGATCAGGAAGTCGGCCTTTTGCCCATGAAAGGCAAGGGCGAATGCTATCGCGATCATCGCTATTAATACCATCAAAATATCGCTGTTGCTGAAATCGCTGTTGTCGTCGTCCGCCTTTTCCTTAATGGCTGCAAAAATTGAGATGATCATGCTCCCTAATATTATAAACCCGAAAGGAGTCCAATCCTTCCACTCCTCTACGTTAAGGAGGTGTCTATAGCTAATAGCAATAATTGCAGAACTAAGAACAAGCCATATCCAAAGAGACTTTGTTTTCAATAAGCTAAGATCTAGAGACATTTCGGCCATACATCCTCAATTTATCCTAAGATCACCTGTGATATAAACTTAGTTATAGTCAATTGCTGATATATTACAGATAATTGATAGATAATACAATACCTAATTGAATATGCTAATGACACATAGAATAATTGCCAACAATATTGCCAGACGATCAACCATATCTCCGATAATATTTGCAATTCCAGTTCGAGGACTCCTAAAAATCCGCTAAATAACGCTTTGATTTATATACTGCTTATAAAGCCGTGCCAAAAATCAGAGGTTATTAGGAATCCTCAGTTCTCTTGATTACATATTAATTTTTAAATAAAAATTAACGGCTGTGCTTAAAAATCCTGGAAATCTATGATCTTTAGCTTCATTCATTTTCTAATTGCATCAACGATTGTCTTACTGAGACTGATCCTATTTTGGAGGCAAGCACAGGCTTAAACTATCTTTTGCATACAACTTAGCCGTGCTTAGATTTCAGTAGCATTTAAAATAGGTGGACCGAGCTACGACGTCTATTATCTTAAAATTCGTTCTTGAGGGCTAATCTCCTTCCCAGCAGCTGCTTTTCTTGATCCTCTCCAGAAGGTCGCACAGCTTGTTGGCGCTGGCTATGACCGTCGTCCTTCCTATTCTGTCCTCGGCGGCGGGTCTAACGGCAATGCCACCAAAATGTTTGTCGTCTCCAACGACTATCATCCCTTGGATGTGCATCCAGGCATGGATGGCTTCAATGGCCTTCTCCTGGCCGCCATTTCTTGATCCCCCAACAGTTAGTGCGCACCCAACCTTGTCTTTCAGCTTGAATCCCTGCCTTCTCAACAGGATGGTTCGGTCGAACACGGCTTTAATCTGAGCAGTGACTGTGCCGAAGTAAACAGGGGATGAGATGATCATTCCATCTGCCACCTCCATAAGCTCGTAAAACTCGTCCATATCATCCTTTATCGGACATGGCTTGCCTCGCGCGCAATCACCACAATCGTCGCAGTACCTCACCTCATGGGATGAACACAGAAGCTGTTGTGTTTTAAACCCTCTCTCCGATGCAACTTTCAAGGCTTCATCTAGTATGTACTCTGTGTTTCCCCCCTTCTTTGGGCTGCCCGAGACGCCAAGGATCAACATAACTCGCTACCTCAAATGTTCCTCTGTCCTTGAAGTGTACAGGAATGTATATGACACAGGAAGAGATATAACGCTTTTCGGGATCACAAACTTAATATCTTAAAACATAATTTATATTGAGGACTTGATATGCACGCAGAGATCACATCGCTCCTGGGGCTGGAGGTCTACACTCAGAAAGGTGTCTACGTGGGCAAGGTGGATGACGCGGTTTTGGACACAGATCAGAGGATGGTCAGTGGTCTTGCCCTAGGGAGTGTGAACAAGAACCTCTTCGACCAGAAAGGAAAAGGGGTTGTAGTACCCTACCGCTGGGTTACAGTCGTTGGCGATATAATCCTCATGAAGCATCTGACCATAAATGCAAAGGAATAGCGCAAAGACGGCTAGCTGGGAGATCTATTCGAACCTGAAGGCTCGATCTCCCATAGTAGCACGGGCGGACGGCCGTGGCTTCAAGAAAATCCTGGAGAGCTGCGAAAAACCGTACGATATGGATTTTGCCCGTTCGATGGTAGATGCGACAGTCAAGCTCTTCGAAGATTCTGGATTGGCGCCATCCTTTGCCTTCACGTTCTCAGATGAGATCAGCCTGATCTTTCTAGAGGCGCCCTTTGCTGGGAGGGTGGAAAAGATAGACTCCGTCATAGCGGGTCTCCTCTCAGGCGCGCTCTCGATGGCATTGGGGCGCGTGGTCTCCTTGGACTGCAGGGTTGTATCAGTTTGTGGGGCTGAGATCGTCGAGTACCTCACAGACCGACAAGATGAGACGTGGAGGAATCACGTCTTTTCCTACGGGTTCTACACGCTATTGAAGGATGGGTTGACCAACACACAGGCCATGGAGCAACTCAGGAATATGCGGGAGTTCGAGATCCACGAGCTTGTTTTCAAAAAAGGAGTCAACTTGGCCAAGACTCCTGCCTGGGAGCGTCGAGGAGTGCTGGTTTATAGAATGAGCGATGAGCTTGTCCAGAACTGGGACCTGCCGCTTTTCAAGTCGGAGGAAGGCCGTATATTAATCGATCGATTAATCATAGGCAACTAGACTTCTTGTACTGCACGGCAGTTAACCTTTCAGTTCATCCCGTGCAATGTGGTGCTCTCCCTCGCTGTCGTGGACAATGCAGGCTCCACTCTTCGTAGGACTGCCTCTCTCGAAATCCGTGTACCTTTCCAGAAGGGCAATGGCCTCCTGGATCTCAGTTATGCTTCTATTTATCACCTGGGCTGCAATCCTCTCCGCCTCGTCTGAGTCGATCTTCTTGCCCAAGCCTCTGCATTCCGAGCAGCGTAGTGTTCCTTCATCGAGATAAAAGGGATAAGTCTTGCATAGCATTGGCCGTGACTGATAGATTTTGCATCCCTTTATGGAGTGGAACTTGCATGATTCTCCATCCTTTTTTATTCGCCACTCCAGGGTATGGAAATTTCCCCGGCTATCCCATTCACCGATTTTGGGAGGCTCTACGGCATCCAGCCAACCCATGACCGTTGCGGCTAGAATTTTCCTGATCTCAAAGGGGAAGAGGACCACACTGTTATCCGCTCCGGCACAGCAATCTCCACAGCGGAGACACTCAAAACCGATGGCCCTGATCTGAGAGGCTACATGCTCGATCGAGACCCTTTTTGCTGCTTCTAGGCTTTTGCGTAGTTCTTCTTGCCGCTCATCCCTCAGCTTTTTTGAGTTCTGCTTTTCGCCGATCATTTTTTGCACAGCTCGATGAAATTGCCGAGAAGCTTCTGTCCGTGCTCGGTGTGGACGACCTCGGGATGCCACTGGACGCCGTACAAAGGTCTATTGACATGCTTCATGGCCTCAATCTTGCAGACATTGGACCTGGCTAGAACTTCGAAATCCAATGGCAACTCCACAACCTGATCTGCGTGGGATGCCCAGGTCTTGAAGGTCTTGGGCAGGCCCTTGAGTATGTCATTCTCTTTGACAACCTCGACCTGAACCTCTGCGTATCCTCCTATGGCTCCGGGAGCGACCCGGCCTCCGAAGGTTGTTCCCATGAGCTGCAAGCCCAGACAGATGCCCATTACGGGAATGTCAAGCTCTTTAAGATAATCGGCACACCTGCCTGCACGCTCTAGGGTTGGTCCGCCGCCGAGGATGAGGCCGTCTGCTTCGATATCCTCCGGCGGGGTCTGATTTGAGATCAGCTTGCTCTCCACAAAGTCCCTGATGCTCCTGACTATAAGATGGTTGAACTGCCCGTAGTTGTTGACCACAAGTATGCGCATTAGCACCTTCATGCCCGTTATGAAGATATATTTTATGGCTCTGTGGCAGGTATCAGATTACTCCTCGGTCCGGAGACGTCAGTGTATATCGCTTCAAGATGTAGCAGTAAGTCTTCACAAGAAGGCTAAGTCCTACAAAGGGCAAAGTTTTATACGAAACAGAGTCTATTATTTAGTTATGAAATTAGTTATGATCTAAGCCAGACTAGTACTCAAGGTACGGCTATCGATGTCTTCCTAAATAGTCAATCTGTGATTGACAAAAATAATGCAGAGCTAAGTCAAGATCGTTTCCTATGAAGGAGTACTACGACCAGGTTCCACACAAGACCTAGAAAGAATTCACATGAACCACTTAGCTGAAAAAGCAGTTGATAAGGCTTCAACGTTAGGACTTACGCAGTTGAATCTTTCGACAATGAATAATAAGGATATTTTATATATTCGCGAATTGACTCGCGAATAATTCTTCGCTTAGATTCGAACCAACTTATTCCTATTCTAAGCCTTTCTACTTCTAATCTGAGAAACGCTCTCAGGGAGAACATTATGTGTGCTCTCTGGGACTGACTTTTTCTTGCTTGACAGCTTTCGACTCCACAGAATTGCTTTATGCCTCTGTGATATTCCTCAATCTTCCAGGAATATCCACCAAATTTTTCGCGTTTAGCTTCGTCTATCTCCAGCACGTCAGTTGCCCAGTATCCTATGTCACCGTCATTAGAGACTATCCGGAATACTTTTATAAAACCATAAGCTTTTAAATGCACTTCCCTGCCTTGCAGCGGTATCTCTATCTCCTGAATTTGCATATTTTTGGTGTTATTCGGATTCACTAGCCTATTTTTCTTCAATCGGGTCAGCCAGTGCCATCCAGACTTTCGTATGGTTTTGAGATTATCTACACTGGCATACCAGCTATCGAAGAGAACAATACAGGGCTGAAAACGCCGTTCTTTTGCTTTGGCAAGCATATCTCGAAAATGATCATTTTTTGTCTTGCCGTCGACATCTATATCGTAGATTCGGAAATCAACGGGAATTATAGCGTTTCCATCTGTCCACAGCAACGTACAAATATTGATTCCATTCACCAATCGATGCTGTTTTCCACTCCATTGATGATAGACTAGGCTCATATTTTTAGCATATGGCTTGTCCAACGTCGTATCGTCAATAACCAAGAAACCATTTTGAGGCTGAACAATATCCTTTACCTCATTCCACAACGTATCCGTATCTGGAGGCTGTCTTTGTAGAAGACGGGTAAATGCATCATGCGATGGACTATTTTCTCCTACTGGCTGGCACCTTGCAGCCTCAGTACAGGTAAAAACATCTACTGATGCTATCAGAAAGTGAATATAATCAAGATCATCGCACTTGGAAGGATTCAAGTTCAGCCCTATCCCATTTATTTGTTGGTATTAATATAGCATATGCAATATAAGAAGATTCTGCCAAGTGCGTAAGTCCTAAACGTGAAAAAAAGCTACTTAAATCCTGGTTGTTAAGTCAGTGGTATGGATCTGTTGAGTGTAACCGGAATAGTGAAAGGAGAGTGAGGTATGTCAAATCCTAAAGAGAGGACTCTATTTAATAAAGACTATAAAAAATTAAATATGCATAGGTATAACGATTTATTGCTTCTATCATCCGTGATAGCTATTTTTGGGATTCTGCTAGCCCTATCTGTCTCGGCTCAGCCGGCACTCGATAACTTATCATTGCCCGGTTCTGCCGCCTCTGTTGGGGGACCAACCAACTTGCCGCCGATAGCCGAGAGCTTGACGCCTGACAAGCCAAGCGGACAGGGTGTGGCCGGAGATGCGATAACATGGACCGCTAAGGCAACCGATCCAGAACCGGAGGATCAGCTGCTGTACATGTTCAGACTCAATGGGCCATCGACGGATAATACTTGGAAGGATGTAACAAAATGGGGAGACAATAATAGCTGGGTATGGCAGACTTCCGATGTGGGCGCAGGCCAATACCAGATAGAGGTCTGGGTAAGGGATGGAAAGCACGCCGGAAGCGAAGGCTACGACGCCAAGATGTCCGCGAGCTACACGCTATCGGCTCCTGAAAAGAAAATCTCCCAGGCACCACAGCAGATTGCCCCTCCCGGACAGGTTACGCAGCAACCCAGCACACCAACTCAACCAACAAATGCGCCGCAGGTAGAGAACAAGCCACCGAAATTGACTGATCTGCGACCCGACAAGGCCAGCGCACAGGCCGGTCAAGTAATAACCTGGACTGCCATGGCAACCGATCCGGAACCGGCAGACCAGTTGCTCTACAAGTTCTGGCTGACTGGGCCTTCGACCAGCGGCCAGATTGTGGATAAAACCGGCTGGATACCTGACAATACCTGGACTTGGACTACAACATCAGACGACGTGGGAAACAACCAGGTCGAGGTCTGGGTGAGGGATGGAAATAATGCTGGCGAGAATAGCTTCGACGATAAATTATCTAGGACGTTTGTTGTAGAATCCGCTCCTTCAGAGATACCAGTTAAGGTTCCCCCTGGAATACCTGCACCCGGCCCGGTGGTCCCAGCACCAGCAACGCCGACACCCGGACCAATTGTCAACAACATGCCGCCTGTTTTGAGCGGCCTAGCTCCCGATAAATCCAGTGTGGAGGCTGGAGCCAATGTGATCTGGACGGCTACAGCCTCCGATCCGGAGAGCGACCCGTTGGTCTACAAGTTCTTCTTGAAGGGTCCAGCAACCGGCGGCCAACTGGCTGAAAAGACTGCCTGGGTATCAGACAACACCTGGACATGGACTACCACGCCAGCCGATGCCGGCCAAAACCAGGTTGAAGTCTGGGTGAGAGACAACAAGCACGCCGGACCAGATAGCAAGGACGACAGCGCGGACGCATCCGTCGCTGTGACCAAACCGAATCAAAAGCCCACCATAACAGGGCTGTCTCCAGACAAAGCTAGCGCAGAGGCAGGCTCTACTGTGACCTGGACTGCAGTCGCAACAGATCCCGAGAACGACCCGTTGGTCTACAAGTTCTTCTTGAAGGGACCAGCAACCGGCGGCCAACTTGCCGAAAAGACTGCCTGGATATCCGACAACACCTGGACATGGACTACCACGCCAGCCGATGCCGGCCAAAACCAGGTTGAAGTCTGGGTGAGAGACAACAAGCACGCCGGACCAGATAGCAAGGACGACAGCGCGGACGCATCCGTCGCTGTGACCAAACCGAATCAAAAGCCCACCATAACAGGGCTGTCTCCAGACAAAGCTAGTGCAGAGGCAGGCTCTACTGTGACCTGGACGGCTACAGCCTCCGATCCGGAGAACGACCCGTTGGTCTACAAGTTCTTCTTGAAGGGTCCTGCAACCGGCGGCCAACTGGCTGAAAAGACTGCCTGGGTATCAGACAACACCTGGACCTGGACTACCACACCAGCCGATGCCGGCCAAAACCAGGTCGAGGTCTGGGTAAGGGACGGCAATCATGCAGGGACAGAAGGGTTCGACGCCAACTTGGTCGTCAACTATGAGTTAACTCAGCCAGCCCCCAAACCAACGACCCTCGTTTTGCCAGTCCAGGCACCAACTAATATCACTCCCGCTGGAAATGCGATTCCAACGCCGGCGGTCGTCAACAAGCCTCCAGTGGTGAACAGCCTAACACCAGACAAAACCAGTCCTCAGCTTGCCGGAACAGCAATAACCTGGACCGCAGTCGCAACCGATCCTGAAAAAGAAGACACAATCCTCTACAAGTTCTTCCTGAAGGGACCCAGCACCGGAGACCAGTGGTCTCAAGTAGCCGATTGGGGAACTGACAGCTTCTGGGCCTGGAACACTTCTGCAAAGGACATTGGCGATAACCAGGTACAGGTATGGGTAAGAGACGGAAAGAACGCTGGTCCCGATGGCGAGGACGCTAGTTTGGTCTCGAACGTCTTCGTCATAAATGCGCCGAAACCAAAGCCTCCAGTACAGCCTCTTGTGCCCGAGGTCCAACCTGTAACAATACACGCTAACATAACGCCTGCGGAGAACAAGCCGCCGGTGATCAACAGCCTGACGCCCGATCAACCCAGCCCGCAGTACGCAGGAGCGGTAGTAACCTGGACGGCTGCAGCAACGGACCCTGAGAACGATCCGTTGCTCTACAAGTTCTTCTTAAACGGACCCGCGACAGGAAATCAGTGGAAGGAGCAGACCGGTTGGGTCTCTGAAAACATCTGGCGCTGGACAACATCTTCGAAGGATGTAGGTAGCAACCAGGTTATGGCGTCAGTCAGGGACAACAAACACGCCGGTCCAGAGGGTTCAGCCGGCAACGTCACTGTGGATTACGTCATCAATGCTACAGCTCCGGCGCCATTGCCAAAGCCCATCGAGGTTGACAAGCCACCAGTTGTGAACAGCATAACGCCAGACAAAACCAGCCCACAGTATGCAGGGACGGTAGTTACCTGGACTACTACAGCATTCGATCCGGAGAACGATCCTCTGGTTTACAAGTTCTTCCTAAAGGGGCCCAGCACCGGCAATAATTGGGCACAGAAGACAGAGTGGGGCCCAGACAGCACCTGGATATGGAATACTACCTCCAAGGACGTTGGCGCTAACCAGGTAAGAATCTGGGTCAGGGACGGCAAACACGCTGGCCCGGAGGGTTCGGACAGCAACGCCACAGCGGATTATACCATAAATGCAACCGCGCCAACGCCAAAGCCCATCGAGGTTAACAAGCCACCGGTGGTGGACAGCCTCACGCCAGACAAAACCGGCCCACAGTTCGCAGGAACGGTAGTAACCTGGAAGGCTGTCGCAACCGATCCAGAGAATGATCCTCTGCTCTACAAGTTCTTCCTGAGCGGACCTGTCACGGGGGATAAGTGGACAGAGGAGACAAAATGGGTCTCCGGCAACACATGGGTCTGGCCGACTTCTGCTAAGGACGTGGGGCCCAACCAGGTAAGAGTCTGGGTAAGAGACGGTAAGCACGCTGGTACGGACAGCTCGGACAGCAACGCTACGGCGAATTATACCATCAACGCCACAGCACCGGCACCATTGCCAAAACCAGCACCTATCGAGGTCAATAAACCTCCAGCAGTGACCAGTCTGGCACCAGACAAAACCAGTCCTCAATATGCAGGCACTGTCGTGACCTGGAAGACCATCGCAACCGACCCAGAGAACGACCCCCTGGTCTACAAGTTCTTCCTAAAGGGGCCCAACACCGGCAACAATTGGGCGCAGAAGACAGAGTGGATCCCAGAGAGCACCTGGATATGGAATACTACGACTAAGGACGTTGGCGCTAACCAGGCAAGGGTCTGGGTCAGAGATGGTAAACACGCTGGACCAGAAGGCTCGGACAGCAACGCCACAGTCGATTACACCATAAATGCAACCGTGCCGGCGCCGAAGCCCAAACCGCCTGTCATCAATGAGACTAAACCGCCTGCAGTCAACGAGACAAAGCCAGCGCCAATCAATGTGACGCCAGCGATCAACGTTACTCCGGCAAAGCCTGCTCTGGCCCCTACAGCAACGGTCAACCTTCCTCCTGTGGCGAATAGCATCGTTCCGGACAAGCTCAGCCCACAGACTCCGGGCACATCCATAATCTGGACTGCCAATGCCACCGACCCGGAGAAGGACAAAATACTCTACAGGTTCTTCCTCAACGGGCCCTCAACTGGGGGGTCCTGGAAGGCCGAGACTGATTGGTCGAATGCTGGCTCCTGGACGTGGACCACTTCCAAATCCGACGTGGGCTCCAACCAGGTCAGAGTGTGGGTGAGGGACGGCAATCACTCCAAGGAGGACAGCTTCGACGGCGAACAGGTCGCCTTGTTCACCATCAAGGAGGTTTCGAGGAACATCTCAGGAGTGAAGTTCAACGACTTAAACGGTAACGGTGTAAAGGATTCGGGCGAGCCAGGGCTGGTTGGCTGGACGATCAAGCTGACCATGCCAAGCGGCAGCGAAGTCAGCACCCTCTCCGGTCAGGACGGATCTTACAGGTTCGAGAACCTAGCGCCAGGAGCTTACACTGTGAGTGAGGTCTCGCAGGCAGGCTGGTCGGCCACAGCTCCCGTGGGCGGATCACAAAAAGTCACCTTGGCAAGCTCCGATGTGAGCGACATGAACTTTGGAAACAAAGCTGTCACGTTCTCAATTTCAGGAAAGAAGTTCAACGACCTGAACGACAATGGAATAAATGACGGAGAACCTGGGCTTGCCGGCTGGACTATCAACCTGGAGCAGCCCGCCGGAAAAGTGATCAAGACCGTGATCACTGCCGCGGACGGCTCGTATAAATTCGAGAACCTGACTCCAGGAGATTACGCATTGAGCGAGGTTGCCCAGAAAGGATGGACGCAGACAGCACCATCCGGTGGGTCCTACTCCGTCAGCGTGAAAGACGCTGATGTAACAGGTAAGGACTTCGGCAACAACGCCGGTTCCTGGTCGATCACTGGTACGGCATTCCAGGATCTTAACGGCAACGGAAAGAAGGATGCTGGTGACCCAGGCTTGGTAGGATGGAAGATCCAGCTATCCCAGAACGGCAATGTGGTCAACGTCACCGACACAGGAGCCGACGGCTCTTATGCCTTCAGAAAACTGGCTCAGGGAACGTACACCCTCAGCGAGGTGCCCCAGAGCGGCTGGGTCCAGACCCTCCCTGCCAGCGGCTCTTACTCGGTGAATCTGAAGAACGCCGACGTTTCAGGCATGGACTTCGGCAACAAGGGCAACCTGTCCATCTCGGGCATGAAGTACTACGATCTGAACGGCAACGGAGTGCAGGACAAGGACGAACCCGGAATCCCGGGACAGACCGTTACTCTGCTTGAGAATGGCAAAGAGATAGCCACTACCACCACAGGGCAGGATGGAGGATACACCTTCAACAACTTGGTACAGGGAACCTACACCGTCAACGATCCACCATCGGGTGGCTTCGTCCTAACAACTACATCATCGATTACGGTGACCGTCACGACGTCGGTGGTACTACACGCTAGCTTTGGACTGACGGGAACCCACTCCATATCAGGGGTGAAGTTCAACGATGTCAACGGCAACGGCGTGATGGATTCGGGTGAGCCCGGCGTACCCGGATGGGGCATGGTGCTGGACGGGACCACGGCCCTCTTTGGGATCCACATTACCCGCACCGTCAACACAGCCTCCGACGGCTCGTACATCTTCGACCACCTCGTCCCTGGCACGTACAAGATCAGCGAGCTATCGAGGCCAGGATGGACACAGACGCTTCCATCCGGTACTGGAACCTACACTGTCAACCTCGGAGGTAGCGATGTTGCCAACAAGAACTTCGGCAACCGGGTTGTGAATCCGCCCGGCACGGCTTCCATCTGGGGCATGAAGTTCAATGACCTAGACAACAATGGGGTAAACAATGGCGATCCCGGCTTGCCGGGATGGACCATAGTTCTGAAAAACACCATCACGACCGCGACCAGCACCACGACCACCGACGCCCAGGGCTGGTACAGCTTCACGAACCTGGCCCCGGGAAGTTACACTGTGAGCGAGCTAGCTCAACCCACATGGACTCGGACACTTCCCGGAGGCAGCGGCGTTTATACCCTGACTTTGGCATCAGGTGAAAGCAGAGTGGGGACCGACTTCGGCAATTACAACCCACCGCCGATCAACCCCACCCTGACCCCATTCCCGGCCAGCCCGCAGCGGGTTGGCACTGTGGTTACATGGACTGCGGGTGCCACGGATCCTGACGGTGATTCCCTTAAGTTCAGGTTCATCCTCAGGGATCCGTATGGCAGCCTTCTGACGGACACCGGTTACACCAACAACAACGTGTGGACGTGGTACAGCGGATCTACGGGTGGATTGCCAGGAACCTATCAGGTTGAGGTCAGAATAACCGACGGAAAGCATCCCTCCAGCTCGGACGCTCGTGCGACAGCAAGCTACACCCTCACTCAGGCCAACAGGCGGCCAGAGGTCGACTTCCTCTTCGCTGATCGGCCAGATCCCCAGTATGCAGGAAGCTGGATCAAATGGACTGCTGTGGCCCATGACCCCGACGGTGACCAGCTCCTGTACAGGTACTTCCTCCGAGGACCAGCTACCGGCGGGTTCTGGGAGGATATGACTGGATGGACCAGGAACAACAGATGGATCTGGAGAACATCGCCCTTTGACATTGGCGCTAGCGAGATCCTTGTGGTAGTCAGGGATGGTAACCATGCCGGTCCCAACGGCTGGGACGACTTTGCTGTTGCCAACTACCTGATTATAGGATTGAACCAACCGCCCGCGATAACCAGCATAGGAACGACAACTCCAAGCCCGCAGCCAGCCGGAGCCACAGTCAGGTGGGTGGCCAATGCAGTCGATCCGAATGGTGACCCGGTCTTTTACAGGTACTGGTTGAAGGGACCATCAACGGGAGGGTTCTGGAGACTGGCACGCGACTGGTCCACAGACAATACCTGGACCTGGGCGACGTCCCTGGCAGATGCGGGCACCAGCCAGGTCGATGTACAGGTACGGGACGGGTTCCACGCCGGTCCTGACGGATTTGACGACGACGCAGCATCGCTCTTCACCATCCTGCCTCCAGACCTGCCGCCTCAGCTAACCAGCCTCGTTACGGACAAACCCGGCCCACTGCCGGGAGGATTGCCCGCAAGGTGGACCGCCACAGCCATCGATCCGGACGGAGATCCAACCCTGTACAGGTTCTGGCTGAAGGGCCCGTCCACCGGAAACAACTGGAAGATAGTCCAGGACTGGTCTCTTAGCAACACCTGGATCTGGGCCACCAGTCCCGCTAATGCCGGTGACTATACGGTGTACGTCTATGCCAGGGATGGCAAGCATGCCGGTCCTAATGGTTACGATAGCTCCCTTGGAGAAGCTTACACTGTGCTTCAGTCCAACAAGCCTCCTCAAATCAGAGGATTGACTCCCGACCTTCCCAGCCCCCAGTACGCAGGGACACCCATAAGATGGACTGCCATCGCATCGGACCCGGAGCCTGAACCCATTCTCTACCGGTTCTGGCTTAAGGGTCCGTCTACGGGAAATGCTTGGAAGAACGTCCAGGACTGGTCCAACAACAACGTATGGATCTGGACGGACAAGCCTTCCGATGCTGGGAACTACACAGTTTATGTGTACGCAAGGGATGGGTGGAATGCCGGCCCGAACGGGTACGATAGTGCCCTTGGCCGGACTTTCTCTCTTTCCAACCCAGCAACAGTGAAACAGGTAACCTCTGGTCCAGCACCAAAGGATAAGCCTTCCTTGATACACACGGGCGAAGGCTATCTCATGGCCTACCAGTCGTGGGATCTAGGCAACAGCAACAATGGAGACATCTTCCTCCAGAAGTTTGATCCACTGTGGGGCGCGATTGGAAATGCTTGGGCAACCAATGATACGGCCTTCCAGGACTCACCTTCGGTGATCTCCTCTGGCGGAAACTACTATGTTGCATACGTCTCCAACGAGACCGGCAACATGAACATTTTCTTGAAGAAGTTCGACGCCAACCTGAACCTGATCGATACCAAACAGCTTACCGACTCACCGGTAGATCAGGACTCGCCCTCGCTCATCCAGGCGGGCAACGAGTTCTATCTGGCCTACCAGTCCTGGGACACAGGATCGGATAACGGCGGCGACATCTTCGTATCGAGGTTTGATCAGAACTGGAACCCTATCGACAGGGTCCAGGTAACGGATCTAACAACGTACCAGGATCATCCATCGATAACCTTCGATGGCGTGAACTTCTACGTGGCCTATGTCTCCAGGGAGACTGGCAATCTGGAAATCTTCGTCAAGAGGTTTGACGAGAACCTTAACCCCTTGGATACGAAACAGATTACAACAGACACTTCGGATCAGGACTACCCATCGCTGAACTACACAAGTGGTGTGTTCAATCTCCTGTACAGCTCGAAGAAGGGCGGGAACTACGACGTTTACATCAACAGGTTCGACAGCAACTGGAAACCCATAGACCGCGCAGATGTAGTGACGGCTACAGGAGACATGACCTCAGCAACCTTTGCCTACAGCCCCTCCGACGGACTGTACTGGCTGGCCTATGTCTCTAAGGATGTCACAGGCCAGAACATCTACGTCAAATCCGTGAAACTGCCGAGCATACCCATACGTTAGCGTAGATGCACGTCGGCAGAAAAAGTGCCTGCAAAGTGAGTAAAAATAGAGATGGCATGACTGTGCCATCTCGACTTTTTTCGGCCTGAAGCCAAATTATATAAGTGGACGAAGTAATTAACCTATTTAGTCTTGTTAACCTGCGTATATTTGCTGATTCGCCGAATATCATTTTCCAGGAGTTCTTCATTTACCTGGTCTTCTTGAGAATAGTGCCTCCAAACATGGCAGTGCTCGCTCCTTTATTTATCTCCGTGTGATTGATTAAGGCGGAAACCGGCGAGGCAATGCTGGTCTTCAGGTTCTCCTCAAATGGGTACGGCATTACCAAGAGACAAGGTCTTGCGTCGCTGTTTATCGACTTGAACTCGACGCTGTAGTTTTTATCGCTGAAGGTCATCAGAAGGAATGATACCTTATCGCCTTTTGTTTTAGCTTCCTTGAGTATCTTGGATACGTCGAACACTTGGCCGTCGTTTGTGCTAACTTCCATCTGGCTTATGTCATTCTTCTGAATCAAGTTCAATATTGGCTCCATGTTGGCAATGAAACTCAAGTAACCTGAGTTCTCGTCCCAGTTAGATCCCATGGGCATCAGCACGACCAAATTGGTTGCATTTGAGCTCTTCGTTACGTTTGCTACCCTGAGGACGAGAATTCCTATGTCGGTACCCGAAATATTCAGACTGGAGATATTGAACTGTATAATAGATGCAGTTATATTGCTTGCATTCTCACCCGTCTGCATATTGCATTTAAGGATACTGGTGTTGTTTTGCACCTGCAGGGTTTTCATGTCAATATAAATTGCCTTCGAGGCAGGAATTTTTGTGGTATCTCCAAAACCAGTGCTCGTCAAACCGACGAGGAACACCAAAATCAGCAAGATCGGCGTTTTATGCATCCTTCATCTCTCCCAAACGGTTGATCAATTTAAAGCCATAATATTTAAAATTATAGATCCTACAGTTTTGATCATATCCGGCAAATTTATTTTTAAATGAATACCCCGCTGCTTGCAGCGGGGTGCGCTTTTTGACTTTTCTATAACGATTTTTATTCTCCCATCCAATTTGATTGTCTCGAGTGGTCGATGAAATTATAGTTCAAAAAATGTCAATCATTGTCGTTGCCACTGGGTTGGTCTTGATGCCGAACGATCCATCGCTTCAAAAAAAATAGCCTTACATGAAGTCTGCCAGCCCCGTCTGCTTGGCTTTGTCGCTCTTGAAGAGCGAATCTATCTCCAGCTTTAGAAGCTGTAGCCTCTGCTTGGTGTAGCTGCTGACACCGTACTCCTCAGCCACTTTTATTGAGACTTCCAGGTACTTCCGGACGCTTCCTTCGTGCACAGTAAGGATCATCCTGCCGGCGCACTTCGGGCAGACCTCCTTGAGCGGAGGTCGGCGATACTTGGTGCCGCACTTGACGCACCTCACCTTCTGTTTCGAGAAGGCGTGCAGGTTTCCTATCAGATCCGGCAGGAAGTGGGAGTTTATGACCCTCTCGGCAACGTCAGTCTCGTCCACAGCTCGGATCATCCTGGCTAGTTCGAGCTGAGCATCCATCTTGTCGACCATGGTCTCCAGGGTCTTGTAAGAGCTGTTTTTCGGTCCTGATGCGATGTTCGTCGTGTCGAAGGAGAATCCAAAGCCCTCGTACTGGGCGTCGGAACCGAGCCGCTTGGAGACCAAATCGATCTTGCTTTCCAGATCTTTGGGGTTTGCATTGTTCATCGTGGCCGTGTAAAACTCCAGAGGGTAGGAGTACGAAAGGTCCAGGTTGTGGGCTTCTTTATCGACCTCGGCTGGGTTCAGTCTGGTAGTCATGACTAGGGGGGCATCCATCCTGCCGCCCCTCCGTGCTGGCAGGTATGACATTGAGAAGTTGATCAGGGCGTCCATTAGCAGCATGACGCAGTCTTCGTCGCCGTCGCAATTCCTGCGCTTGGCTGCATGGAAGAAGGGATGGCCAAAGCCAGCCGAGGCCGTTGTGTAGCCGATGAGCCTGCAGAGGACTCCTGCGGATGTGTGTGGGGCCAGGCCGACGAACAGTTCACCCAAGAGATCCTCAGACGATCCGGCTTTGTAGAAAGGGGCGAGATTGTAGAACTTAACAAGAAGATCGTCTACGAACTGTGCGACCTTGAGCAGATAACCGCCAGCGTCCTTGGACAGGATTATGTCCTGGACTTTCAGCTCGCATGTCTGGTCGGCACTTGTCAAAAGCTTTCCCTTGAAGTCTTCGGTGTACCCGATCTCCTTTAGCTTCTCCAGGCTGGTGCCTATCTCGGATGGCCGGAAGTGGGTTAGTGGGAGATCGGTCAGGTCGTATCTGATTGTGCCGTCCTTGAAGATGTTGATCCCGTGCTTGGCCCGAAGAATGCCCTTCTCCAGGGGCTCAGGGGTTTTGTCCCGCGAGGTCAGACCAATGACGCCCTTAAGGGCGTTCGGCTCGCGTTCGTTGAGGTTGGCCAAGGCCTCTGAATAGAGCTTCTTTACATCGATGTGCATCTTAGACGCTGCCGAGGTTTCTTCGCCGCATCTCGGGCAACGCTCAACGGCTGGAATGTTGCATTTCGGACAGACTCTTTTTTTGTCAGTGTGTCCACCGCATTTGCACAGGAAGGAAAATCCTTCCTTGCCGCAGCTCCTGCAAACCCGCCGCTCGATCTCAACGTCGATGAATCCTGTTGTGTTCCCTAGGGTTCGCTTGGCCGCATCCTGGATGGACCTGGACTTGCCCCCGGCGTCGGACGTTGGAAACAGCACGTGGGGTGGTGGCTTCATCAGGCGCTTATCGGACTTTTCCGGCCTTCCCATGCGGCATCCTATCCTGGTCAGGGCTCTAGGCATGATGGGGATGCCTGCGAACCTGTTCGCTCCCTCCAGGGGAGTGCAGTCTAAAATCTCCCAGGTCTTTTTCAACCCGTCAGGATCGATTCCCAAGCAGAGCAGCAGAGGATCGGGATCTTCGATGATGATCTTGCCTTCTCTGACCTTGTGAAGAACCAACAGTGTCTCCAGGGTATCCTTCACCGTTGTTGGAAGGATCAGCCTTCCCGAGTCCATTGCTCCATCGGAAGAGACCGCAGCAGCAAGGTGTTCGAACTTCTCGGTCGAGATGTCGTGCCAGAGGTAGGTGTGGGCAGGGTGGAGGGGAACGTTGTACTTTCTGGACAGATCTATAGCTTCCTTGCTGCTGATCTTTTCAAGGCCGACAGGATCTCCTCCTGCCTGGACAAGCTCGGCTGCCCACCACTCGTAGCAGTAGGAAGCCGGTGCCAGGGGTCGGTTGTTCTCCAGGAACTCACCATAGCTTATTAGAATCTCGCCGAGGTCGATTATCTTTGACACGTGTGCCCTGATGGCGGTGGCCACAGTCCTCGGGTCTTTGCTGACCGGCATCCAGGAGAGAACTTCCTCCGCCGAGTCGATCCTGACCAGATCGCCGTTGATGAGTCGGACTGTGGGGCCCTCTATGGAGGTTACCGGAGCGACGGCAGCCGCCTTGCCGGGCTGCTCGACTTTGATCTGGGTACCTGCAGCCATGAACTGTCCCAAGAGGACCATAGAAGCGGGGTTGATGCCAGCGGCGGCCAGACCGGTGTTCCTTGCCCTGCCGTACCTTAGTCGGAAGCCCCCTGGCCTGGACGGGTGTGAGAAAACGGGCCTTCCAGCGATCAGATCTCGCAGAAACTTGGGGCTTGCATCGCCGCTCTCTTTCTTGCTTCCTGCCAGGTCGTCGAGCCACTCCCAGCCCGTCAACCCTAATTTGGAGACGTGCTTTTTCAGCTTGGGCCTCTTGAGGGCTATGCCTTCAGCAGACACCAGGGCGATTCCACCCCGAACTCGGTTTGTCTCTATCCTTGCAAGGTCGCGAAAGCCTGAGACCTCTTCCTCCTCGGTAGGCTCGCCTTCTATACAGATGGGGCAGTTTTTGACTATTGTCCTGATCTCGTCGTCTGTTGGGTTGTACTGCAGGCCGGCCACTCTCTTGTACAGGCCGATCTCCTCGACGTAGCGTTCCACCTCTTCTGGCCTGGCCTTGTAGGCTGCGATCCCCACGCTTCTGCGGACGTAGTCGGCAACGAGAACGGACAGAGCCTGGGCAGTGCCTCCCGCGCTTCGGATGGGCCCAGCGTAGTAGACTTTGAGGTAGTCCGTTCCATCGTCGTTCTTTCCAAGTGCGACTTTGGCAATCCCCTCGATGGGCGCAGCCACAACGCCCTCTGTGAGCAGGGCAACCGCGGTTCTGATGGCGTTCTCAACGGCTTCGATCTTGGATTTGTTTGTTCCCAGCTTACCCTGAGCAAAATCTACGCCGATTGCAAGGGCCGCTTCCTCTCTGCTCAGGCCTTCCTCCTCAAGCTGCCTGATCCTGGCTGCAATGCCGGGTATGCCGATCAGCTTCTCTACCCTTTCCGCTAAGTCTACTGCTAGGGGAATCTCCACTTCAGTTGACGGGTCCTTTCCTTCCGACCTGGCCTTTTTGGCGATATCAAGGGCTTGGTCAAGACCGAGTTCTAGGGATTCGAAGTACTCGAAAGTCTTCATCAACCACTCCAAAGATAAAGGCCGGTCGTTTGATCACTCTCTCTTACCATTGGCTCGCCCAAGAGCTCAATCAAGAACAGCTCTGCTGCGAATATATTTCCATGAAGCAGGTGGCCACCTATTGTTTTGCCGTCGGAGTCGGCGAGAACGACATGGGCATGTACAAAGGGCTTCCCTTCTCTGATGGATACGTTGCCAGCGCACGAGACAAGCTCTGCATTCTCTTCAACTAGGAGCGAGCTATATTCACGAAATTCCTGATCATAGAACGCTATCTCTGCTTGTGTCAGTGCACCTATTACGCTGAACGTACCAGTACGGATGCCTTCATCGGCTGCAAGCTTGGAAATCTGGTCCACTAAGTCAGCACCATGGTCAAGCCTCACAAGCAGGGACCTGCCGCGTTTGAACTCTCTTACAAGCAATCCCATCCCTCGCTTCATCTTCGATCTCAAGAGGTAGGGCCACTTAGCTATCAATTTGGCGGATCGGGTTGATGTAATGCTTGACCGTCAAGGTTTTCTAATTGGTAGAATGCCAGTTGGACGGATCTTGAAGCATATTAAGGATCACATCTTGGAAATGATACTAAGGAAGAAAAGCTCGTAACTGGGAGAAGATAAATTTCTGTGTTTCTCACTGTCGATTTTGGACATCTTCGTATAATTTATAACATTTTAACCCCTCCTCTTCCTGTGTGCATGTGGCTCCAATGTTTCTGATTCTCTCCAGGATAGAAGTATGAATGCTATATTATTATTTATACTGTTAATATCTTTCGATATCCGTAAAAACAGTCAAACTTTTATTAGTTAACATTTCCACTGGAGATCTCGAATTATATAGATCGACTTTGGGAAACCACATCGAGATCCAAAGCGTTATCTATTTTTGGTCGAAGATTTACCTTAAAACGATGAATCTAGAGTCTCTGGTGGCCGAGCTTCGAGGTTTTGTGGGAATAACCCGAAAGAAGCAGATAGGAGATCTCATAGAGCATTTTCCTGTTCTCTCAGAGCAGATAATCGCGGACTTCGGAGAGGATGCCGCTGTTATAGACGATGGCGATGATGTTTTGCTCTTCGCGGCGGACGGGATCTGGTCAAAGCTCATGGAAGCGGACCCGGAATGGTCCGGGTACTGCTCTGTTCTCGTTAACGTGCACGACATCGCCGCTATGGGCGGATGGCCGATAGCCATGGTGGACGTGCTTTCCGTCAGCTCTCCCCGGATAGCCGAGGCTGTCTTGCGAGGCATGAGGAATGGCATAGAGAAGTTCAACGTGCCCATAATCGGAGGTCATCTCCACCCGGACACGCCTTACAGCGCTCTTGACGTGGCCATCCTCGGCAAGGCCAGAAAGGATTCGGTCATCCTCAGCAGCACGGCCCGTCCGGGCGATGCCATATTAGCCGCTGCGGATTTGGATGGAGCACCCCATCCGAAGTTCGCGATCAACTTCGACTCCACCAGCTTCAAGGAAGGGGAGACGCTTGCCAGGCAGCTAGGGTCCATGAGGGAGCTGGGCGAGCGGCATCTAGTCACTGCTGGAAAGGACATAAGCAACCCCGGCCTGCTGGGAACGCTGGGGATGCTGCTGGAGACGAGCGGGGTAGGGGCAGTTGTGGATCTGGATTTCATACCAGTTCCCGCAGGGTTGCAGCTCTCCGACTGGCTGAAGATGTACCCCGGCATGGGGTTTGTTGTCACCGCCAAGCCGGAAAACGTGCACGACGTCATCGACGTTTTCAGAGATCGTGGTCTAACGGCGGCCAGGATAGGCAGCACAACGGCAGATCGGAGACTGGTCATCCGACAGGGCACGAAGGAGGCAGTGCTCTTCGATTTTGCCAAAGGACACTGTAACAGGGATCAGGTGAGGGTTGTGGATTCAGATTTCGTCAAATCGCTTCAAGATCGTGCCAGGTCGCGCCACGCCAGTATTGGAATAGGGATAAAGAACCTAGATGCCGACCTTATAAGCGGCCTTGAGGCAGCCACAGAGTACGCTGACCTCCTGCTTGTTGGCGATCCATGCTGCGACTGTGCCCTGGACTACATAACGCCCGAAGATCCCGCAACCGAGCTTGTGGACCTGTTAGCACGGGGAGAGATCGATGGGGCGGTTAGGGGGAACATCTCTGCCTCCAAGGCGATGATGGCGCTGTCCAGGAAGTTCAACATCAAGGTCCGCAGGATGGCCCTCCTAGATCTGAATGGTTGGGCGTTCTTCCTAGCCCCTGTGGGAATCGACGAGGGAGAGACGCTGTCAGATAAGCTAAACCTGGTCCTGGATGGGGCGAAGTTCCTGCAGAGGATGGGCATTTCGCCTACGATCTCTGTACTCTCTGGTGGCAGGGTGGAGGATGTGGGTCGCAACGAGCGCGTGGATAGAAGCCTGGCAGAAGGCGAGTTCGTAGCCGCCAGGGCGGCCGCCGCGGGCATAAACGCCCGGCACAGGGGAATACTGATTGAGGATTGTAGAGGAGATGACTTGATCCTGGCACCCGACGGGATCTCGGGAAACCTGATATTCAGGACGCTCATGCTGCTGTGCGGGGCTAAATCCTTAGGTGCGCCGGTTTTAATGGACCAGATCTTTGTGGACTCCAGCAGGGCACGGACCGACTTCACTGGGCCGGTGATGCTGGCGAGTGCGATGGTCGGTATGAAGGAGAGTTAGGATCGATCCGATACTCTGAATCTCAAAAAGAAGACATGATGAAATTCTCACCGCGATTGGCAGCCAAAGCCCTGTGGCAGCTACGGGTCAGAAGAAGGCCCTACGTCCTTTCTCATGGCATTACCTCTCGGTGCAATCTGCAGTGCAAATTCTGCGAATATTGGGAGAACCCTGGGAAAGAGATGAGCACTCCCGAGATATTCCGAATGCTCGACGATGCCAAGTCTTTTGGGATTGGCGTCTACAACGCCTGGACTGCCGAGCCCCTCATGAAGGAGGATTTGCAGGAGATCTTGCACCATGCAAAAAGACTCGGGCTGATCACATCGCTCATAACCAACGGAAAGCTGCTGGCCCGCCGCGTTCACGAGCTTGGTGACCTGGACTACCTCTCGGTATCAGTGGATGGTATTGACTGCTACAAAGAGCTTCGCGGGATCGACCTTCAAGATGTGCTTGGCGGCATAAGAGCAGCTAAGACCGACGGCCACGAGATCCTCATGAACTGTATCATAAGCGGCAAAAACGTTGATGAGCTCGAAGATCTCGTCAATTTGGCAGAAGTGCTGGGCGTGCGGATCTCCTTTGAGCCTATAAATGAGTCTTCGGGAATCGCCAAAGAGGTCTGGGAAGAGCTTGGCATCAGGGACTTACCCAGATACCAGAAGGCAATAGACAGGCTGGTCGAGCTGAAGAAATCCGGAGCACCCATAATCAACTCCATCACCTACCTCAAGATGATCCGGTCCCTAAAGCCGGAGTTCAGGTGCCATGCCAGCGACATAATCCTGCACGTTACAGCAGACGGCACAATAGAGTGCTGCAGGTCCCAGAAGGCTACCCTGGGCCAGGTATCCGAAGGTTTATTAAATGTCTGGAAGGCGTCCGAGGAGACGCGCAAGAAGACCGCAGGTGAGTGCAAGGGATGTCTCTTCTTCGGGTATGTCGAAAACAGCCTACTATACGATATGGTTCCAGAGGTAATGTCTCATTACGAGTG
Source organism: Methanotrichaceae archaeon (assembly GCA_963754945.1). Classification (GTDB taxonomy): domain Archaea; phylum Halobacteriota; class Methanosarcinia; order Methanotrichales; family Methanotrichaceae; genus Fen-7. The sequence continues at coordinate 59,898 of CAVWIG010000007.1, forward strand.
GATGTGATGCTGGGCTATTGCGCCTGTGCACCACGATGCCACCGTGTTAGAAAGTAGAGCTTTCCTGTCAGGAGGTCGTTTGGACGTTATATGAAAAGCACGTAGGTCGATGCAGGTTGTACACACTACTATCCGTTCAATATACCACTATTCTTTTCAATCCTCTGCGTTCAATTTTGAGAGATAACTGATTTTATAAGTAAGCTATTTAAGAATCAAAAATAGGAGGGTAATTACGAGATTAACCGGTTGTTCAATACCGGGGACACTCATCTCTGTGTTTCAGCAGACACTGGCAGAACAGCACAGAAAAAGAAAAACTATGAGGTGTAAATCGTGGCCAATCGAAATTTTGTCTGGATCTTGATACCCTTCTTCTTTTTCACAGGTATAGCCTTGGGAGGGTATGATCTATCCGGAACCACTGGAACAGAGAACTTGACCGCGGCCGACCCCATCGTGCAGAGTCTGGAGACCGATACAGGAAGTGCTCTTGCTAATGCTATGGCACCGCAGGTGTCTGCAACAGAATCCGGAACCGAGATTGCATTTTACACGACGCAATCTCCGACTAAGACTGAGCTGAAAGGGTTGATGCCCTTCAATGCTCAGTCTAGCCCGTCCACATACGTATTCTACAAAGGCAGCTACCTGGGGTGGAATGGGTTTACCTCCCAGTTCCCCAGCACTTCGCCGGGCTTATGGATTGAAAGATCTGTGAGTTGGTCGTTGTACGCTACGATGCCCCTGGGAGGTTGGGCGCGAGAACTTCTCTATGTGCCCGTTCCCTCGCCCATTACCCTGTACGAAGTCTATCCCAGCGGGTTTGTGATGAAATACAATCTGGGATTTGTTCAGCCTGGCTACTACTATATCTGGTACTATGCCGACGCTCCAGGGAGACATCTCGATATATTCAGCGTCACCAGTGGTTACAGCAATATGGTAGTCATCGATGTGTACTCTGTTCAGCAACCTAAGCCGGTTCCACCCAAACCAGTTCCACCAACCCCTAAGCAGCAATGCGAGAAGAACCCTACGTGCAACTGGGTGAATGGCCAGTGCCTGTGTACCGGCTTACTTCCAGAGAATCCGGAGAAGTTGAAATGTGAGCAGAATCCCAACTGCAACTGGGTAAACGGCCAGTGTCTCTGCACAATGCCGAATCCCGATGATCAGGAGAGAATTAGTTGTGAGCAGAACCCTGATTGTGATTGGGTAAATGGCCAGTGTCTCTGTCGAGGTGTTCGTCCTGAGGACCCCGAGAAGGTGAAGTGTGAGCAAAACCCCGACTGCAACTGGGTAAACGGCCAATGTCTATGTACCGGACTAAACCCTCCTGCCCCCGAACCTCAGCCCTCACCTATGCCGGGACCTGTGCCTAATCCCAACCCAGGGCCTGATAATGATGCGGGAGGCGACAATTCAGGTGGGCTCTTGGGCAGCAATGCAGGAGCAGTGCCTAGCTGAGAATCAACATTGGTGAAATGGACGGAAAATGCCCGTCGATACCGGGATCACTTCTGATCCTGGTATCGATTTATACAGCTCAACTGTGATGGGATGTAAAGAGCTCCCTGTCTTGAGGGCCGATATAGAGCTGGCGACAAAAAAAACATGTCATTCTGCTATGTTCGTCGATCATCTCGATATCAATCTGTCAGTGCTCGGAGTCCAAACGCGGTCACGATGAAGGCGGATTTATCCTGTCTTCTGCAGAGCTGTAACAACATCGCGGGTTGCGAGGATGCCTTTCAGCGCTGCCGGGAAGCCCGCGTAGACGGAGACCAGCAGCATGATCTCGACGATCTCTGCCTCGGAAAGGCCAGCTCGAAGCCCGCCACCGATGTGGAACTGGAGCTGCGCTGGGGCTGTGCCAATTGCCGCAAGCGCTGCAATGGTCGCCACCTGCCTGTTCCGGATCGGCAGAATGCCCCGAGCGTAGATGTCCCCGTATCCGAACTCAATAACATACCGCGTGATATCCGGGTTTATCTTGTCATACGTTTCCTTGAGCACCTGCTCCTGATTGGGTGCGATCCGCATGAGCCACTCCTTCCCGCGCTCGTACCTGCTCTCTGAACCGGCATGGACTGAGGCTTTTGAGAGCGTCTGTCCGGTCTCTTTTAAGACCTCAACGAGCGTCCCCATGGCTTTCAACATTGCCGGGAAACCCGCGTACCCGCTCATCTGTATGCTGATCTCGCGGATCTCCTCTGGAGTGCAGCCTACATGGAGCGCGGCGTGGATATGAACCTTCAACTGAGGTGCCGCTGTTCCCATTGAAGTCAGGACCGCCACAACTGCCTGCTCTTTTGTCCGGTTGTCAAGGGTCTCCCGCGCATAGATCTCTCCGAAAGAATATTCGATGAGGTATCTGGCAAGGTCCGGGCAGATATCATTGAGAGCCTCTTCGACCTTTAGACCGGCTTCTCCATCAATTTCAAGCAATTTTCTTCTTCCGATAGCTGCGTAATCTGTCATGACTTCACCCGATAATTCGTCTCTGTAACATCACGGTACAGGCGTGGCCACACCCGAAAGGGATAGGTGTTACCGCCATGTTACCGCGATCGGATTGCGCCGGGGGATCCCATACGCCTTGTACTGCGGATAGCCGAACATCATTGCATAGGCGCATTTCCGTCCGGCTGGCAGGCCGAGTTCCTTCTGGAGCGGTTCATAGGAGGCGGCAGCCATTGCCACAAAGCCCGCCCAGCAGGTGCCGATACCGAATGCAGGCGCAGCGACATCGAAATGCGTGAGCGCTATGATTGCATCTACGGATGCAACCGGGTTGCCCTCCGGGATATGGGCAAAGAGCAGGTGAGGCGCGTCGCGGCAGATGACATCGTGTCCGCTTTCCCATGCTCCGATAAGCACCGGCACGTATCCGCTCATCGGATGGTTCGTGCCTATCATTGTTTTCATCCATTCGACGGTCAGTCCGGCGATCTTTTTCACTCTCTCTTGATCGTGGACGATAATCCACTGCACCGGCTGCCCGTTGCCTCCCGAGGCTGCGTACCTGGCAATATCAAGGATTTCAAGGATCTTCTCCTTTGGCACAGGATCTTTGGTGAAGTGCCGCACGGACCGTCGTTTCTTGAGGTAGAATGCTATGTCCTCGGGAGAGATGGTGCCTGCACCGGCTGGTAGGGGCACCTTACCATCCGGGCGGACATTCAGGAGGAGAGCCTGCGACGGACAGGAGACCTCGCAGTGCCCGCACTGGATACACATGCCTGCGACGGCATCTTTTACAGTCGGCAGTGTGTTATCATCAGCGGGGGTGACAATTGCTATCGGGCAGACAATAGAGCAGATCCCGCACCGGGTGCAGAGATCCTGATCAACAAGTATCACGGTCATGTTCTTTTCTTTCCTCAGGTAATTCAACTCATCCTGCAATCAACAAGCACCGGTATTTCTGGATGTGTTTTTGGAGTGGTTCATCGTCTTTAAGAGCCAAACCATATTCTGCCCGACTCTCTTCGTCTGTTCTATTCCTTCCCTATCCCGTTCAACATCGCCGATATCTCTCCCTACACCAATACCGGGAAGCCCGGGAACGATCATGTCGTTCGCCAGAAAAAAATGGAGCATCGAATCAATGGTACGGCTGGCTCCGGTACGCCGCACGGCAACAACGGCGTTCCCGACCTTGTGACTGAAGGGACGGTCGTTGGCATACGAGACAAATCCGGTCCGGTCGATGAGTGCCTTCATCTCCGGTGTGACATCGAGGAAGTATACAGGTGAACCCAGGATAATCCCGTCAGCCTCAGCCATCTTCGCAATACACTCGTTCACGATGTCGTCATCGAAGATGCAGCGCCGGTCACGGTTCTCAAAACATTTCATGCACGCGATGCAGCCGTGGATCTTTTTCCCGCCGACCTGCACGACTTCCGTGGTAATACCGGCTTTTTCGAGTTCATGCAGCACCAGGCGTATTAGGAGACTGGTGTTTCCTTTCGGCCGCGGGCTCCCGTTGAATGCAACAACCTTTGTCGTACCATCACCCCTTAATCAGATTTTTCCCGTCACTCCAAGCATTCCCGGCATACTTCCCTAGTGTCCAGTAGCGGTTGTCGGGCATCGTCAGGAAGAGCGGGTCGATCTCCGGGAAATCCGGCTTCCCGTCTTTTATAACCCTGCCATCCGCGTATGCGCCTGCAATCTCGCCGATGAAGAGCGTATTGGTCGGGAGCGGGACGGTCTGTACCAGCCGGCACTCGAGGCTGACAGGGCACTGCCTGATCATCGGCGCTGTTTTCAGCGAACCGTAGAAAACGTCAAACACATGGGACTTGTCGGTCTTCTCACCGGATACGAGACCGCAGTAGTCGGTCTTATCGAGAGGTCGGAAGAAGGGATGTTCACTGAGAAGGTCTTTGTCTCCTCAATTCCCTTCGACGTATGGTGATGGTTCCCGATCCCACAGACGATCATCGGCGGGCTAGCGTTCGCCCGTGAGCACCAGCCCACTGTCATGAAGTTGGTAATCCCAGAAACCTGCGTCCCTACGAGAACCACAGGCATCGGGATGAAAAAGTTCTGTCCGATCTGAATCTTATCCATAGGCTTTCCACACTCCCTGGAATATGCAAGGGCTGCTGACTGCTGACAGAACGCCATATACAGGCAGAACACAATCTAATCTTTCTGCAACGGCATTCGGAACCATTAGATTAAAATCTGCCCTAACTGTATTTATAGAAAATACAGGCATAATAGTAACATACTTTCATAATGGTAACTATGACCTACACGAAGAACGGGAAGACCTACCATTGCCCGGTGGAGGCAGCACTGGATGTGATCTGAGGCAAGTGGAAACCACTCATCCTATGGGCTCTCGGAGATAACGTGTTGCGCTTTGGCGAGCTGCAGAAGGGGCTGCCGGGCGTCAATACCAAGATGCTGACGAAGCAGCGCGAGCTGGAGCAAGACGGGGTTATCAAGCGGACGGTCTATCCTGAAGTGCCGCCTCATGTGGAATACAGGATCACGGATTTCGGCAAGACCTTAATTCCCATCATGGAAGCGCTCTGCAACTGGGGGGCAAACTACCTGGGGATTGAGGATGCATCTTCGTACCAGTGCCCGACGAAAGTAGGAAAAAAGAAATGATTAAGCACCTTTGCCGACGAAGACATAGGGCCGTTCATTCTGAAGCGTCGTCGATCATCTCGAGACCGACTGGACAGTGATCCGAGCCCAAAACTTCGGTCATAATGAAGGCGGATTTTATCATATCTTTTAGGTTATCGCTCACAAAGAAGTAGTCGATCCTCCAACCCACATTCCGTTCTCTGGATTTGGTCTTCAGGTCCCACCAGGAGTAGTTCCCGCCCTCTTTGTTGAAGATGCGGAAGGTGTCGAGGAAGCCATGAGAGACAAGCTTATCCATCCACGACCTCTCCACAGGAAGGAAGCCGGATATCCTCTCGTTCTGCTTAGGCCTGGCAATATCTAACTCAGTGTGAGCTGTGTTGACATCGCCACAAATAACGATTCTACGGTCCTCTGCCTTCAGACGGTCCACCAGCTCCAAGAAAAGATCGTAGAACCTCAGCTTGTACTCCAGCCGCTCCTTCGATGCTTTGCCATTGGGGAAGTACACGTTGAAAAGGATGAAGCTTCCGTAGTCGGCAACTATTGCCCGGCTCTCGTCGTCGAAGCCGTCAATCTCCAAGGAGAATTTCACAGATAACGGCTTCTTTCTGGTGAAGAGCCCGATACCTGCGTACCCTTTCTTAAGCCCGGAGGAAAAGTAGGTATGGTACCCTGAAGCGTCCTTAACCTGGGACGGTATTTGGTCATCCCTGGCCTTGGTCTCCTGAACGCACAGGATGTCCGGCCCGTCTCTTTGCAGCCATTCAAGGAAGCCTTTCTTGTGGACGGCTCGAAGGCCATTCACGTTCCAGGAGAGAATACGAATTGTGGGCATTCAATCAATCCTTTCCGAAGAAACCTTCATTCCATACAATTCAACTTGTCAATTGCCTCCCGAATATTCTCCCCTGGCTAAACATGAACATTATACGTTATTAACAAGATTCGGATATTTCGTTCAAATATTCTGGTTTTAAATATCGAACTAGACCCAATTGCTCCAAGACCTTCTCCCTTAGTTTTGAAATCGGGATATACCTGCAAATTTTATTTAAGGGCGGAGTAAGCTTTGAAAAGGTCGGCCTATTTATTTCAGATATAACTTTCCTCCGGCGCTCATCTGGGGCTACAATATATAGTGGAATATTTAAATTGGGTTGCATAGATATTAAATCTGACATACGAAGAAGTCCGGAATATATAGAAGTGGTGCATTCAATTTCAAACGCCGCCATAATTGCTTTATCTTTTAGCCATAATACATCTATCAATTCAACGGTCTTATTGGTCGATTCGTCAAATTGCCTCGGAAGTTCGTTCATGAACCTTGGAATATCAATAAAACGACATCCATTAACTTCTTTACCCTTATCATTTCTAGCCACCCAGACATCTAAGCCCATTTCGCTTCCTAACTTGAGTAGCAAATATTGGACTCCTTCATGCATTGTGTTTTCGCTTATGTCTGTTTGATATTCTCTTTCACCAATTGCTATCCGGATAATTTTGGAAGTTGCCCTCGGATGATCAGTTTTCTGAAGTATATCGATTTTACTTTTCGTACTATCGGATGGCTGGAAACCTAACTCGATAGACTTTTTATGACAAATTTTTGCTTCATCGTTCTTTCCATCCGATGTAAGAATTGAACACTTCAGATACCATGCCGCTCCATCTTGTGAATTGTATTCGATGGCCCTATTTATGCAACCAAGAGATTTTTCTAGCTCGCCTTGCTGATACAAAGCTTTGGCCTTATTGAACCAGGCTTCGGGAATCTTTGGATCAAATTCTATCGCTTTATCAAAACAATCAATTGCATCCTTAGAGTTGCCGAGCGATATTAGAGCTTCCCCGTTTCCAATCCAATTCCATATATTTCTTGGATTGATTTCGATTGCTCTCTCATAACATTCAATAGCATCTTCATATTTTTCTAATTTGTATAGGCAATCTCCTTTTATTCCCCAAGCATCCGCATTTCGCGATGCCTTCTCAATTGCTGTATTTACGGATTCCAAAGCATCTTCGAATCTATTTAATTTTATTAAAGATTGTCCTTTATTGGTCCAAGCCCAAGAATTTCTAGGATTGATCTCAATTGCTTTATCGTAGCATAAAATCGAATCATCATATTTAGCCAAATTATAACATATTAATCCTTTATAGATCCATGCCTTGGAAAATCGCGAATTCCTTTCGGTGGCTTTACCGAAGTAATCGAGGGCTCCCTTGAGGTCACCCTGTTTAAAATATTCAATGCCCATTTTATATAATACGATTTCTTTTTTCAATCTTCCCATATTCAATTGATGTGAAACTTTGCGTTTCTATTTATATGCTTTGGTAATAAATAAGGTATCTATCGATGCGAGGTTTTCACACAAAAGGTGCATTGTCAGCATCTTCTGTGCTGAGGCGCTTTTATAGTCGACCATACATTTTATGCGCCTGCTCGATAGTGCCAAGCCATAGGATTCTCACTATCTTTTCTTCCTTGAAAATTCGATAAAATGCTGTATAAGATCTCGCTATGTGCATACGATAGGCGTCGTAATCAGAGAAATGGAGTAACTCTTTGTCGCCGTGCTTTCCTGGGAAAGGTCCACTTCGAGAAGCTTAAGTTTATCTTTTACAATTCGGTTGCTCTTACTAGGCAGATCGTCAAGAAACTTTTGGGCATCTTCGTCTATCAGTACGTGGAAATTTACCATTTCATCTCTACGAACTTCCCTCTAGCCTCGATCCTCTTCAAGTCGCTAACTAGCCTCTGCTTCTTTTCCCTTTCTATCATATCAGCGAGCAGGGAATCATAGGTTTCTCCTGCCTTTTTAAGGCTGGATAGCTCACTCCACACGGCTGGAGAGACGGGAATGCGCTTGGTTGCAAGTATGTGCTTGGCCTTATGAGCCTTAGGCATGCGACTAGTGGTAGCTGCATCTTTATTTTCGGACACCTGCTCTGGTGCTGTCACTCGATTGATCTCAGGCGGGTGCTTGGTTACGAGCATACAATATTGTAAGGATTGTAACTAAATATACCTTGCTTTCCAAATACCATCGAATGCATCGATGAATCCTCGATTTCCACCGAAACTTGAAAACGATTGTGGCAGATTATAGTCTTGATATAAGTAGTGAAGACTGCTAATTAGTTCGAGACAAGATCCGTCATAAGTAAGTAGCCAGATTTTCTTGAGCAACCAATGCGTCACCCAAGGAACGCGAATGGCATTCATCACTACTAGGTTTTCACATCTGCTCATATCGCAACTGTAAGAGTATAATGTCTGGAAAGGAAATCGGCTTGCCGAGCGGATTACGCAACAATTTTGTTGTTATTCCCAACAATTGTTTAAACATCAAGCTCGATTTGATACATCTATTGCGGAAAGTACCATAAAGTTTAGATAGGTTAGAATATCTCAAATATCTATGTCACACGAAGATAGCGATGCTTTTTGCCGAAGATTTCAAAATGAGCTCTTCCAGCAAAAATATACGGCGATAAATAGCCCTGGATGGCTTTACATGGCCATGTTTAAAGCAGGACGGCTGTCCTCAAAGCTAGTCGCAGTGGCTCCTACACCATATGTAAGGACTATAGAATCACCGTCGATAATATACGACGCTTTCAAGAATTGGTCGAAACCCATATTAGGTAATTCAGGGACGGCAATACTATTGTTCGTCACTTATAGACCATCCATAGGCGATGTTGAGGAAATTCTTAAACTAGTGCACCATAACGCAAGTTTTAAATCTTATAAAAGGTCTAGAATATAGATCGTGGCAAGAAAAACAAAATTCTGTGTGAAACTGGAAGAGAAAGAACGAGAAGAGTTGAACCAGTACATCCGTCGTGGGAAGTCGTCTGCAAGGAGTTTAACTCGCGCAAGAATACTGCTCCTGGCCGATGGAGGGCAATCCGATGCGGAGATCATTGATGCATTGAAGGCGAGCAGAACGACAATAGTGAGGATAAGAAAGAGATATTTCGAGGGTGGCCTGGAATCTGCATTGAATGAAAGATCTCGCAGTGGAGCGCCTCCGAAGATAGATGCACGAGTTGAGGCTAAACTGACCGGCATTGCTTGCTCAGATCCGCCTGAAGGCAGATCGAGATGGACGCTGAATCTATTGGCCGACAAGCTTGTTGAGCTGGGGGAAGTGGACTCGATCTCAGGAATGAGCGTTTGCAGAGCGTTAAAAAAAATGAAATAAAGCCATGGCTCAAACAGCGATGGTGCATAGGGAGCATGACGAGCGAATATATCTGGAACATGGAAAATGTATTAACTCTGTACGAGCAACCATATGATCCGAGGCATCCTGTGGTTTGTTTCGACGAGAGGCCATGCCAACTGATAGGCGATGTCTTAGTGCCTATACCCATGAAACCAGGCAGTCCGAAGAAGGTGCATTATGAATACGTCCGTAACGGGACATGTTGCATCCTTATTGCTTTTGATCTTCATGCAGGAAAAAGAATGATTCGTGTCATGGAGCACAGGACAAGGGTGGACTACGCCCATTTCATGAAAGAACTTACCCAGCAATATCCAGGTGTAGAAGGTAGTGTGCCGAGATTTCTGTAATTTGGAGTTGCCCTGTATCCCAACATACTCAATCAGCATCCATAGATAAATACTTTTTAGCGGTCAGCCATTCTTCGTTGATATCGATGAGGATCGAAACCCCTAACCTCATGAACGAGCTCTCACTTGGGAAGGCACCGACTACCCTGGATCTTCTTTTCAGCTCCTTGTTGATCCTCTCCAGCCCGTTTGTAGTCCGAATCCTTCTCCAGTGACCTCTGGGGAATGCCCTGTAATTCCACAGACTGAATCTGAAGCGGTCGATAGTGTCAGCAGATTTCGCATAACCTCTTTCCCTCAATTCTTTCGCTAAGTCCTGTATCTTGATTTCGTCTTCCAGAGCGATCTTGATCTTATCGGCGATCTCCTTATGATACTTCTTGGCAACGTTTCTCAAGACCGCTCTTGAAAAGTGAACGTGACACATTTGCCATGAAGCACCAAGAAATGATTTCTCAACCGCTTTCTGGATTCCCTTATGACCATCTGATATCACGAGCTTTACTCCGGACAACCCACGATCCGCCAGATCTTGAAATAATCCCGACCAGAAGAGTTCATCTTCACTGTCAGCTATTCTTGCGCCAAGTATCTCGCGATAACCGTCATCTCTAACACCTGTGACGATCATGAAAGCTTTGGTAACATATCTTGATTCTGTTCTTACTTTGAAGTAGCTTGCATCTACATAAAGATAAGGAATAGGACGTTCGATAGGTTTCTTCAGGAATTCTTCTACCTTCTCGTCAAGCTCTTTGGATATCCTGGAAACGCTAGAGGCAGATAAATTCTCGATGCCAAATCGAGAGACAATATCTTGGATTCTCCTGGTTGAAACCCCCTGGAGATACGATTCGAGTACAGCGTTGACCAAAGCCTTCTCTACGCGCGAAAATCTGTCGAACACCTTGGTTTCGAAGGAAATTTCACGGAATTGAGGTTTCTTGAGTCGGAGCTCTCCAACTCGCGTCTTCAGAGATCTTTCCTTGTAGCCATTCCTATGTGCCTTTCGGGATTCGACTCTCTGATACGGTTCTGCATCTGCCTGTTGCGCCGCTTCTAGCTGCATTACAAGGTTCAAGAACCAGGTCAGAAGCTTCTTTAGTCCATCTTCCTGATCGATAAGGTAATCTTCCAAGAGTGCTATGGGTATCATGGTCCTGTGTCCTCCTTTTCTCAAGATTGGATAGGATACAGGGCCGATAATCATTCTTATTATCAAAGTACAGAAAAATCGTTACACTGCCGTGTAGAATCCATTCGATTGGTCTAGGATAATCTCAATACGCATACTTCAGGCTCATTTTATAATGCTTTTGCGCCTGAAGAGGCGTTTGAGCTGGCTAAGGAGTTCGAATATTATTATACGCCAAAGAAAGGTAGCTGGCTCAACATGGCTGAGATAGAACTCTCAGCCCTATCGAAGCAATGCCTCGATCGTCGGATTGGAGACATCGATACTTTAACCAAAGAGGCTTCGGTGTGGGCACAAGAACGTAACGCAAAAAAAACTACTGTAAGATGGAAATTCACGAAGAATGATGCAAGATTAAAGCTAAACAGGCATTATATTAATTTGCAAAATTAATGTTATGGTGCACTAGGTCGAGGGTTGATGGGTGGTCAAATCTCGTCTTTTATCTATGATCTCGATAGCCACAAATTCTGGGTTTGGGATGCTTTCAATAAGACCTACTCGACAAATAACTGGAAACCGTAGATAGGCACCAACCATCTTTTTTTGCGTTTTCATGGCAACTTCTTGAGAGGAACAAGAAACCGACACCGTTTTCATACTTTATCAAGAGCCTGATCCAGATCAGCTATGATGTCTTCGGCGTCCTCAATGCCGGCAGAGATCCTCACCAGGCCGTCGGTTATTCCTATTTTCAGCCTCATGTCTCTGGGCACTATGGAATGGGTCATCGAGGCAGGATGCTGAATCAGTGTGTCCGTGGACCCCAGGCTGACCGACAGGAGACAGAGCTCCACTCCATTGATGAGCCTTCGCCCAGCTTCCACACCTCCTTTCAGCTCAAAGGACAGCATGCCGCTGTAGCCGCTCATCTGCTTTCTGGCAGTGTAGTGCTGGGGATGACTGGACAGACCCGGATAGCTGACCCATTCCACCTTTAGGTGCGATTCAAGGAACTCTGCCACTTCCATGGCGTTAGATGCATGCCTTTCCATTTGCAGGTGAAGCGTCTTGGGGCCGCGGATGCAACAGCCTTGCGAATTATAGCACAAAACACAAACAACGGGATGGAGACAGAGACAGTCCTAAAAGGAAGATTAAATATTCTGGGAGTCTATTTATACTTGCTTGTCGATATGCATCTCTCGATTGCATTCTGGAGGATTCGCCATGAAAACGCAGAGTCTATACCTTCTCCTAATAATAGCGGTTCTGTTCACAGGAATATCCCGCACCGAGGGACAGCCTCCTATGGAGGTTAATTTATTGACGGCAAAGAACTATTCCGCTGACTCTGACCAAGGAGCGCATCTAAAAGGAGACCCCGAAGCACAAATGAACACAAAGACCAAGATCACGGTTAGAGTTCAAGCTAAGGGTGGCAAGTACCTCGGCGACGATATCGGAGGGGCGTGGGTGACGATTCGCAATAGCCAGACTGGCGAGATTCTAGCCAGTGGCGTGACTTCTGGCGACTCCGGCAGCATCAGCGACGAGTATGTGCCCAATGCCTCTCGAAGAGCTATAGTCACACCCGGAGATCCTCGTCAGATCCATTGGGTCGTCGCCAATCCGACCACATCCCGCTTCAGCGCGGAGTTGACCCTCGATCATACTGCATTGCTCGAGATCTCCGTCTTAGGAGCAACAGGTGGCCTGCAGACCGCCCACAAGGCAGTAGCTACGGCGTGGGCTGTCCCTGGTAACGATATCGTAGTCGATATCGAAATATCAGGATTACTGGTCCAGGTCATAGAGCCTACCACTCATTTGCAACTTCCAGCAATAGGCGTAGCGGTCCCATTGAAGGCCAATGTAGCGATGATGTGCGGCTGCCCCATCAACTATGGAATGCTCTGGATTCCCTCTGACTTTGAGGTCTCTGCTCAGATACGTAATCTGGGCTCAGGTGGCATCGTTATAGTGCCGCTCAGCTTCTCGACCACGGGATTGCCCGGTACCTTTGAGGGATCATACAACGTGACAGAACCGGGAGGGTTTCGATTTAGTGTTGGTTAATGAAGCCTTAAATTCTTGCGTTAATATTTTCAATCTTTATAGTGGTTTTTTAGCATATTTCACCCCTAAATTGGCTTATTAGATTTCAATTTACCTTGTTGTTTCTAATTTTTGCGCTTTTTTAGAGAGCTTCCGCTAGGCTGTTTGTTTATGCACTAAATATTTCAACTGTTCCAGGTTGTAAACGACCGAATTCATCATGAATTTTACTCCAGCTCTTGCGACAGTTGTTACATAAACATGTGCTCCCTTATGCCCCCGCTTCATAACAGCGAAGCATCTTTCGATGTGCGATCGCGTTTTACTGATTCTCTTATTCCTCAGAAGATCTATGATTCCAAGCTTGTGACCTCTTGTAGCTTTTTTCATGGCTGCATCATATCCTCGAGTTTTTGCACCATCATATCCCTTATCGGCGTAACGTGGTAGCCCTTCAATTCCAAGATCTACCTGACTATCGTGTACAGAAGCAGTTGTAGTCTCAAAATATCTGATAAGGTGGTAATTGGTATCGATTGAGATATGACCTTTATATCCGAAAAAGGATTTGACACCCTTTTTTGCCCAACTTCCCTCATTTATTGGCTCTTCTTCGAGTCTCTGTGGTTTGGCCTTGTCATCAATAATATTATTTGAAATACCAATTAGCTCTTTATCAAACTCCTGATTCAGGCTCGTACTGGTGGCTTCGGAATCTTGACCTTCCTTTTTGTCCCCGCCTTGCTCGTCTTTCTTGTTCCTCTTCCGACCTGGGTCCGAAGTTATGAAGGTTGCATCCTGGATAGTGCCATTCTTTACAGTAAACCCCATCTCATCGAGCTGCCTTTGAAGCTCATTCCAAAGATCATCGTATACGTCGCACTTAATCAAACGTTCACGGAATAGCCAAACTGTGCTGAAATCAGGAATTACTTCAGTGGTGCCAAGGAAAATACGAAAAGAGATCCTATCCGCAACCTGTCGCTCCAGTTCTGGATCTGTTAGACCAAACCAATGCTGAATTACGAGAGCTTTCACCATAATCACGATGTCAATGTTCGGACGACCTCCGCGGCTAGTTTTATTTTTGTATATCAATGGTTCCAAAAATCTGAAACGCTCCCAATTGATCAACGATCCGATCTCGGATAGATCATCTCCGAGGGCTTTTACTCGAGCATATTCTGCTCGAATGGCAAAATCAATGAGAGTCCTCATGCATTATATTATAGTATTAATAGTATATAAGTATTTCGATTGATTAGTTTTTCGAAACTCTCCCGGGATTCTACGAGGCGACCATTCTGGCAGTCCAGAGGAGCACGGGAAATACAGGGGCTGGTCAGGTCACGTTCTTCACCCAACCCTAAGATTTTGCCGTTACCTGGCTCGATTTCAACATATAATCAATCAGGTTTCGATCATGCGACGGCTATTGTTTTCCAGAAACCTTCGCCTTTGGTGATAAGAGATCTCTTAGGATCTCAATTCACCTTATTCACCGCTGACCTTCTCACTGCACAGCCCTCTGATTCTTAGGCTTTAGTCATTTCCTGCCAAGTGGAAAGTCTGGCATCGTATCCCATGATCTCAAGAGCGAACAAGACTAAAGAGGCATTTACGCCAGAAGTTTGTGTATACCACTACGGGCTTCTCCTTTCGGCCGAGAACAGAACCTTCAGCGCAGACTCATACTTGATTCGACCGTTGGTCATGACGCTATCGTAGGAATATTGAAAGAAACGGGTAGGATTAGATGTGTAGGATCCACGAGAGATATTAATGTTCCGAAAATTTGATAAGTAATTGAAGTATATTCAAGGTAATTCAGAGGTGGTATATGATGAGCGAACTTCCCAACAACATAGAAGAAATGAAAAAGAAGATAAATCTGACCAGTGGAGCACAGTTCTGGGCATACATCTCCCCACAAAACGAGACGTCGAAATATGTTACCAAATGGCAAGTAAAGATTGAGCAAACCGATGGCAATTGGGTTGGAATCATCGATTCAGATAATCCTATGAAAATATTGCAGACGCCAAATTTGTCAGGGGTTTTCAAAGTAACTGTAATAGCTTCAGGGCCCAGATTTAATGAAAAGAAACTCACCCCCAAACCAGATAGCAAACCAAACATAGGTTGCAATTCAAACTGCGCTGCTATGGTGGGTATCGTTGCGACTGTAGGTGGCAGTGATGCTAACTACTGGACCGTATGGGATGCTTTCTGTAAAGGAATGCGCTGAAATACGAAGCTGCTCACGAACTTCATATGAAAAATTCAATTACTGGTGTCGAAAATGGGGGGAGCATGTCAATCACATGCTCCCCCCATCAATCCTGTTCACCAAATAGCTGCTTGCCGGATAATCCCTATCAATAGGCCTGGAGGGCAGCAGGGCCTTTGGGGTAAAATAAATTTTGTGTTGCTCCCTCGCTATATTTTCGTATAAATATTATATTATTAGTCCCTGATTGAGTATGATTCTCGCAGTCGTCATTATGTACAAAGGAGCGTACTGGCTTTGGTTTTTCATTTGCTCTCGATATTCTTATTGAGCTGGATTCCCCTTTCTCATAGTCCCCTTCCGGAGTTACTCTTTCAGAAGAGTTTAAGTTTAATTTACCAACTCATATTAATAATTATAGTACACGAAGTGATATTGACTCCGAGCGAAAAACTGACCCAGGCAACCTTGAGCACCTAAATTTTCAATCCTCGCAGTTGCTTCACTCGCCTTATGGATGTATAATATGCAGCCAATACTAAAGCGTTGTTGCGGAATCGACGTGCATAAGTCTATGGTCGAGGCCAGCATTGCTCAATGTCCTTTGGACAAACCTCCTAAATTCATGACGAGGACATTCTCCACTATGACTTCAGACCTCTTGAAGCTGACAGCATTCCGTTTGGAAAAGGTCAGAGCGGCCTTACTGGACTTATTATCGTTAAGCTTTAAAGACCGACTTCCTGAAACCTTCGCAATTCCAGCAGAACGAGATCTTGGCGGGCGCAGTGACGTTCACGATCGGCCTAGTGGCGATAGTCTGGTTCTGCACTTGACTTGATTGCTTGGGATTCTTGGCTCCGAAATATTAGTGCCTATTGAAATGTCGGGGTATCGGTGTCCTTCACTGGCTGTCCATCCTGAGATGCCCTTGAAGCTTGAGCTTCTTCAGATAAGGCTGCCGCTGCCTGTACTGAATATCCAGATATCTCATCATATCCTGATATCGGTTGCCCGAGGTTTGGGAGAATGCTTGTGTGGTAAGCAAAGAAAGCAAAACTAAGGACGTTAAAATGAATAATCTAATTCTCATGATCTATGACTTCCTGCTCTTGGATGCTATATCAATAACCTAGCATGCAAGCCCGGAATTAGCAGCATTTACTTCTGCTTATGTCGCCTGCCAAGCCATAGAATTCTCACCATATTTTCTTATTGTAGAATCCAAAAACTCATTCTGTCTTCAAACCTTGTCAAGAGCCTGATCCAGATCAGCTATGATGTCTTCTGCGTCCTCAATGCCGGCAGAGATCCTCACGAGGCCGTCGGTTATTCCGATTTTCAGCCTCATATCTCTAGGCACTATGGCATGGGTCATCGAGGCCGGATGCTGGATCAGCGTGTCAGTGGACCCCAGGCTGACCGACAGGAGGCAAAGCTCCACTCCATTGATGAGCCTATGTCCAGCCTCCACACCTCCTTTTAGCTCAAAGGACAGCATGCCGCTGTAGCCGCTCATCTGCTTTCTGGCAGTATTGTGCTGGGGATGACTGGGCAGGCCCGGATAGCTGACCCATTCCACCTTTGGGTGCGACTCCAGGAACTGTGCCACGGCCCTGGCGTTAGTTGCATGTCTTTCCATTCGCAGGTGCAGCGTCTTGAGGCCGCGGATGCACAGCCAGGCCTCGTGAGGGCCCATGGTTACGCCTAATAGCGTCGTCGCTCGGCTCATGGATCTGATCAAGTCTCTGGATCCAACGACCACCCCTCCCAACAGGTCGCTATGGCCTCCTATGTACTTAGTGCAGCTCTCCACAACCAAATCCGCACCCAACTCCAGTGGTCTCTGAAAGTACGGCGAAGCGAAGGTGTTGTCCACTACTGATATGGCACCCGCCTCTCTCGCAATCCTGGCTATTTCTCGTATGTCGCAGACCGACATTGTTGGATTGGCTGGCGACTCAAGGAAGACCATCCTGGTGTTTGCTCGAAGAGCGGCCTTCACCTCTTCCAGATTGGTGGTATCCACATAGCTCACATCGATGCCGAGCTTCGGCAAAATGGAGGAGAACAGACCGTAGGTGCCTCCATACAAGACGCTTGAGGAAATCAGGTGGTCTCCACTCTTCAGTTGGGAAAGGACAACAGCGGTCTCTGCTGCCATTCCGGAGGAGAAGGATAGGCCAGCCTCTCCTCCTTCCAGGGACTTCATCTTCTCTATGAGCGCAGCATGAGTGGGTGTGTTCGGCGGAGACCTGACATATCTGTATCCAGGCTCTTTCCCTGAAAATACGGCTTCAGCTTGCTCAGCGCTGTCGAATAAGAAGGTAGATGTTTGATAGATAGGCGTTGTATGAGCCCTGTATTCCGGGCTCGGTCCCTCTCCGGCATGGACGCATCTTGTGCCGAAGCTCAAGTCTTCTTTCATCCGATTATCAATCCTTGGATTTTAGTTGGTGCTGTTAATATAAACTTTTAACTTTAAGCACTGTAGAACTATCTGCAAATCATCTGAGAATCCTGAACATTCTCATCAGGTATGCCGCCATCATTAGGAATATATATTAAAAGTTACACTTTATGTCACTGTTGCATTTGTTGTACTCTAACCAAGAGCAAACAGGAGAACTTCATGCCAAGATTGCGCATCATGACCTTCAACGTCGAGAACCTCCTGGTTCGCTTTGACTTCAAAGGAAGCGACCAGGGGCTTGCTTCACTGCTGGATGTGGATTCAGAGATTGACCGAGCAAACCTGATCCGAACTCACTGGAACGTCATCAACGACGAAATAGGGTCTTCACAGCCCTTTCCATAAAAGAGGGCAGTCCAGATGTAGTTTGTCTTCAGGAGGTCGATAGCTTCCACGTCCTGAAGTCCTTTCACGATAAAGTACATCTCCAGAATCTCCGGCTTGCACTATCCGCACAAGGCTCTGATTGAAGGCAACGATCCCAGAGGCATAGACGTGGCGGTTCTGAGCCAGTACGCATCGATTCAATGGCAACTCACCAGGATTTCGTTGATGTAAGCTATGGCCCTTCTGGGATGAAGCAGGAACGAGTCTTCAAAAGGGACTGCCTGGAGGTTCGGATAGCGAAGGAAGGAAAGATTCTGCCCATCTTCGTCTGCCACTTTAAGTCCATGACCCCCAGCAGAGATGAGACGAAGCCTGCTCGCGAGGCAGAAGCCAGAGCCGTCAAGAAGATCCTCCAGAATCGTTTCCAAGACCCTTCAAAACGCGACTGGCTGGTCGTCGGCGATCTCAACGATTACACAGAGACGGATGGCATGCCGGATAGTCAGCACTCTTTGCACCCTCTTCTTGATAGCGGCTTCTCCGATGATCTTGTAAAGAGGATATCCGACCCCAGGGATCGATGGACCCATTATTATTCCGGAGACCGCAGCTACCACCAGCTTGACTACATACTGGCATCGCCATCGCTGGCGGCAAAGAACAGTGGTGTGTTTCCGAGGATCATCCGGATGGGATTGCCCTTCCGAGCCGAAAGGTACAGCGGGAACAGATGGCCTAGAGTGGGTTACGACCGCCCAAAGGCTAGCGCTCACTGCCCTGTGGTTGTCGATCTTGATTATTGAAACGAACAAGTAGGGAACTGCTATTCGCAAGGCGTATCAATCGGCTCAATCGGGTCATCTATTAGTCGTCTTACACAAATTACGGAATATCTTTGAAGCCTGGGCAGCGGCAATGCAACCCTTTGTGCATCTTCCGCAACGGTTGCACCTATTCTCATCGACTGAGAACGTCCCCTCAACGGTAACGGCTTCTCTTTTACAGCTCTTCTCGCATATTCCGCAGCGAGTGCACGTTTGGACCCGCAGTACGGTCTCTACAACCTTCGCGAGAAGATCATCGGCTTTTTCTTTTGGAGCGACCACGAGAAGATGCCCGTCGGCAAAGATAGTGCACTTGCCCTCCTTGGTTTCAACGATCGCAGTGCCTAGATCTTCTGAATATTTTACAGTTCCAAGTATGTTCAAGGCATTGGCCACATCTGAGAAGGGATGGTTTTGCGGAACTGCAAGGTTCGCCTCGATGGAATAACCTGCTCCACAGGGAGATCGGCCTTTTACCAGATCGAGCCCCACCTCTTTCTTCCTACCGGGACCAGCCTTCAGGTCGATTCCGTGTGCCTTTGCGATCTCAAAGATCTTGGGCGGATGGGAGCGCCACCGCCAGAAGCCCCAGTCAACGTGTCTCATGTCCAGTGAGCTTGCCTTTGCCCAGTCCAGCAGGTAGGATGTCCATTTTTCATAGAGCTCCGGATGCGTCCTCTTCGTATTTGCAAACTCAGACTGGAGAGATGCCGGACAGAGCCAGCAGCCAATCCTCTCGTAATCCTTTTCGTATAGGGGGTTGGGCTCAAGATTGTTCCAGTAGATGTAGAGCATGACCTCCAGAGCTTTCCAATTGCGTATTGGGCTGAGGGTGATCTGGTTTGGTACGAAGGGGTTCTTCTCTACGGCACCAATTCTGGAACGGCTGAAGGACTCGTAGATCCGCCTTCCATCAATGGTCACGCAGCCCTCGGGGTAATGGTGCTGTATGAATGTCGTAAGCGGTCCAAGCTTGTTGGTCTTACAGCACCACCGGAAGTCCTTCGCCGGAGGGCCGTAGTTTTGGACATCCTCGAAAAACTTGTTCTCCCCTTCGATCACACGAAGGTTGAGGTTATGAGCCTTGGCAAGGCTGTGCACATAGTCCACAGTATCCGGAAACTCCAGCTTGGTGTCGATGAACAGCACTTCTGCCTTCGGGTGAACCTTGAGTCCGAGGCATAGGCAAGCAAGGCTATCCTTTCCGCCGCTGAAGGAGACGTTGACGGGAAGCTTTGACCGTGAGATAAAATCTTCCAGCTCTCTTATTGCTTCCTTCTCCAACCGTTTCAGGTGTGCCTCGTTGGCCAATATCACGTCTTCCCTGCTTGGGGTAGCTTCGTGAAGCTTGAACTGCTCCTTGGTCAGTTCTTTCGCTCTTATGGAGAGCGAGCCTTTACCCTTCTTGCGAACTACACCTACACCAGTGTATTTCCCTATTCTCAGGATAACTGATTCGCCTTCCGTCAGATCATCGGGCTTTTTTATGATGCTCTCGTTTTCAATCCACTTTCCTTTGATGTGTCCACTCAGCAGTTCCTCGCTGCAGATAACAACGTTCTTGCTCGCAATATCGGCAAGCATAGCAGCCCCGGCGAGCTCCAGGTCTAGCTGAAAGGATCCTGTTGTTATATCGAACCATAGGGTGGCTATGTGGTGACCGTCAATGAAGACCTGGTCCCTTCTGTCGATGCCGGCTATCTTGTTCAACAGGATTGGGCGTTTCTCAAGGAAGCCCGCCCAGCCGTAACTCTTGGTGAACATCTCCTTCAGCAAATCCCTTCCGGAGATTGAGCAGAGACGGACGTCTGAAGGAGGCGAAAGATAGATGCGCTTGCCTGAGTTTCCGCAGATTGAGCACCTTATGGAGAGCAAGGGGACGTTGCAGGTCTCGCACCAAAAGATCTCGTTGCCGCCGGGGGCGAAGGTCTTTCCCCGCTCTTCTCTTTTTACAGCTCTAACGCTATCGCCTCGCTCCCTGGTGGACTGTTTAGAGACGGCTTGTCCGGGGATGGATTGCCTTGGACGGATTCTCATGAATTGTCACTGGCGATGTTGGCAAGGATATTTAACTTTTGGCGAACAAAACAGAAGGGCGCAAACTTCTGACCCTCCTGACAGGGCATGATCATAATCCCATTATTTCAAATCCATGAATTTAGATGCGTTTTGCAAATTAGATAACAGTTCTGATCCTTTGGACGTTATTTTGAAGAATCTCCCTTCTTTCAGTATCATTTCTCGATCAATGAGCCACTTTAGATAACCTTCAGCATTCTTGAAGTTGAGGTTGGCCTTATACACGATTTCAGTCTTCTTGGCCTCATCCTTGCATATGAGGAGTATGCTTCTAGCGATCTCCAATTTATCACGTTTCATAAGAAGACGCTCCTTTTGACGATTGAGACAGATGGCTCGAAAGTATTAGGTTATAATCGAAAGCTCAGCAAGTCCAGTTGCGCTGTTTGGTACTGCCTCATAAATCGTACCGTTGATTGCCACCTGAACATAGCCCTCTTTGGGTGTTGCGTTGTAATTGTGAGTGGCCAGGAAAAAGGCCAAATCTTCAACTGTCATGTGAGTGTCGTGGTACTGCGAGATCATCTCTGTCAGATCATGGTTCTCGACCACTGCTCCGAATGCGGGATTAGCTGAAACGAATAAAGTGAAAGTCAGAGCAGCCATTAAGTACGATACAATCTGTCTCATCATCATGAGTCATAGGTAGTTCCAGCGGATATAAGGCTCCAGGAAAAAAGTCTTCTAAGTGGTAAGTAGAATCATTGTTACGGTATCAGTAGTACGAATTTGGCATTCAAGGTTATTACTGGTGAAGCAACCCCAGCACATCAACCTTCTGGATAGCATCTGCCCTGGAAGAATCTAACAGCTCCTAAGGCACATTCCGCACTTATCGTCATCATCCCGTAGGTGTACTTCTCCTCTGAACCACAAAGTGACCGGACTTTCGGTACAGGAGAATCTGTATAGTTCCGACTTCGCACTGTCCTATGTGTGCTAGGTATCGTTCAGGACGACCAAAACTGGCAGAATGGCACGAAACTCTAGATTGGCCACTCACAGGCTTCTAGGTTGTTAATGGCCACATGCAAAAATTTATGAACATTAAACGCCCAATACTATTGGTGGTTTTGTAATGAAATTCAGCCAATCGATCATCATAATGATCGCGATCCTGGCTGCTGCGACGGTCGTCTCGGCCCAAACAGTCAGCGTCGATCAACTCAAGCAGATGACGGAGAAATCAGCAGGAAATCTCACCAGGTACACGTACACGAGGTCTGCACAGAGCGATTTCCTTTTCACCAATGCTTCGCTTAAGACCGAATTCAATGCTCATAAGTCCACGAATGGGCAGGTAGACCTGGTTAACAAATCGGGGTGGTGGAGTTCAAACCTAACTGACGAAGAGAGCAGAAATGTACTCAATTGGGAGGGCTATTTTGTGGGCAGTTCCGAGTATTGGAAGCAGGGCCAGAACTGGACGAAGTTTCCCGTCAATGACACCGCCCGGATGATGCAAAATTACAATGAGATTCCCGGAGAGGTTAATCTCCTAAAGTACTCCAACTTAAAAATAGTCGGCTCAGAGAAGTTCCAAGGCGAAGATACCTATAAGCTCGTCGGCTCGCCTTTCGAGTTCATATGCAAGGGAATTTGTGGTCTCGAGCTACTGTCGGCCTACATCCAGTCACCCTTACCAATGCCAGAGAAACTCAAAAACGGAACGTTGGATATCAATACAACTGGCCTGCTGAACAACAGCCACACAGTACTGACTGCCTGGGTATCCAAAGATAAATATCTCCTGAGGAGGTTGAACATCAACTCAAGCCTGACTGTTACACCCAAGATACTGAATATCTCTTCTCCGGACTTCAAGATTGTGAGCACAATGAATGAATCTACAGTTTACAATAACTTTGGATCACATCTGAATATAGTGCTTCCCAAAGAGGCTCAAGGCCCGTATTCTCCCATCAAAGGAACGGATTGGAGATGGGCAGTCTTCGGATCGATAAGACCTTAAATCGGGGGTTAATGAATATGACAGGCAAACTTAATAAATGGAAATTGGGATTCTTGTTCGCCGGGCTTTGCACTGTGGTAATTCTAGCCACAGTACTGACGGTTGCTGGACAGGGCACGTATTCCTCCGGATCTTATCCATCCGTCTCGTCTGCTTCTGGATCTTCGGCTTCAACCCCATCAACCTCCAGTTCAGATAGAGCTTACTGCGTGGGATTGGGTTATCTCTACAGATCAGCCCCAGGAATAAACAACGGCCAGGGATTCTGCCAATTCGGAGGCAATAGCTGGTGTGATGCCCATACCTTTGCCACCGGGTCGTGCAGTCCCAGCTCTTATGGCTTCA
The DNA here is from genome assembly GCA_963754945.1 of Methanotrichaceae archaeon. Lineage (GTDB taxonomy): Archaea > Halobacteriota > Methanosarcinia > Methanotrichales > Methanotrichaceae > Fen-7. The sequence continues at coordinate 83,059 of CAVWIG010000007.1, forward strand.
GCAACCCGTACGGGTACTACTATCCGAACTACTACGGTGTTTATCCAAGTGGGCTGAACTACGGTGGGTCGATCAATTCATGTCAGGACTATGGTGGCAGCATGCAAAGTATTCATACCCCATATGGAGACGTTAACGAGTGTGTCTACCCGAACGGAAGTCCGATGAACTTCTATGGTCCATACGACGGATATCTCGGAGATAACTGGTACTACTACGCTTACAACTACCTGAACTCACCTTAGCGTGGAAAGCGTATAAACTATTTTTTTATTTTTGGTAATTGGTATTTTTCGCACCTAACTTCAAGTTATGTTATACCTTATATTGTTCATATGAATATGATTTGGGGTTTATACTTATGTTGAAAGGCTGTATCAAGAAGCTTAAAAATTCGGGCTAAAGCCTCACTGGCGGATAGAGAATACGATATAAATTTTGCTCAAAAATAGCTAAAAGAAAGTTAGGTCCAATTACATGGACTCAATTCTCGCAAGAAGCAATTATTTTGGTTTAGAGGATTTCCCTTTGAGTTCCTCTTTAAACGTCTCGATAATCTCGCCAGCACAGACCTTACAGACACCCTTCTTTCCGACTTCTTTCTCTGCCGGTTTTCCGCAAAATGTACATATCGCCATGATTAAATCACCGTTCTTAATAAGAACTTCTTAAGCATTTAAGGTTTCTCCTCCGTTTCCTCTACCCATTTGTGATGCACGCCGTAAGCCCTCCAAACAGCCTGCGTCCACAGCTCGACACGCCTTCTGTGCTCTTGTGGATTTGTCGCTTCCAGCACATCGGCCACTGTGACGCTTCCCCGGTCGTCCGGTGCCTTCAAGTCCGGAAAGCCCCGGTATTTCTGCCTTACCAACCGGCTCAATTGCCTATCCTGAAAGCCGATAGCGGGTGAGCTGCAGCGGTATAGGATGAAATAGAGGCGCAGAAGGTGAAATGCGTTAGACCTAGGGCTATGAGTCTCTGAGTGCTGAAGAACATAGCAGTCAACCGAAAAGCAGATGCACTGCCCCGTATTCCGGATTGCCGTATTCCAGGAAAAGAACCTTGCCGAAAAGATCATCGCACTTTTCGCCTTCCACAAGGGGAGCTACCACAGTAAGGGCAGGCAAATTTGAATTGTTGGCGGGCTGCCGTTGGAGGCGAAGTCGGCGAAGTATGTGATGAGAGTGATGAAGGAGATGAGGGCATCATAATTTCTCGAATCTCTTTTCGCATGTTCCTATTTCACTTCGTAGGTGTCCGCCGTTATCCGCTCATACGGTCTCACATTCACGGCGCAGGAACCTTTTCGGGCACGATCTCAGCTTCGAGGGTGAACCTGCCGCCTTTGACTGCAACGATGGTCACGCTCTTCTGCGGAACGTGGCTGCCGTTGGGGTAGCTGATATTGCCTGTGACGCCCCGGAAATCCTTCGTATCCTGTATGGCTCTTTGAATCGCCTTAGGGTCGGTCGAACCAGCACGCCAGATGGCATCGACCATAAGCCGCATCGTATCATATCCAAGGGCTGCAAACGCATTCTCTGGGTTGTGGCCGTACTCCTTGTTATAGGCGGTGATGAACTTCTTGACGCCCTCATCTCCGCTGTTCGGGTCCATCAGGGCGTGGGTGCTGAAGTAGACGTTGTCGGAAGCATTGCCCTCCAGATTCAGAATCTCCGGAGTGTCATAGCCGTCCCCGCCCACAATCGGACCGACAAGACCGGCATTCCGGAACTGCTCGATGACCGTGCCTGCATTGTACGGCATTGCGGCGATGTAATAGAAATCAGGCTTATCGGACATATTCTTCAGATCGGCTATCTGCTTCGAGATATCGGTTTTGTTGTCGGTGTACGTATCTTCGAGCACCACATCCCCGCCTAGATCCTTGAAGCTGCCCAGGAAATAACCGGCTAACAGCACCGTATAATCAGCGCTCTTATCCACCAGGAGGTATGCTCTCTTGCCGAAGTGCTTGGCTGCAAACTCCGCTCCTGCTGCAGCCTGAACGTTATCTCCAAAGCAGGCCAGGTAGACCATGTCGCCTATCTGATCCGGGATCTTCGGCGAGGTAGCACCCACAGTTATGAACGGCAGACCTGCTTTCTGGAATATCGGGCCTACGGCCAAAACAGAATTCGTATCGGAAAATCCTATGCCCGAGATGACCTTGTCAGAGTCCACGAACTGCTGGGCTATCTGGGCTGTTAGGTTCATATCGTACCTGCTGTCACGCACCACTAGCTCGACTGGTCGTCCGAACACGCCACTCTCGGCGTTGATCTCTTTAAGAGCGAGCATGGCCCCATTTGCGGCCGGTCCATCAAGGGCTGATTCTCCACCCGTCAATGCGAAGCCGCCTGCAATCTTTATAGCTTCACCACTTGCCAATTGGGCTGCCTGTTGATGTGGTGCGTTCTGCGATACATTTGCGGACACGGCATGTACGATGGCCAACGAGATCAGTATCAAAAACAATGCAAATATAAAAACAGGAATGTATGTTCGTTTCATCAATTATCACTCAATCAATACAATGTGAAGCACACATAAACAACTTGCCATAAGCCAACTATAGCCACCTGGTACATCGACTTGTATCGTCTTCAATTTGCCATAATCAAGTCCCTGGTGAACTACGCGCATGAACCCCACGAAAAGGCACGTTCTACCGCCATTTATTGGGACAAAGGAGGAGTAGACAATTAAACAATAAGATCTCCAGCGAGATTATCCTATCAGATCGAAACCACAGAAGGGCTATCGGACCAGAGTATTGGCTTACTTCTCTCGGCCTCGATGCCCTCCACATCCTACGCCATGATTTTTTACTTTATAACGAATGGTTTTTGATCGTTTCCGCCCTTCATCTTCGCCCACATGCACTCTGGATCTACGCCGAATTTGAACATGTATGGGTATTTTCTCAATTGATCGCTACCATCGCCTGGCCTGTAGACCTTTTCCCCCTGGTAGTCGTTTACACCGTTGGGCTCCTGAACAAGCTGATGTTCAAGGAGAGGTATGCACTCGAGCCAACTATTTGATTGAGACTGTTGCATGGCCCACTCCTCAACATTTGCAGCGCCGTTGGTCGGAACGTTTGAAGGCAGCTTCAAAGATCTACAACAGTTTGTGCATCCTACTAGCAGGACTCCGTTTGTATCATTCAAATGCAGGAAAGATCTTACGATGTTCCCCGGATCTATCTCTATTTCCTGGTCGCAAACGGGACAAATAGTTTTTAGTGCCATCTCAACAAACCTCCTATAGCTTAAGATAATAGTGTCATTGAACTTATTTATACTTGAGCAATTATAGCCTGACGATAATTCGATAAGAAAATTGCGCCGGATAGTCCATTGGCAGCCCTGGATGATTACTAAGAACTCCAGAGCATCCTTGCCCAGGAGTCGTTCGCGTCATTGATAGTCCTTTGGTAGAGAGGACATGCATCGATAAAACCGCGGGTCTGATAACTATCCATCCAAAGCCTTTAGTTCGCCTGGACGAAAGTGCAACCCCGAAAGAGCGTAGTCTTAAGCAGAAAACCATCACAATGCGATTAGAGGTAAAATGCCAACAACGAAAAACGGTCAGTACAGAAAGGACATCCACCCTGGACAGGAAGTGGATGTCGTGTTGAAGAACGATCAGCGAACGGGCAAGAGAACCCGTGGCATAGTGAAAGAGATCCTTACCAACTCATCCCATCATCCCCACGGCATCAAAGTGCGACTGGAAAATGGACAGGTGGGCAGGGTGCAAGAGATCCCGTGATATCCCTGCAAACGATTGCTATGCAACCACTCCGCGAGTGTCAACTTTATTCACGGATCTTCATTTCGGGCTTAAGAGATTCAGATTCTCTGCTTTGCTCAAACCTTAACCTTTTATCCTATTCTTGCATTGATTTCTACATGGTAAAAGAAGTTCATGCAGCCCACATCCTCGTGAAGAGCGACAAGAAAGCCTTGGAAGTCCTGGATAAGCTAAACAAAGGCCTGAGCTTCACTGAAGCGGCAAGAAAGTATTCGGATTGCCCTTCTAGCAAGAGCGGAGGAGATCTTGGATGGTTTGGCAAGGGCAGAATGGTGCCCGAGTTCGAGAAGGTCGCTTTCGAAGGTGACAAGGGCAAGTTGCTTGGCCCGGTGAAAACCCAGTTTGGGTATCACTTGATCAAGGTTCTGGACAAAAAATAATCAAGATCAAGTGAACCTCTCTCTTATGTTTTGTCCGTTCTGTCACGCAAAGTATGGAGATCATGAAGGAAGAAATGGTCCGAGTCGGTTTAATCGTATTGTATCCTTGACATAATGAGGGCTGAATGCCTACTACTCGAAAACGGACCGGCTTATAAAATAGTTAAAGGTATAGAGACAACTACAGAATTATCTCTATATCCAGCTCTTCAGCCAGTTCCTTATAACGGTTTCTTATGGTGACCTCAGTCACGCCTGCCACATCCGCAACTTCGCGCTGTGTCCTGCGGTCCCCGCAAAGGATCGAGGCGATGTAGATTGCTGCTGCGGCAACGCCCGTTGGTCCACGCCCAGAGGTCAGCTCCTTCTCTGCTGCCTGCCGCAGGATCTCTATGCCTTTGGCCTGCACCTCGCCTTTGAGGTTCAGCCCGGAGCAAAACCTTGGGATGTAGTCAATCGGACTCGTCGGCATCAGCTTGAGTGCCAGCTCTCTGGAGACGAACCTGTAGGTTCGACCGATCTCCTTCCTGCTAACCCTTGAAACCTCTGCGATCTCATCCAAGGTTCGCGGCACGTTGCACTGCCTGCACGCAGCGTAAAGGGCAGCGGCGGCTACGCCCTCTATGCTTCGCCCGCGGATGAGGTTCTTGTCAACGGCTTTTCTGTAGACAACTGCTGCTGTCTCTCTGACGTTCCTGGACAGTCCAAGGGCAGATGCCATCCTGTCCAGCTCGGACAATGCGAAGGCCAGGTTTCTCTCGGTGGCATTGCTGACCCGGATGCGCCTCTGCCACTTCCTGAGCCTGTAGAGTTGAGCCCTGTTCTTGGAGGATATTGTCTTTCCGTAGGAATCCCTGTTTCTCCAATCGATCATTGTGGAGAGGCCCTTGTCGTGTATTGTGTAGGTCATGGGCGCGCCGACCCTCGATCTCTTCATGCGCTGATCGTGGTCGAAGGCCCTCCACTCTGGCCCCTGATCTATGAAGTTCTCATCTATGACGAGACCGCAGTCGGAACACACGAGCTCTGCCCGCTCATAGTCCCGCACCAGAGTGTGGCTCTTACACTCCGGACACTCTACGGTGAACTTCTCGAACTCGTCAACCTTCTCCTTCTCTCGTTTTAGCCGGGTCTTCTCCTTGATCTTTTCCGGTTCAGTCCTCTCTATCTCTCTTATCTTCTCTATCTCTTCCACTTATTACCATCTCTCCCCGACGTCTCGTCAACGTAGAGTTTCTTTCCGACGTGGACTGCGGCGTTAATTCCTCTGTTTGGCCGAACGATGATGTAGGGATGCCTTACAGGGCCGAATATGTCAAAAACTCTCCCGATCTTCATCCTCTTCTGGTCAACGACTACAGAATTAGTTTGGGGAATCTGTGTCTCAATTCCTTCGACAGGCTCGCTACGTACTATCAGTCTGTTCTGAACAACATGGAGGGCGGTGCCCAACCTTCTCAAACGGCCACCTTCATCTATATAGATATAGAAGCTATATTTAAACCTTCCGAAAACGTTTTATTGATGACTTCAATTCCGCCCGCCCTAAAGCTTTATCTGCCCTCGCCGGCATTATCAAACGATGTTCGAGAGACTGCCCACTGTCCCGCTCTCCCAGGAGCTAATTGATCGTGCCTTCAAGCGCGCTTCAAAGGCCGGAATGATACCAGGTAACGACGAGTCGATGGTTCGAACCGCCGGAAATGTACTCTCAGATAACCTGGCTAATCTTATCCGGAAGTTTCCATCCTTCGAGAACCTCCCGCCCTTGTACCGGGACCTGGCCGATATCCTTGTTGGCATAGACGCTATGAGAATCAGCCTTTCTAGGCTCCATTGGGCCTCCCGACAGGTGAAGGATATCTCCAGGGAATACACAATGAAGATCAAGCACGGCCAGGACAAATCGGCCATGAGGAGATCGGCCTATGGAAGGATGTCCTCGGTTATCAAATCTATAGAGAAGGACCTCATTTTTCTCAACGAAGCACGGGACAAACTGCGCAAACTGCCCAGCATCGATCCGCAGATGCCGGCAATTTTAATCGCCGGATATCCTAACGTCGGGAAGTCCAGCTTTATAAGGCTGGTCACAGGAGCCCGGCCTGAGATCGCCAGTTACCCCTTCACTACTCAGGCGATTTACGTGGGTCATTTCACTAGAAACGGCCAGAAGTACCAGGTGATAGACACCCCGGGGCTCCTTGATAGACCCTTGTCCGAAAGAAATGAGATGGAACGACAGTCCGTTGCAGTCCTGCGCCATCTAAATGGAGTCGTTCTCTTCATTATTGACCCGACGGGCCACTCTGGTTATCTACTGGAGGATCAGCTCAGGCTTGTAGAGGATATTAAAGGTTGGATAGAGCTTCCCGTGCTTGTTGTAGCCAACAAGGCGGACTTGGCGAATTACTCCGAGACTCCAACAATGTCAACTCTGACTGGCGCAGGGGTTGACGAGGCTCTGGACATTCTTTTAGACCGTCTAAATAACCTCAAGAGTCCTGCTTGATCACGTATTTTATCAGATCCGGTGAGAGCTGGACCTCTCTAGAGATTGTCATGGCTATCTCGGTGGAGTCCAATCCCATGGATCTGAGCTGCTCTATTCTGCTTAAGACGTCGTCGTTGATATTGCAGTAATCTCGAAGGGTTTTTCTGTTGCCGCAGACATCGCCCTCTATCAGCTCTATTCCCTGCATCACCAGGAACATCTCTCCCGCTTTGGGCAGAGTCTTGCGGTATGGCTCAGGAACCTGAATTGCCCTTATTCTTGGGCAGTTTTGGAGCAACCTGAAAATATCCGCATTGGATGCGCTAAAAGCTAAATGGACCATCTGCTCATTTCTATTAAGCATGTCAATCTCGTTCTTTGAACTTACAATTCTGAGCTTCAACATCCTCACCTTTTACATCCTCTTAAATCATCAACATGCTTCAATTAATTGCTCCTTACTTATATGTTTTTGGTTTTCAAACAATATTGCTGATTCTGAACAATCGTCCCTGGCCCCCAGAAGTTTATCTTTTTATTCATGCCATAAGATGAGGATTTCTATTTACTAACAGATTTCTTCGCAATGAGTAGTTTTCGCCGAAATTCATACCTTTTTTGCTTTGAAGACATCGATTCTCCTTGAATTACACTCTTTTTCGATCATTTTTCGACAGCTTCCGCTCGGCCTAGATGACTTTGGCATTTTTCAGTGTGCAGAGTTGATATAAGTTGAAAGCAAATGCCGCCACCATCATCTTAGTGTGAACCCTCTGAACAGTTGTAACCAGCACTCTACCAGAATCGAACACTCTTTTAATAACTGCGTGAGGCCGTTCGCCTGGTGCTCTGAGCTTGCTGATCAATCGATTTCTCTCCTTATCGAGCTCACCTAGAGGCTTATCGGTGGTCCTGCGTTTCATTGTGAAATCCACGCCCTTAGCCTCCGCCCCAAAGTATCCTCTATCTCTGAGCACCACTTCATTCTCGACAGATAGATCAACCTGACTATCATGCAGCGATGCCGTGGTAGTCTCGATTTCGCGTATCAGACCATAATCGATATCGCTTTTCTGATGGAGCTTATAGCCGAAATGTGTTTCATTTCCTTTCTTAGCCCATGTGCCATCTTTACTGCGACGAGTTCTGGCCTCGTTGCCGCGTGGCTTCTTGGAAGAACCAGGATCAGCTTCAATGAATGTAGCATCTTGAATCGTTCCCATGATGACAACTAATCCCATAGCAACAAGCTGTCTTTGAAGTTCCGCCCAAACAATCTTGTTCTTCCCGGTTTTTTCCATGCGATCTCTGAATAACCATATTGTGCTGGAATCGGGGAATGGCTCAGGATACCCAAGAAATTCCATGAACGATAGGCGATCTGCTATCTGTCTTTCTGCTTCAAGATCACTCAAGCCAAACCACTGCTGAAGAATTAGAATCTTGAACATGAGAATAACGTCGCTGTTCGGCCTTCCCCCTTTCTCACTCTTGTTATTGTACATTTCATCGAGATGACCGCGAATCGGAACCCAATCGATCTTATCCGATATCTCCAATAGCCTATTTCCAGTCTTGTTGTTCTTCTTTTTGACTTGTTGCAACGCCCAGATGATAAAAGAATTCATAATATCTAATAGTATTGTTAGTATATAAACATTTCGATAGTTATAGAATAAATGGTAAGTTCATTGGAACCCTCTGAATGGTAGGTTTATAAGAGTCCTCTAGTATTGTTATTATATAAACATTTCGATAGTTATAGAATAAATGGTAAGTTCATTGGAACCCTCTGAATGGTAGGTTTATAAGAGTCCTCAAGATGTCAATTTTATCTTTCTCAACTCGATATGCTTTACCGCGAAATTATTTGTTCCAAATGAAGACTTCTTCTGAAATCCTTAAAAATATTAGTTAAACTATTTTTATCTATTGTGACCATGCCCACTGCAATTAAGCGATTATTAATAACTATATTACTAACATATCCCTTTGAGGATTTTGATTGCTTTCCGTCAATTTCACGTAAACTTTTCCGACATCGCTTTCTTTAATGCATACAGTTCACGCAACATTTTCTCGATATGGTCTATTGAATCCGTGCGCGATGGGTTGTGACTATAAATAGGTAATATAAATAATATGATAATGGCACGTTCCCGTTTGCTCGCGTTAAATATCTAATTATATTAACTAACCGTGATTATATCGCTGAAACCACCTTGAAGACATAAAGTTGTTCGAAAAAATATCTTTCCACTGCCACCTGGGACACTTCAAAACCAAGATTTATTGCAGTCACTTTAACCATAGATATCCCTGTTTGGCTAGATAACAAAATAAGGGCCCGGCCTCCGGGAGTCAGGTGGGACCCAAGCTCTTCGAAGAACCTTTCTATCGTTTCTCGTCCGCTCTCGCCACCGTCAAGGGCGAAGTTCATCCACCCCGCAGTCTTCTCTCCTTCGGAGGTTGGAAGGTACGGAGGATTGAAAATGACCATGTCGAACTTGGCCTTGATGCCCCGGAAGAGATCAGCTCGAATTACTGGAATGCCGTATTCTTTCACTGTACTCACAGCGATGGGATTTATATCAGTTGCCAGAACCTCTCGAACTCTGGGAGCAAGATTCCTTGATATCAATCCGTTCCCACAGCCGACCTCCAGCACCCTGTCAGAATCCCTCGCCTCAGCCATGGCGGCCTTCAGGAGCAGGTAAGTATCTTCAGCGGGCTCATACACCTCGCCTTCGTTCCCGGACTGTGCCATTCTGGATACTGAATTTGGAGCAAGTACAATAAGGTTTGCCTAGATGCCACTTAAACGGGTTAGTAAATAACTTCAGACTTTGTTTTCAAGTATAGGTTGTCAACGAACTTGCATATCTCCCTCAACAAACAAGGGTTATTGGACCAGATTCCAGCCTCTATGTTGCCCTCGAATCCGCCTCTAGTGAGATTGGCCGATGTTGCTATCGCTTCTTTCAGGTCCACAAGGTAATCAGCCATACAGCGCTAGGCCTCTTATTATTCTTGAAAGACTATGTTATAAAAAGATAACTCCATCAATATACAAACCCTATAAACGAAACTTTAACGGTCAATGACTGCAAGTCAAGCTAGAAAAATTGAGACGCGCACTAAATAAAGAAATGAAGTTTGCCGGGTTGATTTACATCATTCCCGGCATTCCCATGCCGCCCATTCCGGGCATGCCACCCATACCACCCATGCCTGGCATTCCACCGGGCATACCGCCTGCACCAGGACCCTCTGGCTTCTTCTTGGTTGATGACAGGACATCATCGATCCGAAGTATCAACGAGGCTGCATCGGTTGCCGACTGAATGGCCTGGACCTTTACCCTCAAGGGCTCCACAACGCCCAGATCGTACATATCCACGATCTTGCCGGTGTAGACGTTCAGCCCTGCCTTCTTGTTGGTATCGTGCCCTTTTTTGAGCTCCACCAGTTTGTCTATGGAGTTGAAACCAGCGTTCTCCGCAAGGGCTTTTGGCACGACCTCCAAAGCCTCGGCAAACTTGGCCACTGCAAGCTGCTCTCTGCCTTTCAGGGTGCTAGCGTACTCTCTGAGCCGGAGGGATAGCTCGACCTCGGGAGCTCCGCCACCGGGAAGCACCCTCTGGTCTTCTATGACGTCAGCTACTGCGTGCACAGCATCGTCCAGGGCCCGCTCAATGCTGTCTAGGACCTGCTGGGTTCCGCCTCGAAGGACTAGCGTCACTGCCTTATTTCTGGCACCGGAAACAAAGGTCATGGCCCCGTTGCCCATCTTTTTCTCTTCCACTAGATCGGCAGTTCCAAGGTCAGACGGCTTCAGCTCATCGAGGTTTGTCACTATGTTGGCTCCCGTGGCCCTGGAGAGCCGGTCGAGATCGCTTCTGTTCACTCTTCGCAGTGCGAGCACTCCGGCGTCGGCCAGGTGGTGCTGAGCCAGGTCTTCTATGCCCTTTTGACAGAAGACAACGTTTGCTCCACTTGCAAGGACCTTGTCCACAACCGCCTCTATGGCCGCCTTCTCCTGATCCATGAATAGCTGGAACTGTGAAGACGTTTTTATTTTCAGCTCAGCCTTAGTCTCGGTGTCCCTGACCTCGATGGGGGCGCTGAGCAAGAGGATCTTTGCCTTCTCGATTAACCTCGGCATGTTCTGGTGGGCTCGGGTCTTGTCAACCACTATGCCTTCGATGAGCTCTGAGTCCTCAATACTCTCTCCGACCTTTTTCTCCACTTTGATCTTATCCAGGTCCACCTTTCTCTTGCCGCCTGTAGTCTCCACTGCCGACAATACGATGTCGACTGCGTAACTGGATATCTTGCCCTCTGGGGTCTCTGCCCACTTGCCTGTCATTGCCGTCTTGGCGATCTTGTCCAGAAGGTTTCTGTCACTAACCGGGACGTCTATTGCCATAGAATCCAGGATCTCGAAGGCCTTCTTGGCTGCAAGGCCGTAGCCGTCCACGATCACTGTGGGATGCACTCCCTGCCCCAAGAGGTCTTCGGCTTTTTTGAGCAACTCTCCCGCAAAGATGGCAACTGTTGTTGTCCCGTCTCCAACCTCAGAATCCTGGGTCTTGGCAGCCTCGATGATCATCTTCGCTGCAGGGTGTTGAACTTCCATCTCTTTCAGGATGGTTACACCGTCGTTGGTTATTGTCACGTCGCCTGATGAGGCCACAAGCAGTTTGTCCATGCCCTTGGGGCCCAGGGTGGACCTCACAGCATTGGCCACTGCGCGGGCCGCCATTATATTGTTGGACATGGCATCTTTGCCCGTCTCCCTGCGAGTATCTCTCAGAATGATGATTGGCGTTCCACTTAGTCCTGCCATAGAACAATCCTCCACTATCTTATCTCAAGATTACAGTATTTGCTCTTCTATAAAACCCTTTTCCAGGATGGCGAATACTGTTAAATAGTACAAATGCGAGAGAAAGGCTGCCTTCTGTGCGGGGGTTGCCAAGTGGTCAAAGGCGCTGGATTCAGGGTCCAGTCGTGCAGACGTTCGCGGGTTCGACTCCCGTCCTCCGCACCAATTTACTAAGCTGATATCGGTTTTGCTTCAGACTGCCTTTGATTATGTCGATGTCGCGTTGAAATATACTTTTCGCGGCATAACCGTGTGTTATGTCGCGTAACTCGGAACTCAAATGCACACCCTTGAATCTCCCATCGTGCAAAATTACCTTTTCCTACAATATTGCACCATATTTTAAAGCATTAACATCGAATAGCCGATTGGACAAATGCCTGGAAGTCAGAGGTCCGTGTTCCATGAGTGTCAGGGAGTATCTTAGAGGTTTTAGAATCATTAGGATCAAAATGTTCATTAAAGAAAAAGTGGCGGCTTGCCGGGAATCAAGATACCAGACATCCATCTCATTCCAAAAGCCAGACTGGCCCGTGTCCCGGGTAAATTGTCTTAGCATTCAGGGCTCGTATTCTCTGCCAGCTTGTTTCGACTTGGTGCATTGGATCTTCTCCCCACGTTGGTCCAGGTAAGTCGCCTGTAAACGCAATTCCCTCATCCAGGATCAAGCTGATACTGTCATCTGTATGGCCCGGTGTGTGTATTATTTCACCCTCTATGCCCAAATGCAACAAGAACGCCCGGCTGTCTAAGAAGCTGAGATCGAGATTGTCATCAAGGGCAATCTCAAGGAAAGGATTACTTGGTTTCATGTACTTGCGTAACGTTGGGATTGAGGATTGCTGGTTCTCTACGACAACAAGCCGAATGCCTATCGACTTGACTTCCTGCGCCAGGCCCGCATGATCTGGATGGTAATGCGTTACCAGCAAATACTTGACATCCTGTAGCGGGACGCGCTTTCTTTTGAAGATGCTAAGCAATTTGGGCAATGTGCCAGGCCACCCAACGTCAATTAAGAGTCGGGTGGTGTCCTGGCCGATCAGGTAGTAATTCGTTGAGTCGTATCCGACATTTAGGATATTCATCTTACTTTGCCGAGTAAGATCAATAGTTGCCACATTATAGTTTACGTGCGAATTGTATTTCATGGTGACGAGATGACGAGAATGACGGGCGTTCTTGTGTTCTATTTGATTTTGAGACTAAGCGATGAAACATATTCATAACGGATATATATTTTGTTCTGTAGAAAAGCCTATGAAACTATTTGTTTTTAATATTTTTATAATCATTCAATTTTGTAATACTACGTTTAACCAAGAGTATCTCCTTTTCATCTACTTCTTTATAGATCCTTTTTCTAGTAGAGTTCATAAATAAGAATAAAAATAAATTAAATATAGATAACAAGATGTATACAGTTGCCCTAAATGGGGACAGAGGCCAAACTATGTAAGTATTTACAAAACTTAGAAATACTAGAAAAGCCGTAATTATTACGAAACATGATATAGATCCAAATCCCACTATTGATCGAGAGTAGTAATGATCCCAGAAACCACCTATTGTATTGGACCAACCGATATATTTTGTATATGTATCATCATAAAGAATAAAATCAATTGCATTCAAACATTCTTCATCACTTAAATTTCCGCCGTATTCCTTTTTTATGAGGGCAAATGATTTCGTTCTGTTGTGTGGCTTTGACATCTCATCAAATATCTGGTATCCCAACCACCCAACCGGCAGTGCGATTACCGCAACAAAAAGAGATAAATCCTGAATATTGAGGTTTAAGCATTTAAATTCATCAAATTGCATAAAGAGAAAAATCAGCGAAATAGCATCTATAACTGCTGTGTCGATTAAGCTTAAATAGTTTAAATATAAATATTGTGTCATGAACTATGTTGATAATAGAGACTGGCCAGAATATAATGCCCAACTTGTTCGAAGAGGCGAATTCTATCTCGATTTGAGTTGTGTGAAGAACTGGAGTTGGGAATTAAGAGAAATGAATAGAAAGAAAACAGGCGCTCCATACAAATACCCTAACACTTTTATAACTTTTGCATCAATAATATACTCTTTTTTTCGAATGCCATATCGTCAACTTGAAGGATTCTTTGGACGACTTTCGACCTATGAACCAGGATTGGTGGCGGCAGATTATACCACCCTCCATAAGCGAATCTCTAAGCAAGATCTTGGAATAGAGATACCAGAGAACGACGCTGTTGTTGCAGTTGATTCAACTGGGATAAAGGTAACAAATAGAGGGGATTGGATGCGCGAGAAACACGGAAAGCAGCGGCGAGGATGGCTTAAAGTTCATGTGGCAGTCGACGTTGAATCAAAGAGATTATTGTCTATGGAAATTACAGAAGAAGACACCTCGGATAGCGAGGTTTTGCGCCCTTTGTTGAAAGACGTCAATATTGAGGAGGGGTTGATGGATGGCGCATATGACACAAACGACGCATTTGAATTTATGAAATCGAAAGGTGTAGATTGTCCAGGGATTAAGATCAGAGAGAACGCGATAGTAGGCAAAGATGCATCAGCCAGGTCAACAGCGGTTCTGGAATTCAAAAAAATGGGCTACAAGGGTTGGAAGCAAATGCATCAGTACGGTAGAAGGTGGGCAGTTGAAGGCTTCTTCTCATCGATCAAGCGTATCTTTGGTGAGACGGTTCGGGCATCTTCACCCGAAGGAATGGTCGCCGAGATTAAAAGAGCATTCATTTTGTATGATATACTTAGGAGCATATAAGTAATTAGTTAAAATAAATTATGAATTCTTGAATAACGAAATAATACTATAATAATCATGCGACACAGCATCTATAACTATAAAAAGACCTGGGATTTCATATCGCAGGAATTGGCGCATTTCGGACATATAGGATTTGCATATATACCTTATACGTTAAGACTGTTCCTATAATGAAGTTCAGGACAGGATTCCTCAAGCTATCTTCTTCTCTGCCGCTTTGACCATCTCTTCGGGAAGGTTGTATTTTCTGGCTATGTTGAGGGCTTTCCTGTAAAGGCCAGCCTGCATATACTGCTCAAAGGATTTGGTGGCCGCTGCAATCTTCATCTTATCAGAGAGCTTGAATTCATCGGCTATTTCAGCAGCATTCTTGGGAAAACCAAAGTCCATTGACTTGTTGAAGGCCTGGATTGCTGCCTCCTTCACTATGTTCTCCGGGAGGTTCATCTCCTTGGCGTAGTCCGCCGCAGCCCTGAAAAACTCGCTGTCGATCTTCCTCCGGAAGGATCTTATGGCTGCCTCGTTCCTGAGGTCCGCTGGGAGATTGTACTGCGCTGCGAGGTCTGCAGCAATGGAGTAGTCTCCTTTGACCATGCACCTGTTGTAGGCCTCTTTCACAGCCGGTTGCAGCATGTCGTCAGGAAGGCCTACGGAAGACTTTATCTTAGCAGCTTCCTTGAAAGCGCCCTGCCTCATCTTCTCGGCGAACTGCTTTGCGCCCTCTTCTAAAGTTTCAGGCATCTTAACCCCATAATACTGGGCGTGCAAAAGATATAAAGAAGAGCATTTGAGGAGTCTGGAGTTTCAACATTTCAATTAGTCCTCGTTGTGATCGTCTCTCAGGGTTGCTACAAAGGCATACTGCGTGGTCGTAGGAAGCTTTCGGCGGAGTTCCCGGACATCAGACAGGTAGATGATCATGGACTTACCCTCAGGACGGTCCTTTCCCAGGAGCTTGCTCACCATCTCTACCTCAATCTCGCCCTGGATCCTGGCCGCACCGCTGCCGAAGTCCGGTGACATCTCGATAAGCAGCGGCAGCCTCAAGCGGTTCCACAGGAACCTGGGAAGCGTACTGGATATCAGATCCAGCTCGGCCTTGTCCATTATGAAGAAGGTGTTGTCCTTGCCCTTGACGCCAGGCTTCTCCATTGTCAGGAGCTCTGTTAGAGGCAATCGCTTTCCTGGAAGGTGCTGGTTCAGGGTCTGGATGGTCTTTATCAGAATCTTCTTGTCGCCGAAGCCGGGCCTATCGCCTGAAAACGCCATTGTAAAACTCTTGCTCTGAAGGGACTTAAAGATAACCGTTATCGATATCCTTTAAGGTGTGCTGGATCGGGCTCTTCTTCAGATTCAGGCACTTTCTTGCCGCCTGTGCCACCTTTTCACGGTCCTCAATCCTGCAGTAGACGCCGAATCTCCAGTTGGCCCGGTTGGCCTTCTCAAGGATGGCGACCAGAGGTGACACATCTCTCAAGGGTTTCACCTCTCCATCGACAAGGACCGGAAAGTCGCCCTCTTCGGCATCCGGCAGGCTTGGGTTGTCCACCAGCACGTATTCGTGGTCCAACCCGGCCAGATCGGCTATCTCCTGAGCTATTCTCCTGTCGTTCGCCCAGGATCTTGAATATGACTCAAGGCTCTCCAAGCCTACGTAAACAGATCGCTTGAATAGCCTCCTGGATTTGATTCTTGAGACCATCTCCGCAGCGATCCCCCCATGGGCTGTCATGGAGGAGAAAAGCTCTTCATCGTCCATGGCCTTGATCTTGGCCGCCTCGATGCCGTCATCGATCATACTTCGTATTCCGCACGAGATCATGCACTCCGAGATCCGGCAGACGTGATGATAGTAAACGGCCGGGTGCATAAGCAGTCTTGAAATGAGGAAAGAGGTCGCCGCCTGAATCCCTCCCGACTCCACCACCAGATCTCCCAGATGGACCTTCATCTTCTTTATGAGCCTGAGATGATCGATCACACCATAGGCTACGCCGGTGTAGTGAGAGTCGCGGATCAGATAATCCATCCTGTCTGCGTCAATCTCGCTGCTCACGATCTGGCCCAGTCGATTCTCGCCGTTTACCGTGGACTGGATCTCCTGGGGGCGCAGACCATGCTCCTCGAGGACCGCTCTTAACTCGCTCTTTCTCAGCAGGTCGATTACGCTTTCGTGATTCCTTCTTAGAAAGGGCGAAAGGGCAGCTTCTGTTGCGTGGGAGAGGGGACCGTGGCCTATATCGTGCAATATCGCCGCAGCGCCAACCAACAGCCTCTCCTCTTCATCCAGTCCCAGGTGGTCGGCCAGGACCCTTGCAAGATGGTATGCGCCCAGGCTGTGCTCAAACCTGGTGTGATTGGCTCCGGGATATACAAGGTTGGCAAGGCCGAGCTGTTTGATCCAGCGCAACCTCTGCATTTGCGGGGTGCCGATCAATGCCTGAGCAAAGTCGTCAAGCTTAACGTAGCCGTGAACCGGGTCTCTGATCTCTGTCATTTTATCAGAACCCGATTCCGAAAGGGTGACCTCTTAAAAGAAATAGAAAATAGAAAGGATGTCCGAATCCGGCATCCTTCAGTGTGCCTCGCCCACCAGATCCTTGCCAGGTTCTTTTCGCTCCACGGTGTCCAGCTTGCATTCGGTGGGGGTGCAAACCAGCACGTCCTGGGATTGATACTTGGTGTACGGGTTCTCGGGTATAGTGGTGTCCAATCCCATGGAGGCTGCCATCATCTCCACTACGTCCACCATCTTTATCTTAGACTGGGCAGCGTTCCTTCCATCGATCAGGTTCAGCCTGCAGAATGGGCAGGTGGAACAGATGACCTCTGCCTGAATATCCGTTGCATCCTGTACTCTGGCCTTGGCACAGTCCAATGCTAAGTCGGGAAGACCAGCCTTCACACCACCGCCAGCTCCACAGCACCTCTGCAAAGCCCTATTTCTCACCATATCCTGGTACTTCACTCCGGGTATGGATTGAACGCAATCACGCGGTGCCTCGAAGGCCCAGTCCTTTCCTTTCAGGTGCATCAGATGCCGGCCGTTATGGCATGGGTCGTGATAGGTGAATTTGTAGTTCAAGGGGATCTTGTATTCAACCTCTCCATTCCTTATCTTTTCTCTTAGGTATACGGAGAGCGGCATGGTCTCGTAGGGTATGTAGCCCTCGTACCACATGGGCCAGTCGACTGCAGCGTTCCGAAGACATCCGGCACAGGCGAATAGCACTGTCTTCGCTCCCGCATCCTTGAGGGCATCGATGTTATGCACAGCATGCTCGGCCATTACATCTCTCTGGCCGGTCCTGATCAGTGCTGAAGCACAGCACCATTCATTCTTGCCCAACATGGCGAAGTCCACATTCAGCTTGTTCAAAATCCTGACCGTGGCCACTCCTAGAGCCTGCTGCCTGTAGGCGGCAGTACATCCCGCAAAGTATACAATATCTCCGGATTCTTGCACCTTGATATCCTTGGGTATCCAGCACAGCCGGTCTTCCTGTTTGGCCATGTAAGGGTTACGATCTCCCTTTATCAGCTTGGGGAAGAAGGACTGCTTTCCATAAGGTCCGTTGCCGCGCGCGACCAGATTGGGCCGCATTGCCTCCCAGAGATCGACGGTCTTGATACCCGCTTCACAGACGGTGCCACATACTCCACAGGTGGTGCACATGTAGGTGTCCTCTGTGTAGGTGGTCATCTCGTCTTCTCCGAGCGGCTTTGGCCCAAAGATCTTTGCCCGCAGTCCCTTCTCTCTAGCCAGCAGCATCCGCCACTTTGCTATCTTGTACATCGGCGTTATCCCTGGACGTTCCTGCCTCACAGCAAAGGTGGGGCACCACTTCATGCACTCCTGGCATCTGTTGCATCCATCTACTTCCAGGAGCTGAGTGGACATCATGAACCCTTTCATCAAGGGTTTGGATTCTTTGTCAGCTTTATCAGCCATTTTACTCTCCTCCCCGGTTTGCCAGTAGAGTCAAGGGCGTTGCTATTACGTGGATGTACTTGGACCAGGGCAGAGCGAAGCAGAACAGCCCCAAGGCTAGTATTGTGTGGACCAGGGCGAAGTGTGGCGCATAAATCGGGAATGCAAAGGCGTTCCCCATCAGGAACGAATTGCCGCGCATCCACTCAGCGTAAAATCCCGTAATGGTTATGAGGAACACTGCACCGATAAGGAAAGCATCGTAAGAGCTGGTGTTGTCCCTAACGAACTTGAGCAGTATCCTCCTGGATATGGCGATGGTTGCGCCGATCAGCAGCAGGTATCCGAAGAGATCAAAGGGCAGGGACAAAGCCTCCTTCACCATCTCCGCCTGGTCTGCCAGCCCGGCAATATTGAAATTATTGACTATATCTAGCATTAGCCCTAGGCCAGAGAGGGCAGCCAGAGTCAGGAAACCATAGAACATGGACATGTGCATTACCCATCTCACTGGGCTTCTGGCAAGCGTCCTCCTGAGAAGCAGGACATCTAGAACAACCGTCCTTATAAATACCCACAAACCGCCTTTGAAAGCCTCATGGATCCAGGTAGCGAGAAACAGCCAGAAGCTATTACGCAGCTGGTCGTGATAACCTGTCGATCCGATGCCCCATTTCTTAATGTTGAAATATATACCGTATATCCAGATGCCCAGTACAATAACTGTAAGGACAATCACAATATTAAAAGTGAGGCCCAATGTGTAGAACGCCATCTCATTTCCTCCTCCATATATTTACCACAGTACCGAGGCGATACGACCGTCATTGGTGACAAACTTACCTGATAACTAATACTTAAATATTCCCTCACGGTCGTTCCATTGCTTAAATAGCACCTGCTCGACCGTAGAATGAGAATCGAAATAGAGGGTTCATCTATATTCATGAACCTTACCTCGCATTGTGCTGAGTTGACCATCGCGCCGATTCTACAGCTTTTCCGAGGAGCTAACTCCAAGATCGGGGCGGATGTCGGAGCGAGATGAATCAAATGATACTATAGTGATATTCTAAAGGCAGCAGGAACGTCATCAAAATCTGTTATGTTAATTGGGTCTGGACATGATAAGCGTCCAGACCAGCATCTTCTTTAAAGGATCTGTGGTCTTCTTTTCTTGGGCATCTCAGGTCCAGGTTCTGGGCCCCGAGTATTATCCCCTATTCCAAATCTTACGCCAGTCTGAAAGTTCCAGGCGTCTTCAAACACAGAGTTCTGACCGAATTCGAACAAGATTTCCTCCGAACTAATACTCTCTTAATGCTTTATAAGTTCTTGTTTTACTAAATCATCTCAAATGCATATCGTTGTTAAACGAATCTTACTACGTTGATCATCGAATATAAACTTTTTGGTCCCCTAAATATATATTTCAAAGTTTAATAAATTTAAGGAATTCGGATGAAATATGGCCGGAGGCCTGAAGAGCTACGGGAGGACCAGCCGGACATCAACGGGTCCCAATTGTCGGTCCCAATAACTTCAGCAGTTGTTTCAGCTCGCCTATGCTCATCTGCCCTGGAGCAGTGGCCTCTGAAACGTACCCGTAGGTAAGCACAGACCCATAGATTGGAGCAATCGCTCGCATATGTCGGCCCAATTCTCCCATTGCTATTACGCACAAAGGTGTATTCGTTTCGAAGAGGAGTTCCAGAAGCGTCAGGTTGTCCCTAAGTTGGCCGGGAGTGACGGCAATCTTCGAAACAGAAGCCCCAGTCTCGAAGATCTCACGCAACGTTGATCTGAGTTCTTCGGGGCTGGGCATCCTCGTAAAATCATGGTAGGATACAATCGCTGGTTTGTCGATCCTTCCCAAGAGCCCGTCTCTAAGCTCAGCTCTAAGCTCAATGTCCACAAAATCGGCATACTCGGAGGCCTGGCTGAGCAAATCTATTCGCTCTTTTTCGGTGCCTCTGAACAATCCGCCTTCAGCCCTCCAGCGATTGGTAGCGATCAGGGGCAAGCTCGTTACGCTCCGAATTGATCTCATGGCCGCCAGGGGATCTCCTTCGACGAGATCTAGCCTGACCTCGATCATATCGGCCTCTGACGCTTGCTGGACATCCCGGACAGCGTTTTTCCCCAGGACCGCCACGATTCTGGGTTTGAGTTTTATTCTTTCATCCATCTTCATTTAATTCAAGGATTCATTTTTAAATCCATCTTTATATCTCTATTTCCCTATTTCTCGATGATGCTCTCCTCTATGCTCATGCCGAAGTGCCTGGCACCCTCCTCCAGATAAACCATCACCTGATCACCGATCTTCAGATCAGCCACCGACTTGGGAGAGCCATCCGCGCCCACGAGCTTTATGGTCTCCGCATTCTGCAGCAGAGTGCTGATCCTCTCGCCCTCGGCCTCGGCCTCTATCAGGATCATAGGCCGCTTCTCAATTTTGGCCCGGCCAACAATTGCAGTCTGAGCCTGGCCGTCTTTGTTGACCACGGTGACCTCATCCCCGGATTTCAGCTCCGAGAGGTACTTGGTCTTCTCGCCTATTTTTATGTAGGCGTGCACAGCTCCGGCGTTTACCCGAAATGGCCTGGCCGCCACGTATGGGCTATCTTCCGACTCGCTCTGAACAAGGAAGAAGGCCCGAGACTGAGAGCCTACTAGCATTCCTTCGCCCACGTGCATGAGGCTGCAGGTGTCAACGCAGACCCGATCGCCCATTCCTACAGGCTTGACGTTGATTATCTTTGCTGGGGTCAGGTTCAAATGAGCATTGTCTGACCGCTCTACCATTTCTTGCACTCTTTTGATCTCTGATAAGTCCGATGTGTCCAGAAGCACTCCGTCTGCTCCCTGCTCCAGAGTTCCCAGAGCCAGCTCCGCTTCCTCTGCGCTCTTAACTCCGCTGATGATCTTGACATTGACACCATGGAGGCCGGCTATCATGTTCTCCAAGGGAATGACCTTCCAGTCGGTGCCGATCACCAGGAGATAATCGACGTGTTTTCCCAGTTCGACCGCAAACTGCTCATACCTCTTGCCAGCCACCACCACGTAGCCGGCCTTCGGTCCCTCGATGGTCTTTGCCAGGGCGATGTCCATTGAGGCGCTGAAATCCTTGGGCAGCGGGATGGACCCATCGCCTTCGCCATTCTTTCCTATAACCAGAATGTCCTGTAGTCCTCTTTCGGTGCTAAAACAAGCCACCTTTATGCCGCCTAGCTCCTTGACGCGCTCGGCGTGCTCACAGTCTACAACCACGACATCAAATCCCGATTCAAGGGCAGTGGTGATCCTGGGCTTGATATCGTTCCAAGAGCCGACATTTGCCATGAGCCACTTCTCTTTCATACGCCACGTTGCGACATACGCTTACTAAATCCTTTTGATCTTCGAGCAATTATGGATTTTCGATTTTTCGCCCAAATTATTAGCCTCTATGGAACTTATTTAGGTAATTCTAATTGTTGGGGACATATTTAATGTCTCAATATACTAGTTTACGGTCAGGTTATGCCTTGAAAATCAATAGGAAATTAGGTACCTAAAAATGCCCGAAGATACTAGGAGAACAGTTGCTCATAGTGGCATTCGTCATTGTCCTTCTTGCCGTTTCTCCTTTGGAGCGTTTGTGGCAGCAGGTCAAAATGGTTATTGATAGATATCTCCAAGTAATTTTGTTAGTATTCTGGAGGATATGACGCTCGTTCAAATTCTTTGTCCAAGTCATGCCCACACTATGTCCACCTCATCCGGCCTGTATCCCGGCCTTACATGAGATTCTGATATTGGCGTGACAACCCCGCTCTTCAGCATGAGCAGCCCGCTGTAGGCGATCATCGATCCGTTGTCGCCCATGTACTTTCGCTCAGGAAGGTAGAACTTTGCCCCACGCTCCTCGCACATTGTGTTCAGCATCTGGCCCAGCCGTTTGTTCGCTCCGACTCCTCCCACTAGCAGGACTTCGCTCTTTTCGGCGTGGGCCATCGCCCTTTCAGTGACCTCTACGAGCATGGCGAAGGCCGTCTCCTGGAGGCTGTAGCATACATCTGCGAGGTCGTGCTTCTTGGCAGCCTCTGTCGCAGCGGTGGACATGCCTGAGAATGACAGGTCCATTCCCTTGACGGTATAGGGCAAGGGGATGTATTTTGCGGCTTTCAGGGCCAACTCTTCCACCTTTGGGCCGCCTGGGTGGGCCAGGCCAACTGACCTGGCAAACTTGTCAATTGCGTTTCCTATGCTGATGTCCAGGGTCTCTCCGAAGATCCTGTACCGACCTTTGCGCAGCGCTAAAACCTGGGAGTTGGCTCCGCTGACGTATATGATAGCAGGATCGGCGGCACCCGATTGCCACTTGCCGACCTCGATGTGGGCTACGCAGTGGTTGACACCCAGCAGTGGCAGGCCCATCCGGAGGGATAACATCCGAGCAGCCGTGGCCACCGTTCGCAGACACGGACCTAGGCCCGGCCCCTGGGAGAAGGCTATGCCGTCTATCTTCAGATCTTGTTCCCTTGCTACCGCCAGTATGGAGCCTACAACCTTTGCCACGTTTTCAGCGTGGTGCTGGGAGGCCTCCCGGGGGTGGATGCCCCCCTTGGCAGGGACATAGGTAGCGCTTTTTTCGGCAATTACCCTTTTCTCGTCCACCAACGCAGCGCTCAGGTTCCAGGCTGTTCCCTCCAATCCGAAGATGATCATCCTTCGACCAGTCCCCTAAACATAGCCAGAACCGATGTCCTTTCGATATCGCATTCCATTGAACCTTATCCTCTTGATGTTCTCGTAGGCCTTGTCTCTCGCCAAGCCGAGGGTCCTGCCTCTGCCTACAAGTGTCAGCACCCTGCCTCCTGTGGTGAACAGACGTTTGCCCCCGGAGGCATCGGTCCCAAAGGCGGTGCCGTTATGGTAAACAAGCGCGTTCGGATCGACTTTCTCAAGGCCGGAGATGGGCATGTTGGTGTAGTGGGCTCCCGGATAGCCAGGTCGTTCTTCGGATCCGCTTGACAACGGCTTGATGGCCCGGCCACTAATAGCACAAACGCCCACACAATAGTCTTTGGACCACTGCAGCTCAACCGATCCCAGACTCTTGTCCAGTACAGCCTCCGAAAGCTGGTACATGTCCGTTTCCAGTCGCGGAAGGATGACCTCTGCCTCTGGGTCTCCCAGGCGAACGTTGATCTCGAGAACATGCGGCTCTCTGTCATCGGTGATCATAAGGCCAAAGTAGATTACTCCTGTATACTCGTGACCGCTTACCTCACTGAAGCCTGTAATGGTAGGGACGGCGATTTTTTTCATTATCTTGTCTGTGAGTTCATCATCCAGCCAAGGGTGTGGCGAGAACCCTCCCATTCCGCCTGTATTCGGGTTGTTGTCCGGGTTGGGGTTTCCTGAAAGCTTGTTGAACAGCCTTATGGCCACCACCTCATCGGGCGAGAAGGCCTGCTTGTAATCCATGGCCGACTCAAGCGGCAGAACGGTCTTGCCGTCTGTCATGGCAAAGAACATAAGCTCCCTACCGATCAGCCTTTCCTCCACATCGATTCTGTTGCCTGCATCGCCGAAGAGTTTGGGATCAACCATTATCCGATCTATGGTGGACAGTGATTCATCGAGGGAGGAACAGACAACTGATCCTTTGCCTGCGGCCAACCCATCCGCTTTGATAACCAGGCCCTTATCAGGGTTGGCGTCACAGAACTGGGTGACGTAATCCTTTGCCTCCAGGGGATCTGCGAAGTTGTTAAAGGGTGGGACTGGAACTCCAATGCCCTTGAGAAAATCCTTCGTTAGACACTTGCTGCCCTCCAGAATAGCGGCCTCTTTTCTTGGACCTACAATCCTATGGCCCTCCTCCTGGAAGATGTTTACAATGCCGTCCGACAGATAGCCTTCAGGGCCTACAAAGGTAAGGTCTATGCCTTCTAGTTTGGCGAAGTACAGCAGCTCAGAGATGGACTTCGGTGGTCGACCGTCATTTGTAGCTAGACGGCACTTTTTCATCATTTCGCTGCCAGCGTTGCCTGGAGCCACATAGACTACATCGACCACCGGGCTCCTGGCGAAGGCGTCAGCTATGGCGTTGCCCCTGCCACCTGCATCGACAACCAGAACCTTTGCACCAGACATGTAGGAATCACGAAGGGATAACCACTAAATAAGCATATTCACCCGCGATCCAGCGAAAACTATCTGTGCCGAAACCTTGCTAAATCGCCTCGACAGAAGGTCTTTGAAGCTCTTTCCTCTTTTCATTCTCCGATCACTTCATCGCTATGCCCTAGCCTTCGCCCGCCCGAAACGTATATATCTAGCATCGACCTTGGGGTGGTCCGGGCCGGTAGCTTAGTCAGGCAGAGCGAAAGGCTCTTAACCTTTAGGTCGGGGGTTCAAATCCCTCTCGGCCCGCTTTAAAACGGGGCTGTGGCCTAGCCAGGTAGGGCGACGGGCTCCAGCGGTATATTAATGATGAGCAACGGGTCTGCTGAGGCCTCTCGACGGGGAGGCTGTTGATGATCCGTTGGAGCACTGAAATGGGTTGTTATCAGCCACCGTTTTCCGGAGGTTGGAACACTTCAGTATCGGAGAGACCCGTCGATCGTGCGTTCGAATCGCACCAGCCCCACATCTTTTTCACGAGTTTTCCATTGCAGCCCCAATTTTAGAAACGCAGCTCTTAAATAATCTCGGCGCGTGGATATGGAAGGGTGCCAAGATGTACCAGGATATACTGACCATGTGCTGGTCTATCAAAGAGGTCAACAAGAACCTCTCAGATAGAAAGCAGCTCACCGATTATTCGATCAAATACCTGAAGAATGCTTGCTCGGAGCTGGCGGAAATGATCAAAAAAGTCTCAATTTCCAGACCCGGAGAGCAGATAATAGTGATGAGCAAGAACGGCCAGAAGAAGCCCATT
This sequence comes from Methanotrichaceae archaeon, assembly GCA_963754945.1. GTDB lineage: Archaea > Halobacteriota > Methanosarcinia > Methanotrichales > Methanotrichaceae > Fen-7. The sequence goes on from CAVWIG010000007.1 coordinate 108,296, forward strand.
GCCCTGATGGAAGTAGCTGAGATGCTATACGATCCCAGGAAGATCGTAGAACTCAATCTTATAGACAACGTCAATCGATGGGCCAGGTCGGAAGCGTAACTCAAAGTCCTCTTTTGGAATAGTCTATCACGATTGCAACTAACTCCTCAAGCAAACACCATTTTTGCCCTCAGCTTATTGGAAAGTTAGGCGCGCCTCAGTACTCATAGGGCTCATCACCAATCAGGCATACTTTTATCTTCATCGGCGCTGCAATACAACCTTGTCATCTTCCTTATAGATAATGAAATCGATAAGATCGACTTCGGGATCTACATCAATTGTTTACTCGACGCCGGGACAGGTTAATCAGCTCTTGATTCCATTCACATAAGCATGGTGCGAGTCGGAGTTCACGTCTCCATCGCCGGGGGAATCTCTAACGCTGTGGACAGAGCTGCAGAAAGAGGGTGCGATGTCTTTCAGATCTTCTCCAGGAATCCCCGAGGATGGAGAATCAAGGATATATCCCCAGAAGATGCCGAGAGCTTTGTCGTGAAGCTGGGGAGGTCGAGCATAGGCCCGGTCTTCGATCATATGCCGTACCTTCCTAACCTGGCATCACCTAAAGACGACGTCTATAGCAATTCAGTGGCAACATTGACAACCGAGCTTCTTAGGTGCGACCAGCTCCACATACCATATCTCGTGACTCATATGGGAAGCCATCTGGGTGCCGGCAAGGCTGCCGGCTTGGAGAGAATCGTGAAGGCCATCAACAGTGCCTTCTCGGCAGCTGAGAATAGCGTAATGCTCCTGCTGGAGAACACTGCCGGAACCAAGAACAGCATGGGCGGGTCTTTTGGCGACATCGCTGGCATAATCGATGCCCTGGACACCAAGCGTGTTGGCGTCTGCCTGGACACCTGCCACCTCTTTGCTGCTGGATACGAGCTGAGGACTCCTGAGGGGCTCGATAGAACAATCGATGATTTCAATAGCAACATTGGCTTACAGAAGCTGAGGCTCGTTCACCTGAACGACTCTAAGGGCGGCTTAGGCTCGGGGCTGGACAGACACGAGCATATCGGCCTCGGAGCAATAGGCGAGACCGGATTCAAGACAATTCTCGGCTGCGAGAAGATCAGAGCTTTGCCTTTAATTCTGGAGACACCGATCGATTCAAGAAGGGATGATCTGGAGAACCTGTTGGTGGCTAGGGAGATGGCTTCTCAACTGAATACTGCCAAGAACTCGAATTGAAAATGTTATCCTTAGAATATCAAATCAAAGAGAATTGTTCAAGAATTAACTAGCATTACCAAAGACGTTCTCGATAACCAGCATCAAGGCATCCTTGGATATGGGTTTGACCAGGTAGGAGCTTGCACCAAGATCATAGCTCTTCTGGATGTCATCATCAAAATTGGAGCCGGTCAGCATTACCACTGGAATCCGACTGAGCTTGTTATCCCGTTTGAGCTTGGTCAGAAGGTCTATGCCGCTTATATCGGGAAGATTGATGTCCAGGAGGATGAGATCGGGAATCGTTGATCCATTCTCTTTCAGACGCGCCAGAGCTTCGATTGCTTCCTTGCCGTTTAGGGCCACCAGTAGGTTTCGGTCGAGCCCGGCCTTTCTGAGGATTATCTTGGTGAAGGCTACGTCTTCGGGATCGTCCTCCACCAGCATGACTCTTAGTTCTTTGGTTTCCATTACCTCACCGGCATCTTGGGCTGATTCGCCAACTCGACCAATCGGCTCAAAGACGGATTCGTCTTCCAGCAAAAATAGTTTTCCCAACTGTGTCCTCAGTTTACGAGGAGTTGCCACGAGTTGAACTCTCATAATGCTTCAAAAATTTTTCTTGAAACTTTGCCGCTTGTTAGGAGAGCTACCCTGCTGAGGGGCACATCATCTTCGAGTTTGTATCCTAAGGTGGCGGAAAGCTCCCCTGCAAAAGTCAAGATCTCAGCGTGCTCCGGCATAGCCTCCCTGCTCAGCCTGGCCCTGGATCTTCCAAGGTGCATGTAGGCCTTTGCCTCGACGAAATCGGGTTCTGCCTGTTCTAGCAAGTTAGCGTATACTTCTGGATTGGCCATGTTCAGCCGGCGAGCCAGGGTCATCCGCACAACCGTCCTGCAAGTGGCATCCTTTAAGACGGAGAGGCTCTCCAGGATCTTCTTCCATAGGCCACTTGACGATGGGTTGGATATGCGCTGGTACAGCTCTTCGTTGGTGGCGTTCAGGCTCAGATAGAGTTGTGTGGGACTCAGGTTCTCCAGGACATCAGGCATGGTACCGTTTGTCACCAGAAACGATGTCATTCCCCTTCGGCCAATCTCCCGGATCAGCTCGTCGAGATAAGGATAGAGCGTTGGCTCGCCCATTAGGGATATGGCAACGTGGGCAGGGCGCCGGGCCTCCTCCAGCCTTGAGCGATCCGTCGTCGCCGCCCCACCATAGCCGGAGAGGAAACGCTGCTGTTCTTTCAGAAGGCCGTCCAGAAGCTCCTTCGGCTCGATCCATTCCTCAGGCGGTACAACGGGCTCATCGATGGGACGCCAGCAGTGAAGACAGAGGTGGTTGCACGAAAGAGTGGGCGTCATCTGTACGCATCGGTGGCTGGAGATGCCGTAGAAGTGGTGCTTGTAGCACTGGTCTCCACCGCGAAGGCTGCGGTTTAGCCAAAGACAAGGCTTCACAGCACCGTGGGCAACAAGGTGGTAGCCTTGCTTGGTCAGAGTCCTTCTTGATGATTCTTGAACATAATCCACGCCGTCCACCATATTGGTCCATGAAGATCTTGGGTATATAGCTATGCCACACGGTTTAGACGAGGCCCGTTACCCAAGTCCTGTTGAAAAATAATCGATTCCAAGATCTCCGCCACTTGATTTAGGTTGTTAATGAAAGAATCGCACCCAATTTGTACAAGGAGCAATGAATTGTATAAGTACAATTTAGGTTCTATTGGGGTCCTTGCTCAATTGGATAATCAATTCTCAGGAATTTGTAGAAAGACCTTTATTCATCAAAACAGGATTGGCTTTTATGATAGAACTGACCAGCGACCCCTTCGTCCTCAAGCCAAGAACAGCCCCCCTAACAGAGGCCGACTTTCGGCTTCACTTGAACATAAACTGGTGTCGCGGGGTCCTCTTCAACGTAGTGGCCCTCAAGAACTCCGTGGCCATGGTGGAGTACGACGCTATTCTATGGTCCGACGACTCAGTCATGTTCATCGAGTACAAAGACTCCGTTGGGGCGTACAAGAGTCTTTCCTCACGCCGCGTACAGCAGATGAACAGCTTTGCCAAGAACATCGCTCGAGGCCTCGGGTACAAGAACTTCATCTTCGTTGTCGTGGTCAAGGGTCTTGAGGACGCAACCGAAAAAGGAGGGGTCGAGGTAATGCCCCTTTTCGCTCTGGGAAACTACGAGCCCAGGTTCGCCTCTACGATAACCGAGCTTGAGTACCTGAACAAGATGATAGGCAAGTACCAGAGAGATGGCAAAGAGGACGTCGCAAAGGAGCTGGAGAAGCTCAAGAACATATTCGAGATGGAGATGCCTTGAGAGGATTTGCAAGCGTTATGGGTGCGGCGACCATATTGAACGCTGTCGCTACTTGGAAGGGCTCAGCCTTCGGGATTTGCCTGAAAACCACGGCCGAGGTAGAGCTGGACCGCTCCTCTGGAGTTAGGGGGGACATTCCGGGGATAGATGCAACTCTTGTTGTGAGGTGTGTTGAGCTAGTTCTGGCGAAGTTCGGCCTGGAGTGTGGTGGAGTCGTTCGCACTCAGAGCGAGATCCCTGTTGCCAGCGGCCTGAAAAGCAGCAGCACTGCCGCCAACGCTGCTGTGTTGGCCACCCTGGATGCCATAGGAGAGGAGATGGATCTCGTCGAGGCGGCCAAGATTGGAGTAGCCGCTGCGATGGAGGCGGGCGTTACAATAACCGGAGCACTGGACGATGCCCTGGCTTCAATGCTGGGTGGTGTAGTGGTAACCGACAACAGGAACATGAAACTCCTGAAAGAGAGCGACTTGAATCGGACGTTCTTCTTCTGGTCCCAGAAAAAAAGCTCTTCTCCAAGGACACCGATATCCAGAGATCGCGTCTCATCGCGCCTCTGGCAGAGGTAGCCTATGATCTTGCCATGAAAGGCGATTATGGCAGGGCCATGACCCTAAACGGGTTCATTTACTGCAGTGCTCTGGGACTTTCGCCCGAGCCGTTGTTGTTGGCCCTGGAAGTAGGCGCGTCGGGAACAAGCCTCTCAGGAACAGGGCCCTCTTACGCTGCCCTGGTTGGTGTTGACAATATAGACGAGCTGGAGTCTAGGTGGAGCGACCTTGGCGGAAGGGTGATAAAGACAAATGTGAACAACGTTCCAGCATCAACTGGTCGAGGGATTTGATTGGGGCTATCGGAGCATCGCAAGGAGATCGAGGTCATCGATGAGAAGATCATAAGGTTGATAGATCGGCGCAACAAAATAGCAAGGAACGTATTCGAGGCCAAGAAGCTGGAAGGGCTTGGAATCAGTGATCCTGAACAGGAAAGGCTTGTTCTGGGAAGGGCCGTTGCCCTGGCCACCGAGCTTAACCTGGATGCGGGCGCTATAAAGGATATCTTCAATATTCTGATAAGGATGAGCCTCCAGAAACAGCATGAGTTCCTCGGCAAGGATCAGGGATAACCGTTTGACAGACATAGCCGTAATTTCGGGTTCAAAGTCGGACCAGGCTATAGTTGACAAGATTATAGCAAGGCTTGAGGAAAATGGAGCCAGCTACGAGCACAAGGTCCTTTCTGCCCACAGAAACCCCAAGGAGCTGGAGGAGTATATAGAAAATTCCAAAGCAAGGGTTTTCATTGGAGTGGCCGGTCTTTCGGCTGCACTGCCGGGATACATCGCTTCAAGAACCAAGAAACCGGTTATAGGCGTCCCTGTTAGCAGCAAGCTAGGCGGTCTGGATGCCCTTCTATCTATAGTTCAGATGCCCCCCGGGGTACCTGTAGCCTGTGTCGGGATAGATGGAGGGGAAAATGCGGCATTGCTAGCCCTACGGATACTTGAATCCGGAAGATAGATTTTTATACCATGTAATGGAGATAACCGATCAAAGGTGGGATAGGATGTACAAGAGGATTTTGATCGCAACGGACGGTTCAGATAAGTCAAGCCTCGCTGCTCAGGCGGGCATAGACCTTGCTAAGGCCCTGGGAGCGGAGGTACTTGCACTAAACGTCATCAATGAAGTCGTGGTTGCCAGCGCTGTCAGGCAGCTTGGGTCCGACAGGAAAGAGGTAGAGGACAAGCTCACAGCTAGCGGCCAGAAGGCTGTAGACTCGATAAAGAAGATGGGAAGCGCTGCTGGCGTTAAGGTAGATCCACTAGTCAGGATGGGCTCCCCGGCCAATATGGTAATCGATATTGCCAGAAATGAAGGAGCTGATCTCATAGTCATGGGCAGCCACGGCGAGTCCGGAGCCTCTAAGCTGCTCATAGGAAGCGTAGTCCAGAAGGTGCTTTACTGGGCAACGATCCCCGTCCTGGTAGTGAGATGATCATATGGCAGCAGAAGCATTCATGATCGCCGATTCCCTGGTCTACGGCGCTTTTGCGGTAGTATTCGTAATCGGAACTATTCTCGCTTATTTCGTGATCAGCCTGATTGGCGGAAGCTAGGCAGGCAACAAGGAGAGTTCCATCCTTACTAGGATGGATCCTCCCATCACATTTTCATTACCAAAATTGGTGTTAATAGACATCTTTTATAATTGTGCAATTTGTAAATAAAGTAAAAAATTCAAAAAATTAAACTGCAAAAAATAAAACCGTCTTCTTAG
>CAVWIG010000008.1:0-52555 GCA_963754945.1 Methanotrichaceae archaeon
ATGTAACAACTGTCGCAAGAGCTGGAGTAAAATTCATGATGAATTCGGTCGTTTACAACCTGGAACAGTTGAAATATTTAGTGCATAAACAAACAGCCTAGCGGAAGCTCTCTAAAAAAGCGCAAAAATTAGAAACAACAAGGTAAATTGAAATCTAATAAGCCAATTTAGGGGTGAAATATGCTAAAAAACCACTATAAAGATTGAAAATATTAACGCAAGAATTTAAGGCTTCATTAACCAACACTAAATCGAAACCCTCCTTAGACAATCCAGAAGTAAAAAGGTAGTGCGGTTCGCTGTGGATTGGAGAGTTGCAGTAGCGAGCCACATTATTGACGATATCAAGAGTCACGAAGCGTTCAAGGTGGTCATAGATTGTGCTGAAAAGGCTGATTGGAGAGTCAAGGAAGATCATAGGACTCAAAATAAGTTTTGGGATCTGGTTGAGGCGTTTGCCATCCTTCGATATAGGCAACGAGTCATAGACACGGAGGGCTGGCTCCATGCCCTTGTCGAGGATTTCAATGAAGCCAAGACGGTTTTCATGAAAAGGAGATTCAGCCACAGGACACACTTGACAGGCGCTCAAACCAAGGTAGTTAAATCCGTGATCGCCTTGCAGAATGAGCCGGATGGAGCGACCCAGGCCCGAATAGCTGAGGATTTAGGAATTTCTTTTAGGGCCGTGTCCAAGAGTCTTAATGCAATAGAAGCTAACACCCGGTTTATCGTACATGAATTGAATCGAGGGACCAACTTCTATAGATGTACGGTTCCCGCTCTTGAGGTTCTCTATTCGGAGGGGAATATTGTCTCCCTGCCTGATGACTACAAGGATTCTACTATGTTTCTACCGCCTTTCTACCATGTTTCTACTACTATTCTATCTAATAAAATCAATAACAATGGATGTAAAAGGGTAGAAAGAGTGTCTAATTTAAAAGAATGTAACAATGAACTTCCTAAAGTCGATGAAACATTGCTATGCTCGGAAAATAGGGCGAAACAGGCGAATGAGCAAGCTGCGACGCAGGCCAAGGTAGAAACACAGGTAGAAACCGGCCCAAATCCTCGAAAATTCGCTCTTCCTCTCAAGGTGAAATTCCTGAAACCCTGTGGCCGGTTTGTAGGTGAAGATCTCCACATTCCGGGTGAGATTACAAACTACGGTCCTTATGAAATTGGCAATGTGGCAACCCTTCCAAAGCTAAACGCAACAACGCTGATCATGAAAGGCGTGGCGGTGGAGGCTTCTGCGTGAAAAAAAGCAGTTCACGTTCACGAATCATAAAGAGGGACGTGGTAAGAGTCTGGGATCTGCAGAAGAAAGCCTATCCAAAGGAAGCCTACGATGGGCACGACTTAGGCCAGGAGGCTTAGATGGGCAAGAGAGGGCCTAAGTGTTCTATCTGCGAAAATCCGAAGGTTGAAGAAATCAATACGCAGATACTCGATAATCAGAAACTCGCGGATATCTCGCGGAAATTCGCGGTTTCTGCAGATGCCCTACAAAGGCACAGTGACAAGTGTATTGTCAGAGCCCTGGCGGCCACTCCAACCACAGCCGAGGTTATCACTGGTGATAAGCTATTAGATCAATTGAAAGAGGCCCGAGAAAAGGCCGTAGCTCTCTTGGACAAGGCCATCGATGCAGCCGACACTAAGGTCTATGGTGCCCCTTCTCAGTACCTCCGGGAGATTAGGGAACAAATCAAGTTATGGGCTGAGCTCGAGGGCCGGTTAGCATCACAGCCACAGATCACAATTATCAATAGCCCTGAATGGATCGAAATTCGAACCCTAATCGTGAAGGCCCTAGACCCATTCCCCGAAGCTAAAGAGGCGGTAGTTCTTGCCATTCATGGGCGATGATCTCACATACTCCCTGGATCCGGTGGTGTGGTCTAGGGAAGTCCTGGGATATCATCCGGATTCCTGGCAAGCAAAAGTACTTCGAAGTCGTTCAAGAAACATCATTCTGAACTGTAGTCGACAGAGCGGCAAGAGTACAACATGCGCGGCTCTGGGTCTTCATGAGTCGGTCTATCGTCGTCCCTCTTTTGGTCTTGTAATCGCACCTTCACAGGATCAAAGCTCAGAGCTTATGATGAAGTTTGATGAGTTCCGGGGTGCTGTTGAGCTACCAAGCGATTACTTAGACACCGACACTAAGCTTGCGGTGAAATTCAAGAACGGCAACCGATTCATAGCTAGGCCAGGCTCGGAGAAGACCGCCAGATCCTTCAGCGCTGTAACTCTGCTTCTTGAAGATGAAGCTTCAAGGGTTCTCGACCCGCTCTATAACACAGTTCGCCCTATGCTCTCCGTGAGCAATGGCCGTCACATCTTGATGAGCACTCCCTTCGGCAAGCGAGGCCATTTTTTCCATATTTGGGATGAGCAGCGGGATATGTGGGAGTGGTACGAAATTCTTGCCGAAATGTGCCCGCGCATATCGAGAGAGTTCTTAGAAGAAGAGAAAAGGACTAACCCCTGGTTTGAACAAGAATACCACTGTAAGTTCATGGAGACAACAGATAGCGTTTTCAGCTATGATCAGGTAGTGGGCGCAATCTCGGATGAGGTTGAACCGTTAAGCTTTGAGGTAGACGAATGGCATTAAGATTCTTTGTAGGGCTGGATTTGGGCCAGGCTAACGATTATACGGCTCTGTCCATCCTCGAGCGAGTGACCAGCAACAGCGAAAATGTCTATAATATCCGTCTCCTGGAGCGGATTAGAGGCGCTCCATATCCAGCCATCGTTAACAAGGTTGTAGGCATCATGGGATCTTCTGAGCTGGCGGACAGCGCCTCGCTTGCAGTGGACCAAACCGGAGTAGGTGCACCGGTTGTTGATCTCTTTAGAGCCTCGGGCCTTTACCCGATAGGCATTCTGATCCATGGAGGAGACCGTGTGACCAGCGAGGGCCTAACCTGGCGGGTTCCTAAGAGGGACCTCGTTGGTGTCTTGCAGGTGCTTCTGCAGAACAATAGGCTGAAGGTTGCTGCCAAACTGAAGCTAGGCCCGGTCTTGCAAAGGGAAATGCTCAATTTTAAAGTTAAGATAGATCCAGCAACGGCTCATGACAGCTACTCAGCCTGGCGCGAGGATGAACATGATGATTTGGTTCTCTCGGTTGCCTTGGCTGCCTGGTGGGGAGAACAAAATCCGCTGTACGAGTGGGTAGAACCGAAGCAAATTATGGGCTCGCCTGGGTATGTCGATCCATTTTAAGCTGATAGATATAAAAAAGTGGTGATAAATACGAACCTAGAAGGTGAAAAGCCGGTCGATGCAATAACGACCAAAAAGAAAATTCTAACCTCTGAGGACCTTATCAATGGATTCCAAGCACCGGGTGTGATTTGTGGTCAACTTAATGAAAGCTACGTTTGGCGGGTGCTCATAACAAAACCGGACACCGTTGTACCCGTGTGGCTGCTTTACCATAATCGTTGTTCGGCTAGATTAAAACGGATAGTCCGGGGTACTTTGAAAAATATTCGGAACGGAAGACAATTAGATAAGAGCGTTGACCCAAAGGAATTGAACCTGATCGCGGATATTAACGAGCGTGCAAAAGGTCTCATTTCAAACAAATACTACGATATCAAATCCGAGAAAGAGCCCTTCTCGTTTGCATTTATTGTAGGTTGTGGTTACGAGATCAATATCAACGAAAAGGATGTGCTAGGCGTAATTTCTAAGATGATTAGCCATTACTTAGGAGGTGCATCATAATGGCGGTTAGATCATTTTATGCAGAGCTTGGCATTATCGACAAAATTACATCGAAGCTGCAACCGATTACCCAAGCAATTAATTCAGCTACTGTGGATCGTACTATCAAACTTAATGCCGACATCAGCGGCTTGAGCCAAAAAGTGGCCAATTCGGGTTCAGCCATCCAGAAGCACATTGGGGGCGGGGCTAAGATCGCAGAAGGTGCCGTAAAGGGGGTCGGCAAAGCTACTGAAGATATTACTACTGGCGCATTACTAAAGCTAATTCAATGAAGCCATGTCAATGATAAAGCGGTACTTCACATCGCCCTTTAGCATCCGCTCGTATGCCTCGTTGATCTTCTGGATCGGGATAACCTCCACGTCGGCAACGATGTTGTTCCTGGTGCAGAAGTCGATAATCTCTTGCGTCTCCTCGATGCTGCCGATTAAAGAGGACGCAATGCTGCGACGCCGGAAAGCGAGCAGATCGACATCAAGGCTAGGCTCTAGCGGCTCAATCGCGCCCAGAATCACAAGCATGCCGTCTCGCTTCAGGAGCGCTGAATATGGGTTGATGTCGTGCGACTCAGGGATGGTATTCAGGATGAAGTCGAGGCTGGATGCATACTGCTTCATTGCCTCTTCGTCCGTCGAAAGGACTGCCTCATCAGCGCCCAATCGGGGAGCATCTGCTAACTTCCAGGGCGAGGTGGTGAAGACGGTCACATGTGCACCCATCGCCTTGGCGAGCTTGACGCCCATGTGGCCGAGACCCCCAAGGCCGACAATGCCGACACTGTGGCCTTTTCCGATCTTCCAGTGGCGGAGCGGGGAGTAGGTGGTGACACCTGCGCAAAGCAGCGGGGCAGCAGCCCTGGGGTCCAAGCTCTCAGGAACCTTAAACACGAAGTTCTCTGTCACGACGATCTTGTCGGAGTAGCCGCCGAAGGTGGGCTGACCAGTAAACCTGTCCACATCGTTATAAGTAAAAGTCGGTGCATTTTGGCAGTACTGCTCTAGACCTTCGGCACAGGCTTCACAGTGCTGGCAGGAGTCGACCATGCAGCCGACTGCGGCTAGGTCTCCGCTCTTAAAATTGGTAACATGGTCGCCGACCTTGTCCACCCTGCCGATAATCTCGTGACCCGGCACCATGGGATAGATCGAGCTTTGCCACTTATTTCGGACAAAGTGAAGGTCTGTATGACACACGCCACAATATTGGATGTCGACCGACACGTCATGTGGACCAACCTTGTGGCGAGCGATTTGAAAAGGACCTAATGGTTGAACGGCACTTTGAGCAGCGTACGCCATTGTTGGATACATGATCTAATTCTCCTTCCTAGATCGCGTAAAGATCGTTGTAATCAAATGAGCAAAGCCCTAGCCACTCAGCTTTCTGATCTTGGGAAGTACATCCCTGCCATATCCCTCGAGAAACTCCTTTTGATTGGGGCCTGCAGAATGATAGAAAAAGTGATCGAACCCTAGGTCGATATACTTCCGAGCATAAGAGACGTGATCCTCCGGCCTGGAAGATATACACATCTTCTTCTCTATAGTGTCGCTGCCGACGGCCTCGCCATTTTTGGCAGCAAGCCTTGGCGTGTAGATCTTCTGGTTGAAAAGGGCAGGAAGGAAGCTCCCAGCCCAGTACTCTTTCATGGATTTGATAGCAGCGTCTTTATCTTCTGTGTAGGCCACGTTCAGCTCGATCAGCCGCGGCATCTTCGAGGGGTCTTTTCCCGCCTCTCTGGCTCCTGCCTCGAAGTTCTCTAATATCCGCTTATATGTCTCTGGCTTATCCCCGCCGACGGTTATCAGTCCGTCACCGTATCGACCCGCAAAAGAGGCGCTTTCGGGGACCATGGTCGACACATACAGGGGAATGGGCTTTTCGGGCCTGGTATAAAGCCTGGCTTTGCGGGTGTGGTAGTAAATTCCATCAAAAGTTGTCTCCTGGCCAGTCCATAGAGATCTTATGAGATTGATGGCTTCTATCAACATCATCTGACGTTCTTCATATCCGGGCCACTCGCCTGTGGCAGCGTACTCGTTCAGAGCCTCGCCAGTTCCTACAGATAGATAAGCCCGGCCAGGTGCCATTACTCCCAGAGTGGCAGAGGCCTGAGCGACTATTGCAGGGTGGTAGCGATGGAGGGGGCAGGTTATGCCTGTGCCGAGTATGATCTTGCTGGTCTGGACAGCGACCGCTCCCAGCCACGTCCAGCTGAAGCAGGCCTGGCCCGACTCGCTCCATGGATGAAAATGATCGCTTACATCTATCGAATCAAAACCAGCATTTTCTGCTGCTATAGCGTACTCCAGCAGCTCCATTGGTGGGTACTGCTCAGGTCCTGCTTTCCATCCCAGCTTTAACATTGTCGTCTCCATTCGCGGTTGATAAACTAATATAAAGAAAGAAGGCACAATATGCATTGTTATATAGACTCGTTCATAAATAAACTTTTGGAAACTCTTCCCCTTGCCCAATTCCGAAATTTTGAAATCTGTATTAATCCCAAGTAAAGCATTGTCAAACCAATGACAGGAGCAACTCGACCGTTATCCTCCAGATATTCAGATCAAAGAAAGCTAATTTCAGGACTACACATTATGTCCTGCGATGAGATTCTAGCATATCCTTAATAGAATTCATATCATTAATAGTAAATTGCTATTAACATCATCAAAGTAGATGAAATTACATATAAAGCTCCGGGTATAAAATGAGCCCCAAAATCTGGGCGAATCTTGCCTGAACGCTCAAATTGTAAAAGTTCTTCATCAGCAAAAAAAGATTCGGGATGACTATGCAGAAAAGCTTCGTATATTCTGAAGTAACCAAAATCGAAAAATGAACTGAGGCTGATTAAAACGACATTTGAAATGCCTCTAATAGTCATATCGAATCGAACATATATAGATCCAAGAAGGATAAATAAGACTGCAAAATGCAATATTGGTACGACGAATAAAATGATCCATGCTGCTAGCAAACGCTTAACATTATGGAGAGTTTCGAAAAACTAATCAATCGAAATACTTATATACTATTAATACTATAATATAATGCATGAGGACTCTCATTGATTTTGCCATTCGAGCAGAATATGCTCGAGTAAAAGCCCTCGGAGATGATCTATCCGAGATCGGATCGTTGATCAATTGGGAGCGTTTCAGATTTTTGGAACCATTGATATACAAAAATAAAACTAGCCGCGGAGGTCGTCCGAACATTGACATCGTGATTATGGTGAAAGCTCTCGTAATTCAGCATTGGTTTGGTCTAACAGATCCAGAACTGGAGCGACAGGTTGCGGATAGGATCTCTTTTCGTATTTTCCTTGGCACCACTGAAGTAATTCCTGATTTCAGCACAGTTTGGCTATTCCGTGAACGTTTGATTAAGTGCGACGTATACGATGATCTTTGGAATGAGCTTCAAAGGCAGCTCGATGAGATGGGGTTTACTGTAAAGAATGGCACTATCCAGGATGCAACCTTCATAACTTCGGACCCAGGTCGGAAGAGGAACAAGAAAGACGAGCAAGGCGGGGACAAAAAGGAAGGTCAAGATTCCGAAGCCACCAGTACGAGCCTGAATCAGGAGTTTGATAAAGAGCTAATTGGTATTTCAAATAATATTATTGATGACAAGGCCAAACCACAGAGACTCGAAGAAGAGCCAATAAATGAGGGAAGTTGGGCAAAAAAGGGTGTCAAATCCTTTTTCGGATATAAAGGTCATATCTCAATCGATACCAATTACCACCTTATCAGATATTTTGAGACTACAACTGCTTCTGTACACGATAGTCAGGTAGATCTTGGAATTGAAGGGCTACCACGTTACGCCGATAAGGGATATGATGGTGCAAAAACTCGAGGATATGATGCAGCCATGAAAAAAGCTACAAGAGGTCACAAGCTTGGAATCATAGATCTTCTGAGGAATAAGAGAATCAGTAAAACGCGATCGCACATCGAAAGATGCTTCGCTGTTATGAAGCGGGGGCATAAGGGAGCACATGTTTATGTAACAACTGTCGCAAGAGCTGGAGTAAAATTCATGATGAATTCGGTCGTTTACAACCTGGAACAGTTGAAATATTTAGTGCATAAACAAACAGCCTAGCGGAAGCTCTCTAAAAAAGCGCAAAAATTAGAAACAACAAGGTAAATTGAAATCTAATAAGCCAATTTAGGGGTGAAATATGCTAAAAAACCACTATAAAGATTGAAAATATTAACGCAAGAATTTAAGGCTTCATTAACCAACACTAAATCGAAACCCTCTATGAGATTTTCCCCTCCAGGCATTATATGTGTCCCAAGGTTTGTACATTTGGTGAGAGCGATCTATTATCAAAGCAAAATAAATTGCAAAGAATAATATAAATAACTCTTGTGGTTCGGTAAGGGGCATATTCTACCTGATTCGTGGATCTAAGTGATGTTTGAGCGGCTGTAATAGGAGCCGCTCACGTTGTATGTTCATTCTTTTTTTGGGTGCCCAAAGGCAACGATATAGCCGCCTGAGTTGGTGTATTGACACCGTTCCCCGTATGTATAAGCAGCATGCCACTCTTGCTCGTTCTTATCTTTCGATATGGCTGCCGTCACAGAACGGTTTGTTCTCCGATCTTCCGCATCTACAAAGGGTGACCCTGTTCCGGATTTCGTACGGTTCGCCATCGGACGATTCGATCGGGATGCTGCCGCGCACCCAGAGTGGCCCGTGCTCACCCCCGGGAGGATATTCAATGACGACAATGGACTTCTCTAATTCGGGCTCTATCGCCTTCCCGCATTCATTGTCCGTGATCACCAGCCGACCAGAGGGGCAGTTGCACGCTTCCTCTATGGCAGTTTCCTTTGCATCCTGGTTATCTGATTGTTCTACAAGGCTCCAGATACCGCCGGCTCGCATGCAGAACCTGGAATGGACGCAGAGATGCTTATTATCGGCCAATGTCAGCGCAGGACCATGGATCACTTCTGCTGCTTTGTCAAAGGGCTCGCGGTCTTCTGCCTCAGTTCCGTCAAAGCTTATCTTTGCGTGAGTCCCGTCGCAGAAGGGTTTGTTCTTCGAGTGACCGCATCGGCAGAGTGCATACTTTTCCTGTACGGGGTATCTCTTAACTTCACGCCAGGTTCTGCAATAACCTTCGTCATCGTTGCAGATCTCCGAGGTAATAAGGGGAACTTCGCCGGTCACGATATATGGGCCATTCTTGCTAACGGTGATCTTCATGGAGTCATCTTGGGTTCCTGACGGTCTTTCAATTTTTCCTGTCATGCTTTATTGTGTCCTTCTTTACGAGATGATAAAGTCTTGTGAAGGCTCATTCTTATATAATTTGACTAGTAAATGGTATGCCTAATCATATCCTCGGAGGAGTTTGAATGAGCGTTGAAGAAAACCTAAGGCTAATGAAAACGTTAGATGACGCCTGGAATGCGGGGCCAGGAAGTCCAGAGTGGGAGACGTTCAGGAAACGTCATGTTGACAATGTCGCCGTGTACTGGCCCGGTCAACCCGAACCAACAAGAGGAAGACATAACCATGATAGTGAAGCTGTGGAATTCTTCAAAATATTTCCTGATAACCATCTAGTGAACAATCCGTATAAGATCCTTTTCGGACAAGGCGACTACACTTGCTCGGTGGCTGATTTTACAGGCACCATGAAAGGGCCAATGAAGGGCGCTGACGGGAAAATGATTCCTCCAACAAACAAAAGATTCCATATCGAGTTCTGCACAGTAGCCACATGGAAGAACGGCGAGATCGTAGAGGAGAGGCTGAACTACGACTTGCTGGGAATGCTAAAGCAAATTGGCGTGATGTAAGAAAATAACACTCAAACCGCAGAATGCCTTTGCAGTATGTGCAACCCGTAATTCATCTCGTCATTTTTAGATAGGCTTTGAACTAAAAGATATTATTATAAGGATGCTTCTCCATGGGGCCGTGGGATTGATGACTAGGTGGTGGGGCTGGCAAAAATCTTGAAACTTCAGTCTTTATCCGGCTCCATATAATGTGGTATAATCCTTTTGATACTATGTTTTGATATTAGCTCCTGTCCCTCCCTGGTTATCACTGATATGAAAGCCTCATCCTCTCCCTCAAGAATTCCTGTACATTTGCTATCCGCAAATCCTACTTCAATTTCTTTGTTGAGGAGGTTTTTTAGATAAGGAGCTTTGAATATTAGTCCTTCGTGAGGTTTTCCTTTTGAATCTTTCATTATTGTATATCCTTCTTTCATGATCTATACTGTGGTTTTTGTCCTCTTATATCTTGGGGATGTAGAGGACTTCAAAGGATGGGTTCAGGGGCCGTTTTCATATCGTATACGATAGCGATAAGTCGTTTTTACATCGGATGTAAAATGTGAAATCTTCGGAAGGGTAAGACAGGAAGGCGCTATATCTTGAAGATTCTTGAAGATCCTTGGAAAGACATTCTAAAATAAGACTGATGTAAAATCTAAGTCAAATCCGGCTTAGATTTGGGTTCCGATTCAAAAATTACGATCTATTAGGTCTTCACCTCCTATGAGTTTTCAGATTTCATTTGAAAACGATGGGCTCCATAATCCTAACCCGGAGGCTCAGGACCTTCTCTCCTCGTTTCGATCCAGGGCGGCGAGTAACTTCGAAGCTACGCTTATCAAGGCGGCTCACCAGATAGGTGAACTCCGAGGGGCTTAGGTCTAGGTCTTCCTGGAGCTTTTGGAAGGTCTGAGAGCCTCCACGGGCCTTCAGGATCTCCTTTAACTTGGCAATTCTTGCGGAGGTCTTGGCTCCTGTTGAGCCCTTCGATCCGTTGTGCTCAAGTTTAATGATCCTGCCTTCCAGCTCGGAACAGATCTCGAAAAGTCCATCGACTCTCGATGGCAAAGCTTCGCCTTGCAGCTTTTTCACATTCCGCCTGAGGTCCTGCAGATCAACTAGGATAGTGGAGAGCTCGGGCTGGTCTGCTTGCGATGCCATGGGCAGCCCCTAAGCTAAACCCCTAGCTGCGGCACGTGCGCCAGATAGCTTTCCCTCAGTCCCTCTCGCGTGACGTGATTGTAGCCATCCATAGCGTCCCTGACTACATCGCCTCTGATCAGTTTGATATGATCCCGACGCATGTCGGCATTTATTGCCTCAGTAGTCCAGCAATGTCTGCAGCAGTGAGGTGTGAAGTGATCCTCAAGATGTGGAGAGCTTGAGTCATGGACGCCAATGGCCTCAGCATATTGTTTAAACTTCTTCCGAATGGCCTCAGGCGATAATCTGCTCCCGCGCCTGCTGAGAAATAAGGCCTTAATGTTCTTTTTATTCTTCGCGTTTCTCGTCGGAAGGTAGCCCTTCACGGCTCGGATAGTCTCATCGTCGAGTGGAATCTCTCGGTTGCTGCGTTTCGCTTTGTGCTTCAGAGTCATCCAGCCGTTCACCAGGTCTACATTATCGAGATCCAGGCTGACCAGCTCGCCCAGGCGGATCCCTGTCTTGAAGAGTAGGACTGCAATAGCCTGGTCCCTAGGGTCCAAGATCCTGCTTATCAAAAGCCGGACCTGGTCAAGAGGGATTACCTTTCGGGTCTCGCTGTCGCTTCCTTCCTTGTATTCCTTCAGATAGAGCCTCTTGAACTTAGGGATCAGATTCTTTTCTACCAGGCCGCGGTCCTCGAGGTAGACGTACAGCAAGCCAAGGACTGTGAAGGCTCGCTTTATCGTTGCTCTTTTTACTTTCCTTTCTTCTTTGAGATACCGGAGGTATCCTTCCAAGTCGTCCTGAGTGCAGCCCTCAAGGGAACTGCCCCTGGACTCTAGGAACTCAGAGAACTGTTTAGAATAGCAGACGTAATCCCGGGCAGAAGCCATCCCACGCAGGTGGCAATAAGAGATAAACTTGTCCAGGGCGCTTTCTGCCTTCCTGTGAGTTATGTCGCGCATGAAGCCTCGTTTTCCCTGTTGAAAAGACGGGATTGCTTAACGTTACCCCAATACTCTGAAAAGGCCAGGCCGTCATCATAAAGGCGGGTTACCAGGTCAAGATTCTCTAGGCCGCCTGCATTGTAATCGAGCCTGTCCAAGCCTTGATTATTGAGTTTGTAATACTCCTTAACCGTCGCGTCAAAGCATATCCTATCGCCTCTGTGTGGGTTGAATTCAGCGACATCAGGCGAAACTTCAGTCCAAATATGCTGGGACACTACTATCACGGTTCCAGTATGCAACGCCACATCAAAGAGGAGCATACAGGCCTTTATTCCTTCTGGAGTATATCGCAAGCCGAATTTGCCAACGGTCGCAGAGAAGCGATATTTTCCTCCTAAAAAAAGCTGAAGCTGTCGTCTCATTCTAGCTCGCCTCCAGCTCTCTCAGATAGAATTCATCATAGAATCTCGCCAGGCCGATGCGCTTGTTCATCAGCGGTTCAAGCCTGGCCAGCATCTCTTCCGGCAGTACGACCTGCTGATCGCCTATGGTGGCGATTATGCACTCGTCATCCTGCTGGATAGCTGAGAGGAGACCAAATGCACGGTCGCAATGGAGGGGCTTGTGGGGCCGTTCGCTGTCGGAAAAAGGATTCAAGTTCTCCTGCCCGATCTCGCTCTGGCGGCACTCAATTACGAATTTCTCCTGCATGATTCCAATAAGTGAATCGGCCCGCTCGATCCTGGTCTGAAGCTCTTTAAATTCACAATCTAAGGTCACATTACACTTGAGCATATCAGCTAGACCATCGCAAATGGCCTCGAAGCCAAAACACCGTACGGCTCCAAAGCAATCGATCTCCTGTTCGTCATTGAACTCGAAGCAAGGACAGCCTTGTCCCCAATGCTCGACCACGTGGGATCGTGTAAGCCAGCCTTCTTCGTATAGGGTTAGCCTGTTACTGAACCTGAAACCGCTGTCGTCACTCGTGATTGCCCTCTCGGAGTGGTCGATTATGTCTATCTTGTTGCGGTAATAGGGTGCTTGGCCTTCAGTATCCATGTAGCGCATGACCGACCACACCCTGGCCAGGATCTTCTCAAGCGCTTCAGCTTCTTTCTGCATGACTTCGGTTTTGGCATCGCTGACTTTTTTGGTCAGAGGTATGTAGTTATCAAGCAGAGCGTTCAGCTCGGCCAAAGAGGGTGCCATGATTATACCTCCACCTCTTCCTTTGCTTCCTGGCCGGCGAAAGTCCATCCGGCCTCAATTAGCTCAAGAAGCTTATCCTGGCCGCTGCCTTTGTAGGTTGCTCGGATGGAATTGCCGGTCACAGCTTGTATGGTTGCATTGTCTTTGACCAGGGCCCTGATAGCTTCAATGTGCTGTTTTGGATCTTTGACAACCATGAAGATCTCGATAATAGCGGGCTGAGTCGAAGTTGAACCAGCATCGCAGTGTTCTTCATCCCTGCAGAAGTACTCAATCTTCTTGATCATGGATTAAGCCTCCTTCTCGTTAAGTTCGTGATACAGCCTGTCAACCAGCCAGCCTATGCGCTCAATATGCTCAAGGTCCTTCATGATGTCGTCGAGCTTTGAATTCAGCCCAGCTAGAGAGGAAGGCATTTAAGCCGCCTCCTCTGGTAAGCACGGTTTGAATCCGCCTCTGGTCATGATCGCATCTATCGGCTCAGTATTTCCGATCCTGGCGGCATTTCGTTGCAGGCGTGCTTTGGCCTGATGCTCTCTGGCCTGGCGTTTCGCCTCTTCACACTTCAGCTTTGCAGCTTCAACGCGTTGCCTCATTGGGCTTCCGCTCTCGAAAATGATTTTATTCGTCATCGATTCTCGCCATAGCACTACTTAGCACTACCACTATTTAAGCCTACTGGAGAATACCAAGTAGTAAGATATTTAAACGAAAAAAGCTAAATCATAGAATCATGCCGGTAAAAAAAATCAACATCAGTATAAGCCCGGAGACCTACGAAGCGGCGCTAAAACTAGTAGAATCCGGTGACTACAGAAATGTGAGCCATTTCTTTGAGCAAGCAGGCAAAAAATTAGCACGTGAAAAGCTTGCAGAGAAAAGCGAAAACCCTTGTGAGGCTTCCGCTTAATCCCTGAGTCATTCACGTTTGACGAGAACCGAATGACCATAATATAATTTCAGCTCTAAAAACACTATCGTTTACTTAGTATTTATATGCGCTGATCGGGATTCGAACCCGAGTTTAGGCGTTGGCAACGCCTAGTGATAACCGCTACACTATCAGCGCGTTAGCCCCTTAGGGCACCACCCCCCATTTACCTTCTAAGGTAAAAACATTGCGGGAGGATGCTAGTATCCAGAACTGATTGCATCAGAAAGACGAATTCGGCTGGGTGGGCAGGGGAACCTGTTTGCACACCTTTTATCTACCATGAGTCGGGCTTAACTATTGGTGAGTTCGGTTGCATGACGTTATAGTCGTGGGAGCAGGTCCAGCAGGACTAACATCGGGCATGTACTGCGCCAGAGGCGGAAAGAAGACGCTAGTCCTGGGAAATATCTACGGGTCTCAGCAATCTATGGGAGGCGTCTACGAGAACTACCCGGGCTTCCCAGACGGCGTAATGGGCATGGAACTATCTGAGGCGATGCTTGCCCAGGCCCAGAAGTTCGGGATCGAGTACCAAACGGAGATGGTGCAGAAAATAGTTCATCTTGGTGATGTTTTCCGGGTTAAAACGGAGAACTGGCAGTACGAGGGCAAGGCCATTATACTCACCATGGGTGCGAGCCATCGCAAGCTGGAAGTGCCCGGTGAGAAGGAGTTCGCTGGCAGAGGTATCTCTTACTGCGTCCATTGCGACGGGACACTCTTCAAGAACAGAACGGTGGCTGTGGTTGGCTACGGCAACGGTGCGGCCAGGGGAGTTCTATATCTGACGAACATCTGCGAAAAGGTCCACCTCCTGACAGCAAAGGGGTCTCTGATGGCTGAGGCGGTTTATCTTGAGCGGATCGGAAAATTGACCAACTTCACCGCCACCTACGGCGCAGAAGTCATCCGGATAGTTGGAAATGACGTCGTTTCCGGCGTGGAGTTCACCGTGGGGGAGACTCCCAGGTCTTTGAAGGTAGATGGTGTCTTCGTGGAGATGGGCATGGAGCCCAACACCGAACTGGCGGAGGGATTGAGCCTTGAAATGACTAAAGGGGGTTACATAAAGGTGAACCGGCTCAACCAGGAGACCAGCATGTCCGGCGTCTTTGCCGCAGGAGATATCACCGGCGGCAGGATGCAGGTTGCAACAGCCGTGGGTTCCGGTGCCTCGGCTGCCATAAGCGCCATGCAGTACCTAGGATAGATCATGGCCTCTACCAAAAAGCGCCTCGATCCTACAAGGCCAGTGGCTGTTTGGTCCTCTCAGGATCTTCTGAACGGACGACCTGTAAAGTCCTTGACAATTATCCTGAGGACAGTGGGCTGTAGATGGAACAGATGCACCATGTGCGGCTACGCCAGCGAGGGAGCACCTGCCACGGCCGATGATCTGATGGTTCAGTTCCTCGCGGCCATGAAGAAGCTCTCAGGTGAGGACCGGGTTGTCAAGATCTACACAAGCGGGAGCTTTCTTGACCCTCTGGAGATGCCCGAAGAGGCCAGGGCAAAGATCCTGGTGGATCTCCAGAGCCGGGGCATAGAGAAGCTTGTCGTGGAGTCCCGGCCAGAGTACATTACTCCCGTTCGCGTGGAGGAGTGTCTGTCCATGATAGACACCGAGTTTGCCATTGGTCTAGAAACAGCAAACGATCTCATCAGGCAGAAGATAATACGGAAAGGGTTCAATTTCCAGGACTTCATCGATGCAGCAAAAACTGTACACGATCAGGGTGGAAAGGTCAAAGCCTACCTTCTGCTTAAGCCTCCATTTCTCTCCGAGGGTGAGGCAATCAGGGATGCCATCTCCTCGGCAATGACGGCTAGCCGGTACGCGGATATGCTGTCCCTCAACCTCTGCAACATCCAGCGAGGTACCCTGGTAGAGCGTCTCTGGGAGCGCGGTGAGTACAGGCCGCCTTGGCTGTGGTCTGCAGTAGAGGTGCTGAAGAATGTCTCTTATCCTGTCATCTGTGATCCAGTCGGCGCAGGCACAAGGCGTGGGCCTCACAACTGCGGCGAGTGTGATGCCGCCATCGCGAAGGCTATCAGGAGCCATGACCTGACCCAGGATCCAGGGATCTTCGAGGACCTGGAATGCAGATGCAAGGCCACTTGGCAGAAGATAGTGGAGCTGGAGGAGCAAACCTTCGGGACGCCGCTAGTATGAAGATGGTGCACGCATGAACTGGATCAGCTAGGATTCCGAGATCCTTCTCCTATTGCCATAATATCACTTACTCTCTGAATTCTCATGCAATTTCGGGTGATTCAATTCTAAATTTGTCTATTCATTTTTTTGGAAAAGTGAAATGCCAGGAAAGACAGATCATCAACGCTACCATCTATTATGATTATTATAAAGTCTCTTTAAGTCTTACATTTTTGTAGATAAGTTGAAATATTTTGAAGTATAAATGCTTAAGTAGTGACCTTCGATGTTTAAAAAAATTTTAGTACCGACCGACTTCTCGGCATATGCCCGCAAGGTCCTGGAGTGCATAGGCGATATTCCAGGTCTAACTGAGGTAGTGCTTCTGAACGTTGTTGCCAGGGACCCCTTGGCCAGGGTTTGGGATCCGGTGGCTGAAGCCAGGGAAGCGGAGAAGAAGCTCGCCGGAGAGAAGAAGTACTTCAAAGCGCCTGGGGTTAACGTAAAAGTGAGGGCAGTCTCCGCCCTGGAAGGGGACATACCAGAGGCGATTAACCAGATAGCGAAAGAAGAGGATGCTCAGATGGTTGTCATGGGAGCCCGCGGAAGGAGCCTCATAAGCAGCGCCCTTCTGGGAAGTTCTTCCAGAAATGTCCTGCGCTTTGGTGACAGGCACCTCCTGATCATGCGCTACAGGATGCCTGGAGAGTCCGACCTTGGGCCTGTAGGACCCAAAGCTACCTGGGTCAAGATTGCTGAGCCTCCAAAGGCAGAGACTATGGAGAAGTACTGCGCCAGGGTCTTCTCTAAGGTGCTGGTTCCAACGGACTTCTCTCAACCTGCGGAAGCGGCCATATCATTCGTCAAGGACATCGGGAACATAGGTGAAATCGTGTTGTTGCACGTGGTCTCCAAGGGTGAGTCGAAAGAGGAGATAGACGCGGCTATCAAAGAGTCCACAGAAAAGCTCAATGGGATCGCCATGGAGCTTGGCAAGGGCGGCCTGAAGGTAACCCCAAAGGTTGTTGTGGGAAGCCCGATCGAGCTTATACGGTCAATAGCCGAAGAGGAGGATGTTTCGCTAATAGCGATGAGTTCCGTAGGCAAGGACACCCTGAGGACAGGCAGGATTGGAAGCAGAACCTACGACGTGGCGAATAGTGCAAAGAGGCCTATCCTTGTAGTCAGGCTAAAGCCGGTCTTTGAAGCTAAATCAGCTTGAATTAGTCTATTTTATTTTTTATTTTAGCATTCAGGCCGTTAAGAATCGATCGCTTTCCTCAATGGAATCGATTTAACCTATTTTTAGCGATTCGGATTTTCTGTGCCCTATTTTTCATAAGAAAGGCAGGAGGACTACGACGCACATGGAATAATCGGTGGATCAATCCCTTTATCGTATCTAGATGCCTCTCGGCACGATTCCGTTTAAATAAGGTATTTATCATGATCTGAAACGAAAACCAAAAACGTTTAATATAGAAAGTACATCACCATATCAAACTCTCCCTTAGGAGAGCGGATGTAGGATAGAGAAAAGAGGTGGTCTTATGGTAGAGCTTGCGGGACAAGTAGTAACCGCAGTAGATATCGGTTTGTTTGCTATATTCTTGATAGTATTGGCTGCACCTTTCAAGGTGAAGCTAGCTGAGAAGAACCTTGAGGCATTTCTGTTCCTTATGGGTGTTGTAGCCGTCACTGTAACCAGTCACTGGCGCATGGACCTAATCACAATGGCCGGGGAAGAGCCAATTCTGAAAGGCATAGTTCCAGCGGTACTGATTGCAGGCATCATATTCTTCTACGGAAAGAGCGCCTTCAAGAGCGTCATGAACGGCCTGATAAAATCAATTCCCATGCCCGTTCTTGTCTTCTTGATTGTATTCATCTGTGGAATGATCTCCAGCGTCGTTACCGCCATCATCACATCATTGTTCCTGGTGGAGATCGTCAACCTGTTGCCCATGGAGCGCATGAACAAGATCAACCTGGTCATACTTGCCTGTTTCTCGATCGGCCTGGGAGCAGTTCTCACACCCTTGGGTGAGCCTCTGTCAACCATCGCCATTACCAAGTTGGCCGGTGAGCCGTACCATGCAACATTCTGGTACCTCGCAGACCAGTTAGGCGTACTGGTCGTTCTTGGTTGTGCCATATGCGCGGCCTTCGCTGCATTCTATGTCGGCAAAGCCGGCAAAGCAGAGGTCAAGGAAATCACTGAAGAGGGAGGCCTCCGAGAGGTCATCGTCAGAGCAGTTAAGGTCTACGTATTCGTGGCCGCTCTGTTCCTCCTTGGCGACGGAATGAACGTTCTAATCGACAAATACTTCACCCATGTCCCATCAATGGTTCTTTACTGGGTGAACATAGTCTCGGCCATCCTGGATAACGCCACGCTGACGGCAGCTGAGTTATCTCCAGCCATGAGCCAGGCACAGATCAACGCTGCCCTGATGGGTCTGCTCATCTTCGGTGGCTGTTTGATCCCCGGAAATATCCCCAACATCATATCCGCAGGCAAGCTGGGCATCACCAGCGGCGAATATGCCAAGCTGGGAGTTCCCTTTGGACTTGTGCTAGGCGCGTTCTTCTTCGTGCTGATCTACTTCCTGCACTTCAGCCCGACTCTGGGACTTTAAGCGGTG
Source organism: Methanotrichaceae archaeon (assembly GCA_963754945.1). Lineage (GTDB taxonomy): Archaea > Halobacteriota > Methanosarcinia > Methanotrichales > Methanotrichaceae > Fen-7. The sequence continues at coordinate 18,621 of CAVWIG010000008.1, forward strand.
CGAAAGCATCGCTTTATTTCTCTCTTTTTTTTTGGAAGTTTAAGCGCTGTCTCTGATCCTTCTTTGACCTCCGTATCGCATGAGGTTACTACTGATTCCAATTTAAAAATTGGTTTCTAGCAGCAATTTGATGATAGATTTTCACAGGTGGTCTATTACTCTCCTAATTTGAATTAATACTTTTTAACCTTTTCGGTAGTTATGCCAAAAAGGTAAAATAGTCGAATGTAGGATGGGAAAGAGGTGATCTTATGGTAGAGATTGCGGGACAAGTAGTAACCGCAGTAGATGTAGGTTTGTTTGCTATATTCTTGATAGTATTGGCTGCACCTTTCAAGGTGAAGCTAGCAGAGAAGAACCTTGAGGCATTTCTGTTCGTTATGGGTGTTGTAGCCGTCACAGTAACCAGCCATTGGCGCATGGAACTAGTTGAATTGGCCGCGAAAGAGCCAATACTGAAAGGCATAGTTCCGGCGGTCCTGATTGCAGGCATCATATTCTTCTACGGAAAGGGTGCCTTCAAAAGCGTCATGAATGGCCTGATAAAATCAATTCCCATGCCCGTTCTGGTCTTCTTGATTGTATTCATCTGTGGAATGATCTCCAGCGTCATCACCGCCATCATCACATCCCTGTTCTTGGTGGAGATCGTCAACCTGATGCCTATGGAGCGCGTGAACAAGATCAACCTAGTGATTCTCGCTTGTTTCTCGATCGGCTTGGGAGCTGTGCTCACTCCTCTTGGTGAACCTCTGTCCACCATTGCCATAACCAAGCTGCAGGGAGAGCCATATCATGCAACTTTCTGGTATCTCGCAGACCAGATAGGAATACTAGTCTTGCTGGGTTGTGCCATATGTGCAGCATTCGCAGCATTCTATGTGGGCAAAGCTGGCAAGGCAGAAGTCAAGGAGATCGCCGATGAGGGCGGCTTGAGAGATGTTATCGTCAGAGCAGTTAAGGTCTATGTATTCGTGGCCGCTCTGTTCCTCCTGGGCGACGGAATGAACGTTCTCATTGACAAGTACTTCACCCACATCCCATCCGTGGTGCTGTACTGGGTGAATATGGTCTCGGCCATCCTGGATAACGCTACCTTGACCGCAGCGGAGTTGTCTCCAGCCATGGACCAGGGTCAGATCAACGCTGCTCTGATGGGGCTGCTCATCTTCGGCGGAATGCTGATCCCAGGCAACATCCCTAACATCATATCCGCAGGCAAGCTGGGCATCACTAGCGGCGAGTATGCCAAGCTGGGAGTTCCCTTTGGGCTTGTGCTAGGCGCGTTTTTCTTCGTCGTGATCTACGTCCTGCACTTCACCCCGAGACTAGGACTCTAAGCGGTGCGAAAGCATCGCTTTATTTCTTCTCTTTTTTGGAGTTTAAGAGCTGTTTCTGGTCCTTCTTTGACGATCGTCTATCGTTCTAAGTTTCCTTCATGTTCCAATTTATTTCATAAAATTAGTTTGGATTTAGCTAGAATGTTGCGTGGCATAGAAACAAGGAATGGTCAATTTGGTCTTACACTTATAGGGTAGATCAGTATCTTTAGCGATGAAATCCGATTAGCTTCTCTATCCATTTATCAAGCCTTTTTGCAGAAGAGCTTGGATCTTGAAGCTCAGCACCATTTTGAGTGATGGAATTTCATGACTGGTCTACCCTACTACCTTAGTTAAAATTAATCCTATTTTACCCTTTTGGTAATTATACCAAAAAGGTAAAATAGGTATAAAACCTAACTTTGACTCGTAATTAGGCAGGGTGGAGTATGCATTAAAAGTTGGGTCGCCAAATGATGGGCTTGCAGGAAAGGGTGTTTTCGTATTGTTTCCTGCTGAACTGAGACGGCTCTTTGGGTAGAAGGGTTCCGCATTGACTTTGCTTAATTCAAGAATGCGAGGTGAACGAATGACAGGAATTACTGATGTAATGCGTCAATACGAGAAAAATACCGAACAGATTTTGAAGAATCGGCCAAAGCACTCCAAAGAATACGGGATCAAGCTCCCTGAGACGAGGAACATCATAATTGTTTTAGCAGGGCTTGTTCTTATTTTCGTATTCGTCTCCCAATTGATGTAGAATTGGATTGCGAGAAGGAGGTTAGGTGATGATATCTTTATTTTTTATCAATTTTGCAATAGTGTAACTGAACCTATTGGTTTTTTCTCATAATTATGTCTGCGGCAATCACAGACGGGACTTTATTAATCTGGCAGACTGTTAATACACGAAAAAGCTCATCGCGTTGCATTGACGCAGTATTTTGAGCCACGAACAGCATAGCCCCTTGGTACCCTTCGTCGAGGAGGGCATTTTTGACGCTTTCCAGGAGCTCCTTGTCTATATTTAGCTCTATAGCGCCGAAGTCCTCAATCACCTTATCCACAATCTCGCTGCTGATTTTTTTCTTTATCTCGACAGAATACGTTGAATCCTGCACGAAATTCAATGCTTTTTTTGAAATTCCTTTTAATACCAACTCAGACGCAAGTTTCTTCAGGGTTTTTCCTTGGAGAATTGCTTCAGCCTCTAATGCTTCATAGGCTTCCTGAGTTATTTCTATCCTTGTGTATTTGACATTAGCCATTTTACTCTTCCGGCCTCATTCCTGTCATTTGATTTAATTGCTTACATATTCATAACTATTAAAGCCTACTGAGCGAATGGAATTGATCCTAAGCCCAAGGCGATTCAAAATAAAGGCCCATTATGCCGTTAAACAAAATATTTCCTTTTTCTCTCCGTGTTCCAAAATTAGGCAAAAGGGATAAATACCTTTGTGGTAAAAAAGAAAAATAACCAAATGGAGGAAAAGAGAATGAAAACGAATGTGTTTCCTTACTGGATTGGACTCTGGGTATTAGCCATCATTCTTGTGTTAGTATTCGGTCATTGAGTATTACGAAGAGTCGGACAAGTTAGCACAATAAATGCCCATTACAAGGCAATCTAAATTAATATGAATTAAATGAGTTTGGCGAGAAAGAAAATAAAACATCGATCGCCATTCGCGTCCATACTTTGTCGTCTTTCTCGCCAGACCACCTCTTAATTCTGCTCAGAAGATAATTAAATGTCAGACATTGCTATCGAATTAATTTCACTCGTTTTACTTGTGATTTGGCTGGGTATGATGTGGGTAGTGGTTCGAAAAATAAAAAGGCGATAATTTCAAATTTAGAGCTTAGCAAAAATCCTTGCCTCAATTCACGATTCTTAAATTAAGAACGCACTATCGTTCCATAGGACGATCTTTATTGTACCTCACACCGGGCGTTGTAACATACCACCTGCCTTTCTTGCCCTTCATGAACTCCAAAGCCTGAGGATAGTCGTCGAAGAAATGGCGCTCACCGCTGTCTAAATCCACCACATTGATCCTGGGGTCAAGAGTTATCCCTATTCTCTCCAGCATAGCCTCGATCTCCCTCCTGTTCTCGCTCTTCCTGCGTGGAATCTGCTCGGCCGATTCGGCTATCCTTTCGACATTCTCTTCGGGCATCGGGTTCAACCTCAGCTCATCATTCGGTTTTCAGAACTTAGAGGGCTTGGCTTTGCCGAGGGCCCAGCGGATGTACTCAGCGGCTGGAAACTCATGGACCGATGTCGCTACGATCAGCCCTTGGCCGAATTTCCCGGCTACAAGAATTGCCCTTCCCTTCGAGTCTTTGAGGACAGTCTCAAAGCCCTCGCCTGGAATGAGGTAACCGTCGCACTCTGGGGTCAATGTGCAGCACAGGCATGAACATTCGTGCTCCGTTGTAGTTATGGTCTGGCTGCCTAGCTCGCACACATACTTCAGTGGTAGCGGCAGCCATCCGTAGTCGTGCTCCGGCACCAGTGGTCCAAATACGGTCAGGATGCCTCCTTTTCGCACAAAGCCGGCTATGTTGGACCTGCATCTCTGAAGCACAGGCAGAGTTTTTGAGTACTGGTTATTGGCAAAGCCAGTGGGTATCATGATCATCTTGAACTCGGGCAGGAAGGGGCTTCCAAGAACGCTTGCCTGTAGGAACTGATAGCTGGCCCCTAGCTCCTGGAACAGCTTCTCGAAGAGGAAGGTGCGATCGCCGATTAGAGCAATATCGGGCATACCTTAATAGTTCCGGTTTAGCTTGAAATTCTTTGTGGCGCTCGTATTGTGGAATAGCCGCGAAATATTCAGACATATTGCCAACAGATTTATTACTAAATGTGACGAGAATAATTAACGAGGCATTATGGAACAGGAACTCATGAGGATCGGAGTATCCCTGCCGGAGAAGCTCCTGAGCAGGTTCGACGACATAATCCTGCAGCGGGGATACTCCTCCCGGTCGGAGGGCATTAGAGACGCCATAAGGAACTACATCGTTCACTATGAGTGGATGAGCGACGTCCAGGGAGAGCGAGTAGGAGTCATAACACTTGTGTACGCCCACTCTCAGAGGGGCCTAGTGGAGAACATAACCGAGATTCAACACGAGTATGGGGGCATAATTCAGTCTAGCCTTCATGTCCACCTCGACCACGATAATTGTCTGGAGGTTGTAGTGCTCCGGGGCGAAGGCCAGGATGTGAAGAAGGCCGCAGAGAGGATGATGTCCCTCAAGGGCGTCAAGCATGTGAAGCTGACCACTACCTCTATTGGAAAAGAGCTTTAGCGATATGGTGCAGGAGATGCGGACGATACTGCCTGGAGTCCGCTTTGTGGATGTCGTTGGTCATAAGAGGATAGCAACAGTTGCTACGTCTTCAAAATCAGTGTACGGCGAGAGAATTATAGATGGATTTCGTATCTGGGACCCTTACCGCTCAAAGTTGGCCGCCCTTCTACTCAAGAGCCGTTCGCCTTTGCCAATCGTGTTGTCCACGGATTCTATTGTACTGTACCTGGGAGCGTCCACAGGAACCACAGTCAGCCATGTCAGTGACATCGTGCGCGACGGTTTGGTCTATGCCGTCGAGATCTCTCCCCGCTCTATGCGCCAGCTTCTCCAGCTTGCAGAGTCCCGTCGGAACATAATACCAATACTGGGAGATGCAGCCAGGCCGGAATCCTACAGTAGACTGGTTGAGCCGGTCGACCTGGTCTATCAGGATGTAGCCCAGCGCAATCAGGCAGAGATTGCCACCTTGAACTCTGCCAGGTACCTCAAGACTGGAGGTACATTGGTTCTGATGATCAAGACTAGGTCTATCGACTCAAGTGCATCGCCCGTAGAAATTCGCGGCTCCGAGATAGAAATGCTGACGGGCCTGGAGGTCCAATCTGTCACGGACCTCCTGCCGTACCACCACGACCACTGGGCGGTTGTCGCCAAAAAGGTTTAGCTACCACCTAAAAGCTTGTGGATCTCGTCCCCGATTATGTTGGGTATCAACCTGACGTACCCAACAATAGGTATCCTGACTCTAGCCACTCCTATTACCCACTCCTTTTTAACGGGAGTCAGATAGCTTATTCCCTCGCCCACGTAAGTCTTGTTGCCCATCTCATAGAGGATCAGGCCAGTTTTTTTGTCTCTGTATATGCCTCCCGGGCTGACCTCGACGATCTGGTCAGTGTGCTCTTTGATGTAGCTTGCGTTGGCCATTCCCAATATCGCGCCAGCCATCTGGTCTATTCTATCGTTATGGTCTCCCTTGGTTATGTATCCGGAGAATGGTGCCTTTGGCCCCCCGTCCCACATGGGCTGGCCCTGATCTACATAGCTCATGGCCCGATGGATTATAGGAGTCGCTTTATCAGGCGGGTAGGGTACGCCAAAAATAGCCTTGGCCTGGTCTATAAGACCCAGCCTCTCCTTTCCATAAGGTAGGTAGAGGATGACATCTCCCGGATTGTTAAAGGCGGTGTACCCTTTGGTCACAGCCGCATCCCAAGGTATCACCTCTGTCCTGGATGCCCCCTGAACTACAACGATGTCTCCTATGTTCATGTTGGGAACCATGCTGCCCGACTCCACTGCTACCATGGGCGTCCACAGGCCGAGGGCTAATTGGGACACTGCCGATATAACCCCAATGACCACAACCACGAACAGTATATCGCTGACAAATCCTGGAAGATGTAGATCCTCTCTCAGCTTGTCTCTGATCTTCATCAGCCAACTTTATCAGTTTGTACGCTCTTATACCCCTTTCGATGCTGGAGATAGTTCAGAGGTTTGCCGAGGAAGGCTACCAGATAGAACCGGAGGCCCTTGAGATGATCCGGTCCTACAGTGGGGCAAGAGAGGAACTGGTGGGGCAAATCCTGAGCAACATAGACGGCTCCGTCATTGTCGTCCGGGCAGGACATGTATCCGACATCCTTTCTCCCTCTGAAGGCCTGGCTAGTCTTGTCCGTAATTCTGAAGCTCCTTATGGCATTGTTGGACCATCTTGGGCCAGAGTTGGTTTAGAGGTTGTGGGGGGGTTGCATGGGTCCTTGGCAGGGGATCTTGGCTCGCCTTTGGTAAAGGAACCATGTCATCCTGGAATCGAAGTGAATTCTGACATAACTGGCAACTCCACCTGTGTGGGTGAATACGAGGACTTTGTTAGGTACTTCCGCGATAGATACTCGAAGATCAGAGAGATTCTCTCCAGGAGGCTGAACGCCCGTCCCATTGAAAGCCTGGGGAAGAGCATGGTGGGCCGTGAGGTCTCATTGATCGGAATGGTCATGGATGTTCGGACAACAGCCAAAGGCCACCGCGTTCTGGAGCTCGAGGACCCAACGGGAATGGTGGTCGCCATAATCCAGAAGGACTCTGAGCTGTTCGAGCAGTCCAGCTATATAGTTCCCGATGAGGTCTTGGGTATTACGGCCGTTTCGGACGGAAATGGAAGGGTCTTCGTCAAATCGCTCCTTTGGCCGGACATGCCCAATCAGAGTAAGTCTCTAGAGGCTGGAACCGGCTTTACAGTGCTTACATCCGACCTCCACGTGGGCAGCAAGTATTTTATGGAAGATGCTTGGGAGCGGTTTGTGGCTTGGATAAACGGCGATGTAGAAGACCCTTCGGGTTTGGCATATCAGGTGAAGTATATCGTGATCGCAGGGGATTTAGTAGACGGCATAGGGATATACCCTGGACAAGAAAGTGACCTAGCAATTAAGGACATCTACGAACAATACGAAGCTGCGGCCCAATGCCTGAACAGCATCAGGAAGGATGTCGAGATGGTGCTCTCTCCAGGGAATCACGATATTGTGAGACAGGCGGAGCCCCAGCCTGCTCTTCCCACGTCGGTCCAGAGGTTCTTCTCCGGGCCGATACACTTTGTTGGCAACCCGGCGTGGGTAACCCTCGAAGGAGCCTCTCTTCTGGTCTATCACGGCAGGAGCATAGACGATCTGGTCATGAGAGTTCCTGGAATGTCGTACAGCGAACCGGAAAAGGCCATGGTGGAGATGCTTAGGAAACGGCACCTCTCCCCAATATACGGAGGCAGAGTCTCCATTGCTCCAGAGCATCAGGACCATTACGTAATTCACAAACCTCCCAATATCCTTCACTGCGGCCATGTTCATACTGTCGGAATAGCTAGGTACAAGGGCGTAGCAGCAATAAACAGCGGAACCTGGCAGTCCCAGACCGAATTTCAGAAGAAGATGAACATACAGCCTACTCCTGCAGCGGTTCCCATAATCGATATGGCAACCATGAAAGTGAAGAAACTCCTTTTCGCTTAGAAGGTTTTATTAATAAGTTCAGCAGTAATTCTAAGCGGGTAATAAATTCAGTAGCAAAGAAGGGGCATAAATGGGTAGGACTCCTTGCCCATTATGTGATTAAGGGTTTACGCGAAATGCTCCACCAATTCGACATCTAACAGTGCGAACTTTATTAGTATAATCTTTATTTATATTTTATTAAAGTTTTATAAAAATCAACCCACTACATGGAATAATAAATTCCAATATTATTCCTATATTCAGTAATTTTTGGCTAGAAGGTACGATTATTGGGAAATTACTCAGTTTGAATATCATAAGAACTGATTTCAGGTCTTGTATTCCATACCAAAAAATATAAGTATAATAGATGCGAACACAATTGTAAAATAAAGGATGTATGGGGTGAGATTATCGAAAAAGTAGCAATAATCGCTATGCTGGCGTTGGCTATCGTCGCCGTTCCAGTCATGGCGCAGGACGCATCCGCAATGGGCGGAAAAGGCACAGACATCTTGGGCAACGGGATATTCGAGTGCGGGGACAACGCTTTCAAGTTCCCCATTCTCGCGGACACCAACTTCGACAGCATAACTGTTGGAAATGACAACGCTCACGCATATGGACTCGAAGGGTTCTTCCCGTTCTTCGGCCCCAAAGCCGAGGCTGTGAATAACTTAGAGATCAAGAAGAACCAGCAAGTAGGTCCATGTGAGAGCTGCTGTAAGGCAGGTAGCCCTGATTCCTGCTCCGCATGCCAGTCTCCCTGCACAACGGTAAACATAGATCAGGTTCATGTTGGAGACCGGAACGCTCAGGCCTATGGTAATGCCGAAGCCGAGAACAACGTCAAGCTAGTCCTTAACCAGGCACGTTAGGGTTTATTCCGTTCTCGGATGAGCTGATATGAACAAGATGCTACAACCCACCGGCGCAATTCTGGTGGGTTTGGCTTTCCTTTTTTTATGCTTGTTTTCACAGTCAGTATCAGCAGAGCCAACTAAGGCTATTTATCCCGAGTCTCTCGATATGATAAAGGATTTCCATAATCAATTTACGAGTCCCTCTTATTCTTCTTTTGGCCAAGCGCGGTCGAAGTTGCCAGAGATGGCTGAATCATCTCGATTGGCGGACGAGAAGATTTTCATGAATGGTTCTTCTCAATCATTGGAAGGTCTAATCTCCGTCAACGGAATGAAAAGTAGGAGTGTGGCGTACGATGGCCTCCTTGAATCTACCAACAGTAAAATGAATGCCATGGACATCGCCGTTACAGGGATAACTGTAATAGCAATTAACATGGCTGAAGGCGGCCACGCAGTTGCAACTTCTAATATTGTCCTAAATCCCATCCAGAGCCTGGGATGGACCGTCGCGGCCAATCCTGAAGTTGATGAAAAGCTAAAGTGAGCCGATAACAATCGGTTCCTCGGAGCAAATCTTTAGTTGATTGATGCGTGAGACAGTTGAAATAGGACAATCCATCAATCCTCAAAAGAATTGAATGTTCCTATCTGGTTCTGGGTATAACCTCTCTTGTTGGCCCCCGCGTAGGAAGACACTGTCTTGATCTCCATTTTCTTCCTGAATCATAGGCCTCTTAGGCATCAGGCTTGCATCATTAGGATCTGCTTTCGAAAATGATAATTGAATATCATATAAGTATCTCGTATAATGTATGGTTCTACGAAATCAGAGTCTAATGACCCTATTATGGAATCAGCATTTCATAGATTAAATTATACGAGTAGAATACCGCAATTTATCTACTTAAAATAGCTAAAAAACACCAAAACATATAAATATAAATGGAGTGTAGTTAAGTTCAAACTAAAGTAAGGAAGGGGTGAGACTATCAAAAAGGTAGCAATAATCGCTATACTGGCATTGGCTATAGTTGCCGCTCCAGGCATGGCGAAGGAATCATCAGCAATGATGAGCGGTACTGACATCTTAGGCAATGGGATATTCGAGTCTTCGGATGGGCTCAAGTTCCCCGAAAGCATTACCTCGGACATCAACTTCGACAGCATAACTGTCGGAAACGACAATGCTCGTGCGTTTGGATTTGAGGGGATGTTCCCGTTCTTCAACGAACCAGCCAAGGCAGTCAACAACTTGGAGATCAAGAAGAACCAGCAAGTAGGTCCTTGTGAGAGCTGCTGTAAGGAAGGTAGCCCTGAATCCTGCTCCGCATGCCAGTCTCCTTGCACAACGGTAAACATTGATCAGGTCCACGTAGGGGACAGGAATGCATTTGCCACTGGCAACGCCGAAGCCGTGAACAACGTCAAGCTAGTCCTTAACCAGGCGCGGTAAGGTTTTATTCCGGCCCCGGATGAGCTGATATGATCAAGATGCTACAACCCACAGGCGTAATGCTGGTGGGTTTGGCTTTCTTTTTATCCTACTTCTGCTTACAGCCTATTGTAGCAGAGCCCACAAAGGCCATTTATCCCGAATCTCTCGATCGAATAAAGGATTTCCATAATCAATTCACGAGCCCATCTTATTCCTCTGCCGGACTGGCTCGGTCAAAGTTGCCGGAGATGGCCGAAAAATCTCGGTTGGCGGATGAGAAGACAATCATGAATGGATCTTCTCAATCATTGGAAGGTCTAATCTCCTTCAATGATGGGAAGCACAGGAGTGTGGCGTATGACGGCCTCCTTGAATCGACCAACAGCAAAATTAATGCGATGGACATCTCTGTCACGGGAATAACTGTAATAGCCATAAACATGGCCGAAGGGGGCAGCGCGGTCGCATCTTCTGATATTGTCTTACACCCGGTTCAGAGCCTGGGAGAAGCTGCGGTTGTTAATCCTGAGGTTGATGAGAAGCTAAAGTGAACCGATAACGAATCAGATCGTTCGGGGATATTCTCTTTTGGTTGATGACATCGGCCAATGTTCGATGCAGTCTTTTAAATCTTTGCGACGGTTCCCTATCCAAGTCTGAATCCCATCGCCCAGACTAGCATTATAACAAGAGCAATCAGCATCATCAGAAGTGCAGTCTTGGGTCCGAGCCTACCAGGACGGGTATGGGACCTATCATCACCACAGCTCCTCCCCGAATATTCTTGCCTTTGGCCTCTTTATCTGCGTCTTCTAGGTGCTTACAGGTCCCTCTCTTTTCACCCACACGGGACTGGATCAACATCAAAAATCCAATGAAAATCAGAACAATTTCCAACTACAATCGAGCGTCAGCTCTTACGCCTCCTGAAAAGAAGAATGCGAACACCATCAGCCCAGGTGCCACGATCATGGCCAAAATGGCCATCTCGAGGGCTCGATCCGAAGACGATTGGGTATCGGCCCGATCAGGATCACCTCGCCGTAGCCGGAGTTACCGGTGACTGGAGTTCTGTAAAAGGGATGCCACAACCAGCAGGAATCCGTTGAGATAGCAGCAGACCTATCTCCTGTCTATCATTTCGGTTCTTACATGCACAAACTATAAGGGCATTTTGAGACATCTCTACCACGATATGATCATTCAGAGACCTAGGGGCACGAGGGATTTTCTTCCGGAGGATACCTGGATGAGGGGGCAGGTCAGGAAGGCCATGCAGGATGTTATCGAGCGCTGGGGCTACCAGGAGGTAGCCACGCCTACTTTCGAGCACTTGGAGCTATTCACAATCAAGTCAGGCGAATCAGTGACCGAGGAGATCTACAGCTTCCAGGATAAGGGCGGAAGGGACATTGCTCTACGACCAGAGCTGACGGCGCCAGTTATGCGCATGTACGTTAGCGAGCTGCAGAACGCCCCCAAACCCCAACGGCTCTACTATTACGGTAGCTGTTTTAGGTATGAACGCCCTCAGCGAGGGCGGTTCAGGGAGTTCTGGCAGCTTGGGGCAGAGCTGATCGGGGGAACCAAGACCGACTCCGAAGCAGAGGTCATAGCCCTGGCCGATCAGATGCTGAAGTCCGTTGGCATCTCCGGAGATATCCACATCGGTTACCTTGGTCTTATCAGGTCCATGCTTTCCAAGGTGCCCAAGGAGCACCGGGCAGCGATCATGAGGATGATCGACAAGAAAGAACGTGAGAATCTTCAGGCTTACCTTGGGGATATCGGCGCAGATCATCTTGGTCTCCTCGAACTGATAGACCTCAAAGGCAGGTTTGCTCTGGATAGGGCGATAGAGCTTTCGCGAGACCTGGAGAATTCAACTGACGCCTCTAGGTCACCTGACGATCTAGTCTCTACTGCAGTCCAATCACCAGCGGCTGCTGATCAATCCGGCAGATCTTCCGCACGGATTGGGCGGGAGGTAGCTGCAGAGCTCGGGCTGGAGAAGTTCCAGGAGATGGTAGATCTGCTGGACGCCTATGGAGTGGATGCCACCATCGACTTCGAGATCGTTCGCGGCCTGGAGTACTACTCAGGCACAGTCTTCGAGATGTATGCTTCAGGCCTGGGTGCCCAAAAGCAGATCTGTGGAGGAGGAACCTATGAGCTGTGCAGCCTCTTCGGAGGAGCTGAGACAAGCTCCACTGGTTTTGGCCTAGGCTTTGATAGGATCATGGAGATAGTCCAGATTGAATCCAAGAGAAAGACACCAGTAGTGCTGGCTTACACACCGGACGTAAAGCATGAAGCTGTAAAGGTAGCCAAAGAGCTGCGCAAAGCTGTTCCGCTGGTCTTGGACGTTATGGGCCGGAGCCTTGGTGCTCAGCTCAAGGCTGCGGCAAGTTACGGGGCTACGCACGTCGTAATCGTGGGAAGGAAGGAGCTCGATTCAGGAAAGCTGACGTTGAGGGACATGTTGAGCGGAGGGCAGGAGAGCCTGACGTTGGGGGAGATTGCAGAGAGGCTTGCCGGGAAGTACTCATGCACGTAAGTGCCTACGAATCTCGTTTAATAAGAAAAAGATAAAAAAAAGTGAAAAAACGTCGCAGCTCTTTCATTAGATCTGGCTAAGGTGCGTTCAGGTAGTTGTAAGCGTAGTAGTACCAGTTATCCCCCTGAATTCCGTTGTACAAGCCATAGAGGTCCATAGTGTTTCCGTTAGGGAATTTGCACACGTCAACGTCTCCGTAGGGAGTGTGCACGCTAGACACAACGCCTCCGCGGCTCGTGCATGCATCGATTGACCCGCCAGGAGTCATTCCAGGATACGAATACCCATTGGAGTAAGGATAGTCGTAGAAGTATGGATAGTAGTTGCCGTATGGATTGTAGAAGCCGTTGGTACCGACGTTGGCACCGCACTTTCCTGTGGCGAAGGCATTGGCATCGCACCAGCTGTAGTCCGAGAACTGGCATATTGGCTGGTTGCCGTTCACTCCAGGGGTCGTTCTGTAGAGGTAACCCATGCTCATGCAATAGGTCCTGTCTGAGCCTGAAGAGGACGAGACTGGAGCAATAGATCCGGAAACGGCCGAGCTTTGAGGATAAGACATAGAAGCAGACGAGCTGGGAGCATAAGATCCCGAAGAGTATGAGCCCTGCCCGGCAACAGTCACTACACCCGCAGTGAGAACTACCGCCATGAAAAGTCCTACGACCAAGAGTCCCGATTTCCCAGAATTAAGTTTACCTTTCATCATCTTTTCCTCCGTTCAAGGCCTCACAGATCCGAAGACTGCCCATCTCCAGTCCATAGCCTTGATAGGGGAGTACGGGCCTTGAGCCTCTTTGGGAAGCACTATATTCAGATGAGAACCGAAGTTATTGTAAACTGTAGATTCATTCATTGTGCTCACAATCTTGAAGTCCGGAGAAGAGATATTCAGGATCTTAGGAGTAACGGTCAGGCTCGAGTTGATGTCCACCCTCCTCAGAAGATATTTATCTTTGGATACCCAGGCAGTCAGTACCGTGTGGCTGTTGTTCAGCAGGCTGGTGGTGTTGATGTCCAATGTTCCGTTTTTGAGTTTCTCTGGTAATGGTAAGGGTGACTGGATGTAGGCTGACAGTAGCTCGAGACCACAAATTCCGTTGCATATGAACTCGAAAGGAGAACCGACGAGTTTGTAGGTATCTTCGCCTTGGAACTTCTCTGTGCCAACTATCTTCAAGTTGGAGTATTTTATGAGATTGACCTCTCCAGGAATCTCATTGTAATTTTGCATCATTCGGGCTGTGTCATTGACGGGGAACTTCGTCCAATTCTGGTTTTGGTTCCAGTATTCAGAACCGTTCACGAAGTAGCCTGCCCATGTAAGTACCTTTCTGCTCTCCTCATCAGTAAGCTTCGAACTCCACCACCCTGATTTGTTTACCAGATCTACCTTCCCTTCTGTAGACTTATAAAGATCGAATTCCGTTTTAAGGGATGCATTTGAGTAAAGAAACTCGCTATCTGCAGACCTAGAATACGTGTACGTGGTGAGATTTCCTGCGGACTTCTCCATCATCTGCTTGAGCTGATCGACGCTGGCTTCTTGGGCCGAGACGACGGTGGCCGCTGCCAGAATCGCGAGCAACATGACGAGCAATTGATTGAATTTCATGACAAAACCTCCAGAATTATGTCGGACTTCAATGCTCATAAATTTTTGCATGCCGTTGCATGCCGCTTCGTGAATTTTCGTGTATTAAGAAACGATTGATCTAAAACCCAAAGCAACTGAATCGGTGAAGAAAAACAATTGAATCTAGCACTACATGATACCCTCATCAAACACAGTGCCAGCCTCTTTGAGGGTTAGTAATGTCCCAAGACGGAGGTCCTGAGGTGGTCGGAAAGTGCGAGGTTCCCACCATAGTACAATCTCTGGATAGATGAGACAGCTCTAATTCCAGCAGAGTCTTTAGGTCCAAGGAATACTATTTATCATGATACAACAGAACGGCTAAGTACTTAATGAGCGATATTAACCCCAGCAGCATCGCTGTCTATAGAGGCCTCAAGAGTTCCGGCATCGACTTCGTTGCATCTGTACCCTGCGTCAACCTGCAGCAGCTCCTAAAACTGATCAACGCTGACCCGGAGATCGTCCACCTTCCTGTCACCCGCGAGGAGGAGGGAGTCGGTCTATGTGCTGGTGCGTGGATGGGGGGCAAAAGACCGGCGTTGCTCATGCAAAACTCCGGCCTGGGCAACAGCATTAACGCCCTTGCTTCGCTGGATTTTCTTTACGGCATACCGCTCCTGATGATAATAAGCCACCGTGGGTGTGAGGGGGAGCCTGTTGTAGGCCAGATGCCCATGGGCAGGCTCACGCCAAAGCTGCTGGACGCTATGGGAATACCTCGCTTCTCTCCTAGTCCGGCGGAGGCTGAAGCTTTCGTCGCCAGGGCATGGAGGGTGGCCGCCACTAAGAAAAAACCGGTAGCTTTGCTCCTGGATTTGCAGTTTTGGAAGGGTGCATGAAGAGGATGGAGGCTATTTCAGAGGCGGCTGCAGCAGCCGAGAACGCTCTTATAGTCTGCAACATAGGATTCCCAAGCAGGGAGCTTTATGCCGCAGCCGATAGGCCCGAGAACTTCTATATGCTGGGCTCTATGGGCTTAGCCTCATCCATCGGTCTAGGCCTGGCGCTGTCAAGGCCGGAAAGAAAGGTCATCGTACTGGATGGCGACGGGTCTGTTCTGATGAACCTCGGGACACTGGCGACAATCGCCAACCACGCGCCTGATAACTACCTGCTGATCATCTTGGACAACTGCTGCTACGGCTCCACTGGATCCCAGCCCACATGCACATCGCAGAGAACAGACTTGGCATTGGTGGCCAGGGCTGCAGGGGTGCAACAGGTACGCACCGTCACCACGCCAGAGGGCCTATTCGATGCGCTCTCCTGCTGGGGCGTGGTAGTGGCCAGGGTGGAGCCAGGGAACGCAGATGTCCCCCTCATCGATATCGCGCCAGAGCATATATTAGAGAGGTTCATGGGATCTCTCCTACCGGCTCGTCTTTTCAAAATCTAGGTGCAGGCTCAAATCTTTGGCACTGAACCAGCCTCTCTATCGATTATCCATGTTTTATAGGACGGTTGTAGAATATGTTTTAATTTTTAGCCTTTTTAGGATTATATTTTCATCTGGCTGGAAAGTGCTTTATATGGAACTACCGCACGACGTAAGCCAAAGTCGTCAAAAGGTGATAGTGCTTGAGAAAATTGATCCTTGTAGCGGTTCTGGCAGCCGTTGTGGTGATCTCCCTCGGATGCATCTCAGCTCCGGAGAAGAAACAGGGGAATGAATCCACTCTGGCGGCTCCGACGAAAGTGCCTGGGAATATCACTACCCTGCGGATAGGGTACCAGCCCAGCACCCACCAGATCGCTGAGATGGTAGCATCTGCAAAGGGCTGGTGGGCAGAAGACCTGAAACCCTTTGGAGTAGTAACAATACAGGAAAAGGAATTTCAGTCAGGCCCTCCCGAGATGCAGGGAATGTTGGCAGGAGCTTTGGACATCGCTTATGTAGGAACCGCTCCGCCCATAACAGCCATAGCTCAGGGCTTGGACGCAAAGATAGTCGCCGCCGTTAACATCAACGGTTCGGACCTCGTCTTGAGACCTGATGTTGCTTATAACGGACCAAAGTCCCTTGAAGGGCTGAGCATAGGCACCTTCCCGCCCGGGTCTATTCAGGACATTGTCATGAAGAAGTGGCTGAATGACAACGGCGTTAACATCTCGACGATTCAGATACACGGCATGGGGCCCGGTGATGCTGTTACAGCAATAGAAGCCGGCAAGGTAGACGGTGTCTTCCTGCCTCATCCATCCCCGTCGCAGATCGAGCTCGATGGAAAGGGCAAATCCGTCGTCCAATCGGGTCAGATGTGGCCTGGTCATGCCTGCTGCAGCCTTCTGATAAGCGGAAAGCTGATTAGGGAACACCCTGATCTGGTCAACCAGATAATCAAGACCCACATAAAGGCCACAAACTACGTCAACGCCAACCCAGAGGATTCTGCGAAGATCTTCGCGAACAGGACAAAGCAGAAACTCGCCGTTGTCGAAGCCTCCATGAAGAACTGGGACGGAAAGTGGGTCAGCGACCCTGCGATTCAGATCCCATCGACGGTGCAATACGCAAAGGTCGACAAGGACTTAGGCTATATCAATAAGACCTTGACCAAAGAGGACCTGTTCGATACCTCCTTCTACGAGAAGGCCAAAGCTTAGAGGAAATCGAGATGTCCAAATCTGTCGGAGTTCTGTTAAGCCGGCGAGGCATCGAGGTAGTGTCTATCGTGGCCTTGATAGGACTCTGGCAGCTAGCAGCAGTGGCGGTTAACGACACCCTGATTCTACCTAGCTTCATCCAGGTTGTTTACGCCCTCACAAAAAGCTGGCAGGCGATCTTGATGGAGGATCTGCCCGTCAGCCTGGTTCATTTTGGCTTTGGAATGCTTGCGGGACTTTTGATCGCACTGCCCATCGGCATGCTAATGGGATGGTTCAGGGCGGCGGACAGGGTCATGGATCCAATAGTTGAGATCGTCAGGCCCATACCGCCTCTTGCATGGATTCCCTTTGCTATAATCTGGTTCGGCCTGACGGACCAGGCAGCAGGTTTCATCATATTCGTGGGGGCGGTGTTTCCAATACTGATAAACACTTATATTGGTTTCAGAAGCCTCCCTCGCGTCTACGTCGAATCGGCCAAAGTCTTGGGAGCTACCAAAGATCGAGACCTCATAAGGTACATCGCCTTTCCCTTCGCCCTGCCGTCGATAGCTGGCGGCATAAGAATAGCCATGGGCATAGCATGGATGTGCCTGGTGGCCGCCGAGGAGTTCGGCGTAAGCACCAGCGGCCTTGGGTACAAGATCTGGTCTTATTACTATCTGCACGAGATGGACTACGTCCTGCTTTACATGATAGTCCTGGGACTGCTAGGTCTCCTTATAGACAGGAGTTTCAGGTATCTTATCGAAGAGAGGATGCTGAAGTGGCGAGTCGGGCTGACTCAGTAGTCGCAATCAGCCCAGCTTCCATCTATTTTTTTCCTGTTTATAAATGGCCAAACGATCTTGCTTCAATCAACTTAGCTTAGCAATGACCAGTTATGGCAGATCGATGGTGCCTACAACTCTGAGCTTGCCACCTTCAGGATATGTGAGAACCGCTCGAGCACCAGGCTCGTAGACGAGCATCTTGTCCAGGGCCAGGGTCAGAGTTGGCTTGTGCCAGTCGGCTTCGGACTTTACAGCCACTACCCTGGCTGGCACGAACTGCATCCAGTGGCCTATGTGCAGCACCATCCCCTCCTTGATGGGAGTTGGCCAGTATTTGACCAGTTCGGCCTTTGCTTCAATAGCAGATGTGGTTTTGATGGATTTGTCGTTTGTGAGGATGGTTCCCCGGTCCAGCTCGTCTACCTCAATGCCCTTGAGGGCCATGCCGGTCCTGTCCCCCACGCCCGCACAGTCGAAATCTTCGTCGTGCTTCTGGACGGATCTGACCTGGGCGGTCTTTTTGGTCGGCAGCACCAATAGCTCGTCGTGCTTGTGGATCGCTCCTTCGACAACGCTTCCGAGGACTACTGTCCCTATACCTCGCACGTTGAAGAAATGGTCCACAGGCATGGTCCCTACTTTCGAGTCGCAGTTGGTCTCCATCTTTTCGACATCCTGTAGCAGACATTCTCTGATAACGTTCTTGTCGTCTTCCACGAACTCGTAGCCATCGACCACAGTCCCCTTGATCAATGGGGCTATCTGTTCTCGGGATATAAAGTTCCTCAAGACCACCATGCCATCCTTCAGGTCGACGCACTGCAGCATGATGACCGACTCACCGAAGGCCGGGTTGATCTGATCAACTATCAGAATGACCTTCTTGGCCATGGACAATGCGTAGAACAATGGAGCAACCCTCTCTGGATATCTGGAAGGCTCTATCAGAGTGACTGTATTGGCACCCTTCTTGAGGTTGTAGAAGGTCATGTCGCTGGTAGTGCCTTTCTTTCCCAGGTCCTTAGCGTAATCCTGCACTCCCAGGACCGCTACGTTCAGATTCGCCATAGACTTTCAGGAATATGCCCGTGGATAATAGGTCTTGCGGTGAGGAGATCTAGCGTCTTATTTATAGAAGCGCTCTCGAAACTTGCAGGACATGTGCGGAGCTGATATCCCAGACTTATCTGAGTTAGAAGGCATGGCGAAAGAGAGAGACAAGAAGACGAGAATCGGGTGCGAAAATCCTGAGAAAACTCCTGTTGCAACGTCTCCCGTCGGAGATTGATGCTTACCATCAAAGTGCTTAATCAAATCCTCTTCTAACCCTTCAAAAGATTCTTATCTGATGCGAGGGATAACTATCTTAGTTATATTTGGATAATCTAAGGAGTGATCGAGTTGATAAGCAGCAAAGAAATGGAGAATATGGGAAAGGCTATCGCTGAGATCGGCGAAAACAAGACTTGCATGACGGAGCCTGTGATAAAAGGGGCCAAAGAGGCTCTAAAGAAGAATGGTTATGAAGGAGCCGAGGCGTACGCAGCACAGCTTGGTGGAACGGACGATAACACCGAGCTGCTTCGTGTACTGATGATCTCCAAGAAGTACAATCTGGGCTCAGAAGCTGCAATGAAGGTTCTGGATAACCTGACTAAGATAGAGTCCGGAAAATGGTAGACGGTTGAAGTTAACGGAGGCATGCACCTCCTATCATATTTAGTAATATATTTTGGTTTTGAGCTAATATAAGGCGTAATCCTTGTTCTTGATTTGAAGTGGTGTTGCTTCGAGCGGAGTATATTTGCAACTTTCGAAATACATTTGAATGGTCATGGGCTCGGCGTAGGGCCAGGATAGGCAGTTTGGCATCGGTGCCTAGTAAGATGCAATCCACCATAGCTATGTGACAATCGCATAGTACAATCCACAGAAGAATTAGAGTATCGCCTACAAAATGAATTGGCAAATAGAACAAGATCCAATACAGTATCTAAAATTGCAAGGTTATTTTGGAATCGCTATACTAGATCAGAAGGAACAGGTTCAATCATCATATTGAACGGCATCTTTAAAGCACATTGCTCATAATCTTCGCATCCATGTCCTTCGCTCTCTTCCCCGCCGTTGACCTTCGCGGCGGAAAATGTGTGCAGCTTGTTGGCGGCGTACCAGGCACCGAAGTAGTTGCTCTAGACAATCCCCTGGCCCAGGCCGAGCGCTGGGCAGCCGAGGGCGCAGACCACCTGCACATCATCGACCTGGACGGTGCCATCCAAAGAAAAAGAATCAATGCTCCCATTCTAACCGAAATTGTACAGAAGCTCGATCTCTTCATCCAGGTCGGGGGCGGCATAAGAACCAGGCAGGATGCAGAATCGCTCCTGGATTTGGACGTTGATAGGGTAATCCTTGGTACTGCTGCCCTGGAGAATCCGAGGCTGGTCGAAGACCTTGCAGGTCAGTACGGATCGTCCCGGATAATGGTTGCTCTCGATGTCAAGCGCGGCCTGGTCACCTCCGAAGGCTGGCAGAAGGTTCTGAACGAGAAAGCCGTGGAGTTAGGTCGGCTCTTTGAGACGAAGGGCGCTGGCTCGATCCTGTTCACCAACATCGACGTGGAGGGCCAGCAGCGTGGGATAGACATCACTCCAACAAAGCAGTTGATAGGAGCACTGAAGATCCCAGTAATCGCCGCGGGAGGAGTTACAACCATAGAAGACATCTTGTCGTTGAGAGAGGCCGGCAGTGGAGGAGCGGTTGTGGGCACTGCCATCTACACCGGAAAGCTGAACTTCCGTACAGCCCTTAAGGCATTAAAGGGTGATTAGATTGAGAAAGGGCAGTTCCGATCTGGAGTTCAGAGGGGCAAAGGCAAGCGTAAAGATCGACCTGGATGGTTCCGGCAAAGTCAGTTCGTCTTCCGGCTCAGCATTTCTGGACCACATGCTTGCAGCCTTCTCCGGGACGAGCCGTGTCGATCTGGTTGTAAAGGCGGAGGGCAGCTCTTATGAAATCGCCACGGTCATTGGCAGGGCCATCGGCCTCGCCCTGAACGATGCTCTTGAAGACCACAGCGGAATCCGCCGCTACGGTGCTGCAGTTGTGCCCATGGACGAATCTCTGGCCGAAGTCGCCCTGGACTTCAGCGGTAGGCCTTACCTCGTGTTCTGCGGCGAGTTTGCCGGCCACAGTATTGGCGACCTTGAGACCCAGGATCTCAAGGCCTTCATGGAATCGCTGGCCGACGGAGCAAGATTGACTCTGCACACAAGGTTCTACGGAGAAAACGATCACCACAAGGCGGAGAGCATCTTCAAGGCTCTGGGCTTTGCAGTAAGAGACGCTTTGAGAAAAGAAGGGACTGGAGTTCCCAGCACCAAGGGAGTTATTTAACCTCACCAAATCAAAATTGCATTTGTATGTCTATTTCGATGAGCTTGAACGCAGAACTTCGGCCCGTTGTACCATCTTGGTTATTTACTCGAACTCTATAGTCCCCGGTGGTTTGGGCGTGATGTCGTACACGACCCGGGTAACAGACGGTATCTCGCCGGTGATCCTGCTGGAGATTCGCCTAAGGACCTCCCACGGCAGTTCCATCACATCCGCAGTCATTGCATCACGAGAGGAGACAGACCTAACGGCAACAACCCAGCCATAGACCCTGTTGTCTCCCTTAACACCAGTGGCCATGCCAAGGACCGCTGCAAAGGCCTGCCAGGGGGCGAACTTCACGATCTCTTCTTCTACGATAGCGTTGGCCTTTCTTATGATTGCAAGCTTCTCTTTAGTCACATCTCCGACGATTCTAACCGCGAGTCCGGGTCCAGGGTAAGGCATCCTCTCGCTTATCTCTGTCGGAAGGCCAAGCCTCCGAGCCACCTCTCTAACCTCATCCTTGTATAGATCGCGAAGCGGCTCGACGATGCGTGCAAACTCAATACGACTGGGAAGTCCGCCTACATTGTGGTGAGCCTTTATCCCGCCTTCAGACTCTATCCGATCTGGATAGATGGTCCCTTGAATGAGGGTATCAGCTCCTATTTTCCTGGCCTCATCCTCGAAGATCCTGATGAACGTCTCGCCAACGATCTTCCTCTTGGCTTCCGGATCAGTGACGCCCTTGAGCGCGTCCAGGAACCTTTCCTCTGCGTCCACTCTGACAAGTGATATGTCTTTGAAAAGTTCCTCGATCCTTTCAGACTCAAACTGTCTCATGAGGCCGGAGTCAACATAAACCGGTACTAGCCTGTCCCCTAATGCCATGTGAGCAAGCTTTGCACATACCGAACTGTCCACTCCACCCGAGAGACCAATGATGGCTTTGCCCTTCACTTCCTGCCGAATCCCTGCGATCGCGTCTTCTATAAAACGCTCAACGTTCATGACCATAGTACATGGAGGCCGGGTCCATGAATAATAGGCTTACGGTTATGCGTTCAGATAACTCCGATATGACCTGTACATGAAAAATAAGGATTTAAATTATCGCAAGAGAGTGTGTCTGGCGAGGTAGTGGAGTGGGGCTTCACCATCAGTTCGCCAGAGGGAGGGCGGTCTTTCCGGCCCTCCTTAATAAGTCGTCTCGGGATCTATTATTTCGTTGTTTGATACAACTTCTTGGTCGGTTTCGTTTCCTTTTTCAGTTTCTGTATTATTTTCCGTATAATTTTCGTCCACCATCTGAGTGTTCGGATCATCATCAGCACATATAATTACTAAGTAAATTCCACTTTTATATTAAGGTGAATCTAAGCGTCGTTAATGTCTTATTCTTCCTTTGATAAATGTATGTCGGCATCTCAACTCACCATTGAAGATGCTGGGGCGGGCTCAAGCCTGTCCCTTCTCAATATCATCTTTAAGTTGGGCTACTGCGACTTCAAGCGCATGAGTGCGACTGGCAAAACGTCTATTTTCGATTTCCTTGTCTATCCAGTCCACTAAATCAGAATCCATTGAGGCTGTAACTTTTACCTTCTCATCTGCCATGTTGTGATGTATTTCTTTTCTATCGTATTTAAGTCTATCTTATACTCAATAATACGATACGCTTAAATACGATAAATGCGTATAGTAGGTTGGTGAGTTGAGATGTTTGAAAGAAATCTCTTAGAAGGCATAAGCCCTGTTACACAGACAATCGAAAGCGGTAAAGCCTTAGCGAAGTTCTTAGGGCTATCCGAAGAATTGCCAGAGAGCATCGCCCTGGCGAACGGCGCACGGTTGACCTTGAGCAACAAAGGCGATTGCTTCTATGTCACATCGCCGCAAGGCTGCTCATGCCCTGAGTTCGCCCACCGCCGCACATGCGAGCACATGAATGCCCTGAAAGGCTCCAAGCCTCGCGGACAGACCGTGGCCGAGGGTACTGGAAGAGCATGACAGGAACCGCCACAAGATGCCTGCCAGCTATCAGCGCATGGTCAGGATGGCCAGGGAAGAGGCCGAAGCTGAGCCTACTGAGCTGATTAGCAGAGGCGGATTCAAGCCTTGCTTGCCAGAGGAGGCGGCTTAAATGCCCTCCTCAATGGTTGAGCTGAATTCGAAGCTCGATGACATCATGACGGGCCTTGCTCATATTGAACGCATAGGCTGGCTGGTTGACCGGCTATATCACGAGCTTAACGAGCAGGAGGAGTAGATCATGGCAGCCTCTTTAGTCGATCTGAACGCATTGCTTGATAACTTCATACCTCTGACCAAAAAGGTCAGTGATGCTAAGATTACAGCCATGCAGAAGGAAGCTGAAGCGCTTGAGAAGATCCTGGCCAGGGTGTGGCTGGTTATGCGCTATATGGATACTGAAGGCCGGGCACCCTATTACCGCAACAAGATAGACATAATCGACCACTCCGAGAAGGCAATCACGAGCGACAACAGCGGTTTCAGGTTCAGCAACAAGCTAACCTTGTACGAAGAAGGCAGGCTTACACGCTCCCACGCGGTCGAGCATTGGGGTCAAGGCCCCTGCTTCGAGTTCAATGACGAGCAGGAAATAGATTGCTTTGGAGCCATTCGATGTTTCGGCTTCGAGGCTATTTGCGATGGCCTAGCTGATATGCTCAAGTGTAATGTGACCTTAGATTGTGAATTTAAAGAGCTTCAGACCAGGATCGAGCGGGCCGATTCACTTATTGGAATCATGCAGGAGAAATTCGAAATAGAATGCCGCCAGAGCGAGGTGGAGGTTACACTATGAGAGGAGGTGAAAAGATAAAATCAAAACTGCCTTATAATACTTTTTCCGATCAATCTAGCATCCTGCTCGAGGAAAGAGATTCGCTTGAAGGCGTGCTCGAATCTGTCCAGCCCTATGGTGATGGCCTCATTCAGATTCAGATGTGGGGGAAGAGCTGGCTGGTAGGAGAGGAGCTGGAGAGCGACCTGATGCAGATGATTGGGCAGCAGGTCAGCATCTTGAGGCTGGAAGGATGGAGCGCGAGGAGGATGCCATGAGGCGGCAACTTCAGCTTTTTTTAGGAGGAAAATATCACTTCTCCGCAACCGTTGGCAAGTTTGGCTTGAGATATACTCCAGAAGGCATCAAGGCGTGTATGCTGCTCTTCGATGTAGGGTTGCACCTAAATTCTGAGGCGGTGGTGATGTCTCAGCATTGTTGGACTGAGGTTTCATCTATCGTGGCTGGATTCAACCCACACAGAGGAGATAAGATCAGCTTTGATGCGACGATTAAGGAGTACTACAAGCTCAATAGTCTAGGCCTGGATAGGCTAGATTACAACGTAGGCGACTTAGAGAACATCGATCTGATAACCCGACCTTGCGTTGATGGCCTCGCCTTCTCGGAGTATTGGGGCAACGTCAAGCAGTCCCACCTTTTCAACCGTGAAAACGAGGTCCCATGCACGGCATAGGCAGGCAGAAGGCCAGAAGATCTGCAGGCAATAGCCGCCAGGTAGCTAGGAGATGGAGACAGGCCGCTATCCTGGCCAATCTTCTTTTTTGAGGCGGTGTCTCATGGCATCGCAAGCAGACAAGCCCGGGCTCTCCTCTATCTTAGCTGAGCTGCGGGACCTCAAGGATACAGTTGCCCTCCAGGAAGAGAAGATGGCAGCCTTGGAGCGCACACAAGACCTCCAGGCTGAGAATTCGTTTATCCAGCTCCAGCTTATCAATGATCTCCGAAAGAAGGATCCTGGAAAGATGGAACTCTCCAGGGCAGAAAAGATTGAGAAGTATCTGCTCTCCAGACCTGATCACAAGGCAACCTTCGAGACTTTGAAGGGCTATCTCGGAGTGGATAAGGATAGGCTGAAAGAGGCTATCAGAACGCTTATGGAAGCCTCTCCAGGAAGATACGGAATAGCCCGAACACCTGGTGATAAGCGAAAGCGAAGTTTAGTTATGCTTCCAAAATAGGCGCATTGCGCCTAATCCTATTATCGCTATCACTGGAAAGCTAACCAAAAAATCGGTAAAATCTGAGGTGATTTCCTCAGATTGATTGATATTGATTAGTTTGAGATAGAGATAGGATTGATAGAGATATATATAAACAAATAGAAAAGAATCTTCTTGCTCTCGTTTTATCAAGATAGGAATAGGCGCAATGCGCCTATTCGGTCAAGTACACAAGATCTTTTTCTTCTGGGCTTGAAATTCTTCTTCCGTTAATGCCCCTTGCTCTTTTAACTTTGCTAATCGCTCGATTAGCACGATAACGTCATTCTGATTGCTCAGTTGGGTGTTTTGTGTCGACATATTGGCATCCAGGTTCTTCGTTCTTAACCATTCCTGAGTTCTAACGTATGTGATTGTAACTTTGCCCTTAGATCGGCTTCCGGCAGTGAGTAACCCTAACCCGCCCAATAGGAACACGCTCCTACCGATTGTTCCCAGGTCGCTATGACCGTCAGTCGTAGATGTCCCTTGTGGCATCCAGCCATATTGGGCTGCTGCATTTGCTTCTGCTGTTGCTTTCTCAACTGAATCGTAGGATGCAACATAGGACATTTTTCTATCATCACCGTACCATGGAATTTTGGCCCAAAATATCAACATTTTTTCATTTTTTGGATCTAGCTGGATGGCCTTGTCTAATGCTTGGTAAGCCTCGTTATATTTCCCCTGTTCGCTGAGCAATTTTATCATTTGATACCAGGCCGGTTTCGATTTTGGATCTAGCTCGATAGCCTTGTCAAAGGCTTGTTTTGCCTCGTTGTATTCGCCCTTCTTAAGGTGGGCCTTGCCCTCATCTAACCAAGACTTTTTGGATAATCCATACGGCATTTTCATCCCTCCACCAAAACAACAGTCTTGCATTATGAAAAATCTTTGTACAAAAAAACTAGAAAGATACGAAAGGAGTATCTGCGCCCTACTGACCTATTAGGGATACTAATCACCGTCCTTGTCTGCAGTAATCCTTATTCTGCTTTCCCTGGCCAGCTCCTCAAGAATAGGGTTCAGTAATGCATATCTCATCCCCGTGCGTGCCCTCAATCTGCTCCGCTCCATCTTACTGCCGTTGTTTGCCTGTATCAAGAGGATACGATAAGGTATTTTTAAATAGCTCCTTTTCGTATGTTAGAATGCCCTGAAAAGGGGATGAGGTGAATGCGTAATGCTTTTCATTGCATTGGCTAAGTTCAAGAAAAAGCTGAGCAAGGAAGTTATTGCTGAGAACCTGAAGGATATAGAAGACGACACGAAAGGACAGGTTCGATACCTGGGCATCTACTGGACGCTCGGAAGGTACGATACCGTCGTGCTATTTGAAGCCCCCAATGAAAAAGTAGCGATGAATATGGCCTTAAAAAGGGCGGACCGGATGGATATAGAGATTCTCGTGGCCGTACCAGCGGAAGAAGGGAGTCCAGCTGGACCGACCTAACCTGGTTGTTGATGCATTCCGCGCCGATCCTTCAGTCTAGGCCGTACGCCTCTCGGTCTTGAGGCACCTTGTCTAATATTGGTCCATCACGCCGGGAGATAGCCGGTTCTAGGGCATTGTAGAAATTATTAATATAGCACAATAAACGTAAAAGTCGATAAAAAAAAAGAGGGCGTTTAGCCCTCAAGCATTGTAGTGCCTCATGCCTCTGTTCCTATTGTTCAACTACCGCCACCATAGTGTGCGCTGCCTCTTTTCACGACTTCCTCGACTGCTCTTGCGATTTCGAACGGGTTCAATTTACTTTCCACAATCTCTTCGAACAATCGTCTGATCGTGCTTTCGTCAAGCTTTTCAGTAGCAGCGCCAGATATGGATATATCTCCTATGTTAATGTCTACTTTGATCGGTGACGACTGAGACGACGATCCACCAGATCTATCTATTGGAGGCATAACAGCCACAGGAGAATCGATCAGGGACTCTAGAATCTCTTGTAATCTAGATGAGCTGGCTATCTCGGCAGGAATGATAGGTTCCCCTTCGTGACCAATCAGCCCCCCCGAACTTGTGATTAGCCCGCCTTTTTGAGCAGGGACGTAATTGGCCTGCTGGTCTGGCCCAAGATAGTTATCGTATGTCTTTTTGTCTATGATATGTCCATCGATCTTGCTCTTGTACTGTGTTATTGGAGTTGGCGATGAGGGAGTTGGAGAAGATGGTGTTGTATCAGTTGTTGGTGTTGGTGTTGGGGTTCCTTTGAGATTGTCGATTAGCCCCATTGCAGCCGAGTATCCATATTTAAAGAGTGCAACTGGACCCTGATCGACCGATGCCGACGCTGGGCCGACTTGGTTTTTGTCCCACGCATTGAATTGTTGTTCCTGATTTTGGAGTTCGTTGTTAACCCCCTGGCTTAAACCAGCGCGCGCATCACTGAGAACATTTCTTGGGGCAGGTGTTGATGGCGTTGGAGTGTCTGGTTTTTTTGCGTCTGGGTGGTTCTTATAATAATCATCCCATGCTCGTTTCATCAGGTCAGGGTTTTGATTGTCTGGCAGATGATTATATGTAGCTGCTCCGATTGATTTGTCATCTGGCCCAACGATTATAAGCTGATCGCCTTCGCCAGGCGCTGTTTTATATCCTGGCGGCATCTGCGTTGTATCCAGGTTCAACGCTGGCGTTGTACTTCCCGTAGACTGCGATTTGGCAATGTCGGCGTTTGTCTGATATCCTTTGCCTTGAGACCAGTTGCCAAGCCGCTCAAGCTCATCAGTTATCGGTTTCGCAATTCCCAGAATTGCACCAACTATGTCATCCCAGACACCCTTGATCCAAGTCACAAAGTCGGTATATACGGTCAGGAGTTCTCTAATCAGATAGTAAATCAGCTTGGTGAAGGAGTCGATCGGATCCAGGTGAGCCTCTATTAAAGGTAGGCCAGTTATCAATGCCCCTATAGGCCCGCCTATGGCAAATCCCAGCACCACGTCGAGCGCATCATGGTCTTTTAGGAACTTGTAGAATCCGTCGGCCTTCTCGAAGGCACCGCCAACGACCTCTTCGAAGACGGTTACTCCCTGGACAGCTCCATTAAGAAAATGACCGCCCAGATCGACTGCTCCACTGCTTAGCAGGCCTACTAGCATCTGGACGTCGTTGATGAGATCTTTGCCCATGCTAGATTGGCTGAAGACTGTCCAGGCGTTTGAGAAGGCATGAGTCTTCTGTTCGACCTCATACAGGCCCACTCCTAGAAGGACCAATCCTGCCACAAGAGCAATTATTGGAAGGAAAGCGGCATATTCTGCCACTGCCATGGACCCGAACGCGCCTTCTGCCGCCAGTGCTGCATCACCAGTGTAGAACAGGCCCGTAGCCAATGTGTAAGCTGTACCTCCGACCGCAATCATTGGAAAGACAAGACCGTCAACAAGTCCTATGAGAGGCCCAACAATTCCTGCCAGAACGAGTGCAACTGCTGCTACGCCTAGCAATTGAGGTGCGCCTGGGATAGCATTTATCACATCAACGAGACCACCAACTGCATCCGTAAGTGCTAATAGGTAAGGCAGAGCACCGTCCTCGATCGAGTCTGTCAGATCCTCAATTCGAGCCTCAAACATTTGGACTTTCTGTGTGGCTGACAGGTTAAAGTAATCAACGTCTGTCGTCTTTTTGATCAACTGATCCTGAACAGCCTGAAGAAGAATTGCCTGGCGAATTTGTTGATCTGTGAGTCCGATAAGCTCTCCTTTATTTTTTAGCTCTCTCTCTGCGGCGGATTGATCTTTTTCGGTTGGAGCCGAAATGCCGAGATTCGCCAAGACCATTCCGGCTCGACCCATGCTCCCAAGCACTGCGCCTCCTTGGGATGCGGCCTTGCTGGGCTCCATGTTAGAAAGACGTTGAGAATACTGTGCCATCAACGCGGTTATATCAGGCGCTCCAACTTCGCCCAGTCTTGCCGCGTTCGAAAACTGGAACTTCTCTGCCGCTTCCTGAAACGCCATTGCTTGCTCAGTACCAACGCCATGGAATCTCAACTGGATTAGGGCCTGGGCTCTTTCATCGTACGAAATTTGTGGAGGGCGCGATGCCAACCATTGTTGAATACCTGCCTGCTCTGCCGTGGTGAACGACTCGGCGATAGCGTCCTGGATTCGCTGATTCTCAAAAACGTGATTAGCGCCAAGGGCTATAATAGCACCCGCAGCAACTTTGGTCGCCGATATAGAGTCGACCATGTTGCCGATAGACTCTGAGACACCTTCAGCCGTGCCCTTCAAGCTCTCAAACATGTCACTTAGATACCCAGTAATCGATTGAGTCTCCTGTTCGGTTTCTCCGAGTTGATCAACTGAGGCCACCAGAGCATCAACGCCTCCGGTGTCCGCGTCTATGTTGATCTCCCACGCATTTTCTACTAACTGTTGGGCCAGGTCTAACGTGGACTGGAGCTCGTCTTTAGCTCCATTATCGTTGAACAAAGTGCGAATGATGAAGTCACGTATTGCCATCAGGACCTCGCCTGGATTTCGATTTCGAGCGCGATCAAAAGGTCAACAGATTTGACTGTTTTTTCCAAGTGCGTTTTCAGTACTCTCAGTCCTTCAATGCGTTTATCTTGCAAACTTTTTTGCGAAATAGTCATTTCAAATCACCCTGCCATTCTTGCCTTGAACCAAAAAGCTCAAAGGATTACTTTTGTTGCAACTGGTATGCTTTTGTGCCGGGTTGCACCTTGCCGTTTTTAAGAAGGACTTTAGGTTGTTTCTTTGTCTGATCGCGTCCTAAGGTCCCACCCTGTATGCGGGGTCCGCCCTGAAATCCAGATGTTCCAATTTCGTTCTTACGACCCGTGCGGGTCCCGCCCTTGTCACCACCCATTTATATCATCTCCAAAGTCAATTGTTTTTGTTGTTCAACATGCTCAACTTCTAATTGCAACGACCCTTTCCTTGCCTTGTTTGATTCTCGTTTATTCCAGATCGTTGCTTGCTCGTCGACGTAGATCCAGCCGCGTCTCCGACAGAGATCTTCCATCTCCTGCCGGTGACCATAGATTACGAACTTGATAGCGTCCGTACCTGCTTGTGATTCTGCTAAAGAAGCCTGATCCATTATGCTCTGTAGCGAACTGCTCTTCTCGATCCTGGTCGCATATGCTTTCCAGCCCAAAGGAACGCCCAGAAGATTGATGTCCCACCACTTCGGAGCTACGTTGAGATCGACCCAGCATCGCATTCCACGCTCTTGCCAATACCTTGACAAGAACCGCTTTTTGCCTATCTGCTCCAGAGCTCTCCAACGAGGCTGGGAGTTCGAAGTCGAGAAGTTGACCTCCACAAACGAAGGAGCTCCACTTTGCCATACTCGATCAGGCTTATTCCAGACCGCTGCAAAGCGATAATCGTCCGTGTAGAAGTGGATAGTTCTGCCCCGAAAATCCCCAGTTCGGCGAACAGATCCCCAGGCCAGAGGATAATCAAAGAAATCCCCCTGCCTGTCTACGAGGAGATCAGCAACCCCCTCGGTGTTTGATGCTGGAAATATACAATCAGGAACTGCGTCCATTGACATTGACATAGACCTCTCAAAATAAGGAGACCGGACAAGGCTCTTCAAGTTCGAACTTTCAAATACTCGGCCCAACTCCTTCGCAATGCTCACGTCTCTCCTCCATTTTTGCAAACGCCTTCTCTAGCATCTCTTTAAATGCCGGGTCCCATCGGACGTTAGGATCGCGGCCATGGGCACGCCAGAGGGCGTAATCAGCAAGATCATCAATAATAGGGGCACTATTTCTAGCGCAGCTACGCGGCGGTTGAGTGCAACAGCAACAGCACTCATAGCCTGACCTCGTCCAACCAGCGTAATTGAATATGGATCGCGTTCGGGTCCAACGGCTCCGGGTCGTCATCATACCAACGCAAGCGGATCTTCGGTGGTTCTTCTTGCTGACTTTCGAGGTTTTCCAGCCGCCTACTCAAAGAATCCGTTTTCATTTCTCATCAATCCATTCAAATTTGAACATCTCATAACTACTACGAGGGATCCGGCGCTCGATCAATGGTCCGGCTGGTGTGCCATCCTCATGCAGCCACTGATGAGCAACCTGGACCGTATCCTGCTCTGGATCTTCCTCCAGTGCCGAGAGTCGCCGGGAAAGGCTATCTGTTTTCATTGTCACTCCGAGGCAGCGATGCCGGTCTCTTGGTCTTCAAAGTCTTCACAATATTCTTGGTAGCGGGCCAGCCTTGCGTCTCGGGCGAATCTGGCATCTCTTTCGGCCTTTCTTTCTGGTGTCCCAGTGCATTCCCATGGCCTTGTGTCATCGAAATAGCTGGCATATCTTGCAAGACGCTTGTTCGGATTGCAGTCATGGGGTGGCCATCGATCGCCGGAAACGCGGCTTTGCGTGGCCTCCAGCGCCTCGATGCGTTTCTCTAAATGCAGGGTCCTCATTTCTTGGTCTCCTTCTCTTTCTCCAAGGTCGTAAGCCTGGCCTCGATGTCCTCTAATTTATTCAATTCATAAGATTTCAACCAAACAGATAATATTTGGCTGATCCTACCCAGATATTCAATTTCAGCATCCGGACCGCGTTCTTTCAGATTCCTCAGCAGCCGACGGATGTACTCTTGTGCATCCTCTGGATTATTCAATTTAAGTCGCAGATATCGCTTCTTTTCGGGCATGGTTCACCGCCAGCGCTTTTTGAATTCGGGTTGATCCCCGGCTCCCTCGGAGCCGTCGTAGTTTTCCTTCGAGTAGGGTTTCTTCTGTAGGGTTCGAACTCTTCGCCTTGCGATTTGTAAATGTAAGTTGCCTTTTTTCATATGCTGGCCCCCACAATCTCGATCATTCCATTTTTGCTAGAATCTCAGCCATTCTGCCAACCAATGCGGAATTTAGATGACGGAAATATACAATCAGGAACTTCAGACATCCTTACCGCCTCCGCATGCAAGCCAGTTGCCCTTATTGTCCCGAGGCAGATTTGCCAAGAACTCATCTATCCCTTTTGTTCGATCGATTGGTGGCACTGGCTGAACTGGACGCTCGAACAAGGGTGTCAAAAAGGCAATCTCCTCCGAGGTCAGATTTTCAAAAGGCTGATCGCCCGCAAGCGCGTGTTTGATGAAGATTTCGGTCATTTGGTCGAGCTCTGCCCAGCTGAGACCAGCCAGAAATGCCTTGCAATCGTCGCTGATGGTCTCATGTGAGCCGATCGACAAAGTGACAAGCCGCCTCTCGAAGGCCTTAAGGCTCTTCATGTTTTGACCTCCACAGGGGTGACAACTCCATGTTTTGCTAGAATCTTAGCCAACCAATACGGAATTTCGGCTATATCGCCTCGTGCAATGTCTTTATTTTCCAAAAAACCACACTCTATAGCAGCTGAGATTATCTCGTCTGAGGATAGCCCCTCTATAAGCTTCTCGAAATCGGAGGGATTCATGCTGCGACCAGCTCCACAATACCGCGCTTGAGTAAGTCTTCAGCCATCCATCTCTGTAACATGACGGTATCGCCGGCCTCGTAAAGATGGTCTGCATACTTCTTAGGATTGTCCGGATCTGCGATTTGAGTCCTGTAATCCTTCAAGAATCGAACCTTTACGAGGTCAGTGGGTTGGGGCTTCTTGGCGTGCTCCTCGGTTTTGCTGGCTAACTCTTCGCCTCGTTGGTTCGCTAACCTAGAACCGCTATCCTCTGCCTTCTTCGTGGGATAGTTCGCGCTTGGTGCACTGGAAGTTCGCACGGAAGAATCCACACCTGGAGGCTCTAAGTTCGCAAGTTCGCAAGATTTCGCTGGGTGAGAGAGAGAAAAAGAATTTTCCTTATCCAGATGAGAGGGGTGTACGTTGTTCGTACCTCTCTCTCTTATATTATTATATTCTACGAACTTACGAACTACATCTTTACCGAACTCGTTTTTGACCTGCGAACTATCCGCGAACTCAGACGAACTATCCGAACAATGCCGCTTGATATTGGTTTCGTCAGTATCCAAAGAAACCGCTTTACCGTATGCTTTCAGAATATCGTAGTCCTCGGAGAGCCGATAGACTTTCTTTTTCTTGCTGATCTTAGTATCCCTGTCAACCCATTTCAGTGTTCCTTCGTCTTCCTCTGTCAATGCAGCGCATTTGTGCAACAGTCCATATTTGGCCTGACCATCTCGACTCCGGCCATTCAAGATATCAGATAATGCACCTTTGGAGAACCCTGTCTTCTCCATTATCATTTCTCGGGTAGCCTCGCCGTGCAAGTCCTTGATAGCCTGGAGGGTTCGAAGTTCACCAGGGGTGTACTTGGTGTCGCTGTGACCTTTTATGGCATTGAAAAAAGTTTCAGCATCCTTGTAATCTTCATAGCTGGCTATCACAGCGCCGTTCTTGCCCTTCTCCCTGGTCTGGTGTCTCCAGATTGCAAAACTGGACACCAAGTCAGCAAAGATTGTAGCTCCTCGGGGATCTCCGTAGAACTTAATGTGATCAGCAAATGGAATCACCACATCAACGAATACCTGTTTTAACAAGTAGACTATGGCCCTACAAACTTCAATCTCATGAGGGTCGAAGGTAGCAGCACCGCTTTTCCTCTGCTCGAAAATGAAGTCTATGATTTCCTGGGTGTGCTTTGGGTCCTCTGTGATGTCAATCCTAAGTAGCCTGTCCCTTACCTGTTCGTCTGTTTGGGCGTCGGCTGTGGTTATCCAAAATATGATACGGGGAGCTGTCTTGAACTGTTGAATTTCTTGGTCTACAACTACAGAGGGTTTCGATTTAGTGTTGGTTAATGAAGCCTTAAATTCTTGCGTTAATATTTTCAATCTTTATAGTGGTTTTTTAGCATATTTCACCCCTAAATTGGCTTATTAGATTTCAATTTACCTTGTTGTTTCTAATTTTTGCGCTTTTTTAGAGAGCTTCCGCTAGGCTGTTTGTTTATGCACTAAATATTTCAACTGTTCCAGGTTGTAAACGACCGAATTCATCATGAATTTTACTCCAGCTCTTGCGACAGTTGTTACAT
>CAVWIG010000009.1:0-7205 GCA_963754945.1 Methanotrichaceae archaeon
CCTATTAACTTCCCCGTTTTGAAATTGGATATTAATATATCTCGAACATTAAGCGGGACTCTAAGACGAAAAGAGAGAGAATCCAGGACGCTTGAGACGCAGTAGGATGCTGCTCGAATGGCTCTATCAAAATCTTGTTCGAAGAAGAGGGTAACTTCCATACTTCGTAGAAGATTATCGCTCACTATAGGCCTTATTAAAGCCTTGGTTCCTTCGGATGTGGCATCCTCGAATTGGTATGGAATAGTAATAACCTTATTGACAAAATCTTTCGGAAATATGACATTTGAGAATCCATCAGATGGATCTATATTCCTTTCAACCAAATCATCAAAATACATTATAAACTCGGTACATAATATGAATAAAATAGAAAAGGGTCCTTCTCTATTATGGTCGTCAGAATAATCTAGAAAATACGTACTGCCCCATAAGCCTTTTGGGAGATTATCCATCTCGTGGAATAACTTTCCGCCGAAGCTTTTTGCCTCAACTGCCAACTTAAACATTGTAAGATCCTTATCATCCGACATTATATTGCTATATCTCTCTGTAATTATTAAATCTTTTCACAGCGGAAGAACATTTCTACACAGAATGATGATCGGGTTTAAGCGCAAAAATATTATAGTGTTTAACCTAATAGGTTTATAAGTAGAAGTTGTTCGATTAAGCTATGCATTACGGTCGTAAGTTTCATATTTTTGGTTAAACACTATATTTTATCCTGACCAAATTCTTTCTCTTAATCACTTATACGAAAGCACTTTAATGTGTATAAAAGTAAAAGCTAAGAGCAGAATCGATATTGATCGACCATATAAGTTATTTAACGTACTACGGGTAACTGTCGCTTACTGGAACTGCTTGGTCAGGTGGGATTGGATCTCTTCCACGCACTGACGGAGGGTCACTCCATTGTCGTATCCGTGAAAGAGACTCTGCAAATCCCTGGGGGTCGTCGCAGACAAATCCCTCGCGAAGGAGATCAGATTGGGAACCGCTCTCACAATGTTGTCCACAATGGTCACCGTTGCCATCCTGGACGTCCTTGAGAGGGGGTTGAGGTCTATGGCTATGACCTTTTTGCCCATTCTAACCAGGGCCTCGCACCTGTCGCCATCCT
This sequence comes from Methanotrichaceae archaeon, assembly GCA_963754945.1. Classification (GTDB taxonomy): domain Archaea; phylum Halobacteriota; class Methanosarcinia; order Methanotrichales; family Methanotrichaceae; genus Fen-7. The sequence continues at coordinate 1,127 of CAVWIG010000009.1, forward strand.
CCAGGGGAATCAGCACTACATCTGCATCGTATATCCCACCACTTGTGGCCTTGGACCTGGCGTGATCCAGACCGGGAATTATCTCGTCCGGATCTTCCCCTAAGACCTTCTCGGCTCCGAGGCTGTGCAACAAATTCGCTATTTTTCCCACTCGCTCTTCTGTCCTGTGAAACAGATTGACCTCTAAGGGTGCCTTCAATACTTTTGACAGTTCTACCATTCCTTCAGGAACAAGAGCAGCCACGTTGCCATTGACGCTCAAGGCTGGCCGTTTCGCGAGGAGTAGCAATGCCGCTGCAACAGTTGTGGCTGCTTTTGCCGATGGCGTCGTCCTCTCGCCTATCAGATAGTCGAAAGCCTCGCCGCGACCCTGGGCAATCAGGCCCTGGGTGCTCGTTATTCCGTCCTTAACACCTTGCGCGATGCGCTCCCTAGCAAGTAGTGACTCATACCTGGGATGGGACTTGGGTATTTCAGTCAAGGTTAGCACCCCTATGCGTTACAGTCGTTCTGCAAACCGTGCCGAACTCCGACAATGCCTCAGCACCATCAACAGAAAAGACGGCATCTCCGAGCATTATCATGCTGGCCATTCCTCCCGCTGCCTCGACGGCCTCTATGGCGTCCAGAACCCAAGGGCTTCCCAAGCCAATCTGCTTTGTGAATCGACTCGAGAGGTTCATGAACTGCTTCAGCGTGGGCTTGACCAGCAGCTCTTTGACAGCGGCCTCTCCCGCCCTGTTTATCTCCTTCATTGCCGCAGGGTCGGACAGCACTTCCCTGGTAGAGATTGGGCCCCGGACCACATAGTCAATCCTCAGAGGTGGGACTGGTATGCGATCGACCTTTCCAATGCCCGGCGCTCCTGGCTCCAGGCGCACCACTAGACCGCCGGTGTTCTGAGCTATCACATCTCCCAGGCCCGTTCTGTTAACGACCTCCGCAGCATGAGCTACAGCAGCGGCCTGGTTGGCCAACAGACCAAGGTCGAAGATGGAATTCAGTGCGTAGGCGCACCCGAGGGCCCCTCCACCACTTGCCCCAAAACCCGAACCAAGGGGCATATCTAGTCTGGTCTCCACTCTCACAGGCGATCTGGCGAGTCGGTCTACGACGTATCTGCTCACTGGAGCTTCCGACAGGTGTCCGTTCAAGAAGATCTCCGTCTTGTCAGACTTTTCCACGGTAGTCGTGGCGCCCAGATCCAAGGTCAGGCCGCACCCTATAGAACCGGCCTTAATAGGGTCATCGTCGCGTTTGGCTGCGAAAAAACCGGTGATGTGAGACGGCACAAAAACCCTCATAGAACCTCCACAAGACTATCGATGATCTTCCTGGCTATGAGGCTCTTCTTTCCTTGCACCAGGGTTGACCTGCCTTCTCTGTCTATTATAAGGACTCTGTTTTCTTCGCTGCCAATGCCCCCCGAGGCGACATCGTTGGCCACGACCAAGTCCAAGTCGGAGGATTTCATCGACCCGGTCGCGCGCTTTACAAGCTCATCGTCGGAAACGTTGGTCTCTGCCTTGAACCCAACGATCTTGAGGTCTTGGTAGGTCGAACGGACTATATTTATCATCTTCTTGGTCGGTTTTAGCCTCAAGACAAGATCCTGTCCGGACTTGATCTTCTCATCCTTTGGATCCAGAGTGTAATCGGCGACTGCCGCCGCGCTGATCATGACGTCGTAGCAGCTCTCAAGTTCCGATAAAACGGCGGCGAGCATCTCCTGGGCGCTTTCCGCATACACCTCACGGAAGGGCAGGCCCATACGGTGCCTGTGAACTATGGTGACATCACCGCCCCTCCTGTAGGCCTCAAGGCCGATCTCCACGCCGGTTCTGCCGGAAGCCCTGTTGGTCAGGATGCGGATTGGATCAATCCTCTCGGCGTTGGATCCGCTTGTTATCAATATCCTCCTGGAGGCCAAGTCTCTTGGCCCAAGCATCCTTTCCACATCCAGCACTATCCGCTGATTGTCGGCTATCTTGGCTTTTCCCTCCTCGATCCGAGGATCTACAACGGCTATCCCCATGGACTTCAGCGTTTCCAGATTCTTTAGGACTCCAGGGTGTCGATACATCGCCTCGTGCATTGCAGGAACGACCATCACTGCCTTGCCGCTGCCGATCGCCGTGGTGGCGAAGGTGGTGACGGGCGTGTCGTCTATCCCAACGGCCATCTTGCCAATGGTATTGGCCGTAGCCGGAGCTACCAGGAGCAGATCAGCAACCCCGTCCTTGCCGCAGAACTCGACATGCTCCACCCTTCCAGTTATCTCAGTTATCGCTGGACAACCACTGGCGTACTCCAAAGAATAAGGATGTAGAATCTGGCACGCTGCATTCGACATGACGCAGTGGACCTTTGCTCCTCGACGGATCAGCTCGCGAACCAGGTCTACAGTCCTGACGGCAGCGATGCTGCCGGTTACGCCAACGACGATCAGTTTGCCGGCCAGCGAGTCGCTCACAGTGCCGGAGATTCTCGAATCCATAAAGGTCATAATAGAATAGACAGCGCATTAGAAAAGCCTTTCCCGACCGGTCGACAGAGCAGGTGGATAGCACAAACCTTATGTAAGAATTCGGCCGAGCATATCTGCCGTGCCGGGGTGGCCTAGCTGGTTAGGGCGCCAGACTCATAGGGTACAAGCGAAAGGCGCCTTCCTGAGGCATCTGGAAGTCACGGGCTCGAATCCCGTTCCCGGCACCTATTATTTACATGGTTCGGATCTTTTTTGGCCCAAATGCACAAGCTTTTGGATATGCGTAACGCACACATCAATCAATCAAGTTTATATCCTTCAAGAGAGGATTCCTAAAAAACCTGCCAAATATCGCAACTCCTCATATATCATTTATAAAGCTGAATACGGAATCTGAGGTTATTAGGAATTCCTTTTCGGCATTAAAACATAATTATCAGTTTCATTAAGAACTTACCAAAGTAATTTTAATTTAGGAAACATATAAATCTTTAGAATGCACTATTTTACTGGTTAGCAATAATCGGCAATTCTAACAGAGGTGATGAGATTTGGCAAAGAGACCGTCGATATTCGATGCCTTCGAGAATCTAACCAAGGGATTTCCATTTGGAAGAGATATCGAGGATTGGTTCCAGGAGCCCTTCGAAGAGATGATCAAGAAATTCGAGGAGTCAACACCACTCGAGTTCAAGGAGTTCGTCAAAGAGGAGAAGACACCCACGGGCGTAGTCCGCAGGTACGGTCCTTTCGTCTACGGCTTCAGCTACACTGCAGAGCCTGGAAAGGAGCCGGTGTTTCAGGAATTCGGCAACATTAAGCCCTCCTATCGGGGTATTGAGCCTTCCATTGGACGCGAACCCTTGGTAGACATCATGGACGAGAAGGACAAATATAAGATTTTCATAGAGCTGCCCGGCGTAGATAAAGAGAAAGTAAAACTAGATGTTGCAGAAGACAGTGTGGAGGTCAAGACTGAGGATGATAAGAAATTCTACAAAATGATCAACTTCGATTCAGCCGTCAATCCAGATAGCTCCAAGGCGTCCTACAAGAACGGAGTCCTTACGCTTGAACTCGAAAAGAAAGAAAAACGAACTGGCAAAGAGATAAAAATCGAATGAGATCGATTAGATGGCTCGATTGTACGGATCTAGAAGGACTTTGCCTCGACTTTAGGTAAGTCCTTCATCCAGAAATCGATCAAAAGGCCTTAACCTTGCAGATATAGCAGATATCCTGAAGAAGTAGCGGAAATTATATTAAATGTCAAGACAAACAATCTCGGAAGGTGATCGAAAATGAATTATACTAACATGAAGGTTGCAGGAATTCGAATACAGACAGGTTGTACTGATAAACAGCTCTTTAGCTCAGCCTGTCAAGAGGGTGACTGGAGGACATGGTACATTGTGTTTTACCATCCATTCTCCGAGGTTCCGGCTGTTTTCCTCTCGCCCAATGGTCCTGCGCCTAACGTCGCTGTAGTGGGAATCGCTCAGAACGTTACCACAGAAGGGTTTGATCTGTGCGCTCGCAACTCAGACTGCACGAGCGGTGAAGCTGGTTTCTGCTGGCTAGCCATTGGCCCCGCCTAGGCACTAACGATGACGACTAAATTGCCCCAAAACCTAGACCAAATGCGACCCATCTTGACAGACTTGGGAGCCATGCGGGTTCGTTGAGCATGGCAGCATTTCACTTGTTCTTTTTATAGGCCTTTTCCTCGCGGTACCCTAATTCTTTAGCTTTTTCGAATGCTGCTTCCGACTCAGGATACCTACGAAGTGACTTCAGAGCAACTCCTTTAATTGCCCAAGCACTTGCATTTTTTGAATATAGCCCTATGACTTTGTCGCAGCATTTGACAGATTCGGCAACCTTGCCCGATAGAAATAGTGCTTTGGCGCTATTTATCCAGGCGTCTTCATTTTCAGGATCTTGTTTTAGGGTTTTATTATAATATTTGATTGAATCCTCGTACCTGTTTACCCTTCGAAGAGCATCTCCCTTCCAATTCCATACCGTTGGGGATTTTTTTAAATGAAAACCAAGATCTTTGTCGCAGATTTCTACGGCCTCTTCGTATTTGCTCAGGCTAATTAATGAATCAACTTTATTGTCCCAGGCATCGGCACTTTTTGCATTCAAATCTATGAGCTTGTCGCAGCATTGTATAATGCCCTTCCAACCATCTTCAATTTTGGGGGCGAATTCGGTAGCTTTCTCATAGCAACGCATGGCATCCATGTACTTATGTTGATAGTAAAGAGATCTTCCTTTAAATATCCAAGATTCTACATCCTCTGGGTCTTTCTGGATGACTCTATTGAGGCATTTAATTGCCTCCTCATACTTACCGCTAGCAAAAAGGTACTTCCCCTGCTGTTTCCAAGTATCGCTTTTTCCCATGTTCATCTCAGGAATAGAATCTTACTCTAGTATAGTACGTCATCTGTCAAGCTGATCGTTTAATGGTTTTGGTCGCCATTGTCAGCAGTATTTGGCTACTTCCCGGCACGAAATACATAAATAAAGTGCAGCCAGCAAGAAGTATGTAGTGTGGCAGAACAACATATATAATGCAGCTTTGGATGCGTGTATTCTGATACTGATACCTTTGAATCCATGCCAAGATTAAAAGGACTCCCGATCCCATTCATCTTCGAGAAAATGGAGGATTGAACGCCGAATCGAAGTCCGTGAGAGTTTCATAAGAGATCTTTTGCTAAGAATCAATATAGAACAGGACGAGATGTTTTGGTGAGGAACGGCCTTGGTCACGCCTTGGCTATGTTCCTCATCAGTGTGTTTTAGATTGTGCTGTTTTATGCATTCGCCCTCTGTTGAGTAGTGGCGCCACCACGATTCCGGCGGTGTCTTTGAGAATGGCGGGATTTTCCGGATCCAGTTTCAGCCCCAATCTTGACCCATTCGCCCGTGTCCTCGTCTTTCTCATACTCGCCTTTTACAGCAGACCAGGCTGCATCTTGGGCGGCCTTTTCACGTGATGATTCGGTTTCAGCTTCTCCATACTCATCCCAGGCGCTGTTGAAGGCTTTAAGAAAGAGGGTCTTGGCGGGCTTGGGGAGGTTGCGCGCGATTTTTGGCAGATCGTTTATGCTTTCGTATTGCAATTAAACACCTCCAGGGGTTATTAGTAATTGTAACCTTTTAACTACGATCCCAGAGCTATTAAAGGTTTGCGGGCCTTCAGGACTTTCACCTCAGAAACATCTTCACAAGAGGCAAATAGTTTGAAAATCAGCGCTTGCCCATGAAAGTCCTTCCCTTCTTTCTTTAATATTTTCTTTTAACAAGGGCGTTCAGGAACAGACTAAAAGACTTTCGATCTATGAATTTAGGTATAACAGACAGCTTATCTCTCAGCACCTCTACTTTCGTATATGCCTCTTGCAATCTCCATGCGGTTAAAGAATCATGATTTATTGTATAGTATAATTATTATATGATAACTCCAGGGAAATATGTGGTTAAGTTTTTAGGAATCCTCATAGGTAACAATCCAATCTGTAGAACCCCCGGTTCGCCTCTCACCAAAAATGAATACAGGACCAAGAATATGCTCTG
>CAVWIG010000010.1:0-46479 GCA_963754945.1 Methanotrichaceae archaeon
CTTGATCTGGTCCAGGTCCGGCCGGACGCCAACGTATTCCAGCTCGATCTTGCCGCTCTTGGCTAGCTCTGAGAGCCTCCGAAGCTCCTCAAGACCCTTTACAAACAGGTGTCTCGGCCGTGGTTGGCCTGGGCTTCCAGCTCTGCGACAACGGCCTCGGGGATGACAATTCTCTTGCCGGCGAGTTCTCCACCTTTGACCCTGGCGGAGATTCTGCCGTCGATTACCACACTTGTATCTGGAACTAAATACTGCATCTTCTAAAACATCCTTGAATCATCAATTAACCTGTTAATGAAAAAATAGAGCTAAAGAATAAACTATATCCATCTTTCGCTTTTCGGCGATCTCTATCTGCCACATGGGCGTACTTTAGAGTGGTTCTGATAGTCTCTGTGCATCGGCGGTCCCTCCACGAGCCTAGTGTCCTACCATTTTAGCTACAAAAATGGTGCAGTGAAAGCTGAACACCACGAATGAGTCCAATCACATTCTTGCTTTAGGCTTTAGGCGCTTTAGGTGGTCATTCGTTGTGATCGCCCGTCGAATTAGTAAAAGCATCCTGGACATTCTTCATAATCGGCAAAATCTTTGCCCCCTTTCGCGTGGTTATGTATAACCTATCTTTTTTCTCGATCATCCCATTTCCGACCAATATTTCTAGGTATGAACTCGCAACGTTGGCATTCAAAGCAACCTTATTGGCAACAGCGGTCTTATTGATGCCTTCGCAGCATGCTTCAAGAATTTGATAAATTATCCCTTCTCTGGTTCTCTTTTTTCCCTTTCGTTTCTTCGTGGTCAACCCCTCACTCCCAAAAGAGAGCTGAAAGTCCCAGACTGGAACAAAAAGTCGAGGAAGGATCTTGGATATGCGGTTCAGCTCTCATACTTGATCGTTTGGTTACGTCAATCAACGAATTTAAATCTGTTGGTGAGATTATGATATCGACTAATTATCACAATCAATTGATATAAGCCACTAAATCGGAGTATCGTCTTGCATACTCATTGATGCTACATCATTGCATTAATCAATTATATCATTATATGTATAGGCATACTTAAAAAGTAGTGCGAGTGTCCTTATTCGTTGTATTTGGTTCGATTTTGATTTCGATAGACCGGCTTTCTCCCCAACAGCGCTACAAAGTCAAGGACCATATCTCACAGGACATCGCAGAGGTTGTCAAGGTCTGGATGTTTCATTCTCGGAGAGCTTACTCGGGTCGGTTGAACAGTCTCCGGGAGCGTTTCAATATCCTGCGGACTCAATTGCCGCTCTTGGCAAGCTCGGGGAGCCTGCCTGAATGCCGAGAAAAAGAAGATAGAAAATGAAGAACAGGTTGTACATACCTGCTCAGAACTTTGGAGCTTTATCCGTCAAATCCTTAACGAATTAGCTTAAACCCAGAACGACTTGAACGCCACAACTCGTATACCATCACTACTAACGCTAGTAGAGCGGCACTATAGCACCATTTCATCAGTGTAGCGTCCAGGTGGAATGTCCAGAAATACATCCCTGCGCTTCCCAATAGAGCCGTGAAGATGGCGATCAATGAAGCCAGGTTGCTTACCTTTTTTGGGACCTCCTGCCCTTTCAAACAGAGCAGACCTACCAATAGTACTGGTAGGATCATAAAGCCAAACAGCAGATGACCACGAATAAAGGCTAAATCGTTCACCACTCCGGGAGCATTGCCTTCTCCGCCGCCGAAAAATCCCTCATGAAACTCGATGTATATTCCAAGGCTAACAATTGAGACGAGAAAGGTGATGAACAGGAACGCCAAAACTGTCCGTAGAAACGGTCCATATGATGCAATCGCTTTTGTCGTCTTTTCCGTCATGATTGGTAAAAACATGGGCAATAGAAATAACATTCCAATGCCAAATATAGTCAGTATAATATCGTCCAATGGCATGCCATTTGGTCCCGATGCGAATAACGTTGGAGGCTCCCAGACTAACCAAGCGCTATATTACGGTAGAGGGCAGTCTGGGCAACAGTTGCAATAAGGATAATGACAAGTCCGATCTTCTCGACATCTTTCTGCCAGGGCCTTCTTTCTCTGAAGTCGCTTATAATTGGAATAACTAACACGGCGGCGAAGAATGCAGCTAACACCTCATGGCTGTGCGATCCAATATAGCCGTTCAAAACATCATCTGCTTTTGCACCAATTATGGCCACATGTAGCGTGAAGAGTGGAAAATTTCCGCTAAAATCCTGCACCATGCCTGCAAGGTGTCCGAGAGGCGTTGCCAAAGACATGGAGATAAGCGCAACTATAAGCGTCGATCTTTCAAGCAGCTTATTGGCGCGGCCTCCCGAAAGCCAGGTATCGCGTGCCAACAATGCTATGACGATCCAGGCTGTGATATCAGCCAGGACCATGCCGATTGTTATGATGACCGTGCCCTGGGAGATCCCCTCCTGTTTTATCAATGCACCCCCGACTCCGGCCAAAAATCCTGCTGTAACCAAACCAAAGCTAATCGCCGTTGTTGCCGTGCTGCCTAACGGTTTCAGCATTAGTCGAGCTGATAAGAGGATCAGAAGCATCCAGGCCGAAATACCGATACCATGGTAATACATCGCCTCTCGATATTCGAAATCGCCGGGATTAAACCATTGTACACCGAGAAGCGGAGCTACAAGCATCAAGAGGAATATCCAGCCCAGCAAAACCGCCATAGGAGGCGGTAAATATCGTGAGATATATTTATTAATCCTACTGGGGTGATTAATTTGATTCGTGCTATCGCCATAAAAGGTAACGCTCTCTTACGATAAGAAGTATGTGCCGTAGAAGTGACTTCGTCATGAAATCTGGAGCACAAAGGCTTTTTGGATAACGAGTCCAGAAAGATATTTATAAAAGTAAGATGCGGCCATTTTTGGCTAAAAAAAAAGACTGCCTGGTCAGGTAGGGATCAGGTAGGTTCTTCAATAGTCTGGCGGAATGGAGCCCGCCTCCAAAGCGGCTATTTCTGAGGCTAAAGTGCAATCTCCTACCTGGCAGGTTGTGTCTGCACCGTCTCACAGCCGAGCATATCAGATACTTCCCCGGCTGCCTTTGCAATTGAGGAGTCTGCATTGTGGGTGTCGCATCCGAAACATGCACTCTTGAATTGCTTTCAACGATTCCTCTGCCTTTTCTTTGGACATGTTTTTGTCCGTGTACTTCCATGTCGGCATTTTCTCACCTGAGCCGACGAAGGTCCCTCAAGTGAGGAGCTTTTAGCTTGTCAAGGCCAAGCACATTCTTGCCTCAAGCTTCAAGGGTCATTCGGTATGAACGTCCGTCGAATTAGTAAAAGCATCCTGAACATTCTTCATGACCGGCAAAATCTTCGCCCCTTTGAGCGTAGTTATATATAACCTATCTTTTTTCTCGATCATTCCATTTCTGATCAATTTTTCCAGGTATGAACTCGCAACGTTGGCATTCAAAGCAGCCTTATTGGCAACTGTGGTCTTTTTGATGCCTTCGCAGCATGCTTCAAGAATTTGATAAATTATCTCTTCTCTGGTTCTTTTTTTCCCCCTTCGTATCTTCGTGGTCAACCCCTCACTCCCAAAGAGAGCTGAGAGTCCCAGACTAGAACAAAAAGTCGAGGAAGGATCTTGGATATGTGACTCTACGCTCATAATTGATCGACCTATCTACGTCAATCAACGAATTTAAATCTGTTGGTGGGATTATGATATCGACTAATTATCACATCAAAAATGAAATTCATAAAGAATAGGTAGACAGAGGACTTCATAGAGTAGCATTCTCGAGGGAGGAAAATCTGGTTGCAGGCCTACTTCTTCACCGCTTCTAAACTGATCCAAATGATCACATGTATTAGACTATCCTGGCTAGCTTTTCCGCGTATTCACTCATATCTCCGCTCTAGTGTTAAACTGACTAAGAAAAGATTTTGATCAACGAAGGTAAGAACTAACCCTCCTTGTCCCCGGCGTTCCTTGCTTCGGTTTCTTTAAGCAATGCAAGTCTAGCCAGGTTGACGTTTCTGAGACCATTCAGAACGCTCAAAACCAGTTCGATCTCTGCGACATCCTCGGTGATCGCCGCCTTAAAATCTACAGGCACCATCATGTTTCAAGCCTCTTTCTCTGCTTCCTCATCCCTGGAAAAGGCCACAATCTGTTCAACCATTTTTAAACATTCCGATATACCATGATTACTCCACAGATATTTAAAGTTTTCTCATTATATACCCATTTTAAACTCATAAAAACCCATAAAAACCCGCAATCCATTAAGATTAAATATGCAGCAAAAAAAGGCACTCCGAGGGAAAAAGAATAGCTGAAAGTGACACCATCACAATGAGGTTGAAGATAGATAGTCGTGGCCGGATTCAGATTAGGGAAGAAGACAGGGACTTTTTAGGCTTAACCGGCGGAGAGCTTTAGAAGTTACTATCCGCCGAGCAAATGCTCCAAAAAAATTATAATTTTCTTTTTGTCAATGTTGTAGTATATTGCCGCTCTTGGCAAGCTAGGAGAGCCTGCATAGCTCCTTAAGACACTTTACAACGGTGTCTCGGCCGTGGTCGATCTAGGCCTAATGCTCTGCGACAACGATCTTTGGGGATGACAATTCTCTTGCCTGCGAGATCTTCCGACTTGACACCAGCGAGATTCTGCCGTCGATTACTACACTCGTATCTGGCACTAAATACTGCATCTTCTAAAACATCTTTGAATCATCAATCAACATGTTAAATTAAAATAGAGCTAGAGATTAACTATCCATCTTTCGCTTTTGTCGATTACGTCTGGACATGAGTTGTATCCATTTCCTTGGGGCCATAGTTATGAAAAAGTAATTAAACGTGCATAATACATAGATCAAAAAATTGATATGAAGATACTTGACTATGAAATACGTGATCATGAAGTTTTTGCCGTGTCACAGGTCAGATTTAAAAAAAATGGAAAAACTTTAGAAAGCTGTAGTGCAACAGGATTTTTTTACGAACAAGATGATAAATTATATTTCATTACTAACCAACACGTCGTAATTGATGAAGAAAAATGTTTCGTTCCTGATGAGATTATATTAAATTTACATAAAAAAATTGGTAATTCGGTGGGATTCCCAATAAAACTTTATGATTCTAGTCGTAAACCGTTATGGCTTGAACATCCAACGTATCACAATGATGTCGATGTAGTGGCTATACCAGTTGATAAAAATAGAATGACGGAATTCCATATAGAGTCATTCAGCAAGGATTTTTGTTTACCAAGAAACCGATATGTTTCTATTGGAGACGACCTTCTTGTTGTAGGTTATCCGTTGGGGATTTATGACAGTGCCCACAATACACCAATAATTCGTAGTGCAATTATGGCATCTGTATACCCTTTACCATTCAAAGGCAAATGCTGTTTCTTAATTGATTCTTGTTTACATAATGGGACAAGTGGAAGTCCAGTGCTACTAAAGCCAAGTGTTGTCGTTCGTTATAATTCTGGACACGCAGATGTAATTATGGATCGTCATGAATCTTTTAAAAGATATTTGTTAGGAATTCACTCGGAACAATTCATTCCTGTAGATTCAGTGGAGTATGATCCTACAAATCTCAACGTTATTTGGTATGCAAAGCTAATTCCTGAGATTATAAATGGAGGCTAGTCGTTTTCTAGTTTATACTAAAACTGCAAAATGTTATCAGCAGAGGACCAAGAATTGACTCCGCAAGAATAGATCTTGAATCTATCGTCGTTGGCCTGATTATCACTGCACCAACAACCGAGAATGCATTTCCGGGTATGAAGATTCCACCCATAGCTATTTTCTAGTCCACATGCCTAACGCATGTCCAGTGGTAGTACCCGTGAATCCCTGTGCCGGTCACCTGGTCGAACTCCTCCAGCTCCAGGCTGCAGATCTCGCAGACTACACCATCTTCGATCTCGATCTCGGAGTCGTTGCATAGGACTGGTACCATCCTCTGAAACGCTCCTTTGAAAAGGCTTAAATCTGTGGCAGCCGAGGACACGGTCACGAGTAGACTGAGATGGGCCTGTCATTTTTCAGAAATCTCATCGTAATTTTCTTTTAGCTAGGGACAAGAAATGTAGCCAAAAGCAGCCGTCCTAATCTCGCCGCAAAGGTCACTTCAGGATTCTGTTCTCAGGGGTCGCCCAAAAAAAGCGCTAAGCCATAGGCAAAAAAAAGAGATAGAACGGCAGCCTACACGCTGGATGAGTCCAGGGCTTGCACGGGGAGTTCCTTTGCCTTTGCGTATGCAGCCTCCGATCCGGTCTGGTTGCCCAGTGACTTCAAGATATCGCCCCTGTGTATCCAAACTATCGAATCTGAGGGTGTTAGCCCCAGGGCTCTGTCTATGTACTGGAGGGCTTCATCATTCTTACCAAGCTTTTCCAGAGCAACGCCCTTCGTGTCAAGAGTCGCTGCAAGGTCTTCGTTTAGAAGCACAATTGCTTTATCAGAGTAGTTTATCGCCTCCTCGTACTGGTCCTGTTTGTAGAGCAACCAGGCTTTATCGTTCCAGGCCATGGCATAGTTGGGATCTATCTCAAGTGCGATATCGTAAGCATTTCTCGACCCATTGAAATCGCCCAGACCGTGGAGGGCCACGCCTTTGCCCACCCATGCCCTGACGTAGTTCGGGTCCAGATTCAAGGCCTTGTCAAAGCTTATGATTGACTCGTTGTACCTGCCAATCTTCCAAAGGGCTTCGCCTTTCCCAGCCAGTGCGGCTATGTGCGTTTCATTGATCTTAAGGGCCTTATCATAAGCCTGGATGGAATCATTGAATTTATACTGCTCCAGGAGATCATTGCCTTGGGCGGTCCAGTACACGCTGGTGTTGTTCTCTGTGCTTGCTGCCACGGAGATGGATATCGCCAGCATAGTTAGGATTAGGAGGGCTTTCACAAACTCACCTGGACACTATTTTAACGCGCTCAATTAAAAAGTTTATGGGATGTGTATGTGCTAAGATTGGAGTGAACCCCTCCGAGTAGACAATGAGTTAAGCGAATAAGTCCTTGGAGGGTGCAGATGAAGAAAACAAGGCGACGCTACGACCGAGATTTCAAGATATCGGTAATAGCTGAGCTTGAAGGTGGCAAGACTTCTGCTAAAATTGCCCGCGAGCACGGGATTCATCCCGGTCTTCCATCTCGGTGGAGAGATGAATTGGCTGAGAATCCCGAAAAAGCGTTCAGCGACAACGGCAAGAGGTACAAGTACGAGGCACGAATTGCAGAGCTTGAGAGGTTGCTCGGCCAGTCTCATGCCGAGAATGAACTTTTAAAAAAAGCCTTTGCCATGACACAAAGGAAGGTCCGAGTGGAGAGAATCAAACCGACTCTAGGAGACTATTTATGATTATCCAGGAAACCCTATCCAACGGCCTTCAATTGTCTATAACTCAATCCTGTCATGCCCTGGAAGTAAGCCGAAGCGGCTACTTCAAATGGCGGAATCAACCAGGAGCAACTCCATTTGAGAATAGCGAAAACGAGGATCTGAAGGACCAGATTCAAGAGATCGCTCTAGAATTCCCTGGATATGGATACCAAAGGATAACAGTTGAACTCCAGAACAGAGGACATGCGGTTAATCACAATCGCGTGCTGAGCCTCATACGGCAGGATAACCTGCTGTGCCTGAAGAAGAAATTCAAGCCGGTGACTACCGATTTCAATCATGGATTGCCGGTATATCCAAACCTTCTAAAGAACGCCAAGATTACAGGATTAAATCAGGTATGGGCATCGGATATCACATACGTCCAGTTGCTTCATGAGAATATCTACCTCGCAGTGATTCTGGATCTCTCTAGCAGAAAGTGCATTGGATGGGATCTGGGTAGGAATATGGGGCGTCAATTGGTTATGAATGCCCTCGCCAGGGCATTAAAAAATCGATGCACAAAATCAACAAAAGGGCTCATTCATCATTCGGATCAGGGCGTTCAATATGCATCCCAAGATTATGTTGATTGTCTTAAAAAGCACAACATTCTGATCAGCATGTCACGCAAAGGAAATCCTTACGACAATGCGTTTGCAGAAAGCTTCATGAAGACATTAAAATGGGAGGAGGTATATCTGAACGAATACGAAACATTTGAAGATGCCCTCAGAAACATACGGCATTTTATTGAGAAGGTTTACAATAAGAAAAGGTTGCATTCAGGTCTGGGATACAAGTCCCCGGATCAGTTTGAAATGGAGATTGCCTTAAATACTGTTGCTTAACTACCTGTCTACTATCAGGGGTTCAGTCCAGATCCTTCTAGGATACTCAAGGCCAACAAGATCCAGTCAAGGTGCCTGCCCGTGTTGTTGTAGTGAGTATTATAACGCTTAGACCGAGCGAACCATGGAACTGCGCCTATTCAACAAGCTGCAGCTTCTCGGTGAAGACAAATTGCCCTTGCATAATTTGATATATACAAGTGCAGGAGAGATTACATACAACCTGCCGGACTTGACAGGGCCGAGGCATATCGTTTTGCCTAATGAATGACAAGAAACAGTCCAAGCGGACCATAAAATAATCCGCCCAACGGCTTCGGCGCGGAGCTGAAATTATAGTCATCCCCTAACTTTTTACGCCAATAAATCTATCTACCCAAGATCTTGAGTATCATTCTTTTCTTGAATAAAATATCTCTAGAGCACTATTGATATTTTATTAAAAAAATAAAAATAGAGTAAACTTTAAATAGTTTCCCAATGAAACTGTCTTATTACTATTATTGGGGGATGTTTAAGTGAAACCCAGGGCAGAATCCGCTGCAGAAATTCATCCTGAGCTGCGCATTGGGCTCAGACCTTTTGCAGTTGCATCTTTAGTCGCTTTCCTTCTGATCTCGGCTTCAATCCTTCCTGTAGGGGGGCTCAGTGTTGAGGACAGCGCGGCATCGAGGGAAAGGCAGGTCGCACTTCAATTCGATGCCCATAGGCAAAATCCGGAGGAGCTGAGGGCCTTCTTCCTGGCAATGCCCAAAGGAGGGGATATTCACAACCATCTGACGGGAGCTGTTTATGCCGAGTATCTGATAGACCAAGCAAGCGCTGAAGGTCTTTGCATAAGCCTGAATAACGATTCCGTTTCTCGCAAGTACTGTGGGTCGAATAACTCAGAGCCGGCTAGGGATACCTACTCGAATCCGAACCTGTATGGCCAAATAATCGATGCCTGGTCCATGAGGGACTCCAACTTGCTTGACGAGAGTAAGCACGATCATTTCTTCAACAGCTTCGGTTTCTTCGGAGGGGCGACAGGCAATACCAGCGCCCTGGTCGCAGATATTCGATCCCGTGCCTTCCTTGAGAATGTCGCTTATCTGGAGGTCATGACGGGCGCCGGCTCAGGGGCAGCTAACCTGGGCAGCAAAGTGGGATGGGATGACAACTTATCAAGGTTCTACAACAAACTCGTCGACAACGGCCTTATTTCCACGGCTCAGAGCTTGAGCAATTATATAAACGATACGGATAGCGGTTCATTAAGGATTCTGAGGAATAAGAGCGACCCTGGCAGAAACGTGACGGTCCGCTACCTTCTGACAGGTAGCAGGACGATGTCAAAAGAGAGGGTTTTCGGCCAGCTCGCGACGGCCTTCTACGTGGCCAACAGGTCGAGCTTAGTAGTAGGAGTGAACCTCCTGGGCCCCGAGGACAACTGGACCTCCAGGGAAAACTATTCCCTGCAGATGAGGATGGTCGGGTTCCTTCACAACATCTTTCCCAAGGTCAACATCGCCCTCCATGCCGGGGAGCTGAATCTTGGGCTTGTGCCCACCGATGACTTGAGGTTCCATATCAAAGAGGCAGTCGAGGTCGGAAAAGCCTCCAGGATCGGTCACGGAGTGGATATCATGTGGGAGTTGAACTCTGACCAGATTTTGAAAGAATGGCCAGGAACCATGTGGCAATAGAGATCATGCCCGTGAGCAACCAGGTAATTCTAGGGGTGACTGGAAAAGACCATCCTTTCCCGATTTACTTTAGCCGTGGAGTGCCAATTGTCTTAGCTTCGGATGATGCAGGGGTGCTGCGCACAGACCTGAGCGAGCAGTTCGTCGTCATCGCCAGCGAGTACCCCACGATCAAATACCAGGATTTCAAGAAGTTTGTTAGGAACAGCATTGAATACAGCTTCCTGAAGGGCGATAGCATTTGGGCATCCAAAGGAGGATACTCTAAGTTAGTAGCTGACTGTTCCGGGTGCAGTCTCGGGCTCAAGAACCCTAACGCAAAGTGCAAGGTCTTCCTCGACAGAAGTGAGAAGGCCAGGATGGAGTGGAAGCTCGAAGGAGATCTGGCTGACTTCGAGGAGAATATGTTGAGGCAAAGCCAATGCCTAAGGGCATGTGAAGACCGACGATAATCCAGGCAGAAAATGAGCATAGAGCATGCAACGCCTGTGCAAGGTCAGAATCACAAGCGAGCTTCTTGTAGTTGGAGGGACGGAATCGACCTTCCAACCATTTTTGGGTACTTCGAGCCATTATGCAATAACTCTCGGATGCTATCTTGACTAAGGAATTGGATATGAAAATATGTAAATTAAAACTGCATAAGGACTAATCTAGTATATACAATCGGTTCGCCTCTCATCATCATTTGACCACTTTCCCTGAGGAGCATTTTGGCGATTTTAGGATTAGCCTTCAGTTGTATAATCCGGTGTGCTCAACTATTAGCATCTGTGTGTGCTCTTGAGGACTACTCCCGGATAAGTTGTGTTGCCGAGGATTGATATAGACCGCGACCCGACTTTTGACCCAGCCGACACAATTCAACCCACAAGCCATCGATGTTCACAGAGTTTTTGAAATTCAGGTGAGAGAGGACTCCTATAAACCTACCAGACCGTAAATTATCGCAAAGTATACATAATATTAATAGTATCATATATTCTAGATTCATTTACTACTTGTATGCTTCTTCTGGTTACGAAGATCTCCGCCAAGCGCTATTTTCTAGTCCACATGCGTAACGCATGTCCAGTGGTAATACCCGTGAATCCCTGTGCCGGTCACCTGGTCGAACTCTTCCAGCTCCAGGCCGCAGATCTCGCAGACTACACCATCTTCGATCTCGATCTCGGAATCGTTGCATAGGACTGTTACCATTCACTCTTAAAGCTCCTTTGAAAAGGCTTAAACCTTTTGGCTTTTATCCGGTCCTTATTGTGCATATTGTGCATGGCATTGTGATTGTTTCGAGCAGATCGATCGAAGCAACGATGCGGATACCGAGCAACCTTCCAGTTTTCTCCATTGGTTCTTGGCAAAACAGAGTTCAGGCTTATAGCTCCCGCTTATAGATCTAATATCTTTAAACTGAGAGCCTAATGTTCAATCTTTGGGTGAGAGCCACCATCAGATCGATCTTGAAATAATCTAGTTTTAGTTATCATTTTTTGGGGAGGTTTAACTAATAAGTATCCCAGTCAATTGAAGTCCGTCGTTAGAGAAATTTCTATTATCAATTCATGAAAAGCTATATATATTTATAATCATAATGTCTTTGAGAAAAAAAGGAAGATGGTGCAATGGTTAGCAAAAGGAACGTAACAATCATATTGCTTGTAGCGCTTTTTTTGTTTTCTTCTGCCAGTTGTGGAGATTCCCGGTTCCAGAAAGATGCAACAATAAATGATAAAAATATTAGTATATTTGGACATTCCGGTAATATCTCGTCAAACGGCATGAAATTTGAGGCCCTGGACAGCACTCCAATACAGAATTACATAACGACCAGTCCCCCTCAAATAGCATGGCAAAAGTGCCTGGGTGGAAGTAGCTATGATGAAGCGAATAGTGTCCAGCAGACTGCCGATCGAGGGTACATCGTAGCCGGAGACACATTTTCGAACGATGGCAACGTGAGCGGCAACCATGGAATTCGTGACTCTTGGGTAGCGAAGCTCGATAACGTTGGAGATGTCGAGTGGCAAAAGTGTCTGGGCGGAAGTAGATACGATAAAGCAAATAGTGTTCAGCAGACTGCCGATGGAGGGTACATCGTAGCCGGAGATACGAATTCCAGCGACGGAGATGTGAGCGGAAACCACGGAGATTTCGACTTCTGGGTCGTGAAGCTTGATAGTATCGGCAATATCCAGTGGCAAAGGTGTCTGGGCGGAAGCGGTTATGATGAAGCAAATAGTATCCGGCAGACCGCTGATGGAGGCTACATCGTCGCTGGTATCACGAATTCCAACGACGGCAATGTGAGCGGAAACCACGGAAGTGAGGACTTCTGGTTGGTGAAGATCGATAATGTCGGCAATATCCAGTGGCAAAAGTGCCTGGGCGGAAGCAGTTATGATGAAGCAAATAGTATCCGGCAGACCGCTGATGGAGGCTACATCGTCGCTGGTATCACGAATTCCAACGACGGCAATGTGAGCGGAAACCACGGAAGTGAGGACTTCTGGTTGGTGAAGATCGATAATGTCGGCAATATCCAGTGGCAAAAGTGTCTGGGCGGAAGCAGTTATGATTTGGCTTTTAGCGTTCAACAGACTATCGATGAGGGGTATATCGTCGCTGGTATTACGAATTCAAACGATGGAAACGTGAGCGGAAACCATGGACATGAAGACTTCTGGGTGGTGAAGATCGATAATGTCGGCGATATCAAATGGCAGAAGTGCCTGGGTGGCAGCAATAATGATGATGCCATTAGCATCCAGCAGACTCCGGACGAAGGATATATAGTCGCTGGACTCACATATTCCAACGATGGAGATGTGAGCGGAAACCATGGAGATGCCGACTCCTGGCTTGTGAAGATCGATTGCATCGGCAATATCCAGTGGCAAAAATGCCTGGGTGGAAGTGGTTACGACGATTCATGGAGCGCCAAGAAGACCGCTGGTAGTGGGTACATCGCTGCCGGACTTACATTTTCAAACGATGGAGATGTGAGCGGCAACCACGGAAATGGCGACGTCTGGGTAGTAAAGATCAATTCTCCGCCCAGCACTCCGCGCAAGCCTTCGGGACCGAAATCAGGCTACGTAAGGAAAGCCTATATCTACTCTACATCAGCAACCGACCCTGATGGAGACAAAATCAAATATACCTTCGACTGGGGAGATGGCACTAACTCGGTGTCCGGTTTTGTAGATTCAGGCGAGCGTGTAGCTTCATCTCATCGCTGGATAGAGCCAGGAAAATACTGCATCAAGGTAAAGGCAACAGATAGCAAAGGAGCATCCTCCGGATGGTCAAAAGCTATGACCGTAACTGAAACGATCGCGTTCGCGTATGTCTCTGGCTAAAAATTAGTAGGTGATGAGCTAATTTATTTAATGAATTAGCCAACAGAAGGTCCTGAGGGCCTACGGGTAACTTCGTCTGGTAAAAGCGGAAAGGCCGGGAGACCCGCCCGGCCGTTGGCCCGCTCGTAAGGTGCGCTAGACTGATATTCCTGGTCCTCAATAGCTAGAATATTCGAAACTGTACATAACCCCCTGGCTATTATAGTCGCGATAGTATCTAGGATAGTACCCCGAATAACCCGGATAGTAATCCTGATAATATCCAGAATAATATCCTGGATAGTAATACTGATATGGGTAATACAATGGTTGGTAACTGGTCGTGCCTGTAACGTAGATTGTCACTTGGTTGCTCGGCTGACCATTTAACATGAAATATAGCGTGTGCAGCCCAACTGTATTTGCATAGAATGTTATTTGACTGCTGGGGTAGAAGGTTTGATCGAAGTTGTACATCAATCCATCAGCAATCTCATCGAGGAAGCCCTTGCCACCTGCAGGAGAGATCGCTATAAGAGTCACAGTTGCACCTTGGGGAACGGTTACATACTGTGTCCAGTTCGTCGCACCTTGTATCCACAGGGTGTTGGCTCCCGCATTAGGACTTGACATGTATTGTGCATAAGGCATTGCTTGATTTTGGGAACCCACATACACGTTAGATGGAGTTTTGCCCGTGATATCAAATGGCACTGAAGCACCGATATGGACCATCGGAGCTGATCCTCCCATGTTGTAATACTGCGTGTTCTGAGAGTACATGCTTGACGAACCTGCAAACGACGTGGTCCGGCTCTGGGTCGTTGTATATTGCCCTTGGATCCCGAATGAACATGCTAATATGATTAAGGCCAGTAAGGCCGTAAAAAATCTGTACAATTTCATAGTCTATACTCCAACCGTTAATTGGTAATACAATAATTGGAGCTGAGCGCATAAATAAATTTTGATTTCCTTAGAATGTTGATCGCTCGCTGGCCTAGAATGCCAAGTAGATCTTCATCTTTGCCGTCTCTTCCACCGACGTGACAGGCATGAATTTGATAGAATTTAGAAGCGGAAATCCAAAACGCTTAGCTAATTTTCATGGAGATTATTTGAATTAATAGTAATTTGATTTTTTAAGCGAAATCCATGTTAAAAGACGTGGAGAGCATTTAGAACTAATAGCGAATTGCGCTGAATCAATCGCGAGAATCGATAAGGAATTGCAAAAAGCAAGGGCGTAAGTTATTCGACTATGTATTCGTCTCCTCGGACAGGTTGGCCTCATCGAAGAGGAATGGTATCGGGCAAGCCATCTGAACCTTATTATTAATGCACAATTCCCCTTGATGACGACCGATGAGTAGTTTGCAGACAAGCATTGGGCCAAATTCGCCATTTTCCGCCATCGCATTGCAGCAGCTCATATTAGATTTCCTTAATTAGTTAGTAGTTGATGTTAGAATGCCAAATATGAATCCCTGTTTCTAATGGCATATATATAACTATCGGCCAATTAGCACTTTGTGGGGATTATGAAAAGAAGCAAGGATGAAATTATGATGCGGATATTGAGCGTCTGCTCTGAAGGAGCTAACAAGACAAAGATCGTTTATCAGGCAAATCTTAATTTTAAAACGGTTAATCCCTACATCGATCGGTTGGTGAAAAGTGGAATGATAGAAATCAAAGAGGGACAAATTAGCATATACAAAACCACCGATAAGGGTAAAGAACTGTTAAAGAATTTCAAAGAAATTCAAAGCTCATTGAATACTAAAAAGGATTCAAAATGATATTTTAGGGCAGTGTAACGATTTTTCTGTACTTTGATAATAAGAATGATTATCGGCCCTGTATCCTATCCAATCTTGAGAAAAGGAGGACACAGGACCATGATACCCATAGCACTCTTGGAAGATTACCTTATCGATCAGGAAGATGGACTAAAGAAGCTTCTGACCTGGTTCTTGAACCTTGTAATGCAGCTAGAAGCGGCGCAACAGGCAGATGCAGAACCGTATCAGAGAGTCGAATCCCGAAAGGCACATAGGAATGGCTACAAGGAAAGATCTCTGAAGACGCGAGTTGGAGAGCTCCGACTCAAGAAACCTCAATTCCGTGAAATTTCCTTCGAAACCAAGGTGTTCGACAGATTTTCGCGCGTAGAGAAGGCTTTGGTCAACGCTGTACTCGAATCGTATCTCCAGGGGGTTTCAACCAGGAGAATCCAAGATATTGTCTCTCGATTTGGCATCGAGAATTTATCTGCCTCTAGCGTTTCCAGGATATCCAAAGAGCTTGACGAGAAGGTAGAAGAATTCCTGAAGAAACCTATCGAACGTCCTATTCCTTATCTTTATGTAGATGCAAGCTACTTCAAAGTAAGAACAGAATCAAGATATGTTACCAAAGCTTTCATGATCGTCACAGGTGTTAGAGATGACGGTTATCGCGAGATACTTGGCGCAAGAATAGCTGACAGTGAAGATGAACTCTTCTGGTCGGGATTATTTCAAGATCTGGCGGATCGTGGGTTGTCCGGAGTAAAGCTCGTGATATCAGATGGTCATAAGGGAATCCAGAAAGCGGTTGAGAAATCATTTCTTGGTGCTTCATGGCAAATGTGTCACGTTCACTTTTCAAGAGCGGTCTTGAGAAACGTTGCCAAGAAGTATCATAAGGAGATCGCCGATAAGATCAAGATCGCTCTGGAAGACGAAATCAAGATACAGGACTTAGCGAAAGAATTGAGGGAAAGAGGTTATGCGAAATCTGCTGACACTATCGACCGCTTCAGATTCAGTCTGTGGAATTACAGGGCATTCCCCAGAGGTCACTGGAGAAGGATTCGGACTACAAACGGGCTGGAGAGGATCAACAAGGAGCTGAAAAGAAGATCCAGGGTAGTCGGTGCCTTCCCAAGTGAGAGCTCGTTCATGAGGTTAGGGGTTTCGATCCTCATCGATATCAACGAAGAATGGCTGACCGCTAAAAAGTATTTATCTATGGATGCTGATTGAGTATGTTGGGATACAGGGCAACTCCAAATTACAGAAATCTCGGCACACTACCTATTTTAGGATGGCCGCGACAAAATTATAGTCACTTCGCAACAGTTTCTTAAATCTTGAGTCCATTACATCGGCCTGGCTTGGTTATCCCCGCACCAACAGCCGTGAATGCTTTTCCTGGGCTACGATGATTTCCACCTATTTTCTAGTCCACGTGAGTAACGCATGTCCAATGGTAGTACCCGTGAATCCCGGTGCCAGTCACCTGGTCGAACTCCTCCAGTCAAGGCCGCAGATCTCGCAGACTACACCATCTTCGACCTCGATCTCGGAGTTGTTGCATAGGACCGTTACCATCCCTTGAAAAGCTCCTTTGAAAAGGCTTAAAACCTTTTGGCTTTTATCCGGTGCTCATTGTGCACGGAATTGTGAACTGCATTGTGAAGTATTATGAAGTTTTGTGAACGTTCGATCAAAATCCAGGGCGAAAATGAACTTCCGCCCTGGATCGATAAATTCATACCATACCCATTAGCAAAGGTTGCAGTATATGCATTACAGCCATTTCGAGGTGTAGATATTGTTGATAATCGGGACAACCGATCAAGAGGTCAAAACCAGCTTACGTGATGCGGCCATAGGCATGTCTGTATCCGAGGCCCGGTCCATCGCCAAAGTTCTGGGACGAGACCCCACACTAACCGAGCTATTCTGCTATGATGCCATGTGGTCTGAGCACTGCTCGTACAAGAGCAGCCGGGCCACTCTAAAAGAGTTCATGCCAACCGAGGGACCTAACGTGGTCTTGGGTCCCGTAGAGGACGCCGGGATAGTAGCCATAGACGATACCTGGTGCGCCGTTATATCCCACGAGAGCCACAACCACCCTAGCCAGGTCCTGCCTAGCGAAGGTGCTGCCACTGGAATTGGCGGCGATGTCCGCGATGTGAACTGCATGGGAGCCACTGTTGTGGCGACGGGCGATCCGCTGAGGTTCGGAGACCCCTACGGTCCTCAACGAAACAAAGTCCGCTGGGTAGCGGAGGGCGTAGTGGACGGAATCTGGCAGTACGGCAACGCTCTGGGCGTTCCCAACCTGGCGGGGGATGTAGTCTTCGACGAGAGCTTCGACTTCAACTGCCTGGTAAACGTCGTCGCCCTGGGGATCATTAAGAAGGACGAGATCATCCACTCCAAGGCTCCGAAAGGCGCCGGGGAGAAGGAGTACGACGTGATCCTCATAGGCAAGCCAACTGACTCCAGTGGTCTAGGCGGCGTTACCTTCGCCTCTGAGGCTCTACGCGAGGAGGACGAGGCTACCAACCGCGGAGCAGTCCAGATACCAGACCCCTTCCTCAAGAACGTCCTGTTCAAGGCCAACGACGACCTGTTCAGGCTGGTCCGGGAGGAGGGAGTTGTGATCGGCTTCAAGGACCTTGGCGGCGGCGGGTTCACCTGCGCTACATCGGAGATGGGATCGGCAGCAGGCTACGGAATGGAGATCGACATGGACGAGATGCACAAGGCCGGAGACTTCCCTCCCGAGGTCCTCAGCATTGCCGAGACTCAGGAACGCTTCCTGATCATCTCTCCCCGTGAGCTGCGTGATAGGATCCTCAAGATCTACAATGAGGACTGGGACCTGCCCAACGTCTACGAAGGTGCCAGGGCAAGCGTTGTGGGAAAGATCACCACTTCGGACAGGTTCGTTGTGCGGCACAAGGGCCAGGTAGTATGCGACGTCCCAATCCAGCACCTCACAGGCGGCATAAGATACCAGCGTGAGGAGAAGCCGAGGCAAAGGAGCTTTGCAGAACCGACTAATGAAATGCCTGCCGATATGAACCAGGTAATGCAAAAGATCCTTGGTTCGCCAAACATCGCATCGAGGGAGCACATCTACAGGTATTACGATACCGAGGTCATGGGAAATTCAGTCATCCGGCCCGGCGAGGCCGATGCAGGCCTTATCGCTCCGGTTCGGGGAGAGAAGTTCGGCATCGCACTGGCTGTGGACT
This sequence comes from Methanotrichaceae archaeon, assembly GCA_963754945.1. Lineage (GTDB taxonomy): Archaea > Halobacteriota > Methanosarcinia > Methanotrichales > Methanotrichaceae > Fen-7. The sequence continues at coordinate 18,331 of CAVWIG010000010.1, forward strand.
CAAATCCCTTCTACGGAAGAATCAGCCCCTATTGGGCCGGCGCTACGGCAGTGGCCGAGGCGCTAAGGAACATCGCAGCGATAGGTGCAACGCCCTCGGCGATAACCGACTGCCTTAACTTCGGCAACCCTGAAAAGCCGGAGGCCTTCTGGGAGTTTCGCGAGTCGGTTAAGGGCCTGTCGGATTCCTGCAAGAAGCTGTGGCTGAAGGGCTACAAGGACCAGCCGATCCCGATTGTGTCGGGAAACGTCAGTTTCTATAATGAGTCGCCTTCAGGGTCCGTTGACCCGTCTCCCGTGATCGCTTGTTTGGGAATCATCAAAGACGTCAGCAAGGCAGTGACCATGGAGCTGAAAAGTCCTGGTGACAAGCTCTATCTGATCGGTCCGAGGTTCGACGAGCTTGGTGGCTCTGAGTACTACAAGACGGTCTTTGGGGAGACAGGCGCCAATGTGCCAATCGTTCGGTTCGAGCTTGAGAGGAGCATGATATACGCGGTCATCGACGCAATTGACCAGGGTCTCGTGGCGGCCTGCCATGACATATCCAACGGCGGCCTGGCCTGCACAGCAGCAGAGATGACACTGACAAGGCCCGCCAGCTTTGGCCTTGAGCTGAATCTGGAGGGGGCAGGAGATGCTGGCAAGAAGATGAGGACGGACAAGCTGCTCTTCTCCGAGTCATCGGGATTCGTCATCGAGGCCAAGGCTGGATCTGAGGCCAAGTTGGTCGAGCTGCTGAAGAGCTACAACCTAGAGTCGATGGAGATAGGCACTGTGACCAAATCACGAAGAATCGTCATGAAGAAGAAAGGCAAGACGGTCATCGATCTAGACCTGGATGCGGCCAGAAAGACCTGGACCGAGGGCCTTGCGGAGGCGATGAGATGAAGATCGCTGTGATGCAGTTCCCGGGAACGAACTGCGAGCATGAATGCCTGGTGGCTGTCAAGACAGTCGGCATGAACGGAGAGCTATTTCGATGGAACCGGCCTGCAGCAGAGCTGTCCGGCTTCGATGGTTACATAATTCCCGGCGGGTTCTCATACCAGGACCGAGTTCGGGCCGGAGCCATAGCCTCCAAGGAGCCGGTTATGGATGCTCTGCATGAAGAGTCAGCAAAAGGCAAGCCCATCATAGGCATTTGTAACGGTTTTCAGATCCTTGTCGAGTCCGGCCTTCTGCCAGGCAATGGCTCGATCGACATGGCCCTAGCCCAGAACGTGATGGTCTCGAACAAGAAGATCGTCCGCCGCGGCTACTACTGCGATTGGATCAACCTCAAGCACGACTCTACGCCTGAGCGGTGCAGCGGCTCTTTCATAATCGAGAAGGGCTCCATCCTGCAGATGCCCATCGCCCATGGCGAGGGCAACCTTGTGACAATGAACAAAGAACTGATCCAGAAGATGAACGAGGACGGCCAGGTCGTATTCAGGTACTGCGACGCCCTGGGGCGAGAGCTTCCGGAGTTTCCCGTCAACGTGAACGGCAGCACTGAGAATATTGCAGCCATCTGCAACCCTGAAGGAAACGTTTTGGGCATGATGCCCCATCCGGAGAGGGCCTTCTTCGACTATCAGCTTCCTCCCCACGATCCGAGAAAGCACAGCGGCCAGGCGGGACCCGGAAGGCAGGTCTTCGAGTCCATGAAGCGCTACATAGAGGTAAAAGCATGAGCCATAAAATCAACCTAAGGGTTTGGCTGAGCATCCCGGATGCCGAGGCTGTTACCGTCAAGAACACCCTGGTCAGGAGAATGGGCTTCCAAGATGTCCTTGTCGATGTGAAGAAGGAACGGCTCTTCTCAATTGAGGTAGATTCAGGTAATCCCGAAGAGCTGGCCAAGAGCTTCGCCAAGGAGCTGGTCAACGAGAACAAGGAAAGCAGCAAAGTCCTCTTCGACGAGCTGAAGTTCGAAGGTGGGTACGTGCCTGTGAAGGTCGCCCTGCACATCGAGGACGGCGAGGCCATATCCACTCGGGAGCGCCTCCGGAACCGGCTGGGCTTCAAGAACGTCGTGGACGTGAAGAAGGCAACGATCTGGAAGTTGTACCTCCGCGGAGATAACCGAGAGCGTGTAGCAAAGGAGATAGCCGAGGGGCTGCTGATCAATCCGCACAAGGACAGCTACGAGATATTGGCTAAGCCCAAGATTACGGCCTGATGATCTTAACAAATTAGGGAGATCAACTAAGGGGCTCTTATCTGCTCCATCAAACAATCCAGGGGCTCCTTATCGTCCCTCAGCCTGAGGAAAACAGGAGCCCTCAGGTGTCCGTCGTGGGTTACCTCCATGGCAGTTACCTCGACCACTATTTCGGGCTTCAGCCATACGACGCCTGGAGTTGGCGGGGGATTTGAGAATGGAGACTTCAAGACTGGATGGAAGGACTTGGTTACAGTCTCCAGCTCATTTTCTGAGAATCCTGAGCCGACCCTGCCGACGTATACCAGATTTCCTTTGTCGTAAGCACCCACAAGAATGCCACCAAAGAATGACCCTCTATTGCCTTTCCCCGGAATGTAACCGCCAACCACCATGTCCACCGTTAGGCTCCTCTTGATCTTTATCCAGTCCGAGCTTCGTATTCCTGGCTGATAAACGGAAGACACCTTCTTGCCCATTATCCCCTCTAAGCCCAATTTGATAGCTGCTCTGAAATAAGTCTCCCCTTTCTCAGGATAAGAATCGATAATGGAAACGATATCGTCCTCCTTAAGCTCTTCTTTTAGGATCTTCTTTCGCTCTGAGAGGGGTTTGTTCATCAGGTCTTCCCCGCCAGAGCAAAGTATATCAAAGACAATGTAGCTGGCTAGTTGGGCCTCGGAAAGGTAGTCGATCTTTATCTTACGGTGCTGGTGTTCTCTCATGGCCAGAGCAGAAAAGTCAGGGCGGCCACCGGTAAGAACTGCAATTTCACCGTCCAAGATACAATCGTTTCCTTTAGCCAGGGAATCAACAATCTCTGGGTAGCGATATGTAATATCGATCAGCCTTCTATTCTGGAGCAATACTACCCCGTTATGAACGCGAGCTATGCAGCGGGTTCCATCTATCTTGGGCTCAAAGATCCAGCCTCTCTTGGAAAAGGGGTTCCCTGAAACGGCCAGCATCGGCTTAATGGGCTTCATTTTTCAAGAATCATCTCATTTCGGGTCCCAGATCATTATGGATCCTCATTTAAGGGAGTCTGCCGTCTCCTTCAGGGTTTCCATAAGGCTCTTAGCTGCAGGTTTTTTGGGCCTCTTCTCCAAGTGCAGTACCTCTCCTTTAAGCTTGGAGCTGATCAGGGCCTCAACCCTTTCCCTGTAGCCGTCATGATATTCGCTCAGATCCAGGTCTCCTGTCAGCCTGACCGCTATGTCTTTCGCAAGAGCCATCTCCTTCTCTCCCGGCTCTGGAAGATCCTTTATCTCCTGCATCAGAGACGGATCCAGTACCTCATCGGAGTACCTCAAAGTAGTGGCAACGATGGCGTTCTGATAGTAGTGTATCAGAACGATCCTCTCCTTTGAGCTCATAGTCATCTTTCCTATGGCTGCCTTTCCTGTTTTTTCTAGGGTTTTTCGAAGTAGGGAATAGGCGGCCTCCGAGCCATCGGGCACGAGAAGATAAGTCCTCTCGAAGTAGTGCGGATCAGCCAGGAAGAAGTTTACGAACCTGTCAAGGGCTATCACTTTGCTGGATTCGGGTTTTGCAGCAGATATCTCTTTTTTATCAAAGATGAGGTACTTGCCTCTCCCGACCTTGTAGCCGTACACGGTCTCGCTTTCAGGAACCTCGTCTCCTTCCTCGCAGAACCGCTTGTAAGATATGGGAGTACTACAGCTCTTATGGAGCATTCGAAAACTTATTTTCTTATCCTTGGTGATAGGGACAGCCCTTACAGGAATATTGACCAAGCCCATGCTGAGGCTGCCTGACCAAACAGCCCTGGCGGGCACAACTTCGGTCTCCACTTCCTCCTCGACCTGCTCTTCCCCTACCAGAGTTTTTAACTTGGCCATATCTGCTAAAAGAATTTTAATGCGTAAGGTCGTTTGCCTTGGATTCCATTACAGACTTTGTTTACTAACTTCGAGTGCGTCCGACTTCAGTTATCTAGATCTAGGAATTATTCAATTCTTTCTTGGATGCTATCCTACTCAGAACTCTTCAAGCAGTTAACCCCTGGGCCACTGTCCTGCCGAGTCGAAAGCACTTTTCGATGGTTGCTGCATCCGGTACCTGAATGGCGATGGTCCCAGGTTCGATTACCTTCATTCCAAAGGACTTCATCCTGCTGATCAGCGTAGGAATGCTTTCACCGCTCCAGCCGTAAGAGCCGAAAGCAACGCCGATCTTGTTCTTGAGGTCCAGCTTTTCTATCTGCTTCAGGAAGGGGTCCATGGATTTAATGAGCTTGTAGTTGTATGTTGATCCTCCCAGGACGATAGCATCAGCATCCTTTACATCTTCAGAAGAGGCGTCGTAGGCATCCTTGAGCAATACATCTACGCCGTTAATGGTCTTCGCACCGTTGGCTATAGCCTCTGCCATCTGCCTTGTCCTTCCCATTCCGCTGCCATATATTATTACGATCTTCGGCATCAACATCACTCCATGAAAACAATCAACAAATTAATTGATGACGATGTTATAACTAATTTACGGTAATTTCTTAGGTATGTAGGACCCGAGGCAATGAATGACGGTTCAGGAAATTAAAGATCTGGATGAGTTGTGCCCAGACTATTGACAAAAAGTCAAAGCGGAATTGGCACCATTCGTTGAAAAAACTGAACGTAATATAAAAATAAGATAAATCATTTTGCTGCGTTAAACGGCTGTTCCCTTTGGTCCCTGAGGTTTTTCAGCATTCGTCTGACCGGCACCAACCTGGATTGTACTTACAACATTTCTGGTGGTTATGGGGATTGACACAGAAGCCTCAGTTAGGCTGCCAGATGCCGACCCTTGCTGAGTTGCCGCCTGATTACTGAAAACATAACTTCCAGTCATTGAACCAGGCCCTACCATCATGTTAATCCTGTATAGGCTTGGTTCTCCCGAAGGTATGACGTAAAGCGTCAGGCTGTTGCCATTTAAGGTTCCACCAGCGCCTACTGGGGTTGAGTTCCCCAATACTATAATATCTCCTGAACCAAAGACCGCGTCGTTATTCTGGTACAACATCAACTTCAGGCTCTTGGTCCCCGCATTATCGAGGGCTATGGTCCAGCCACCTGCAATGTTTGCCAGGGAGCTTACAGGCGAAGTCCTGATTCCTGACTCCTTTGATGCTACACCGAGAGTCATCCCTGTTTGTTTGCTTACGTTATATACATCCTCCTGCGCAACGGCTAAGAAAACCAGAAGTGCCAAAACTGACAACGCTAGGGCTATTATTTTAAGTGACATCAACGTACAACTCCAATTTGTACAGATACCTTGCCTTAATTGAAAATAAAGGTTAAAAAGATGACGGCTATAGTTGCTCCCACTCTATTTTATGACAATTTGATGAGGGGATGATCCCCTCAATTCAAGCGTAGATGCCGCCCCGCTCAACCTCGCGGGATGCCTTCTTCCGCAGCTCGCTCCCAAGCTTGGTGTAATACTTCATGGTATCCGGCGTGACGGAGGGTCCTGTATCCTGGATGGCATCCAGGAAATTGCTCTGGCCCACAGTCTGAGACTGAATGTTCTCCCTAAGGGCTAAGCGTCCGGCCTTTCGGACCACCGAGGCGATATCCGCGCCAGTGTACTGATCGGTCAGCCTGACAAGCTCATCAACATCGACGTCCTTTCCGAGAGGCATCCTCTGGAGGTGGACCTGGAAGATTTTGTGCCTGGCATCAGTTTCCGGGACAGGAACCATGATCAGCTCGTCGAATCGTCCGGGGCGAAGCAGGGCAGGATCGATTATGTCCGGCCTGTTTGTCGCTCCGATGACAACCACGCCCCTCAGTTCCTCCAGACCGTCCATCTCGCTAAGAAGCTGGTTGACCACGCGTTCGGTGACGTGCGGTTCACCCATTGACCCGCCCCTAACTGGGACCAGGGCATCAAGCTCATCCAGGAAGATTATTGAAGGGGCGACCTGCTTTGCTCTGCGGAATATCTCCTCGACCCTTTTTTCGCTCTCGCCGTACCACTTTGATAAGAGAGCGCTGCCCTTGACGGTAATGAAGTTTGCATCGCTCTCGTTGGCAACAGCTTTGGCCAGCATGGTCTTGCCGGTGCCTGGAGGACCGTAAAGGAGGATGCCCTTTGGAGCGTCTATCCCAAGCCGCTTGAAACTCTCAGCGTTACGCAGAGGCCACTCGACGGCCTCAACGAGAAGCTGCTTGACCGGTTCAAGGCCGCCGATGTCCTCCCAGGACACGTTGGGAACTTCGACCATTATCTCCCTCAAGGCCGAAGGCTGCACCTCGCGCATGGCCGCCTCGAAGTCATCCTTGTGTACGATCAGCTTGTCAAGGATCTCTTTTGGAATAGTGGGCTCGTCCAGGTCTATCTCAGGAAGAATGCGGCGTAGAGAGTTCATGGCCGCTTCCCTGGTGACCGCTGCTATGTCCGCACCCACGAATCCATAGGTCATCTTGGCGAACTCATCGATCAACACATCGTCCGCCAAAGGCATCCCGCGGGTATGGATCTGGAAGATCTCGTGTCTACCTTCGTAGTCTGGCACTCCTAGCTCAATCTCCCTGTCAAAGCGACCCGGTCGCCGTAGCGCCATGTCAAGAGCCTCGGGCCGGTTGGTGGAGCCGATGACAATGACGTTCTTGCGCTCTTTTAAGCCGTCCATCAGTGACAGGAGCTGGGCAACGACGCGACGCTCGACCTCGCCCGTGACCTCTCCGCGTTTCGGGGCGATTGAGTCAAGCTCATCGAGGAAGATTATGGACGGCTTGTTCTTCTCCGCCTCCTCAAACAGATCCCGTAGAGCCTTCTCGCTCTCTCCGTAGTACTTGGACATAATCTCCGGCCCGTTTATGCTTATGAAGTAGGCATCGCTCTCGTTGGCTACCGCCTTTGCCAGCATGGTCTTGCCAGTTCCCGGAGGGCCGTGGAGAAGGACGCCCTTGGGCGGGTCGATTCCTAAGCGATCGAAGAGCTCCGGGTGCTTCAGGGGCAGCTCTATCATCTCCCGCACTTTTGTTATCGCCGGCTTGATGCCGCCTATGTCTTCGTAGACAACTGACGGTACGGGCCGTTCATGCGCCTCTATAGCCTGGGGCAGGAGCTCTACCTCGGTGCCCTCGGTTATCTTGACAATGCCGCCAGGGCTCGTGGAAATAACCCGCAGTTTGATCTCACCCAGGCCGAAGGCCTGAGCGCCCAAGAACCCGCGGAATATCTCCTCAAACATAGTCTCCCTGCCAAAGGAATCCGTTGGAGGTTTTCGAACACTGGTGGTGGAGATCACATCACCCTTGGTTATCGGCCTTCCCTGGAAGACCTTGGTGAGAACGTCTCCAGGCGCAAAGATCTGCATCCCCTGGGTCACTGGTGCCAAGGTTACGTGTTTGGCCTCGCCCCAGGTTGCTTTCTTGACCTCGATATACTGACCGATGCTTGTTCCTGCGTTGGACCTGATGAGGCCGTCCATCCTCACGATGTCTACTCCCTGGTCTGCCGTGTAGGCGTTCACGGCCAGCGCCGCCGTGGACCGGGAGCCGATGATCTCCACGACATCCAGGGTTCGAGCGCCCATTTTGTCCAGGAACTCCTCGCTCACCCGGACTATTCCTTTTCCCACGTCCCCCTGGTTGGCCTCGGATACTTTAAGCTTGACCGATTCTCCATCGCTCATATCTTTTTCACACCTTCTTAATCCACACTGCTTTCTGTATAGATATACGGGTCTATTTTTTAAATAGTTTGCTAAATCGATGGCTCTTTGTTCTGGTTTAACTTTGTCCAATAAATTAAATATATTATTATTTATATTTATTGTTTATATTAATCTAAAGGGTCTGCCTTTGATTTTATGTTACTCAAAATTCAAACAGGTATTTCCTATTAGAATATTCTTTTCTGGCAAGGATAACCTTTAATTTGGCGAACACACCATTAATACATGGGTTAATTTTCGAGATTGTGAACTACTAAGCGGAAATACACAAAGAGGAAGTCAACACAGATGTTCAATAGTTCCTGTCTTTGAAAAATCAAAAAACAAAGAGTTATGGTGGTTGAATGAAAATAGGAATAATCGGTTCAGGAAATGTCGGCAGTGCTCTGGGAAAGATCTGGGCAAGCAACGGCAATGAGATCATGTTCAGCTCGCGCCGCCCTGAAAATCTGAAGGGCCTTGTGGAGTCCATAGGCAAGAATGCCTGTAATGGCCTCCCGGCCGAGGCTGCCAAGTACGGCGAGGTCGTGGTCCTGTCCGTTCCGTGGACACAGGCTCTTGATGCCCTCAAGTCCGCTGGCTCTCTTAAGGGCAAGGTCCTGATCGACTGCACCAATCCTCTGAAGCCGGATATGAGCGGGCTTGCAGTCGGCCACACTACCTCGGCTGCTGAGGAAGTTGCGAAAGCATCTCCAGGGGCCAAAGTTGTGAAGGCCTTCAACACGACCTTCGCAGCGGTGATGAACTCACCATCAAGGACTTTCGGCTCTCAGAAGGCCACCGGATTTTACTGCGGAGATGACAGCTCTGCCAAAGCCACCGTGTCCGGTCTCATAAAAGAGACTGGCCTCGATCCACTGGACGTTGGACCTCTGATGTGCGCCAGATACCTTGAACCTCTGGCCATGCTGGCGATGCAGATTGCCTTTGTCCAGGGATTGGGCACTGAGATGGCGCTAGGACTACTGAGGCGCTAAAAGTGCCTGTGAATGGCTTCATGAAGGGCAGGGCCGTTCTGGTAACAGGCTCGACCGACGGAATAGGCAAGGCGACTGCTCTTGGCCTTGCCCGGATGGGCGCAAAGATTCTCCTGCACGGCCGGGACACCGAAAAAGGCCGGAGAGTGCGAGAGGAGATCGCCCGCACGACCGGAAGTGACCAGCTCGATCTCTTTATCGCAGACCTTTCGTCTCAAAGGCAGGTTCGCAAGCTTGCCGCTGAAATCGTGGAGAGGCATGAACGTCTGCACGTTCTCATCAACAACGCCGGAACCTTCGAAGTCGAGCGCGGGCTAACAGAGGACGGTCTGGAGACTACTTTTGCAGTCAACTATCTGGCGCCGTTCCTGCTCACTCACGAGCTGCTGGAACTATTGGATGATAGTTCTCCTTCGAGGATAATCAACGTTGCCTCCATAGCCCACTTGAACGCCAAAGTGGATTGGAACAACCTGCAGGGAGAAAGATGGTACGATGGATTCCAAGCCTACGCATTATCGAAATTGGGCATTGTACTTTTCACATTCGAGCTTGCAGAGCGATTGAAAGCAACGGTTGTTACTGCAAACTGTCTCCACCCGGGAGTAATAAAAACCAAGCTCCTACGAGCTGGTTTCGGGGACTATCCAGGAAGTTCACCGGAGAAGGGAGCGAGGACTCCTATCTATCTAGCCAGCTCACCCGAGGTGGAAGGGGTCAGCGGCGAGTATTTCATGGAATGTAGGCCTGTCAAGTCCTCGCAATTGAGCTACAATAAAGACCTGCAAAAAAAGTTCTGGGATCTGGCAGAAACGTACACCAGCACAGCATAAAAACAACGAATAATTGTGCCAACAATTTATGACATCATATATTACAATTTTATGACATTATGTCGGTACTATTACAAGTTGCAATGCTGTGTTGCATAATTATATATTATTATCATTTTCATCAAGTAATTCATGATTTAGTCTATTACAATAAGCTATACACTTATAATTATATTATAAAAAATGAAAGCCCTTTGAATTTCCGAAATCATGCCATCGGTTGAAGATGCTCTCACGGTCTCCCCAAAAATCCGCTTGACTGAAGAGAATAACCTTCGACTGCCCATCGTCGTCCATATTGGTGCATTTGCTTCCAGGCTTGGTATCCGTTTTTCTTGAATTCGAGAACAGCATTTGACCTTGGTGAGGGCTCATCGCCAACTACGGCATTTTCCCTGATCTTTATTCCGGGACATTCCGCGCCTTTCTCAGCTAGTAGATTGAAGGCATCGTTGGTATCATATGCACCATCCATCAGTCCCTCTCTTACATCAATCTCTTTCAATAAAGGGCGCAACATCTCACTATCTGAAGTATCCTCCTCCGTAACCTCAATCGATAGGAGCTTCTTCGATTCGACATCAACAGCTACATGCACTTTTAGCCAGCCTTTACGAGTCGTTCCATGCTTTTCGCGAATCCAATCACCCCTGTTTGTGACCTTTATGCCGGTCGAATCAACTGCAACGATAGCATCGTTTTCTGGAACTGTTATTTGTAGAGCCAACTTTGAGATTCGTCGAAATAACGTAGTATAATCTGCGGCTACCAATCCTGGTTCATACTTGGAAATCTTTCCAATAAATCCTTCTATCTGACGGTATGACATTCGCAAGAAGGAATAGATAACTGCAACAAAAATTATAAATGTATTGGGATATCTAAAAGGGGCGCCCGATTTTTTGTGGTTCATTTTCCTCAGTTCTTTATTCCAATTTTTCACGCATTGCAGGTCAAGATAGAATTCGCCCCTTCTTACAAGCTGAGCGTTGTATTCAGGCCAATTTCGTTGGTCTATATAGGTCATAACATAATATTTATATTTAAACTATTTATAGCTTCTGCAACACAGCAAGTTGCAAATCACTATCAATATTAAGTTTAGCTTTCGTGAAATCAAACAGAAATTATTCCTCCTGAGAGCATGATCGCTTATCCATAAATATTAAATACAATACTATCTCATTAAGATCTATAATTCTCTTTGCGGTTGGATAAATTTAAATCAAATAGCTTGAATAAACTTGTGTTGTGTGGGAAGTGAAAGACATTCTGCTCAAGGTGGCCAAGGCCTACCCTAACGACTCAGCTCGTGGCATAGCCCGGCTGGACCCCAACGCTCTGCTCACCCTTCGGTTATCGCCAGGGGATATCATCGAGGTTGAGGGCAAGAGGCTCACAGCGGCCAAAGTATGGCGAGCTGACAGACAGGACTGGTCACAGGATTACATAAGAATAGACGGGTTCATCAGACAGAACGCAGGCGTGGGCATAGGCGACCGGGTCAAGATCAGGAAGGCAAAGTACAGCGAGGCCATGAGAATAGTGCTAGCTCCTCCTCCCGGTTCCAACATGCACTATGGAGAGGAAGCAGCCGACCTGATCAAGAGGCAGACCCTTAAGCGACCCATTGTTAAGGGCGATATCCTTCCCATAATGAGCTCTGCGAGCCATCCTTTCATCGGCCGGATGGAAGCGGTCCCCCTCGTGATCACTGAGACGGATCCTGAAGGTGTCCTGGTAATCTCCGAGCGTACAGAGATCATCCTGATGGAGAAGCCTGCTAAGGGCTTTGGATCTGTAAAAGCTACAGGAACTACCTACGAGAACGTGGGCGGACTACGCACTGAGGTTCAGCGGGTCAGAGAGATGATCGAGCTTCCCATGAAGCACCCGGAAGTCTTCCAGAAACTGGGAATCGAGCCGCCCAAAGGAGTCCTTCTGTACGGCCCTCCAGGGACAGGCAAGACATTGATAGCCAAGGCTGTTGCCAACGAGAGCGGAGCCAACTTCCTGTCCATCGCCGGCCCTGAAATAATATCAAAATACTATGGGGAAAGCGAGCAGCGGCTACGGGAGATCTTCGAAGAGGCCAACAGAAACACTCCCTCCATCATTTTCATAGATGAACTCGACTCCATAGCCCCAAAGAGAAGCGAGGTCACTGGAGAGGTCGAGCGTCGCGTTGTGGCACAGCTCTTGTCCATGATGGACGGCCTCAAGGAGCGAGGCCAGGTGGTTGTCATCGGCGCAACCAACCGGGTAGATGCCATAGACCCTGCTTTGCGGCGACCTGGAAGGTTTGACAGGGAGATTGAGATCGGTGTTCCCGACAGGAGCGAGCGCGTGGAGATCCTTCAGATCCACGTGCGCAACATGCCCATTAGCGAGGAAGTTAACCTGGAGAGCCTAGCTGACAGGACCCATGGTTTCGTCGGAGCGGACATAAACGCTCTGTGTAAGGAGGCGGCCATGAAGACGTTGCGCCGTTATCTGCCCGACCTGGGGACGGAGGATGAGATTCCCCAAGAGATCGTGGAGAAGATGACCGTCACCGCTGAGGATTTTGAGGAAGCCTTGAAAGGCATCGAGCCTTCCGCCATGAGAGAGGTTCTCATCGAGGTGCCCAAGGTTAGCTGGAAGGATCTGGGCGGACTGGGTCAGATCAAACAGGAGCTGATCGAGTCCATCGAGTGGCCCCTCAAGAGGCCGGAGAAGTTTCGACAAATGGGGATACGTCCTCCAAAGGGCATCCTCCTCTACGGCCCTCCGGGTACCGGCAAGACCATGATCGCCCAGGCGGTCGCCAACGAGACCAACGCTAATTTCATAAGCATCCGTGGACCGCAGATGCTCTCCAAGTGGGTAGGAGAGTCGGAAAAAGCCATTCGAGAGATATTCAAGAAGGCCAAGCAGGTCTCTCCTTCAATCGTTTTCTTCGATGAGCTGGACTCCATTGCTCCGTTTCGGGGGATGGAGGATGGCAGCAGAGTAATGGAGCGCGTGGTCAACCAGCTATTGGCTGAGCTGGACGGCCTGGAGGCACTAAAAGATGTGGTGATCATCGCCGCCACTAACAGGCCGGACATAATCGATCCTGCCCTGCTTCGCTCCGGCAGGTTCGACCGCCTTGTGATGATCGGGGCTCCGGACAAGTTCGGCAGGCTGGAGATTCTCAAGATTCATACAAAAGAGATGCCAAACGCTGATGACGTGAACCTGGAGGAGCTGGCTGAACTCACGGAAGGGTACGTGGGATCCGATTTGGCCGCCCTGTGCAGAGAGGCGGTTATGCTGTCCTTACGAGAAAACCCGGATGCAAGCACAGTGGAGATGAACCACTACCGTGAGGCTTTGAAGAAGGTGAGGCCGAGCGTTGAGGAGAGCATGGTCAGTTATTACGAGCGGATCCATGAGAGGTTCAAGGGCGGGGAGAAAGTGGAGCCTGCGTCTCTCGCCGGCTATAGATGATCTAGTTGCAGAAATAGAAGAACGGTTGCCGCCTATCGAGGAATTGAATGAAGGACGAAAGGCCCGAATTGAGATCTAAGGGATAGTGAGGGGATATGTCTAAGGTGTACGCTGGAAATCTTGCAGGTAAAGAGATTGTTACCGTTGAGGGCACAATTCTCGGTCATGTAGAGAACATGGTCTTCGACATTCAGACCGGAGTTCTCGTTGATCTCGTGGTAAAACCTGACTCAGAGCTTTCGCGCCAGAAGTACCGAGAGGAGGGCAAGTTCGTGCTCATACCTTTTGACTCGGTTTGCGCTGTCAAGGATTACATTGTAGTGGACGACAACAAGGCTATAAAGAAGTGAATCGGACTTAGGATAAAGACGTGACTCGTCTCTGCAAGCCTGTTGAATTGCCCTCAGCCTTGCAGGCATCCTGTTCCTAGGTTAATTACTCTAATTCTAATACAATTTTTGTTTCTTTTTGCTTCTAATTCCATTCTCCAGCGGGGCGAGCATCCACGCAGTTTGATCTGGTCTATCTCAATTATCAATTATGTAATCTAAGATCTCCTCAGCAGCGCAGGGTAAGATGCCAACCGTTATATAAGGCTAAAAAAGAAGACACAAAGAGCGAGAGAGGAAGGGCGGCCGCCGCTGGCTAACATTAGCCGGTGTGGAAAGTCTCCCCACCACTGGACACACAGACATCCCCAAAGGATGTGGGGCGAGAGCTCCGGCTCTGGCACAGAAACGAGACCGCTCTGCGTCAATGCGATGATGCTGCAAGGCTGAGGTCGCGCAACAGCGGATGAAACGGCGAAACCCTGTGGGTGCAAGCCAAAATAGAGCAAGAAAAATTGGACGTCCAGCCAAGCTCGGGTATGGCGCTAAGCTAAATGCCGCCGGAACAGAAGGGGGCTTACTCTCCTCACTCGTTATCTATTAACGCCATCTATCAGGCCATTTCCTTTAGCATTCGGTCTTTAATTCACGTTAGCTCCGGAAACCCTTCGTCTGCGTGCATCGCGGCCCTGGCCGCCAGCCGCGCTACGCGCACTGGCTCAGGTATTCTTCCATCCAGTGTAAATTTATTGAGCAAAACTCTGGCATCTTCAGCAGTCGCTCCCAGAGCCCTGATATAGACCTCGTAGCCTGTCTTCAGTCGGATCATCTCGCGCTGGCCTAGGCGGTTATAACTGTTCAGCTTATCTTCAGAGTTCGGGAAATATTCGTGAATGTATCTCTCTAAGCCGGGGGATTCCTCGTAAGTCAAACAGATCACTGGTTTCCGGATTTTGTCGAATACCTCCTGGATGTCGATGATATTGAACCAGCTTATCACCGCGCCGCTTAGGATCACAGCGTTAATGTCCGCTCGGCCAAGCTGCTTGTATATATTCAGCACTCCTTCTGTAGCATCGTCTCCTCCAACTGTTGCCCTGGCAAAGGCCATGCCATCCACGCGCAGGTCGGCGCGCATCACTACGCCAGCTAGGCGCGAGCTGGGACACGTCCGCACGAAGCTCTCGGCGATGCCTAAGGTTCGGAGGGCGGGCTTGTTGAGGTGAAGTGGCACGAGCATCCTATTGGACTTCTTAGATGAAAATATTTTGGGAAACAGAGATAGTGCGTCCCTTCCAGATCCTATCAGAAATGGCAAGAAGAGCTGGCGGATTTCAAGGCTGCTCTAGAGCTGGTCCTATAGATCTGTGGTAAGAGGACCATGACAAGGGAACTGGCAATGACTGAGCATGGACATGTCTGGAGCCAAAGCGTTACATCAAACGACATAACCCGGAGTGCGTGTGCGCTTCGGTATTTTTAAGTGCATATGACAGGCCTATTCTCTCTTTTGTTCTAGATAATCTCTAATCGCTTATGGCAAGCTGTCAATTCTGTTACTCTGTGGATTGATTTATCGACAATTGCCAGCTATCGAATAATCGTACTTGCTCAATATTACGTTGAATTCCCCAATCGAGTGAGTGCATGGACCAAAAATTATTAATACATATATCTAAAATATTTTGTTTGTGCCAGATATCATACACGAGGCCATAATCAACCTCGATGTAGACAAGATCAACTTCGACGATAAAGAAGCGATGAAAGAATTGATCCTCCAGCTTCTAAGCACAATAGAGCAATTAGCCCAGTCAAATCAAGAACTCCGCAAAGACAATCAACAGCTAAAGGATGAAATAAACCGGCTGAAAGGTGAGAAAGGCCGTCCTAAAATACTGCCGGACAATCCTGAATACCAGGCTAATGTGCCGAAGGAAAAACCCAAAAAATGGCATAAAGATAGCAAGAAACCAAAGATAAAAATCGACAGGACAGAATACATTAAAATTGATAAATCGATTCTTCCACATGATGCCAAGCATAACGGCTATAGACGGGTCATAAAGCAGAACATAAAATTTGAAACCGACAACGTGGAATATTGGTTGGAACGCTACTATTCGCCGTCCCTGAAAAAGACCTATGAAGCAGAACTTGCCGAGTCCCTTAAGAACACGGAATTTGGAAGTCATCTGAAAGCATTCATCGCTTACCTCTACTATGCGGGAAGGGTTACTGAGAATAGGATCCACAAGATCCTAGAAGAGATCGGCATAATAATCTCGGAAGGCGAGATCTCAAACATACTGACCAAGGAAAAGAGCAATGCATATGCGATAGAGAAGCAGGCCTTATTTGAAACTGGTGTGAATCGGGCTGATTATCTTAACATTGATGAGACAGGCGCGAGGCATAAAGGCAATAACCATTATTTGCACGTTGTCTGCAACAAGTTCTTTAGTGCTTTCTTTATCAGGCAAACCAAAGGAAGTGATACAATCAGACATTTCTTTGGGCTAAATGATGAGGAGCAGATAGATTTACCATTATCTCGGATGATGCCGGGCAGTACATAGATGTATCGTCACACCATGCTCTGTGCTGGATACATGAAATACGACACTACAAAAAGATGAATCCTTTTCTAATTCATCATAAGTCGGTTCTTAATATGTTTTTAACTGAGCTTTGGAAGTTCTATGAATTGCTTACACAATATAAGGAGAATCCTAATAAAATTATGAGTAAGTATGTCCAGGAGAGGTTTGATTCGATATTCTCGACAGTAACTGGTTACGGGACGTTGGATGATCGCATTACAAAGACTAAGAAAAAGAAACAAGAGTTGTTGCTGGTGTTGGATTTTCCAAATGTTCCGCTTCATAACAATCTCGCAGAGATAGCTGTGCGAGAAGGTGTGATCAAGAGAAAAATCAGTTATGGAACAAGAAGTGAACTCGGCAAGCTTGCATGGGAAAACATGCTCTCTATAATCGATACTTGCAGGAAGCTCGGAATAAGCTTTTACAAATATCTTTATGATATATTCTCAGATAGTTATTCTATGCCAAAGTTATCCGATCTCATTCTCAGTGCTAGTAAAATCAACTGATTTAGGACTTACGCAGTTGAATCTTTCGACAATGAATAATAAGGATATTTTATATATTCGCGAATTGACTCGCGAATAATTCTTCGCTTAGATTCGAACCAACTTATTCCTATTCTAAGCCTTTCTACTTCTATAGTCAATCTCCTAGCTTTTTGCATTAAGAAATCGTTCTACCCAGGACTTTGAATATCCATCCTTTTTGGAATAAAATATTTCTAAAGCGCAGTCTTGGCTAGCAATAATTGCTTCATCAAAATTAGTGTATTTGGAGATCTCTCTTTTAAAATCCTTCCAGCCGAATTCTATAGGATTCAAATCTGGAGAATATGGGATGTTATAAATCAAGTGGATATCGATTTCCTCAGCTAATTTTCTAAATTTCTTGGCTAAATGAATTTTAGCATTGTCTAAAAGTATACAAATTGGTCTCATAATATTATTGATCCTTATATTTCGAGCAAAATCCATCAATGCCTCCTTCTTAGAGGAGTTGGAAACCATAACCTCATCATTGCCGTTTAATGCAATAAATCCAAAAACGGTTTTTGATCTAACCTTTCCAGGTTTATAATTTATAATATGAGTGTTTAAGACTCTACGTGTATTGGGGCGCTGTTGTAAGGAGCTTTCATCGAGAAATCCTATAATAGGATCTGTAACTGTGGTCAGCACCGATTTTATCCTTTTTTTAAAAAAATTTCTGCGTCAACAGGCCTCTTTTCATTTCTAATGTATGGCTTCCCATACTTAACTTTTTTTACTATTCTTAAAATTCTCCAGCCATATTTATATGAGAAGTCTTTGCCCCTTGTGTCTTTTACATATTTTAATACGTCTTTTATCATCATTCCTTTGCCTTCAATTTCTTTTATAACTTCATCCCATTCATCAAGAGACATCTTTGGCTTTTTGCCATTTCTATTCCGTGGTATCAATCCATTGTAGCCTTGATCATTCCACCTACTTAACCAATATTTTATTGTCCTCTCGCTTCTTTTTAAAATATTAGCTACCTCATATACATTTTTCCCTTCATATAAATATATTATTGCCAATAACCGTTCCTTAATCCTTAAATTAGTCTCTTTTTTATATAATTTATCGAGGTCTATCTTTGATATATGCCTCATTACAATAGGTTTTCTACCCATACCTAATTATATCACACATTAGTTATAAAAGGTATCTATAAGGCAATAATCTATAGGATTAACTATAATCTGAGAAACGCTCTCAGGGAGAACATTATGTGTGCTCTCTGGGACTGACTTTTTCTTGCTTGACAGCTTTCGACTCCACAGAATTGCTTTATGCCTCTGTGATATTCCTCAATCTTCCAGGAATATCCACCAAATTTTTCGCGTTTAGCTTCGTCTATCTCCAGCACGTCAGTTGCCCAGTATCCTATGTCACCGTCATTAGAGACTATCCGGAATACTTTTATAAAACCATAAGCTTTTAAATGCACTTCCCTGCCTTGCAGCGGTATCTCTATCTCCTGAATTTGCATATTTTTGGTGTTATTCGGATTCACTAGCCTATTTTTCTTCAATCGGGTCAGCCAGTGCCATCCAGACTTTCGTATGGTTTTGAGATTATCTACACTGGCATACCAGCTATCGAAGAGAACAATACAGGGCTGAAAACGCCGTTCTTTTGCTTTGGCAAGCATATCTCGAAAATGATCATTTTTTGTCTTGCCGTCGACATCTATATCGTAGATTCGGAAATCAACGGGAATTATAGCGTTTCCATCTGTCCACAGCAACGTACAAATATTGATTCCATTCACCAATCGATGCTGTTTTCCACTCCATTGATGATAGACTAGGCTCATATTTTTAGCATATGGCTTGTCCAACGTCGTATCGTCAATAACCAAGAAACCATTTTGAGGCTGAACAATATCCTTTACCTCATTCCACAACGTATCCGTATCTGGAGGCTGTCTTTGTAGAAGACGGGTAAATGCATCATGCGATGGACTATTTTCTCCTACTGGCTGGCACCTTGCAGCCTCAGTACAGGTAAAAACATCTACTGATGCTATCAGAAAGTGAATATAATCAAGATCATCGCACTTGGAAGGATTCAAGTTCAGCCCTATCCCATTTATTTGTTGGTATTAATATAGCATATGCAATATAAGAAGATTCTGCCAAGTGCGTAAGTCCTATAGAGGATCTGGGGAGATACAATGAATCCCTCTCAGCCTTCGAAGAAGCTATTAAGATCGATCCCAAGGATTCTAAGTCCTGGAGTGCCAAAGCCGGTCAGCTTGTCCAACAGAAGAGATACAACGAGTCCTTGCAAGCTTACGACAAAGCTATCGAGCTGATACCGGAGAACGATAACAAAGATCTTGCTTTGGCCTGGTTAGCAAAGGGAGATGCTTTGAACAAGACGGGCAAGCAGAAGGAGGCCCTGGCAGCATTCCAGATGTCTGTAAACGCTTCCGACAAAGCTATTCAGAATGACTCCAACGACACGAGCGTCCTTGAACAAAAGGGCAGGGCTCTCTTCAAGCTGGCAATGTACGATGAGGCAATAAGGACTTACGACAAAGCCATCGAAAGGGCTTCGCCTGGCTCGTTCTACGCTCCAATGGCCTGGATAGGAAAGGGCAATACGCTGCGAGCACAAGGAGAGGACGAGGAAGCGCTGGAAGCTTACAACAAGGCCATCGATCTGAGTCCGATCTTTGCTGAAGCCTGGCAGGGCATGGGCGAAGCCCAGAAGGCTTTGGGAAAAGTTACAGAGGCAAGCGGCTCATTCTATTTGGCCAAGAAGCTGGGGTATGAAGGTTAACCCCAGAATTATCTTTTTAACATCTCAACGTCGCTCGTATGGATTAGGTAGTGGAATTTCAATTTGGCGAATTCTGATTCCGAAAGAAGCTTGTACTCCCTGTTCTTTCCTGATCTCATGCGAACTTTCATCGTAGTAGGACATAAGGCCACTACAACTCCCAATTTCTCTCTTGAGGACATCCCCGGAACCTCCGGCCGCCTCGACATCCTCTGCCGGTGCATCAACGCGGCCTTCGTCCTGTCTCACGGAATCAGGCACGACGTTCGTATTCTATTGGTTCTGTGCGGCGGCGAACCCCACAAGACAGTGTGTCTCAGAGGAGAAGATCTGCGCCATCTGAACCCGGACGAAAGGACTACGGCAGCTCTGCTCAAGAAGGCTTTGGCGATTGCGGCAGGGCCGGAGTGGTCAATGTCCACTTCCGGCATCTTTGTGCGCACAGGCGGGCTGGACGAGATCCTGTCTGATCTAAAGACAAAAGGCATTACGCCCGTGTATCTGAGAGAGGATGGTATGGATGTTCACAAGGCCAATTGCAATCTTTCGGGCGATGCTGTCTTCATCCTGGGAGACCACCTGGGAATGACTCCGGAGGAAGAAACACAGATCATGCAAGCCGGGGCGGAAGTGGTCTCCATAGGCCCAGCCAGCCTGCATGCTGACCACTGTATTGTCCTAGTAAACTGGATGCTGGATACGGGTATGATTGTGGAGATCAAACATAGTTCGATCGATTAACTAGAGACAAACTGGCACCGAACCGGCATCAATCAGTCGTTCGTTGCATCTGTTTGTTGGGCCTTTTACTGGTCTGTTTCGCCATCTCCATCACTCTCACGATGAAGTCTGTCTTGCCCTTTGTATAGGCCACGCGGTCATTCGGGTATTCGGCTGCCAGACGTATCTTCAATCTCTGGTATTCCTGAGCGACGTATGGATGCGCTGCTAGATGGTCCCGAAAGAGGAGGCGCTTCCAGTGTTCAAGATGGCTTTCGATCATGTGGATGTGATGAGTTCGTTTGCCGCTGGAATCTCGCTTGATAAACCAGGCATAGAATGGCGACGTGTCATCGCCCCACGTCGGCCTCCAGAAGTAGTCGTACCCTTGTGATTCCAGAATAGGGACGATCCTGCCTCTTGTTCATCGAGAGATGTGACTTCCACCAGCGTGTCGACGATCGGCTTTGCCGCTAGCCCAGGCACAGCGGTGCTGCCGAAATGTTCAACTCGCCCGATGAGTTCGCGTGGCAGACACGCCAAAAGGTACTCTTTCTCTTTGAGGAATGGCCTGGGCCACTCAGGGTCGTACGGGACATTGGCTACATCCTCATGCACTGCCCTAAGAATTCGCTCATCGAGAGTCTCAGCCATTTAATCATCCGACCGGCAAGACAGGCCGTCATTGCCCAATTCATTAATTTCTTCCAGGACTATTCTTCGAAATGCCTGACAGCATCGGGCAAACAGCTCACTACACCTCTTATGCCTGATACAGTCAGCGTTAGGAGAATGGCATCCACTACTTCCTCCTTGGACGCTCCGAGTTTCTTGGCCATGAGAATATGGGCATTGACAGCAGAAACATCGCCCTGGGATGCTTTCATGGCTATATAGATTAGCTGTTTGGTCTTCGGGTCCAATCCTTTTGAGGCCACGATCGCCTTAATCAAATCATCAAATGCTTTTGCAACCTCAGGCGCTTCCGCCTGAAAAAGCTCCATGGGATTTTTATCGATCATGCTCTTACCTTTTTTGGAGGGAACAAGTGGCAGTCAATAATTTATGCTTTTAGGCCAAAAATGGTGAGTGAAGGAAACCTTCACGATCTTTGGGTCGAGGCTGGTTCTGAGCTTGCCCAAAATTACTTATCAAATGTTGGTGTACCTTACATCGATGCCTGAAAAGAGAGATACAATCGTGATCTGGCCGATCTATTTCGATTCCACCAAAACACGGAGCGAAGGAAGGATGGTCTCAGCCGAAGATTCGGTGCCAAACCCTAGCGTCGACGATGTAATAGCAGCCACCTTGAAGGCTGGTATCAAGCCAGAGATAGAGCGAGAGAAGAAGCACCCAAGCACATGGCAAGCGAGTTCGGGAAGGATACTGGTGCCCAAGAGTGAGCACAAAACGGTCGTATTGAAGAAAATTGCCAGTTCCCTAAAAGCAAAGGGCAGGGGCTAGAGTTCAAGATAATTCTGTACCTTAAAATTATCATCTCAACGGCAATATCGCTTCTGGTTGGATGACAAGTTATCTCGACCAACTATTCGAAACGCAATTGTAGTCTCCCCTTCGATCGATGCACAAAGGTCAAAGTAAAATCCGCCGGTCAAACTCATATAGACTCAGTTTCAACTAGAAGATATGATTGACCTACACACCCACACCATCTTCAGCGACGGCGAGCTAATACCAAGCGAACTGGTGCGAAGGGCGGAGGTGAAGGGCTACACGGCCATAGGCCTTACCGATCACGTTGATTTCACCAACATTGAGCATGTTCTCTCCAGCCTCTCCAAAGCCAAATATTTAGAAGATGTACTGAACATGAAAATCTTTGTTGGGGCGGAGTTGACTCATGTTCCCCCGGAGAAGATCGAGTCGCTGACGACCCTGGCCAGAAGGCTCGGTGCCGAAATTGTGGTCGTTCACGGCGAAACGCCGGTGGAGCCCGTCCGTCCCGGAACCAACCTGGCAGCGATTAAGGCGGGCGTGGACATCCTTGCCCATCCGGGATTTCTGACAGCCGAGGAGGCTGAACTAGCCAGAGACAATAACGTCTGTCTGGAGATCACCTCTCGGTACGGGCACAACATAACCAACGGGCATGTGGTCCGGCTGGCGAAAGAGGCTGGAGCTAGAATGGTAGTAGATACCGATACTCACAGCCCAGAGGATCTCATAGACACAGAACGCGCTATCCAGATCGCTATCGGCGCAGGCCTGACCCCGGGAGAGGCCAGGGGGATTGTGACCGATCATCCGATAGTTAGAGATAGTTAGATAGACTAGGCAAGTTAATTACGTTGTTATTCAGCGATGTTATCGGGACGCAGGAGTTGAATGAATAGACATCGTAGCAGTTGATATATCAGGTAGGCACGAATTCAAGGGTCGCTATCACATGGTTTGTGCTGCTGTCTCCGCCAGAATCTCCCCGGAGTATATAGAGGAGATCTACCAGGTGAGACTGAAGCCTTGCGTTGCTGAAATCCTAGACTTAAACATAGTCGTGAATCTGGTAAGTGCGACTTCCCTATGCCTCCATGGAACTATCATCGCTGAGAAAGGAGACATGTACAACCTAGATGTCTGGAAGGTCAACAGCATTCTGGGAAGGGATTTCAAGTATCCCGAGTCTTTGGGGGAGAGAAACGCCATTGAGCTGGCTCATCACATCTCTTTTGCGGGAAGGAACCTGATCATACACCAGGAAGACGACAAAAGTTGGAGTGAACACCAATAATGAATGATAAAATAGACGAAGCTAAAACGGCTGTTTTGCTCACGAGAGAGAATCCTAATCAGGCCCCAGACCCGTACAGGGTGGTGGAGCTGAAGGGGCTGGCTGAGGCTGCAGGCTACAGGGTTCTCGCAGAGATCGTCCAGCGGCGGGGAAGAGATCACAGGTTCCAGCTTGGCCGAGGCAGGATTCAGGAGGCAATGACCTACAGCCCGAGCAAACTGATATTCTACAACGCTCTTAGCCCCAGCCAGGTCTACAACATTCGCAGCGAGTTCTCCACTACGCCAATTGACAGGTTCAACCTCATCCTCGAGATCTTCGCCTCCCGGGCATCCACCCGCGAAGCCAAGCTGCAGATAGAGCTGGCCAAGCTCACCTACGATGCTCCCTACGTGAGGAACGTCCTTTCTCAGAGGAAGAAGAGCGAGCAGCCCGGCTTCGGAGGGTCGGGAGCCTACGACGAATCGATGTACAACGACATCAAGTCGAGGATTGCCAAGATCAAGAATGCCCTAATAGAGGTGGAATCAATAGGAGAGGACCGCCGACTTAGACGTCGCGAGCTGGGATTCGACTTGGTGGCCCTGGCCGGTTACACCAATGCAGGCAAAAGCACTCTCTTGAATGCCCTAACGAGTTCGGGAGTGGAGGTCAGAGACCAGCCCTTCACCACGCTATCACCAACTACCAGAGCGCTTGATATACGCAGCCGCAGGATCTTGCTCACCGACACGGTGGGCTTCATAGACGACCTTCCCCTCTTCCTTATTAAGGCCTTCAGGTCCACTCTTTCGGAGATTTCCGAGGCGGATCTTGTCCTGCTGGTAGCGGACGTGAGCGATTCGTCAGAGACCTTGAGGCGGAAGCTGGTCGCATCCCACAAGGCCTTATGGGATTGTGGTTCTCGAGCACCGATCATCACGGTCCTAAACAAGGCTGACCGGCTAAACGTAAGCGAATCGCTGGAACGGCTCGCGGTTGTCAGAGACCTGGCCCCAAATCCAGTCCTTCTTTCAGCCTCAACAAAGCTTGGATTTGTCGATCTCACGCAGTTGATCTATCAAAAGCTTCAGCCTCTGAAAGAAGTTCAGATCAAGCTTCCATACACCTCTGAAGGAATGAGCGAGCTATCCCGGCTTTATGATAGTGCAGAGATGCTGGACGTCAGCTACCAGGAGCAGATGGTGGTAAGGCTGCGGGGCAAAGAAGAGGTTGTTACCAAGGCCTTGAGCTCCAGTGCTCGCGAGCTTTGAGCCTTACCATGGCTCAGTGCCCAAAAAGATATACTTGTTTAGAACAAGTTAGACCATTAGACAAATAGATCAATCATGCCGGCACCTATTAGAGAGCACTATCAGCTCCGCGAGACTATCGCAACCATCTTCGCCTACGAGCAGAGTCACATCGAGGCGGCCAAGGAATCGATTAGAGAGCAGCGGAACCTCTTAGAGAAGTTCATCCAGGCCGACCCTTTCTTCATGCTGACCCTGGAACCCTACGAACTCAAGGCGAATGATGCCCCTAACATAGTCCAGCAGATGATCAAAACCAGCGCAGTCTTCGGCATCGGCCCCATGAGCGCTGTTGCTGGAGTGATAGCCAAGCTTGCAGTCGAGGCCATGATCCAAGCCGGTGCGGTATACGCCATTGTGGACAACGGCGGGGACATTTCCATCCTCAATGACCAGGCCGTTCTCGTCGGGATCTATGCGGGAACTTCGCCAATAAGGGATCTGGCCTTAGAGGTTCCGCCCAGAGTTGAGCCGCTGGGGATATGCACCAGCTCGGGGACAGTCGGGCCTTCGATCAGCTTCGGGTGCGCCGATGCAGCCCTGATAGTATCAAAAGATCCGGCCCTGGCGGACGCTGCGGCCACGGCCCTGGGCAACGCCGTCCAGCCGGATGGGTCGCTGGAGGATTGCTTCAAGGTAATTGACAAGCCGGAGATAGATGGAGCGCTTGTAATCCGGGGTGAGGAGATGGCGGTATGGGGAGAGCTGCCGCCGATACGGAGGGCGCGGGTGGGCGAAGAGAGAATAACGAAGGGTTAATCGCTGCAAAAATGTGCTCTTTTTGTAGCAATTAGTTATTCCATATGTATATCTATAAACGAAGTTAAAAAGCACACATTAATTATTGTCATTTTATTCGATCAGGCTTCTGAGCTTGATTGTTCTCGCCTTGATGACAGCCCTGTCATCAAATGCAATAGCCGTGATCCAGTGGATATGATTGCTTCTCCTCTTCAGAGCAATATCAATCTAAGCCAGCAGGAACTTGAGAAGAAGGCAGTTGAACACATAGCCCAGGGCAACTTGACAAAGGAGCATATCAGTCAAGATGTAAACGCCACTGCAAAGCAGCTGAAGGAGCAGGCTGCTGAACGTATAAATCAAACATTGAATATTACACCTGAGCAGCTCCAGCAGAGAGCGAAGGAAGAGCTAAAGAACCAAGTAAACCAGAGGGTCCAGCAGCCTGGCTTTGAGGCCATTCTTGCTGTTGCTGGCATCCTGGGAATCGCTTTAGCTCTCAGAAGAAATAACTAGGGATTCAATAAGAACTAGTTCTAGCACTTTACATGACAATTCGGAGTCTCAGCCAGTCCACGGAGCTAGCATAAGAGATAGCGGCAGGCGGGGGTTGAAGCCATCTGCAATGCTTGGTCTCTAGGGTAATCCTACGAGCCTATCATAGCTGAAGATAAATACAATCCAAGTAAAAGGAGCTAAAGATCCAAGTGAAACTTAAGGAAGCTCCTTAAAGGGGGATGCGCTGCTGGCTGAGAATTTTGACATAAACACCGCTAAAGGCCTCTCCGAAGCCAAGGCTGCCGAACTTCTAAAAGATGTGGGCTACAACGAGCTGCCCTCAGCCAAACCCCGCAGCGTCTTTGCCATCGCCTTTGAAGTGGCCAAGGAGCCTATGTTCTTGCTCCTGGTTGCTGGGGGCTTGATTTATCTTCTTTTAGGAGACCTTCAAGGAGCGTTGATGCTTCTTGGGTTTCGTCTTCGTGGTGATGGGCATCACCATTTTCCAGGAACGCAAGACAGAGCGAGCCTTAGAAGCCCTTAGAGACCTTTCCAGCCCACGGGCTCTGGTGATCCGGGACGGGGAGCATAAACGCATAGCGGGAAAAGAAGTAGTTCCCGGAGACTTGATCGTACTCTCAGAGGGTGACCGCGTACCAGCAGATGCGGAGCTGCTATCCTGCACCAATCTCTCAGCAGACGAGTCACTTCTCACTGGCGAATCAGTTTCTGTACGGAAAGCCTGTTCTGATGGAAAGGCCTCGATGGCTCGACCGGGCGGAGACGACCTGCCTTTCGTTTACTCTGGAAGCCTCGTGGTGCAGGGCCATGGGGCAGCGGTGGTTGGGCAACAGGATTGCATACAGAAATTGGCAAGATTGGAAGAGCACTACAGAAGGTCGAGTCGGAGGAGACCGCACTCCAAAAAGAGACAAATCACCTTGTCCGCAACCTGGCCCTCCTAGGACTGGGCCTATGCACGCTTGTAGTAATAGTATACGGCCTGACCAGGGGCAACTGGATGAGGGTCTCCTGGCAGGCATAACTATGGCCATGGCCGTTCTTCCAGAGGAGTTTCCAGTAGTTTTGACAGTATTTTTGGCCCTTGGCGCATGGAGAATTTCCCAGAACCGCGTCCTCACCCGACGCGTCCCGGCAGTGGAGACGCTGGGCTCAGCAACAGTTCTCTGCGTGGATAAGACAGGCACTCTGACCATGAACCGCATGAAGGTCAAGAAAATATTCGCAGGCGGCGAGTTCTACGAAATCGACGATGATAGAGACCGTCTGCCAGAGGCCATTCACGAGGTGATCGAGTTCAGCATTCTGGCCAGCCAGATAGATCCCTTCGATCCTATGGAGAAGGCCTTCAAGCAGCTTGGCCAGGATTACTTAGCCAAGACAGAGCACATCCACAGCGACTGGGAACTGGTGCAAGAGTATCCGCTGTCCAAGAAGCTGCTGGCCATGTCCCGTGTCTGGAGATCACCTTCTGGAAAAGATTATGTGATAGCTGCGAAGGGGCGCCAGAGGCCATAGCCGATCTTTGTCATGTCACAGACTCAGCTCAGAAGCAGGATCTTTCGGGAGCCATTCAGTCCATGGCTGAGCAGGGGTTGCGCGTTTTGGGTGTCTCCAGGGCCTATTTCGAGAAACTGATCTGCCGGAGCGGGCAGCACGACTTTGAGTTCCAGTTCCTGGGCCTGATAGGCATGGAGGACCCCGTGCGTCCCTGGCGTTCGGGAGGCAATTAAGGAGTGCTATTCTGCCGGCATAAATGTAAAAATGATAACTGGCGATTATCCCGGCACTGCCCAGGCAATAGCCAGGCAGATCGGTCTATCCCTCAGATCAGGTTGTAACCGGCCCTGAGTTAGAAAAAATGAGCGATTCAGAGCTTCAGAAGCGCCTCAAAGAGGTAAGCATCTTCTCGCGAGTGGTCCCGGAGCAGAAGCTGAGGTTGGTTCAGGCACTTAAAGGCTAACGGAGAAATTGTGGCCATGACTGGAGACGGTGTGAACGATGCTCCAGCGCTAAAAGCTGCCAATATTGGCATAGCCATGGGTGGAAGGGGAACTGATGTGGCCCGTGAAGCTGCTTCTTTGGTCTTTTGGATGACGACTTCTCGTCCATAGTGAAGGCCGTGAGGTTGGGCCGCCGAATCTTCGAAATATCAAGAAGGCCATGGCCTACATCTTGGCCATCCATGTGCCCATTGCAGGCATGTCCCTTATTCCCGTGCTCCTGGAATGGCCGTTAGTCTTTTTCCCGGTTCATGTGGTCTTCCTGGAGCTGATCATCGATCCGGCCTGCTCGGTGGCCTTCGAGGCCGAGCCGGAGGAGGCAAATGTGATGAGCCGACCGCCCAGAGATCCTACGAAACCTTTGTTCAGCAGATACACAATTGGCCTGAGCCTGCTGCAGGGCCTAAGTGTTCTGGTAATAGTCATGGCAGTCTACGCGGTTCACTCTATCGCGGTCAGGGCGAGGCTGAGGCCAGGGCGCTGACCTACACGACTCTTATCATAGCAAACCTGGGCCTGATATTGACAAACAGATCTTGGTCCAGGACGATTTTAGAGACCATGAGCACACCCAATCCAGCTCTTTGGTTGGTGGTGGGAGGTGCTTTAATCTTCCTGGCAATGGTAATATGTTCCCTACCTGCGAGAGTTGTTCGGTTTTGAATATCTGCATTTCATAGATATCGCCATATGTTTCATGGCTGGTATAACGAGCATTCTCTGGTTTGAGGGCCTTAAGATCG
>CAVWIG010000011.1:0-3850 GCA_963754945.1 Methanotrichaceae archaeon
GTAAAGCCATTGTTTCACCTAAACTAAAGAATGGAATAAAATTTGATATGCAATTATTAATAGTATACCCATCATGAATGCATATTCTGCATTACCGATCCGCGGGATGCCTGTGGCCGCAATGTATTTTCCACTGTACCCCCTGGCTTCCATGGCCTTGTTAACTCTCTCGGCACGATCATACGATCTTATGAAGACCAAGGCAAATATCTCCGCAAACATCTGGCTCTGTCTGGTCATGCCTCTTATAAGCCCACCGCCACGGGATTTTAAGGCCTTCATCATGGCATTAACCATCTTCAGAGTTATGAAAATAAATCTGTATGACATGAGGAATATCTGGTCTATGGGAGATGGGAATACACGGTATATCATAGTCGAAAGATAAGCGTACCTGGTTGTCATGAGAAAAAACATAGAAAACGTCATGGATATGAGCGCTTTTAACAGCAGCCTAACTACCAGAAGGAAGCCGTTGTCCGTCAATGTTATGTTCATCCCGGAGATCCACAGAGACACGAGCGGGTGGCCTGGCTCTCTCCACATCAGTAAGATGACAAGAGAGAAGACGAACATCACTGGAAGCAGATACCATTGGAATAGTTTCTTTACCGGCGATCCGGACAACCAGTAGATCGCCAGTACGGCTATGTACAGAACTACCAAAGGCAGAATACTTTGAACTACAGTTATGAAGAGAACAACAGACACAAGGGTAAATAGCTTCGTCCAGGGGCTGATTCTAGAGAATCGAGTCTGATTATTCTCGCTGTAGTAAGTGATCAGATCAAGATCTGGTATATGGCCGGATATTTGCGACTCGCTTATAGAAATCCGCCTCCAATCTCAGGGCTAGAATAAAATCGATCATCTAATCACATGCTGGGCAGCAACTCTTATCGTGTTGTATCTTTCCGCAACCGCCCATGGTGGGATGCCCAAGCGATGTACACATCTTGTCAACTACCTCCCTAGGTACATAGCCCTCGAACTTAGAGACCGCAACACAAGCTTCATCGGCTGATAGCCCGTAATGCGTCAACACCAAGCTGAGGATTCTGTGGCGCCGGATTAGAAACTCTGCGTAGGTTCTGCCCTGTTCGGTAAGGCTAATCCCACGATAAGGCACGTGCTGTATTAATCCTGTAGCGGATAATTCACTGATGGTTTTGGTTATTGTGGAAGGATCCACCTTGAACTGAGATGATATATCCGTGGTCTTAACAGTACTCTTTTGCTCTTGGATATATTTTAAATATTCGATTTTTTTAGGGGACAATTCTAGCCCCGTGAACTCATTCATAAAGGATGATATTCGGGAGATGGATAAATAGTTTTGGAGTAGTACCCAAATTTCCTGGACAAAATATGCCCTAAGTAAAATTGAGGAGGAACAATTGAGGACGGAAAACGCCATTCTTTAAGAAAAAAGGCAAAAGGCCGGATATCCCGGCCTTAAAAAGCCTTGCCCTTGGAGAACTTCTTGTATAGGTCCGTCTCTGCCGTTGGCTGAACCTTTTTCATCGCCTCATCGAAGTGTTTCTTCTCGATCTTGTAGTTGCAGATCTGGGCTTCCTCTAGGGACTTGCCCTGCAGCACGCACTCCCTGATGGCGAGCATGACGGCTTCGTTGACGATGGCGGAGAGATCGGCACCGCTGTACTTTTCGGTCTTCTTGGCTATCTCATCAAGGTTGATGTCGTCAGCCAAGGGCTTCGTTGCAGCGTGGATCTTCAGGATCTCCAGCCTGCCCTTCTCATCGGGTAGTCCAATCTCGATGAGCCGATCGAACCGCCCGGGCCGCAACAGTGCAGGGTCGATTATGTCCGGTCTATTGGTGGCGGCTATGACTATTACGCTGTTCAGCGACTCCAGGCCGTCCAGCTCAGTCAGGATCTGAGAGATGACCCGCTCTGTGACGTGGGAGTCGCTGGTGCCCGAACTTCTTGAAGGAGCGATGGAATCGATCTCGTCGAGGAAGATCACAGATGGCGCAGCCTGCCTTGCCTTCCTGAAGACCTCTCTGACTGCCTTCTCCGACTCTCCCACCCACTTGGACAGAAACTCGGGTCCCTTGATGCTGATGAAGTTTGCCTGGCTCTCAGTAGCTACCGCCTTCGCAAGCATTGTCTTTCCGGTTCCAGGTGGTCCGTAGAGCAGGATGCCCTTAGGCGGTTCGGCGTCCATGTGTTGGAATAGCTTGGCGTAGGTCAGAGGCCACTCCACAGACTCGACGAGTTCCTGCTTGACCTGGGATAAGCCGCCGATGTCGTCCCATTTGACATCCGGAGACTCGACCATGACCTCTCGCATGGCAGAGGGTTCCATCTCACGAAGAGCCTCAAGGAAGTCGTCGTTGTTCACCTCTATCTTGTTCAGGAGTTCGGCAGGAATGACACCCGCCTCCAGGTCCAGCTCGGGCAGGACGCGACGCAGGGATCTCATGCCTGCCTCGCGTGCCAGAGCGGCCAGGTCGGCGCCAACGAACCCGTGGGTGACATCGGCTAGCTTCTGCTGGTTTACGTCTTTAGCAAGAGGCATGCCTCTGGTGTGTATCAGGAGTACCTCCAGCCTGGATTCCTTGTTGGGAACTCCGATCTCTATCTCTCTGTCGAACCTGCCCGGCCGACGCAGAGCCGGGTCCAGTGAATCGGGTCTGTTGGTGGCTCCTATTACGACTACTTTGCCTCGCGCCTCCATGCCGTCCATGAGAGCCAGGAGCTGGGCCACAACGCGACGCTCAACTTCTCCTGTGACCTCCTCGCGCTTCGGGGCGATCGAGTCAATCTCATCGATGAGCACGATGCTCGGAGCCTGCTCCTCGGCTGTCTTGAAGAGCTGTCTGAGCTTTTCCTCGGACTCGCCGTAGTATTTCGACATGATCTCCGGGCCGCTGAGAGTCTCGAAGTGAGCGTTTGTCTCTGATGCTAGAGCCCTGGCGAGGAGGGTCTTGCCTGTGCCCGGCGGACCATAGAGCAGAACTCCCTTAGGGGCTTCCACGCCCAACCGCTCGAAGAGCTCGGGGTGCTTCATTGGAAGCTCTATCATCTCCCGGACCTTCTTGATCTCGGATCCAAGGCCGCCTATGTCCTCGTAGGTTACCCTGGTCATGGCCTTCTCTTCCTTTGCAGGCTTCTCGCTGATCTCTATCCTTGTGCGGTCACCGATGACCACGGCGTCCTTGGCTGGGTTCACTCTCACGGCGACCAGCTCGATCTTTCTGCCCATCACGCTGATCTCGATGACGTCCCCGCGCGTCAGCACGCGCCCTTCCATGTATCTTCTAAGGTACTCTTCAGCTCCAGTGATGCGCATTGGGACCGTGGGGGCAAGGACGAGACTTTCTGCAGGCGCCGATTGAATTATCCTAACGGGTACTCGGTCGTCTATGGACACGTCTGCGTTCCTGCGGATGTTGCCGTCCAGACGGATGACCCCCGTTCCTGTGTCGTCCGGGTATCCGGGCCACAGTAAGGCTGCTGTCCTCTTCTTTCCCTGAATACTAATGACGTCGCCTGCCTGCCAGCCCTTCTCCCTGAATATAGCAGGGTCTACTCTGGCGATCCCGCGACCGACGTCGGAGGCTCGCGCCTCTATGACCTTAAGTGTAATTTCTCCAGCCATCAAAAACCTCCAATAAACTCTTTATTCATCTCGCAAGCTTAAGTAATTTTTTAATCTGTACGTATGAGCCTGACAAGGCTCTCTTGTGAAACCCCTCGACTGGGGTATGGATCGATTCATGAGCGTGATGTTTGCCAACACCTCTCTGGTTTGTTTTGCAAACATCTAACACGTGATATTACTAACTTATAGTTAGTGCTAGGTTGGTATTTAAGCCTTTCTATTT
>CAVWIG010000012.1:0-13389 GCA_963754945.1 Methanotrichaceae archaeon
GTATTATACAGAGATTAAGCACGTTCCTAATTCCGTTATCGAGGAAAAATTATCAATAAATGAAGCAAGTGTCCATCAAGGCTTCGATTAACAAAAACGCTTTTAACTAAAGGCAGCTATAACCTAAAATAAGGACTAATGTTTCGTACACAAGAGACATTCGTTCCCGATGATAGAGATAAGATCTTGCCGGACTTAAGGAAACCCTGCGAGGGTCAATCCAATAGTGGAGAGCACGATAATGGAAGGTAGTCAGATGAGCGCTGATCAAGGCAAAAAACAAGTCGTCTCTTTCCGTAGTGCTCTGATTCTCGGTGCCTTAATCGTTCTTGTTTCTATAGCATTTACTTTTCTTCTACAAGGTTATCCGGAGCTTCGCAAGAATACAAGCGATTTGTACTTTGTCTTAGTCAATTCTTTGGCTACACTTGGTTTGATCTACGGGGCGTACAATTCAAGGCAAGATAAGAACATCCGCATTGCCTGGACTGTTCTCGCAGTAGCCCAAGCAAGTTATACTATCGGAGATGTTATCTGGTCTATTATCGACATAGTGACGCACCAAGTACCCTTCCCTTCGCTAGCTGACGGCCCATATCTGGCGTTTTACCCCCTCTTTGCTATAGGCATCCTCCTCTTACCCAAAGAGCCCCTAAACTATGGCGAGAGGCTCAAGGTATTGCTGGATACCGGAATTGTGATGATTGCGTCCTTTATATTGTTCTGGGTTTTGTTAATTGCTCCTACTATTGAAGCTAATGTACAAGAGGCCACCATCACAATTGCTCTTGCAGTGGGTTATCCTGTAATGGACATGGTGCTGTTCTTCGCCTTGATAGAACTCTTATTTCGTAGGATCAAGTCTGTAAGTCTGAGTCCAATACTTTTCTTGGTTGCCAGTACAATTACAATGATCGTTACAGAATTCGTTTTCATGAGCCAATCATTACAGGGGACATACGATTCTGGCGGCCTGATGAACACCGGCTGGATAATTGTCTACGTGTTGAATGGATTGGCTGGAGTATCGCAGGCAAATTCCGCAAAGTCTGATTCACATAAGGATAATAAACCAAAGACTATACAGTTCACCTGGCCTCTTTATATACCTTACATTTTTGCTGGGGCCACATACGTTCTTCTCATTTGGAGTTACGATCACCCGCTGCCTGTAAGCTTCTCGGCCTTGTCATGGGCAGTTGGCGGCATCATAGGCCTGATAGTAGTCCGTCAAGTCGTCGCTTTGAACGAGAACGTCAGGCTCTATGAATCAACAGTGCAGGAGAACGCCGAACGCAAACGGGCAGAGGAGGAGATACGAAGGCTGAATGAAGAGCTTGAAAACAGAGTCACTGAACGGACAGCGCAGCTTCAGTCAACCAACCAAGAGCTGAAAATCGAGATCCAGGAGCGTAAAAAAGCTGAGGAAGCGCTGAACTCCGCTCGTGACCAGCTTCTCGCGATCATAGAATTCTTGCCTGATGCCACGTTTGTCATAGACCAAAACAAGAAAGTGATCGCCTGGAATCGAGCTATGGAAGAGATGACTGGCGCAAATAAACAGGACATGCTGGGCAAAGGCGAGTATGCTTACAGCGTGCCATTCTACGGAGAACGAAGACCTATCCTCATAGATTTGATAGAAAGACACGATGATACAATTGAATCAAGATACCGACAACTAGTCAGAACGGAGTGGTCTATCAACGCTGAGTCCTACGCACCATCTCTTCTTAGCGGCAAGGGAGCATACGTTTGGGGGACCGCATCTTTACTTTATGATAGAGGAGGCCAGTTGGTTGGGTCTATCGAGTCGATACGTGATATCACGGAGCGAAAGTTGGCTGAAGAAGCAATACACAAAGCTCGCGATGAATTGGAACTCCGGGTGAAGGAACGGACTGCAGAGCTTGAAGCCAAGAATTCTGAGATGGAACGTTTCATCTACACAGTCTCTCATGATCTCCGGTCACCGCTTGTAACCATTCAGGGGTTCAATGAATTTCTTAAGGGAGACATAGAAAAGGGCGATAATGAAAAGGTTAAGGCTGACCTTCGGCTGATTGAAGATGCAGTAACAAAAATGGACCGGCTCTTGAGCGAAACACTGGAGCTCTCGCGAATAGGTCGTGTAGCCAATCCGCCGGAGGACGTTCCCTTCGAAGAGATTGTCCAGGAGGCTCTGTTGCAAACCTCTCCAAGGATAAAATCCGCTGGAATAGATGTCTTGGTAGCAAATGATCTGCCCGTCGTTCGCGTAGATAAAATGAGGATAGTGGAGGCAATGGTTAATCTTATCGAGAACAGCATAAAGTATAGAGGCGAACAACAGCATCCCAGGATAGATATCGGTTATCGAACCGAAGCCGAGAAAACTGTGTTCTATGTCCGCGACAATGGGATGGGCATAGATCTGAGCCAACACGAAAAGGTCTTCGAATTATTCTACAAGGTGAATAAGAGGAGTGAGGGAACTGGCGCTGGTCTAGCTATCGTCAAGAGAATAATAGAGGTACATGGCGGTCGTATATGGATAGAATCTGAGCTTGGAAAAGGAACATCAGTGTGTTTTACCCTGCCAGTACAAAGTAATATATAAATATATACAGAGTCAATCACAAAGATGCGATAGGTATCTGAGGTTATGATGGGAAAAGCAGAGGTATTGCTTGTGGAGGATGACGAGACTCATGCCATGCTAATTATGAGATGCTTTGAGAGAATGGGGGTGAACAATATCCATTGGGTCAGTGATGGCGAGGAAGCATTGGACTATCTAATGCATCGCGGCAAGCATGAGGACAGAGAGGAGAACCCTCGTCCTGACTTGATACTGCTCGACCTAAGGCTTCCCAAGCGGGACGGTCACGAAGTGTTGGAAGATATAAAGAACTCCGACGATTTGAGAACTATCCCTGTTGTAGTCCTCACGACTTCCAAGAACGAGTACGATGTGACGAAGGCATACCTCAATCACGCCAATAGTTATCTTGTAAAGCCTCTTGGGTTCGATAAATTCCAACAGATGACCGAGGATCTGGGGGTTTACTGGCTACACTGGAATCAGAGCTGCAAATTTGAGTCGAGTAGTTGAACTTGTTTGAATGCACCGAGTTATGATATGATGATAACTTACTTCGGAACGAGTCCTAAACGGACACTGGGCAATAAAAAAGGAGATGTGTAGCATGAACGCTATCAATACGGAAAGCTGCAAGACTAAGACTATTCTGCTAGTAGAGGATGAAGAATCACATGCCGAAGTGATTCGCAGGGTTTTTGAGGATAGCCCAGACTGGTTGATTCACCATGTCTCTAACATGAACGATGCACTAAAATGGCTAGAGCTAAATAAGGAAAGCCCTCCAACGCTAGTCATATCCGATTATCGTCTTCCTGATGGCAACGGACTAGAACTGGCAAAAAATGCGGAGAGCCCTGATGAGGTTGGTTTTCCATTAATCATACTCACGGGAGTGGGCTCGGAAAAATTGGCGGTGCAAACTATTAAATCGGGTGCTATGGACTATATTGTGAAGAGCGGCGAGGAGATGCGTCAACTTCCCAAGATAGCGGTTCACGTGATTCGCGAATGGGATTTGATTATGGAACGCAAAGCATCTGAGGAAGAACTAAGAAATTTCATAAATGACCTTGAAAAATCCAATTCGAATTTAGAAGAATTCATGGATAATATATCACATGATCTGGAGATCTCTTTATCCTCTATTCAGGATTTTAGTAAGATGTTGACAGAAAAATATGCAGATAAGCTGGATGAGACCGCCTTGGATTACTTAAAGAATGTAAAGACCGCTACAGAGAAGGCCGGTAAGCTAATAGATAGCATGTTTGAGTACCTTGTTCCTATTTACTTCGATAGCTCTCTGATTAGGCTTTACAACGCTAAATTGCATCGAAAAAGACAGAGAAACCAATAGGTGGTTGCAGGACGACAAGATTGTTTTGTGCCAAAATATGAATCTTAATCTAGGCAAGTAGATCTCACTGCTCGGATGAAGCGAGGGCCGGGCATCGAGATCGAAAGCTAATCATTTGTCTCATTGAAGAAGAGAGACACATCCTGTAAATTAGATAATAATCCGTTTCCTTTAGGTGTTATTTGGTAAGTGCTATCCTCTTTCTTTATCAATTCATGATTTATAAGCCAGTCAATGTAGACTCCTGCCGTTTTAAAGTTAAGGTTAGCCTGGTAGACGATTTTCGTCTTGTTGGCATCCTTTTTTTTGCATATGAGCAATATGCTTCTAATTATTTCTAATTTATCGCGCCTTATATTTATCCCTCGCTCAGCCCGAGACGTTACAACCTCATTATAAGTTACTAATCTAAGATCCTGATAAAACTTTCGCATGTTTATGGTGATCAGAGAGAACCTTACAATTATAATAAGCTAAAAGTAACCTTCTTTGCATATTACTTAATGTTATTCACTTTAATATTATTTATTTACTTAGATATAAAAAGTAATTTCCCGTGTCCCTTCTCGATGCCAAACCCGTATTTTATCAATTATCAGTCAAACGTTGCGGCGGCGGACCCCGCTGCAAGCAGGCGGGGCATGTTCCCGCCGCCGCCAAGTTAATCGAATTCAAGCAAACTCATTTGCTTAAATCCTTCTTTTTCTTCCGTTGTTCCTTGCATTTCGACATAATTGCGAATTATGTCCGATAATATCCCATCACCTACCGTCCCAATATATCCCCCCATCGCTCCAAAATTCGCTGCCCCAAAGTGCTTTTTTGATTTGAGGAAATCTTTTGAAAATTTCTCTTGCGGTTATGCTTTTTATTATTTGCATAATCCTTGATGGCGAATGCTTTGGAGCTGCTCCAACGAAAATATGTATGTGATCTCCATCAGTCCCAATGGCATCAAATACAAATTGATATCGTTCTCCCAATTCTGAGCAAATATATTTGAAATATTCAATCTTATTATTTCGAGAAAGTAATTTCTTTCTATACTTTATACATAGAACCATGTGATACCTAATTTTGTACACGCAATGATTCGCCCTTCCTAATTTAACCATAAGCCGAATATGCAACTACCCTTAAGTCGGTTTTCATGCTCATCCCCGCAGCAAGCTGCGGGGTATTCACTTAAAAATAAAGTCATCTTATTGTTTCAAATGCGGAAATAGTAGCCGCTATCGACTTCCATTAATCTTCTTTCGTTCTTTAAGTTGTATAAATAACCTTCGAACTTGCTTGGATTTTGTGTGGTCTTGATCGGTACCTTAAGCCCCAGCATTTGGCAGAGTCCTCCATAGTTTCGATGAACACAGCCCTGGCAGGCGGAGAGATCTGTGGATTATCTCTGATCTACAACGTGAAAGGATCCTAAGCTGAAATCGAGATCAGAGCTGGATAGATTTGGGGTAAGATTTGCAGAACGCCCACTAACCCGGATGCTTTTCTGCAGTAATGGTGCAAGCTTCCTTTTGCCCAGCGGTCCCTTATCGTAGCCGCCTGCAGGCATCATGAGTGGGATAACGAAAATCACACCCCCGAGATGGCCATTTCGAAGGTGAGAGATTTAGAGGTCCTGGAGACTAATATCTACTTACCTACTTAATCTCTTTTGAATTCCAGTTACA
Organism: Methanotrichaceae archaeon; assembly: GCA_963754945.1. GTDB lineage: Archaea > Halobacteriota > Methanosarcinia > Methanotrichales > Methanotrichaceae > Fen-7. The sequence continues at coordinate 5,624 of CAVWIG010000012.1, forward strand.
TTCACCCTGCTCACCCGGACCCTTTTATCTTAGCTCTACATGGCTCATCAAGGGGGAAGCGAGCTTGAAGGAGAGAACATCGTGTGGATCTTCGACTCCTACTACAAAGGCAGCGTGGAGTTGTGGGCAAGGAAGAGAGGCCTCTACCAAGAGAGCATTGCTTATCCCCAGTTCTTCTACCTCTACCTCAAAGACCCTCATGCTTACATTGACATGATCGAGGCCCTGGAGAGCCGTTACCAGGCTCAGGAGTGCAGCTTTGATACCATCTTCGGCCCTCTGGACGGCTACAAGATCCGTGGCGACAGAAGCGTGGCCGAGAAGATCGAAAAGCAGACACGCTACGCAGCGGATCTCTACAACGTAGACGTCCGGCGCGACCAGCAATACATGGCTGAGCGGGACATGTTCCCCTGCGGTGAGATGGACGAGTCCAGGTTCTCCCCGGACTTCGATGTTCCTCTGAGCTGCCTGGAGATCGAGGTGAAGGGCGACCCGGCCGCGGCCGCGCCAAAGAGATCTCCTGCATCGAGATCCACGGCAGACGAAAAAGAAGACTGGAGGACTCGGAGAGGACTGTGCTCTCCGATTTCATGGAGCTGATGAAGGTCCACGATCCTGATGTGATCCTCTTCCCCTATGCTGATGTATGGACGCAGCTCATGGTTCAGCGGGCCAAGAGGTACGGCATAGATCAGAACATCAGCCGCAACGGCCACTTCCGTTCCATGGCCGCCAAGTCCTACTGGAGCTATGGCAAGGTCAACCACAAGGACGGAGCCCTGATCCCAGAGGGCCGGGTGCTTATAGACACGGCCAAGAGCTTCACCTATAGAGAGGGCGGGCTGAAAGGCGTCCTTCTGGCCTCGCGGCTCTCCGGCTTGTCCCCCAACCTGACGGCCAGGTTCACTCCTGGCACTCTAATATCCTCTTACGAAGTCTACGAGGCCCTCCATAGAGGCATTGCCGTTCCATTTCGGAAGAAGGATGCAAAGAGGCTTCGACCTTTGCCGGAGCTGAAGGCCGGGGACAAGGGCGGAATGATGTTCCAGCCCCAGCCTGGAGTCAGGGAGAAGGTCTACCAGATTGACTTTACCTCTCTTTACCCGAGCATCATAGTTAACTACAACCTCTCCCCGGAGACCATGGAGTTCCCGGAGAGGAGGGGCTTTCTGGCAGAGGTGCTGCGACCCCTGCTCGACCTACGGCGAGAGACCAAGAGGCGAAAGAAGGCCAACAAGGCAGACCAAGCTACGCCGGCCTGGATTCTGTCCTGAAGTGGATGCTCGTAACCTGCTTTGGCTACACAGGCTATCGGAACGCCAAGTTCGGAAGAATAGAGGTCCACGAGCGGATAACTTCTATCTCCAGGGAGATCCTGCTCCAGACCAAAGAGATAGCCGAGGAGATGGGCTTCGAGGTTCTTCACGGAATAGTGGACTGCGTCTGGGTCGTTGGCGATCAGGTGATGGATCTCAAAGCAAGGATTGAGGCGGAGACTGGAATATCCACAGAGATCGATGCCTACGATTGGATAGTCTTCCTGCCCATGGAGGACGGCAGCGGAGCTTACAACAGGTACTACGGCCGGCTCTCAACCGGCAAGGTCAAGCTCAGGGGAATCCTGGCCCGACGAGGGGACACCCCTGAATACATTCGGAGGATGCAAGAGGAGATGCTCGAGACAATAGGCCAGGCTAAAAACTGTAAAGAGCTCAGCATTCTGGGCGAAAGTGCCAGGGAGATCAAAAATAGGTACATTACCGGCCTCGGAGTAGCTGACCCAAAGGATCTGGCGATTCACCGTAGAGTGAGCCGGATCAACTATTCCCGGAGATGTGCCGAAGGCTCTGCGGTCAAGGATCTGAATATGCAGGGATTCACTATATCTCCTGGAGAAGAGATAAGCTACTTGGTCAGGGATGCGAACACCTGGGCGGTAGATACTGTGGACAAAGCATCCGATTTCGACACCAGATATTATAGCAGGCTGCTGGACAAGGCATGGAATGAGATCTCCTTTGCCTGTAGACCGGTTAAATAATTCGGAGGATGAAACCAACTTATTTATTTCATAAAGAACCAAAGAAACCCAAGGAGGAATTGGGCATCAAAGCCATCGCTCTTATGATCGTCTTCCTGTTGGCTGGGTCGACCCTAGCCTTTGCTGAGGTGGACGAAAAATCCCCGGCTGGAGAGAGGAATACGGCGGACAGCTCCGTTTCCACGAACGGTGCTTCTCTGGTTGACATGAACACAGGTTCATATGGTTCAGGTTCGAATACTGCAGACTCATATGCATCATCTGAAGACGGTTTGTTCACCAGAGGATGCGGCAATAACAAGATCTGGATATTGGATCCCGCATGCTTCAAGCGAGGTCTCGACATCAGCCAGCCTTTCGGCCAGCGGTCCGTTCTAGAGCTGGCCCCTGACACCAGCGGTTATGCTATGCTCTTTCATAGGCTTCCCTCCGGAGACCTGCAGACCGAATATCTGGGATATGTCCACTCTGGCCACAGATACAGGCTGTCACTGTGCGCAGATTCCATAGGAACCCATGAGATGTGGTACAGAGTCGGCTGGCAGGAGAGCAATCGCGTCACGCTGGATGTTTGGCAAGGCCAGCAGCCCTATTAGAGCGAATCAGTTGATCCTGGGAAGGGCCCTTTCTGGTCAAGGGCCAAGGCGCAGCTAGTTTTTTCTGTCGAACAAAAATGAGGCCCGCCGAGACGAGAGCTTTTGTGGGTAGGGAGGCTCTACACCCCTTTTTCAAGTTCCTGTGATTCCCATCTGAGCTTCACAGGAAACCCAAATCTAAATACGACGAAGGCTTGCTCGACAAGCGGTATAGAAAGGTGTGATAATTGAGACTACGTGATTTGTGCAACATTCTTGTCATCCTGTCCCTTGCTGCTGCCACCGGCTCAGCTCAGATGGGATACTCAATGCAGGACTCCCTCGGTTTGTCGAGCGTCATCAATAACGTTACAGGCTTGGCCCAGATGGGGTCCTCAATGCAGAACTCCATTGGCTTGCCAGACGACATCAACAGTGGTAGCGGCTTGACTCAGGTTAGGGATTCGATGCAGAGCTCCATCGGTCTGTCCGGCAATATCAACAACGATACTTCGAGCGGAGACTTTTTAGGCTTCTCTTTCCCCTGGTACAGCTCGGACGTCTCTTTCTCCAGCTCCGGGTTCAACGCTTCACATGATCTATCAAGTGCGTTCTCGTTCTTCCGGGGGTTCTATGGAGGTCCAGGGATGCCTGGTATGAGCGGGACCATCATAACGCCGATAAAATTCGATATTACTCATAAAGAGCCGGCCAGGATATATTTCGGCAACGGTCATGAGCTGCAGTATTCCAGGTACATATCCACACTGACCTCAAGGAATAACGAGCTGTGGATCCAGGGCTCATCTGCTGGAGGAATAGACTGGTCTCAGTACGTTGTGTGCCCTTCGGGAGCTTGGCTGCAACTGGTAGCCTACTCTCCGGACGGAGGGCCGGTCGGCTTCTACGAGATAGTGCAGAACGAGGCCAAGACTCTGACATACAAGACGTATCAGTTCTACCCCGGTTACAACACCATGAACTTCCTCGCGGATCGGGTTGGAAGGCACATTCTGCTCTTCGTTGTGAATAACCAGCCCAGCAATGCTGTAATCGTAGATGTATTCGCCCAGATTCCTCCTTCCCAGGGGCAGCCCATGCCGGTGGCCGTCCAGACATCACCCTATGACAGCTCGGTTGGGCAGTCCGGTGGACCTGTCCAGTACCCTTCGTACCCTCAGGTTTCTGGCCCAGAGCCCGCTCAGATCACGGGAGATACTCCGGTGACCATTCAGACCAGCATGAAGGGCTACGACGTTTACCTTGACGGTGCCTTTGTGGGCAAAGAGGGCACCGGTGGAGACAATCTCGACGGCATCTTCAGGTTCAATGTGGTCGGCGGGCAGACGCACACAATAGGGGTCTTCGATGGTGCAAATAAATACGAGAAACCGATTTTCTTCGAAAGAGGAGTCCCCAAGACCATCAATGTGCCTCCAGCTACGACGGTCTCCGTCCAGGGCGGGCTCTACTGAGCCCGACGACCAATTTTTTGTCTTGGATGAAGGAGCAGTTTACTTACCGTATGTACTTACAACCATATTTTACTTTAACCGTCAACCGTATTCTTGCAGCATATATTTCTTTGCCAAGAAGCCCAAAACAAGTCAGCTTTCATGCCTTATTGGACTGATGTGGAACGATAATTTGCTTTATCTCAAGCCGGGCAGGCGCCGTTTTATGCCCAAAACCAATCCCTATGTCGTTTTTATGTATTACTACTCAATCGTCCACTCGTATCTCTTGCTTATCTTATCAACCTAAAGACCCTATCAGTCAGATCCTCGAAAGGCTTCAAGACCATGCCTGAATGCACTCCCCATCTTCTTCTCATCATTCTTCTCATCATGAACTGAAGCTGTCCCTTCAGGATGGCGAACCTGATCTTTGCTTCCGAGAAATCCCCTTTGAAGGTCAGAGTGTGGTCCGAGACGAGACTTTCATTCGCCTTCCATTCCCTTTTCACTTGGCCCTTTACTCGCTCGCAGAGCGCCGTCCCTGGTAATGGATAGGGCATGGTGAACGAGAGGTAATCGACCGGCAGCGAAGTTGCGAACCTGATGGTGTCTAACAGCGTATCATCGGTCTCGCCGGGATAGCCCAGGATGAAGAACGCCCCGGTCCTTAACCCTGCAGATCCGGCGGCTTCGACAGCTAGACGTGCTTTTTTTGTGGTGATCTTCTTGTTCATCAGCCGCAGTATTGAGTCGTTCCCCGATTCGATGCCGAAGAAAATCCTGTCGCACCCTGCCATCTTCATGGCCTCTGCAGTTTCGCGGTCGATGGAGTCAACTCTTCCAAGACACTCCCACTTGAAGTTCAGGCCCCTTGATGAGATCTCGTCACAAAGGCGCAACATTCTTTCCCTGTTCAGGGTGAAGACGTCATCGGCAAAATGGATCCGGTCGTACCCGAAAGAGAGGGCCTCCTCGACCTCGTCAAGGACGTTCTCCGGTGATCTCTCCCGATAAGACATGCCGAACACGGCGTTGCTGCAGAACTCACAGCAGAACGGACACCCTCTTGTGGTCATAACCGTTGTAATCGCGTATCCGAACCTTTTCTTCCAGTGATCTATGTAGGCTTGATTTGGAAACAGGTCCCTGGCAGGAAAGGCGATCCGGTCTAAGTCCGGCTCAAGTTCACGTTTTGGAGTAAAGCGATCTCGGCCATCCTTGCGGTATGCTATGCCTTTTATGGACCCCAGGTCCGAACCATCCTCGTGGGCACGGAGGATCTCGCAGATGGTCTTCTCCCCTTCGCCAACCACCGCCACGTCGAAGTCGCCCAGGAAGGATACCGGATCGCAAGAGGGCAGAGGCCCTCCTGCGATGAGAAGGTCGCAGCTATCTCTGAGGTGTCTTGCAAACATGAGGCTCTGCTCACGCATGGTCACCATGCTGTAGATTCCCACAGCGTCTGCCTTCGCATTGGTTGCCATCTTCAGGGCTTCGTCTTTATTCAGAAAAGTACAGTCCAGCAGCTCAACATCGTATCCGCATTTCCTCAAACTGGACGCCAGGTAGCCCAAGCCCAGAGGCGGGAAGCGAAAGATTGACTTATCATGCCGGGATTTGAAAAAAGGATAGATCAGGAGGACGGATGTCATGTCCTGCCCAACCGTATGGTGTAGGAGAAGCGCTTCGTCCCTGGAGTTACAACATAGGCCATGCCTGCCCAGGCCAGGCGATCAGATAAGAGCTCCCTCCCGCGCATCATTCTAGCGCCTTCGACCCTGGTGAGGGCGAAATAAAGCCCGTTCTTAGAATCGATAAAAGATGCCTCGTCAGAGAAGACCTCATCCCAGCTTCCTATGGCATCCTTCTCCAAGGACAATTGGCCCGAGTCCTTGTAGGAATCGAAGTGATTCGCTCCCTGCTCGTTCATTATCACCAGCTCATGGCCCTCGGGCATCCCTCGAAGGTCCAGGCTGACCCGAACGCTATCGTCCATAATGCTGTAAACCGTCTTCACAGACCCGACCGTTGGAACCTCCACGAAGGCATCTTTCATGGACATAGCCCTCCGGGACAACTCAGCCCCGTACAAGATCCCTTTCCTTAACTCCGGATGCCTACGGTATTGAGATGCCAGCCATTCCCGGGCTCTGTAGAAAGTCTTGCAGTCTATGTGCCTGCCTCCGACGGCCAGCCTCCCCACCAGGTTCATGAAGTATTCAGCCTCAACTGTAGCGCCGTCTCCTTTTAATTCCGTCTTCCACACGCCTGAACCGGGAAAGACCGCTTCCCGGCCGATCTTAAGCACAGGCACTCCGAACCCGACTCCCTCTTCTGAAAGGTCCTGACCGTCACAGTGGAGCACAAGCCCTTTTTGTATCCTGGAGGTCGGATAGCAATCCGGTTGGGAGACTGGGACTGGCGTCACGAGACAAATGCCTGGCAGAGGTCTCAGAGGGATAGGTAGATCAGACATAGATCGACACGAACATGTGGAACCCCATGACCAGAGACAAAACCCAGAGAGCCAGAGCCAGCCTCATGGCGGTCCTGATCTTGAACCTGGGCCTCAAGTACTTCAGAAATATCAGGTTTATGTAAACCCACAAGACGATGATTGCCAGGCCGATTGAGTGGTGAGCCAGCATCTCAGCCTGGAAGAAAGGACCTGGGGTGCCGTGTACGAGGTAACCGTTCATTGAAGGCAGCATTATTGCCAGAATGGCCAGGATCTGAACTGGTACGGTTATCCTCATGACCTTACAGTGATTGCCGAACTTCTTGTTCTTGGCCAGGTACACAGCGCCAATCAGTATTAGGGTCAGCAGAAGCTGAACTCCCAGGTTTATTTCTGCGATTGTCTTGATGTCAAAGGACATGTTCATCCAATTTTCAATCTCAATCGTTCAGGCCGCCATATTTTCACGCAAGTGAAAGCTTGTCTAGCATGCAATGACATCTGGAGATGGCTGACCCTATTATCCATTGATCTTCTTCATCAACCAGGCCATGTTCTGGCCCAAGACCTTCGCTGTCCGCATCCCTTCCAGGTCTTTTTCCACATCTCCTTCTGCCAGGCCCAATCCCAGGTTCCAGTAGCTTGAACCTGGGATGATCATCTGGCCGATGAGGAAGAAATGATTTATGGAATCGAAAACGTGCACTGCTCCTGCTCGACGGACGGCGACCACCGCGGCCCCCACCTTTCGTCTGAACATGTCATTGTTCGCCTTGGCTACAAATCCGGCCCTGTCGATGAGGGCTTTAAGCTCCGGAGTGAGATCGGCGAAGTAAGTAGGTGAGCCGAGTATGATCCCGTCTGCCTTGGTCATCTTCTCTATGCAGTCGTTAACTATGTCCTTGTCCAATGCACAGCGACCATCCTTACTTTCGAAGCACTTGGAACAAGCAATGCAACCCTGGATAGGCCCTTTCAGATGTACCATCTCCGTCTGTATGCCCTCTGCCTCCAGCTCTTTCAGGACCTGGCGGATGAGCAAGGCGGTGTTCCCCTCCTTTCGAGGGCTCCCATTAAAGGCTATGACCTTCATATTTTCCCCTGTTGCTTCCTTTTATGCCTACGATCTTAAGTTATCTTCCCTTGAACAAAGGCTAACTGGTCTTCTTGGCTCTGCAAATACTGCGGTAACAGATTTTGTATTTTGGAGTTCATAATGTGCAGCATCGCAC
>CAVWIG010000013.1:0-81351 GCA_963754945.1 Methanotrichaceae archaeon
TTTTATATCCATTACAAAAAAGTCTTAAAAGTGAGACGCAAGAACAATGCGGCCCAGGCCAGGGACATTGCCCGACAGCGCATGGAGATCCTCTTCGACCTTGCCTCCCTAGAGTTGCCCCTCCATCCAGAGAGATCCGACCGGTACGTCCAGATCGCAAGAATGATCGGGACTCGTATACGGATAAGGATGTCTTCTAAATGAAAAAGATGTTATGCAAGCACTGTGGCAGCTATCTCCCGGCTTCGGAAAGGAGGGTGAGATTAAGTCGTGGATGTATCACCTCCACCTGTCTGAGGTGCGGCAAAAAAACTAGGATCCCATATGGGGTGGAGAGGCCAGTTTCGGCACAAAGACATCCCAAGTTATTTCAACGTATTTGAGTGCCAAGAGTACACCCAGATAGAGCCTGTCTAGAGCGCTGTTCGCGTCACTTAAGTCTGAAGACATCGATGGCCAGCTAGACTACCTAAGCTCATCGAGCTTCAGCCCAAAGTTAGTCGCGAAGCCGATGGGCTCGAAACAGGACCGACTTCGCGGCAACCCGATGCCTTGGAGAGTTGCATGAAAGCGACAAGGAGGACCGCCATCTGCGCTTTTGGCCACAAAAGGGCTTAAATCTCAGGCTGTGCATTATCGACGGCTTTGGAGTCAGACTTAAAGAGAAGAACTGTCTGTCTCGTGCGCACTACAAGCCTCCGGCTCATCTGCGCCGTTAAGCTGGATTTTGGTCCCCAGCCGCGGTCCCCAATTGCTCGTATCCAATGTAATCCAATATGATTTGCTTTTTGTCGCCGATAAGTTCCTCCTCGCGTTCTAGAATCTGCTGTATCAAAGGAACTACGGGTGTTTTGTCATCCCAGTTCCTTATTAGGATGTCATCGGTGCCTGCATCCTTGCGTACCTTGTCAGCTACAAAAGCGCAAAGGAAGATATCATCAACGAAGCCCAAGGGGCCGTATTTCTCCTCTGGTATGACGTCCTCGGGAAGGATGAAGTAAGCTATTGAGGCAATCACAAGAGGCGACAGATGACCTGGAAGGGCTGGATCATCAAGCAACCGGGTCATCAACTTATAAAGTGTGGGAGCCTTACTTATGAGTTCGCTATGTTTGCCTTTGTAGCCTGAGACTTCCTGCTCGAGTAGTTTATCGAATCTCTTCATCATGAACCCTCCAACTCTTGAATGAGTTGTGCACCTTGTGGCCATAGTGTCTTATGAGCAGGCCATTGCTCCATTTAGGTGCTCACTAGACTCTGTCTAAGACCATAACTTAGCATCTATCATAGCGTATCGGTTAGTTAACTTTATGCCTTGACCAATGGGTGAAAATTTTTTATCGAATATCGTAGATTGAATTGTGAGTATCAATAAACCTATATATCCATTAGTCATGATTAATGCCGATCAACCATGGAGCTAACTCCTGTCCAAAGAGATATCTTGACCGCCCTGATAAACATTTATCGTAAAGAGGATCGAGCCGTCAAAGGCGAGGAGATTGCGGGACTCATTGACCGCAACCCTGGGACTGTCCGGAACCAGATGCAGTCCTTGAAAGCATTGAATCTTGTCGAAGGCGTGCCTGGGCCAAAAGGTGGCTACAAGGCCACCGGTTCCGCATACGAAGCCCTCAGCCTGGACGCTACCGGAGACGTAGTTGTCGTTCCCATCGTAAAGAACGGAGTTGTGGTCGATGGGGCAACTGCAAGCGAGATTGTCTTCAATAAGGTAATGTTGTCCCACGAGTGTGTGGCGGAACAGTACGCATATTAGGCAACGTGAAGGACTTCAATGTCGGAGACGAAATCCGAATCGGACCTACACCTGTGAACAAGCTCTATATTCGAGGGGATGTCACGGGCAGGGACGACACCATGTCCAGGCTTATATTTCACGTTAAAGAGCTCATTTCAGTGCCGAGGATTCCAGTCAAGAAGATAGCGCAACGTGCTGTTCATATTGATCCTGATGTCACCGTCCAAGAGGCAGCCAGAATATTGATGTATAACGGAGTTCGAGAGGCACTGGTCGATGAAAATTCTCTTGGCCTTGTCAGCATGACCGACATAACCCGAGCAGTAGCCGAAGGCAGGACCGGTCTCGGAGTCAGGGATATTATGACTCGTGACTTTTTGACCATAGATTCGAAGGAGCTAATCTTCGAGGCTGTCAAGATTCTGGGAAGGAGTGGGTCGAGCCAGCTCGTAGTCTTTGATTCAGGAGCTCTTTGGGGAATAATCACCCCAGAAGATCTGATCGATGCTCTCACGCCGAACTGATCTTCCACATTTGAGAAACGCTAATGAGTCCTATCTCTTCCCAAAATCAACATATGTTGTTACCAGTAAGTAATGCCAGGGCAAAGGCCAAAGGATAATAGCCTTAGAAGCGTCTGTTCCTCCATCAGGCTTAAATGATCTGGGCCTTTAGGAACAGGTGCTCGTGAATTTATAGTCCTTTATATATGACGTAGGTTAAATCTTTATACTCTTAGAGAGACATCTAAGCAAGGATGCATGGAATGAATGCTGTTAATATCATCGAAGATTACAACAAGGCTTTGGGTACATATCAGAGGATATCTGCCTTAGAGATGGACCCTGTCCAGAGGGCCAACATTCAGAGGAAGGTCGGAGACATTTACTCGGAAATCTCTAGGCAAGAGGACAAAGTAAAGAACTACAAGCTGGCAATTGCAGCTTACCAGATGGCCCTGGAGGCCTTTACCTTGGAGAACCATCCTGCCCAAAGAGCCAGAGTCCAGAAGGCTATCGGATCAGCCTACCTCGATATAGGCGAAACGGAGCAAAGGGCTGAAAACTGCCGATCTTCGGCTGCAGCCTTCAAGGAAGCTCTGAATTATTATCTCCCCGAGAGCTTCTCAACCGACTATTCCGAGATCCAGGCCAGTCTTGGAGTAGCCTACAGGAGACTGGCCGAATTCGAGGAGAAGGTGGCCAATTGTTTGCTAGCTATAAGAGCCTGCAAGGAAGCCCTCAAATTTTACACATTTAAAGACTATCCAGCCAAGTTTGCAGACGTGCAGATCAACCTGGGAATGGCCTATGCAGCTCTCGCCGAAGTTGACGCGAGAGAAGAAAATTGTGGAAACGCGATACGCGCCTACGTTAGGGCCCTGGATGTCTACACCTTTGACCGTTCGCCACTTGTATACGCCTCAGTTCAAAACAATCTGGCCGCAGCATATACCGCGCTATCAAAAGCGAAAGAGAAGGCGACCAATTGCTGGCGTGCCATTGAGGCTTGTGATGAAGCCCTCCGGGTGAGGACCAAAGAACGGTTGCCGTTCGCCCATGCGGCTACTCAGAATAACCTGGGAAACGCATATCTGACTCTGGCTGAGGCTGAAAGTGGGTTTGAAAACTGCCGACGGGCCGTTGATGCTTACAATAAAGCTCTTGAGGTCTACTCCATCGAGAAGTTCCCTGTTCAGTATGCTTTGACAGAGAGCAACTTGGCAAACGCCTACTTAGTCATCGCCGAATCAGACCATAAGTTCGATAACTGTCGGGAGGCCATCAAGGCCTGTAAGGAGGCGCTCAAGGTCTACAACCTCGAGGATTTCCCTGAAGATTATGCAGATATTCAGGGATGCCTGTGGGTTGCCCACTCCACGCTGGCAGACTCGGAGTATCGGGCGGAAAACTGCATCCTGGCTCTGGATGCCTGCCAGGAGCGGCTCAAGGTCTACACCGTAGCCAGTCCGGAACAGTACGCATCTTGCCAGAAGGATCTAGCCATAACCTATAGCATGCTGGCAAACGTAGAGGACACACCCGAAGACAAGGCATGGGATTGCAAGAAGGCTATTGCCGCCTGCGACGAAGCAATGAAGTTCTACACCCCTAAAGATCGGCCGACGGAGTACGCCGAAATTCAAAACCTCCTCTGGACGGCTTTTACCTCTCTTGCCGAGGTAGAGGATAAAGCCGAAAACTGCCGGAAGGCGATTGTTGCCTGCCAGAGTTCCATGGAGATCTACGAGAAGAACAGTCATGATTATGCAGATGCGCTCAAAAACCTGGGCTACACTTACGTAACCCTCGCCGAGACTGAAAGTCTGAAAGAGAACTGCAAGTTAGCCATCGAATCGTACAAATCTGCCTTGGAGGTCTACTCAGCAGATATAGCGTCCTTTGAGCATGCAGAAATCCAGAGGGACATTGGATACACGTACCTCCTTCTTTCGGATGTAGAGGATAAGGCAGAAAACTGTAAGAAGTCAGTAAAAGCCTACAAGAAAGCCTTTAAAGCTTATTCCGACTCCTCCAGAGAGTTTGAATCTGTCGGGGACACGAGGTCAGCCGAGGCCAGAGAGAAAGCAGACAAGTGTCAGAATGCCATCGAAGCTTGCAGGAAGATCCTCAAAACTTCCAGGAAAGCCATGGACGCTTCCGCCAAAAAACGGCGAGACACTAAGGAAGCATAAGTCGGATAGGAAAAGATGAAAGAACTGACGTACAAGCAGATTGCAGCGTACTTTCACCGCTCTTATGCCGCAGCAGACGGGCTGTGGTTCATGAAGGTCGAAGAAAAGTTCGGTTTTGAAACTGCTCTGGATATCGACGACCAGGTGTGGAAAGTCCTGCCCAAGATCCAGGCCAGGATGCTCAAGTCCATGCTGCTCTTGGATGAAGGAATGGAGGGGCTAGGTGAAGGCATTGAGACTCGGCTTGCTCTGGAGGGGTTCGAGTTCGAGGCCGAGAAGGAAAACGGCGGTCTCAAATTCTTCATCAAGCGTTGTCCATGGCATGAACTCATGGTCAAATCAGGCCGAGAGCATCTATCGGAAAAGGTGAGCAGCTTGATCTGCAGGGAGGAGAACTCGGTTTGGGCCTCGGAGTTCGGCGATATCAGCTTTGAGCTGGACGAACAGATCTGCAAGGGCTCTGAAAGATGTGTCTTGAGCTTCTGCCTTTGACCGTATCATGGATTAAGAAATGGATTAAGAGAGTTCGAACCTTATAGAATTCATGAACATCGAGTTGTAACGCCGGTCTTACATCGAGAAGATTCATATCTTTAATGCATCAATCTTTGCTGAAACGAACAGCTCAATAAGCCCGAATTTATGAAAAATGTAATGATCTACGGGGCAGGGGCAATAGGCTCATTTGTGGGTTACTTGCTCTCAGATGGTGCAGGAGACGCCTTAATCGAGAATGTGGCGCTTCTGGGCAGGAGGAGCCATATTCAAAAGATAATCAAAGTCGGTCTACGAATCGATTTTCCGGAAGGGCACAAGTGTCTGAGATTCAGGCATTGTTTTTCTTGCCTCGACGAACTGTGTAGTTCGAACTTTTTTCCTGATATTGTGATCGTATGTGTCAAGGCATATTCGCTGCAACGAGTTTTGGATGAGATAATGGCGTCTGGGGCGCTTAACGGGAATTTAAAGAACGCGGATTTTACGCTCTTGATGAATGGTATGGGAAACAGGGAAGTTTTCAAACTGCCTTTGAATAACGTTTTCGAAGGCATTACCTCTATTGGCGTCAATTTTCCTGAAGATGGCTCAATCGAGCTTAAGGGAAGAGGTAAGACGGTTTTTGAGGACGGAATCGGACCGGAAATCAAACATTTCATGGGAGAGATGTTTGAAGAAAAGGGCTTCGAGATAGAATTTGCAAAGGACTTTAAGAACCACCAGTGGAACAAACTTTTCGTAAATTCAGTGATAAATCCGATAACCGCCCTGACAAGAAAACATAACGGCATCGTCCTTTCAAAATACCTCGAGGACACGATCGAAAATATAGTTGAAGAATGTGTGAGCGTTGCTGCCAAGGAGGGGTGCGTAGCGAATAAAGACATAGTCCTCGACCTTGTTCACTCGATCGCCTCGAAAACATCCATGAACACTTCGAGTATGCTTCAAGACGTGCAGAGAGGTAGGATGACGGAGATCGATTCCATAAACGGCCGTGCGATCAGACTGGCCAGAAAGCACGGCATAAAAGTTCCGGCAAATGAAACATTGTACGCACTTGTGAAATCGATGGAAGATACTACCTTTCAACTCTGAAACGCTGCCTCCAGAAGTCCCCAACCCTTGCCTTTCCGGTAGGCCATTGCAGCCTCTCGCACCAACTCCGCAAACTTGTCCTGGGTGTACCTCATTTGAGAAGCCATCCGTTCTATCACCGGCTCCACATTCCTGACCTCAGAGCTCCCTATCGATCTAAGAATTATGCCGCTCAGGGCCAAGAGCTTCATTCCATCATTCATGTTGTGGCTGAGACGTACTGCAAGAATGCCGAGTTGGAAGAAAGCTGCCGCCTCACCGGATTTATCTCCGGTCTGCTGGTAGATCTTAAGAGCATCCATGAATTTTTCGCTAGCTTCCTGGACTTTTCCTTTCTGAGCATCGATCATAGCCAGACTGTGAAGTGCTGCAGCCTCTCCCACATGGTCGCTGATCTGTCTCCTGATCTTCAGGGCCCTCTGAAACTTCTCGGTGGCAGAATCGAAATCCTCGTTCTCCATATCCAAAGATGCCAGATCGTTGAGTGCAGCCGCCTCGCCTGCTGGATGGCCCAATTTTCTGAAGATCTCCACGGACCTATTGAGCTTCTCGATTGCAACATCTCGATTTTTTTGGTGCAGGTCGATTGTGATGAGGTCTTTCAGCGTAGAGACCTGTCCTGCCAAGTCCTCAGTTTTAATTTGAGTTTGCAGAACCTTGTTCAGATTCTCCTTGGCATTCTCGTAGTCTCCTTTAGCCATATCCGCTGATGCCAAGCCACGAAGCACTTCGGCCTCGCCGTTTACGTCGCCCTTTCGCCTGTAGACATCTCGGGCATAACGTAGGTTTTCTTCCGCCTCATCGTATCTGCCCTGGCGGAGGTCGATTGAGGCAATTCCAAGCCACGATGCAGCATCGTCTTCTTCCGATCTGCCTGGAGCTTTGAGGCCCCTCTGATACCACACCAGAGCATGCCCAAAGTCCTCCCGTTCGGAGAACGCCTGGGCTATCCATCTGATCGGCACTGGATGGTCGTTCTGCACAAGAAGCTCCTGGTTAAGCCTTAGAACCTCACCATAAAACCCTCGGGCCATCATCGTGGCACTGATGCGGCTTGTTACCTCGATGGCCTTCTCCAAAACACTTGCCGCAAGAAAGTGAGCCCGCGATTCCAACGAGCATTCCAGATTTGTAAGTCCAAGCTCTTTGCATGTTTTTCCTTTGACGGGCATGTCGAGAAGATCACCCGCTGCTTCGTGTGCCTGCTTGGCCTCCTCTTTGCTCAGTTTTTTAGTCAGCCAGACTCTAAGCTCTTTTTTGATGACGAGGAGACCGTTATCTTCCCGGAATGCCAGAGCTTTCTTGGTCCACTCTTCTGAGAGATCTTTGATCCGTTCCTGCGGCACTCCGTTTAAGGCCTCGAGTCCGTCCAGGTTGAAGGGAACATTATAAACTGCCGCCCTACAGAGAGAGGCCTGTGAATCAGGACTCAATGAGCCATAAAGCATGGATGTAATCTCATCGCAAAAGCTGGTAGAGGACTGCGAAACAGACTGAGCTTCTGCAATGAAATGAGCAGGATTAGCAGGGCTAATATCTCCAAGCGCTCTGCTAGTCCTGTCAAAGCATAGCGGCAATCCCTCAGTTTTTTCGTAGATTTGCGCGAGCGTTTGATGATTCAATTCCCCAGATCTAAGACGTGCGGCTATATCTTCATCCCTTTGAAGGAACCTGAAGAAATCTGCCTTGGTCAATCCTGTAACGGCATACTCCCATGCCCTCTGGGGCAAGGTCATCGCGTTCCCAGGCAGGCGTTCGCTGGTGACGATGGCCCTGGAGCGATCGAGGTTGTTCAGGACCTGCGAATAGAACATGGCTACGCCCGTATCATTTATCCGTCCTGACTCGTCCAGGTTGACCTCAAAGCCATCGAGAACCAGGAGGAACTGGCCCAGGTTCAATGCTTCGATGGCTTCCTTGAGGCGCTTATCTGCGGAATTCCCCGGGTTCCTCAAGGAATGGACTGCAGCCTGGAGGCTCTCTGCAAGATCGTTCCTGCCCAGCGCCCGGCGTTCGGCAGCAGCCCTGTGAAAAGCGCTACCCATTGCATCGATCAGCCTGGCGGCGCTTAAAGTGTTCTCTATAGAGCTAGAAATAGCGATGACAGTGAACCCTGCCAATTCAAGCTCTTCTGCAAGCCTTACCACCAGGGTGCTCTTTCCAGATCCATGAGAGCCTGTTATGATCACTGCTTTCACTGTGCCTTCTCTTAATGCCGGCACAAGGCGCTGTAGCTCTCTTCTCCGTCCCACGAAATTCTCTGTGTACCCTTCAGTCGCGCCTTTCAGGGGCTGCTGTCTGGAAAGGAGAGGCTGAGGCAGAACAGATCTTTGTTGGGGATCGAAAGTCCTGTTCTGATCAGTCACGGAATAGAGTGAAGGAAAGGCGAACAAGGCCGCCCCCTGTCTGCGAACAGCTCCGATCTCATGGCGCATTGATGTCATCGCGCTTTCTAGGGCGTTTCCATAAGCCAATTCTCCATAGAATGCTCTTACAGCAGATTCAGCATCTGCAATTGAGCCAGGCCAGCTCACGGCCAAGGGCAAACCTGCCCTTACCAGCTCGATTCCAAGGTTTGACAGAGCGTAAGGACTCTTGCCCTGGCAACCGCTCAGGAATACCAGCTGAACTCCTGGCATTGCCTTCAGAATGTCTGCGGATGACTTGAGATCGGCAATTCCATCGACCCCCTCGAAGGCGAAGTAGTTCTGGCCGTCTTTCACAACTCCTTGTCCGACCAGATGGACGATCTGGGGCCCGAATTCATCAACTCTCTTTCCGAGCTCCTCGAAGGTTCCCAGATCGCATAAATCCCAGACAACTTCCATGCCCCCTAATGCTTTGAAAAAAGCTTCCTCCTCCTTAGCGTAGTCCAGGGATTGTCTTGGGGCGCATGCAGCAAAGACAACTCGCAAAGGTCCAGGTGGTAGACGGCCTTTGAACTGGGGCAGAGAGTTCTGTTGCACTGGCAAGCGTAGGATGCCAATAGATGGGTCGAACCCCAGCATCTCTCCGTCAGGAGGGCGCACTATCTCCCATGGCAGGATCAGAACTTCGTGGATGTCCGTTGCCACAACCAGGTTGACCTTGCCACAAGAGGCTCTGGATCTTATTTGGGCCCAAGCCACCTCGAAGAAGAGATGGAACAGTCCTGACCCCAGGATCTCCAGGTAATCGGTCGTATTGTATCGGCAGCTCTGATCAAAGAGCGACTGGTACTGCCCGGATATTTCCCCGATTTCCTGCGACTCAACAGGCGTTAGAGTTCGGTCATCCAGGCTCTTGCCGTCGACCATGATGGTAAATGTATAGCTCCGGGCTCCAGGTGTTCCAGATTCCCTCACATACAGAATAACGGTTGATTCGTTGCTCATAAACCCCGACCACCTTGTGCCAGAGAGGCATTGAGGTAGATCGACAGCCAGAACGATATTTCGCTATTCAGGCTGGACATCACAGATGCAATAGAAGCTGAGCGGATTATGGTTCCTCCTAGACGTTTCGGATGTGGAATTCATGTGTTCTAGAATTTCATGTATATTTGTCTCCCAAATCCTATGAACCTATCTGCTTCTTTAGCCAATTCAAGCTGGGCTGGCAAAGGATATATCCTGCAATATCCTGTAATCTACGGATATTTTTGATAACATCGGGAGATTAGGCGTTGATTTTAACCAGGTGGTTGGAGTTTGACACTCGCATCGGAGACGTCACCGATATAACGGAAAAGGTTGCCGCTACAGTTCAAGAGTCTGGACTACAAGCTGGCATAGCCGTGGTATTCGTTCCTGGTGCAACCGGAGCCGTAACCACAATAGAGCACGAGCCGGGACTGGTCGATGACATCAGAGATGCCCTGGAGAGGATTGCTCCTGAACAGAATGAGTACGCCCACGATCAAAAGTGGGGAGACGGAAATGGCCACTCCTGTATAGTCCTGAAATGATTGACTTTATATACTCTGCCTCGCGAGATATATTCGAAATTATTCATTTAATTCAGTCTCCATGAGTTTAAGAAACAGATTTAGCATGCAGGCTTGTGGCAATCTGGATAAGAAGGCATCATCTGGAGTCTGTAGATAGTGCTTTGTATCCAGGCTTTCGTGATAGCGAACTGTGTTATACCAATTCACGAAAATGTCAAAGGATTCAAATTTATTCCTTTGTTTTTCGTATAAATCATACCATTTTTCGACTTTGCCATTGGTCTGAGGATGTTTAACCCTGGCCATGATATGCTTAATTCCAGATTCTTTAAGAAAGGCTTCGAAGCAGCTTTCGCTATTTCCACTGCTATCTTTTTTATTAGCACAGAACTGGCTACCATGGTCGGTTATGACTTGCTCAATCTTTCTTATTGCTCCGAACTTTATCAGCACTTCCTGAATCAGGTTTATGCTGGTCTGTGCTGTAGCTGCATCGAACTCTCCTCCGGCAAGAATGCGTCTTGAACTGTCATCAAGGACAATGCACACTTCCTTTCGATTGATCTTGCTGGTATGCCAATCAAGGTGAACTGCGGTCAAGCTATGCTTTCTCTCGTACCTAATCCAGGGCTTTCTGCGATTCTTCTTTTTCTTGTTCTCACTCGCCAGTCCCGCTTCAAGCAGAACTTCATGAATCGCATTGTGTGGGACATGCTTATGATATTTGAATTCCAGGACCTTTTCCAACCGCCTCGCACCTAATTTTTGCTCTTTGTGGATTTCTATTATCTGAACCCTGGTCTCACTATCAACTTCTTTCTTCTTCCTTCCTGATTTCTTTATCGGCAATGCCTCTCGATTCTCTAGCCAATACATCCAAACTCTCTTTACCGTAGAGATGCTTACCTTCATCTCTGCGGCAATCCTTTTTGTGCTTTTGTTATTGATTTTGCTTCGAATGATGTATTTATCTTCCTCCTGGTTAGCTTTACGGCTTTATTGCGTTTACCCATGAACCAATCAAGGGTATATAAAGTCAAAGATTTAGGGACTATACACACAGAACCTTGAATGAAAATCTATTTAGTTATGATGCGTATAAGTAAGATGGGACCGAAGGAAAGGATTTATCTAGCGTCATGATGTACAGAGGAGACACCAGCTATGCCTGTCGTAACCGTCGATGAAGCTAAACATCTAGTAGAGAAATGGATGCAAGATAGAAAATTCTCTACTCCATCTCAACAAATGCCTGACGAGTCTTTACAAGAGGTAAATTTCAGCTATAATGGCAAAACCGAAACGGGCTTTGGTTTTATAGTAATACAGCCAAAGCAGGCAACGAGAGTTATTATCATGGCATCTAGATTGGATGTGGCCAAATCTCATGCTGATGCATTAGGTTCTATGAAAGCACGTAAACTTGAAGATCTCTTATGGGAATTAAAGAAGGAATTGGTATTATCTACGGCTTCATACATGATTATGCCACCAACAGGGATTCCAAAATCAATTCAATTCTCGCGGGAAATAAGCTTTGACGAGCTTACTGAAGGAAAACTAGCTGATGCTTTGGGTAGTATTACGAAGTCAATGGTGTTAACGATATTACTATTCAGTAAAGATTTGGGCAGGGGAATTAAGGGCATGGATTTTAGTAGTATGCAGGATGTTGGATGCATAACATCGTCAGTATATCACATAGAAGGTATAGTACCGTCTCTCACCTCTCAGAGGTTGGATGTTTATCAAAGACAACCTAGGGAATTGGACAGATTAAAAGTAAATGAGATATCATTAGAGGACGAATCGTTACTCTGTTCTCCCTCTAAAATAGATAAGACGCTTAGGAGAGTAATTACGCAAGGCACACCTGCGGAGGAAATCATGAAACATTCGGGAATATATACCCCAACAAACGACCAGTTTGAATATGATATAGCAATTCCATCGCCTCCGCCTAATCGTAGGTATAAGGTCACACTTAAAATAAGAACTATCAAGAAAGGTAAACCGACCATTGTTGATTCAGACTGGATCTAAGGCATGGAGGGATAGTATTGACTACGGATTATCCTTGGTATGCGATAGTACAAAATACAGACGAAATCGAACAAGGAGACGTACTTAGATCATGGCCGGTAATAATCCCAGAAGAATGGATAGGTGGTACTGGGGATGTCAACACCGATATCGATGAAAAGGATATGATAATAATGAGTCAATCATGCGATATTCAACATAATAAAATCGATAATGCTTTGGTCTGCCCCTTGTGGGATATCGATAAATTAGGAAAGTACACGAGCGCGGGAGATAGAAATAAACTAAAGAAAGGAGAAATTATTGCATATCACTTATTAAATAAATGTGATCTCGCTGATTTATCTGAGTGTGGACTTTCTGAACTAACTGGAAAATACTTGGCGGTCGATTTTAGGAATGCCTATAGTATACCATTGAGGTTCCTGAAAGATGGAGTAGAAGCTAGAGGGGAAAAGCGATTGCGGTTGCTACCACCATATAAAGAACATTTATCGCAAGCTTTTGCCAGATTCATCATGCGGGTTGGCTTACCAAAAGAGATCCCTGATTTCGTATGATAAAGCGATTTCAATAGAACTCATTTTTATTATGTATTGATGATATAGGGTCTTCTTTTGCCTCAATCTAACTCTTTAAATAACTCAGCTACCGAGTTTTGACAGGTTAGTCTCAATGTTTCAACTACCGACAACTTGACAGAACCGTCTGTCTACTCAGAGACGTTGGTCGAAGGTCAACGCTTCATTGACTACCAATGGGCGTTAATTACATTCAGTGCATATAATTACTGAGTAAATTTTCACTTGATATTAAGGTGAATCTAAGCGTCGTTAATGTCTTATTCTTCCTGTGATAAATGTGTGTCGGCATCTCAACTCACCATTGAAGATGCAAGGGCGGGCTCAAGCCTGTCCCTTCTTAATCTCATTTTTAAGTTGGGCTACTGCGACTTCAAGCGCATGAGTGCGACTGGCAAAGCGTCTATTTTCGATTTCCTTGTCTATCCAGTCCACTAAATCAGAATCCATTGAGGCTGTAACTTTTACCTTCTCGTCTGCCATGTTGTGATGTATTTCTTTTCTGTCGTATTTAAGTCTATCTTATACTCAATAATACGATACGCTTAAATACGATAAATGCGTATAATAGATTGGTGAGTTGAGATGTCTGAAAGAAGACCTTTAGAACTGGCAGGCATAGACGAGCTTGAGGGAATCCTGGAAGAGACGCGCCCCTTAGTGGTCCTAAACCCACAGCGCAAGAACGACCCGGAGATAATCAATAACCTGTGGACAATCTGCAAAATGCAACAGCCAATGATTTGCAAGCTGCTCTTTCAGGTTGACGCGATGCAAAGGGGGTCTGGGTATGACCAGGTGCGCATTGAGCATCAGATAGAGCTGCAGAGAATGGAGGCTTGAACGATGCAAGTAGTCTGCAATAAATGCGGCTGGACTGAAAAAGGACTTACCAAGTCGCAGGCCTACGATCTGGCTCGATATGTAGGATGCCAGGCTGTAGGATGTGAGGGTGGTAATCTTGCAGTCCTTGAAGATGTTCCAGTTGCTAAGGCAAAGCAGCCAACCTGGCAAGCCTATTGTCTGCATTGCGGTCAGATCGCTGAGTCTTCATGTGGAGATGACATGGAGCAGGCCGCAAAGGCTCACAAGAAGAGCAATCCTGAGCATTGCGTTATGATTGCAAGCGAGATCCTGGCAAATGAGGTGGTATAAATGGAAACAAAATAAGTTGTCCACAAGAACGAGCAGCCTATGAAGATCCTCCTGCAGAAATCAAAACCGGGTACCGTTGGTAGATCAGCGTACAGGGTAAGAATATTGCCGAGATCCTGCCGGAACTCAGATCAGCAAATGCAGCCTTGAAAAGAGAAGATAAGAAGTGCGAGTTATATGCACTTCCTCAGCATCCCACAGCATCGAGAATGCTGGTAATCTGCTCAATTTTTGGCGTGATCTCTTTGACTGCCTTGTCTTCGGCTGCTTTGGCTTCGGCAAGGGCCTTCTTACGTTGTACCACAGCAAGATTGGCTTAAGCCGCGTCAATTGAAGCGCAACTCTTTATCGCATCCCCGAGCCAATTCTGGTACATTTTTTGAGCGTTTGCCCTGTTGCTCCGAGCCCCTTCGGGCTGGTGCTGAAGGTGATTCAAAAGAGGAGCGCCAATTTCATTAATCAACGTGTCGCATTAATTGTAAGTTAAAGATTGGCCTGGGGCTAAGAACTTAAGGCCACATCCAACCCACAGAGGCGATCACGTTGAACGACACAGAGAATGAAATAAAGATGGATATGGATCTAGAAAGCAAAAAGCAGGCACTGGCAGACTACCTTAAGATCGATCCGACAGAAATATTGGCTTGTTCTGCAAGGCTCAACGATTTGGCCACGTTCCAGGCACAAAAAGCGATCTACGTGGTTGGAACCGACGAGGAGGTCGATCTAGGCATACGCGGATACTTCGAGAACAACCTATCAGAGCTCGATTCTGCATTTATAGGAAAGACTGCCAAGTTATCTTCAGACGATGCCCATATGGTGGACAGGTTGTGCCAGATAATGGACGAGGATATTGAAACCGACATTCTGAACGAAGCCATCTTGAGCGTAGTGAAAAAATGCGGTGACCTTGAAGAGCTGATCGGTGCTGCTGTGGCGGGTTTAGATAGAGGCCAGTTCCTATCAGAGGATGGAAAGGAAATATCCTTCGGAAATTACTTCATCTACAGGTTCCGCAAAGGGCAGTGCTCAGATTTCGAATATTGAAATGCAAGCTGGGGTCTGCGCAGATCAACTGGGAATTTACTTCGTGTGAGACGGTTAAGCTTGAGTTTGGGTTAAAAAGCTGTTAAGTGCAAACAAGCAGTTTGAAACATTCAGCTGTTCACTCCCCAAACTCCATTCACCATCAGACTGTTACTATCGAGATTCTCGCTGTCGAAGACCACCAGCTCAAAAACAATGCCCTCGCCGGTCTCCTCGGCGTAGACCGAGTACCTCTCTTCAATCCGGTCCAATATCTCCTCGGCCATGTTCATTCCATGCTCTACCTCGAAGTTTCTGACGTCCTCGAAGGTGACATTATGGGCTGCTGCTGCTCGCTCTTTTATCTCCTCGAAGGCATCCGGGCTCTCAGAGATCATTAAGGATATCTTGAAGCCTCCAATCCCGTCATCGTAAAGCTCTATAGCTAGCAGAAAATGCCTGGTTTCGTCCACAACATCCATCGCGCCCTCCTGCTTGAGCTTGTCCACCAAGGACTTAGAAAGACCGATACCGTCCGCGGTTCGTTGCATTTCCTCGAAGAGTGGAGAATAGGCATCCGCTGCCTCATCGGCTATGATGTTCCAGAGGCCGTAGGTCAGGCTGTACAAGGGAGATACCTTCGTGGTGATTTAGTCTAGGTCTATAAAAAATGAGATTATGGTTTTGGCGACGCAGTTGCTAACTAGTAACTCATCATACGGATCAACGGAAATTATGATCTAACTATGTCTCCTGCTGGCTCAAAAGGAAAAAGCTATTGGTCGCCAGATCCCATTTCCTTGATTTTTTTCAGGTCGGAGACAAAGGCTTCCTGAAGGTTATTATTCCTGAGGACCGCTGCCGGATGAAATGTGACCAGAAACCGACCTTGTAGGACCTGACCACGAAGTGCGGTTACACCCTGAAGATTCAGCAGCGCCCCTACTGCCACATTTCCCATCAGTCCGACGACTCTTGGGTGAACCAGATCGATCTGAGATTGCAGGTAATGGTGACATGATTCTATCTCGATGCTCTTGGGTTTCCTGTTGAGTGGCGGGCGGCATTTAACCACGCTGGTTATGAAAACCTCTGACCTATTGATCCCCGCAAGACCCAATGATCGATCTAACAAGCGCCCAGCCCTGCCCACGAAGGGCCGACCGGTTACGTCTTCCTCGGCTCCGGGAGCCTCCCCCACAAGCATGATCCCTGCAGGACAGGGGCCCTCGCCAGGGACGGCCTTGGTCCTGCCGAGAGCGAGATCGCAAAGCTGGCACGACAATATTTTGGAGTGAAGTAGATCGAGATTCATCAAATAGGGTAAACCTGACCGGTGAAAATCTTTTCTCATCAAACGAAAGATTCTTAACTGGAGAAGCAATTGAAGGCTAGTAGGTGGCGCAGATGAGATTCACGGAGATTACCTATCCAATGAGAAAGTTTGACGATCTCTATTATACAATAGAACGGATAGTTTATGGCCGAGGGAACCTCAAGGGCTTTACATCCGAGGATATCTACAACAACCTTAGGGATAAGCGTTTCTTCAGGGATGCACAGGATCTCAACAGATTCTTGTTAGAGAACGATAAGAAGTTCAAGATCAGAAAGGCAAACGGCGGCTGGGAGCGCTACTGGTAGCGCTACAATTAGCCCGCCCTCAGCGAATCTTTTCTGTGAAATAGATATTCCTATCGTCAATTCCTAGCTCGACGAACCTTCCCGTAGCAAGGACTCTATGGCTGTACTTCAGCGGTGCAACCCTTGTCCCAGGCAGCACTGTGGATTCAGCCGGTAGAATCACATCCTCTCCGATTACTGGTATCCTGCCGTTGGCGTGGGGCTGATCTGCGTCCAGCACGCAGTTGGTCCCGATGGTGGAATGCCTTCCGACGATTGTCTTGTTTACGATCACGCCACGCTTGATGTTGGAGAAGCTCATTACCATGCTCTTTCTGATCTCCACGTCCCTCTCGATCATACTAGTGTGGCCGATGTGGGAGTCCTCTATGACAGTGCCACGCTCGATGCGGCAGTTTCTGCCGATGGATACGTTGCCTCGAAGCTCGATTTCTCCTGTGTCCAGATCCTTCTGTATCTTGGCAAGAGTGCTGGGATGTATCCATTGATGGGGCTTATACTCATGGCGAAGATTGAAATGCTTTACTTCGCTGGCAAGGACGTCCATGGCCGCCTGGTGCAACCGTTCAGGAGTGCCTATGTCAATCCAGTAGCCATTGATGGGATAGCCGTAGACATCGTATCCGTGCTCGGTCAAGTATGGAATCAGATCACCACCGATGTCCCTTGCCGCATCGCCCATATCGTGCAGCACTTTTCGGATCTCCGGCGAGAATAGATAAAATGCGGTGTTGATCATCCTGGATGGCTCGGTGCCGTTCTTAGGCTTCTCGACAAAGCGTTTTATGCGGAGGTCATAATCGATATCTGCAACTCCGTACTGGGAGACGTTCTCTCCTGGCTCCATCTGCTTTACTGCTACAGTAAGGACAGGCTTATGCTGGTGATGGAACTCGATGAACTTTTTAAGATCGATATCGATCAGGTTGTCCCCAGAGACAACAAGAATATCGTCGTTTATGTCGAAGTAGTTGATGTTATACCGAAGAGAGTCTGCGCTCCCTCTATCGTCATACTGGGGCTGGTAACAGAATCCGTCCGGGTCGCTGATGCCCAACCGCTTGAAGAAACCTTCCCCAGCCTTGAAGTAGTTGGATAGCTCCAGTGTGTTGTTCGCGCCTCTGCTTCCCAGAATGAATCGGCGGCAGCCCTGGACTGCCAGCAGCCTGAACAGGACGGCTATTATGGCAGTATCGCATAATTCAACCAACGGTTTAGGCTGGTTTAGTGTGAGAGGGTATAGCCTGGTCCCGCTTCCGCCGACAGTTGCCAGTACTTGGGGGCTCATGATAATAGTATTTACGATATCATAAATATTAAGCCTGTCGCTGGAAGTCAGTAACCGCGCATCATCTTCATGATTATTCGAGCGATCATGAAGGCGATTAGGAACAGAACGACATATAAGATTATGGAGACCATTGCCATGTTTGGAGAACTGCATTACTGATTTATAGCTTTGACTGAAACGAGCAATTCCCTTATTCAGAGGTTCGCGCCAAGGAGACGAAACAAGGCATTATCTATTCTACAATCCATTTCCGTGAAATTGTATCCTGATGCGAAGAGGATATCCTTTAGAGCACAGATGAAATCATTGTATTTATTGGTGAATCCTTCGAAGGATGAAAATGTCGAAACTCGCAAAGGGTGCGCAATTGATATGAGACCAATACTAAAAGAATTTATAAAGAATGGCTGGGAATAAGAAGATCATGGAGGGATAAAAATCGACAGAAGCGTTCTGATGGGCTTTCTACCATGGATAGCCTTTGCTGTGTCCTCCAGCGTTCTTGGCTTTAAGGCTGGCGCCGTTATCGGGTTGGCCTTGCTGCTCCCGAACTTTGTAAGAATGGTCTTAAAGCGCGATTTCATAATACTGGATGTCTTCGGCTTCGCGTTCTTCATCTTTCTTGTAATCACGAGTTTCACGCTCCGTAACAGTGACCTTGAAGGCTTTGTCAGGTGGTCGGCTGCGATGAGCTACGGAGGATTGGCTCTCATATCCTGGGCAACCATAGCAATTGGTGACCCCTTTACCAGGCAGTATGCTCGCAGATCTGTGCCGAAAGAATACTGGAAAAACGACTTATTTCTCAGCTCCACAATGTCAATGGCCGTTGGATGGAGCGCTGCTTTCTTGGGCGCCTTTGCAGTCTCCTTCGTTGGGGCTCTTTCTGGATTCAAAGTGGTCCTAATCCAAGGCCTGGCCTTGGGATGTATGCTTTTGGCCATCCTCTGGCACATGAGGGTCATGGACGAGACTCAGGCCAAGGCGAAGAAGATGCAGGAAGAACAGTCTAAAAAATTAGAATGATAATCCTCGATATTGAATTAAACCTTATTCCAAGATGGCCAGTTTAAATTGAGATTCAAGGATATTTAAGACTTTGTTTCCAAATTAAAGTCGGTAGTGTGCCGAAATTTCTGTAATTTGGATTGCCCTGTAACCCATCCATTCAATCTGCGTCCATAGATAAATACTTTTTTAGCTGTCAGCCACTCTTCATTGATATTGATCAAGATCGATACGCCAAGCCTCATGAAAGAATTGTCGTTAGGAAAGGCACCTACAACTCTACTCCTTCTTTTTAGCTCCTTGTTAATTCGTTCTAGTCCATTGGTAGTTCTAATCCTTCTCCAGTGCCCTGCAGGGAACGACCTGTAATTCCATAAACTGAATTTGAAGTGATCGATAGTATCTGCAGCCTTCGAATAACCCCTTTCTCGAAGTTCGACTTCCAGCTCCAGCATCTTAATTTCATCATCAAGAGCAACTTTGATCTTATCTGCTATCTCCTTATGATATTTCTTGGCAACATTTCTCAAGACGGCTCGGGTGAAATGAACATGACACATTTGCCAGGAGGCACCCAGGAATGAGTTCTCTACGGCTTTCTGTATGCCTTTATGGCCGTCTGAAGTAACTTGTTTGACTCCAGATAAGCCTCTATCCTTCAGCTCTTCAAAGATTCCAGACCAGAAGAGTTCATCTTCGCCATCGGCTATTCTTGCGCCAAGTATCTCGCGATATCCATCATCACGAATTCCAATAACTACGAGAAAAGCTTTGGTGACATACCTCGAATCGGTCCTTACCTTAAAGTAACTCGCATCCACAAAGAGGTAAGGAATGTCATGTTCGATCGGCCTTTTAAGGAAATTCTCTACTTTCTCATCAAGCTCTTTTGATATCCTTGATACACTGGAGGCGGATAGATTTTCAATACCTAATTGAGAAACGATATCCTGGACTCTCCTGGTTGATACTCCCTGCAGATAAGATTCGATTACAGCATTGATCAATGCCTTCTCAACCCGAGAATATCTGTCAAAGACTTCCGTCTCGAAAGGATATTCTCGAAACTGCGGTTTTTTGAGATTGAGCTCACCAACGCGTGTCTTCAGAGATCTTTCTTTGTAGCCGTTTCTGTGCGCTTTTCGAGACTCAATTCGCTGGTATGGTTCTGAACCTGACTGCTGAATTGACTCAAGCTGCATTACAAGATTCAAGAACCAAGTCAAGAGCTGCTTTATTCCTTCTTCCTGATCGATAAGATAATCTTCTAGGAGATCTTTAGGTATCATGGTCCTGTGTCCTCCTTTTCCCAATAAAGAACAGGATACAGGGCCTATAATCCTTGTTATTATCATTTTACAGAAAATTCGTTACACTGCCAGTGTGGACAAGATAAAAAATTAATATAGACGAATCTTATTCGTCTCGATCAAACTATCTTAACTACCTATCCGATACAAGGAAAACTTAATATATATTTTAATACTAATTATACAACTAAAGAGGCGTAAATTATGTGGAGGGACCGGATAATCTGCTTCATCTGCTTAGTGTACTTGTGCTTTTGTATTGGTCTATCTTTCAGTGAAGGATCAGACATCGTAAAGTCCCATGACGCTGAGCATAGTACACCGTTGTTAGATGGAGATCCCAAAATGAATGATGGAACGCTCAAGCTCATTTCCGCTACTCCAGGCTTTTCTCCGAAATCGGCGGGAGGAAACCTGTCCATTAGCGGGATGGTATTTAACGACTTAAATGGCACCGGCCTGAGAACAAAAGAAACTATTGGCCTCCCTGGCTGGACAATAGTCCTGAGTCGTGATATGAATGAGATTCTCCAAACCACAACAGACTATGAGGGGCTGTATTCTTTCAAAAATCTGACACCTGGGAGATACATTGTCGTCGAAAATATGATTGATGGATGGAACCAGACCTGCCCTGGAGAAGAGAAAGGTGAAGCGAATTATACCATCAACCTGGTTGATGAAGATGCAATCAATTACAATTTTGGCAACATTTTTGGCCCTGTGACTTATGTCCCTCAACGACATCCCATTATGTCAAAGAATGCATGGAACCAGCGAACTCAGGCCATTAAGAATCTGCCCAAAGCTGGAACCAATACTCAAGGCCGAGCTGGAGTTATTTACCCATCGTCTTTCAGCCTTTTGAGTCATATTCCGTACACTGCCAGCCAAAGAGATCAAGGTTCTTGCGGTAATTGTTGGGTTTGGGGTTGCACAGCTCCCATAGAGGTTGCTCACGATATTCAGAACGGAGTGCATGATCGCTTGTCGATCCAATATCTTAATTCAAACTATAATGGAGGATCTGGAAGCAGTTGGGCTTGCTGTGGTGGCTGGGAAGTAGGTTTCCAGAACTTCTATAGTACAAAAGGGAATTTCATCCCATGGTCCAATTCAAACGCCAATTTTCGGGATGGCGGAAGAAGCTGTTCAGCTGGGACCAGTGTACCAGCCAGCTCGATCTCAACCTCTCCAAGCTACTCGATAACCTCCATCCAGTGGCACGAAATACAAACTACTGGTGTTAGCACAAATCAGGCAATTAGCAATATTAAAAGCTACCTTTACACAAACAAAGCTGTCACTTTAGGCTTTTACTTACCTGACTTCACACCATTCTGGAACTTCTGGGGGTCAAATTCCGGAAACTGGAACTCGGATAACTATTGCGGACTATCTGACGGGGCATATCCTGGTGGACATGAAGTAACGATAGTGGGCTGGAACGACTCCACAGATTCTTGGATTGTGCTTAATAGCTGGGGCGTAGATTCTGCTCATCCTGATGGGACTTACAAGCTCAAAATGGATATGAACTATAACTGCGCCAACGGGGGTTACTATTCATATAGCTTCGGATATTTCGATGTAGCCTTTGGAGCAGATACGCTAGTACCAGTATATCGCATGTATAGCCCATACGTAACGGATCATCTTTACACAACAAGTTACAATGAATATACAAAGGGTGCGGTTAATGTTGGATACAGCCAAGAAGGCATATTGGGTTACCTTTACCTAACTAAAGTACCTGGAACAGTGCCGTTATATCGCATGTATAGCCCTTATGTATTGGATCATCTTTATACAACAAGTTACGATGAATATACAACGGGCGCGGTTAATGTTGGATACCGCCAAGAGGGCATATTGGGATATCTCTACTTAAATAGCGGCACAACAGGGACCTCACCAGTATATCGAATGTATAGCCCATATGCTACAGATCACTTTTACACAACAAGTTACAATGAATATACAACGAGCGCTGTAAATGTTGGATACAGCCAAGAAGGTATATTGGGTTATCTCTACTTAAATAGCGACACAACAGGGACCTCACCAGTATATCGAATGTATAGCCCCTATGTAACGGCTCATTTATAGTGCTTAACCCAACGATTTACACTTAACATTTAATTGACCAAGCGATGCATAGCGATCATTAGTTTCAAATTTTGGATTAAACACTATATGTTCAACAAATTACAATGAATATACAACGAGCGCTGTAAATGTTGGATACAGCCAAGAAGGTATATTGGGTTATCTCTACTTAAATAGCGACACAACAGGGACCTCACCAGTATATCGAATGTATAGCCCCTATGTAACGGCTCATTTATAGTGCTTAACCCAACGATTTACACTTAACATTTAATTGACCAAGCGATGCATAGCGATCATTAGTTTCAAATTTTGGATTAAACACTATATGTTCAACAAATTACAATGAATATACGACGGGAGCAGTAAATGCAGGATACAGCCGAGATGATGTACTCGGTTACTTGTTTTTGAATTAGTAATATTTTTATAAAATTGATATTTTGCGCTTTTTATCGCTGTTAGGGTACCCATGTTTGATAATTCCATAAAATCCGTATGCATAAAGCCCTCCGCAGAAATGGAAAACAGTCAAAAGGGAACTTGAAGCCCGACTCGCCAAATATGAGAATGCCCATACTCCACCGAGTCTAAAACGTGGCCCAAATCGCAAAATAGAGGAGAATGGTGTCGTCAAGGGGATACCCGGTCAGAAAATTGGTCATAAAGGCGTAACGAGACCGTATGCCAAGCCAGATAGGCAAGGAGATTCCTGAGCCCCAGTCGATCATCGTCACCGAATACAAAATTGCGCATTACAGATGTCCTTGCTGTCGTAAAGAAGTCACAGCCAACAATGCGGCTTGCTCCCTGGAAGGCAGATTCGGAAACAACATAATTGCTCAGACGACGTTACTGAAATACGAGGATAGGCTACCCCACAGGAAAATCCAGAATCCGCTGAGGCGACTGCATGGACTGAATATAAGTCCTGCAACGATACTCGATCTGACTCGCCGAGCTGCTGATGCGGTTCAATCGCAATACGATGCAATTCTAAACAGGATTCGCACTGCTCCGATCCTGTACGTGGATGAAACGTCGATCGATGTCCAGGGAAAGCTGAATTGGATCTGGGCATTTACGACACCATCTGAGACTTTTGTTGTGATACGAAAGAGTCGGGGCATGAAAGTCCTCTTGGAGGTTCTGACGAGGAGGTTCACAGGCATCATTGTGTGCGATGGCTGGAAACCATATCCCAAGTTCACAAAAAGCATACAGCGATGCTGGGCGCATCTACTTCGGGAATCGAAAGATCTTGCTGAGAAGATTGAGGAAGCTGTTCTGTTGCATCGAGCGCTCAAGGGTCTTTTTGAAGAATTGACCGGAGATCTAAAAAATGATCCACCGCCAGAAGTCCGTAGGGATCTATGGCTTAAGGCACAAGTCACACTCCAGCAATGGACTATGAAAGAATTCGTCAGTGAGAAAGTAAGAAAGCTCATTGGCAAGATCAACAAAGGCTTCGAGTACTGGTTCACTTTTGTCATTCATCCCGGTATAGAGCCGACCAACAATAGAGCCGAAAGGGCACTACGCGAGCATGTCGTTTTGAGGAAGATCTTGGGCACGTTGCGCAATGGCAAAGGGACTTCGATTCATGAACGTATCATGACTGTGCTGGCGACATGGGGGCAACAGGGACCTGATAGTCTAAAGATGTTGAGATCAAGCCTGTCCACCTAAACACATACCATAATTCTATGTGTGCAACTCATAGGATACGTGAGAATCCTAGAGATTCTTTTTCTGAGCAAAGCGACCAGATCCGTCTAACAAACCGAGGCTGCCAAAACAGACTGAGACCAAGAACCCATTAGAACCATTACCGTAGATCTTAGTAACGGTCGGAGTTTGACTTCAGGTTTGTTTTTATAATAAGTTGATTGGTAGCCTAAAAAGAATGAAGATCACATGGTAATCCCGCGGCTTGTATGCATCTCCTCAGTCTAAAGCTTTTCGAAAGGAAGGAGGGCAGATCACCCTCTATCAAAGGCCTTTTCGGATATTTGTGTTGCCTTTACTACATCTGTAAGTACACAACTGCGGTGTTAATAGCAGGAGGAGCAGCAATTTGCCAGGTTCCTATATTGATAGTGTAACCTGTTTTAGAAACTGAGTATTGCCAAGTCCCTGGAACACCGGTGATGGTTGCCTGACCATTACTATCTGTTGTTGCCTGTTTGCTATTGCTATAACCATCTGTTACAGTTATCAGGGCATTTGGAATCAAAATTGTTCCCGCCGCGTTCTTAACCGTAATGGAAACCGTAGCTTCAGACAGAGGAGATTGAGAACTGCTATACACGTATCCTAAGATACCTTCTTGCTGGTAACCGACGGCAACTGCTGTCGTGGTATATTCATTATAGTTCGTAGTATAGAAGTGATCCTTGACAAACGGGCTATACATGCGGTATACCGGGGTGGTGCCTGCCTGAGGACTGCTGTATATGTATCCTAAGATACCTTCCTGCTGGTAACCGACGGCAACTGCTGTCGTGGTATATTCATTATAGTTCGTAGTATAGAAGTGGTCCGTGACAAACGGGCTATACATGCGGTATATCGGGATGGTACCGGTTTGAGAACTGCTATACACGTATCCTAAGATACCTTCCTGCTGATAACCGACCTTTACAGCACTCGTGCTATATTCATTATAGTCCGTAGTATACATGTGATCCGTGACAAGCGGGCTATACATGCGGTATATCGGCATAGGACCACTGAATGCTACGTCAATGGTTGTGAAAAATAATTGAGAGTTGCCGCCGAATCCCATATCATAGTTCATGTGCATTTTGACTTTGAAAGTCCCAGCAGGATGTGCAGAATTAGTACCCCAACTGTTCAGCATGATCCAGGAATCAGTGGAATCATCCCAGCCAACGCATGTGACTATGTGGGCATAAACGCCTGAATCAGTAGGCTGATTATTCCACTGATCGAAGTTGTAGTTGTCGGATCTAGTATTCCAGAAAGTGTTACTAAAGTCATTCCAAGCTGTTGCAGTGGGCACCGCGAACCGGAAGACCACCCCTTTGTGCTGGTATAGATAACTCTTGATGTTAGCGATAGCCGTGGATTGTCCCTGCCCTATAGTGGGGATAGTATTGTATTGGATTGAGTTGATTGGATAGTACGGATTGGTTGAGATTGAACTAGCTGATACAGCTGCGGTATCCCCACATATCAGATTGCCGTCTCGATAATCGGCTTGTGAGTTAGACCATGGAATGAATCTGTGTTCTGAACTGTAAAAGTTAACATAATCTGCTGGGGCACCACTACAGCAGGGACTTGAACCTCCATTGTTGTTGGAGTCTAAGTACTGAATTGAGATGCGATCAAATATTGTATTTTGAATATCATAAGCTATCTCTATCACAGCTGTGCAACCCCAGACCCAGCAATTTCCACAATTGCCTTGCTGCCTGTTCGTGTAAGATGGAACATAGCTCAAGAGGCTAAAGGATGAAGGATAAGATACCGCTTGCGGGGCGGCAGCAGGACGCAGGGGGGGTTTAACTGCTCTGAAATCCTCTTCATTCATCTTGGCTATCTGATCCAGAGTCAGATGCATAGCAGGATGAAATAGTGGGACATGCGTTACTGGTCCAAAATGGTTGCCAAAGTCGTAATTGAATGCGTCTTTATCGACGAGATTAATGGTATAATTTCCTTCGCCCGGGCGGGTCTGGTTCCAACCCGGCAAAATGGTCTCTATTACAGTATATTTTCCAGACGAGAGGTTTTGGAAAGAATACTTGCCCGTATCATCGGTGATGGTTTGGAGAACTTCTTTGCCATCACACTTCAGGATTATTGTCCAATTCGGAAGGCCAGGTTCGTCTTTTGTTCTCAAGCCATCACCATTTAGATCGCTAAATACTGTTCCGTTTATAGATAAGTTTACCCCGATGAGTAGATCTTTATAAGATTGCACAATTGGCTGCTGAGAATTGTTGGGAGATATGTTGGATGGATTAAGTGCTGCCAAGGAAAGCGTTGCAGATAGAATAACCATGAAGCTAAGGAGGATTATAACTCCCGCAAAGCATTTTATCGTTATTGCCAATTGTTTCATATCAGGCCTCATTTAACCTTATAATTATTTTTAACATTTAAGGCTTTTCAATAGGATCTAGGGGTTGCAAGGTTAATGTCCTTATCTGTATCTTCGCATTGTTTTCTTTTTGATCAAGCGACTGCACAATTGGATATATTGGAGTAATGATTGATGTGCGGGGGTCCGTTGAATTCAATTTTAGAGATTTCGAAAAACTCAATTAATTGAAATATTTATATACTATTAACACTATAATTAGTGTTATGCGGACTCTCATAGACTTTTCTATTCTACAGGAATATAGCGATCAAGTTGAGCCTCGCGGTGATAAACTATCCTCATTAGCAGCACTGGTTGATTGGAATGCATTTTTGCCGATAGAGAATAGCCTATACAAGAACAAGAGCAAAAAAGGCGGCAGGCCAAATATTAGCATTATTATAATGATTAAACTCCTTATACTCCAGCAACTGTACGGTCTTTCAGATCCACAACTAGAGCTTCAGGTTGCGGATAGAATTTCTTTTAGGGTTTTCTTAGGGACAACAGAAGTAATCCCTGATTATTCAACGGTATGGCTTTTCCGCGAAAGATTGAAAGAAAACGGTAAGTTAGAAGCCATTTGGGAAGAGTTCGTTAATCAGCTCAAGGCCAAAGGATATGAGGTTAAGAAGGGAGTCATCCAAGATGCAACTTTTATAACATCTGATCCAGGTCATGCCAAGAGCGATGTTCCTCGTGGAGATAAAGCCAAGACTCGAAGAAGCAAAGATGGTGCTTGGTCAAAGAAAGGAAACAAATCTTATTTCGGCTACAAGGGACACGTTAAAGTCGATACTGAGAATAATTT
The DNA here is from genome assembly GCA_963754945.1 of Methanotrichaceae archaeon. GTDB lineage: Archaea > Halobacteriota > Methanosarcinia > Methanotrichales > Methanotrichaceae > Fen-7. Next base: position 27,074 of record CAVWIG010000013.1, read on the forward strand.
CATCTGGAAGGTTGAGACGACCATTGCTAACGTCCATGACAGCCAGGTGGATTTGGCAAATGAAGGAGAGGTCCGATATGGAGACAAAGGGTACCATGGTGCAAAAACCAAAGGATATGATGCATCAATGAAAAGAGCTGCAAGAGGGCGTCAGCTTAGCGGTTTTGATGAATTGCGAAACAAGAGAATTAGCAGGAAGCGATCTCCGGTAGAAAGATGCTTTAGCGTTATGAAAATAGTTTTCAGAGCAGGACATGTTATGGTAACAACGGTTGAAAGAGCTGCTATCAAAATAACGTTCAATGCTATCGGATATAACTTGTACAATCTACTTGGCCTGGTCAACAAGAAATCAGCCTAGCGATAGCTTTCGAGAAATAGGAAGAAAATAATGAATTATAAAAAGAAAGAAAGCAGAAAATTGTGGAACAAAGGAGGATTGAACGAATTGAGAAGCATCTAAATCGAAAATGTTAACGAAGTGCTCTTGAAAGATTGCAGATCAAACCTACTATTTAATTAATTAAAAATTATGTACAAAAATTTATTCCCTATAAAGTAAAATGTTCTGATTTAATACATTATTTTAAATAATTATTTAATAATTATAGAATATTAAGTTTAAATTAAAATTTATGCTAGCGTACTTATGTAGCCATCCATTTTCTTGGTGATGAGAATAACAACTTTCGTCTACCGTTGCCTCGGAGATAGAATATCCTCTTGAGAATAATACACACTTATAGACTATGTGAATGCCTATTTTACAGTTGACCGAAAAACAGGTTTTGTTAGCTCGGATTTTCCAAATACTATAAGAATAGAGGCTCATTGTCGCCCACGCCCCCACTTCATGTAGTAAAATGGCTCCTTGAAGAAGAATTGATATTAGCATGATTCCCAGTAACATATAGTATAGGAATATCAATGAATTGAAAGCGGTATTATGTAATTTTTATAAATAATATTTGGCATCGATAACTCAATGGTTTACGCATAGAAACTTTATTTATAAAATAGTAGATTTTATATCAAAAAAATAAGCACATCAAAAGAGAAGAAAGTATAGATAATTGCAAAATTCAATTTAAAATAAATTATAATAAAAATTAATTTATGATTTAGAAAAATTTATTTTTGATAAAGTTATAAATTATAATATATGATTACTTATAATCATATTAGCATAATATATATTTTTTTAATTAATTTTATTATTAAATTATATATGTAGTATCTGCTCTTTTATTTATTATTAAATTATTCTAAATTTCATAGAAATTCTTTGAACAAATAAGTGAGACTTAATAATGGCATGAACTTTGAGGTTGAATGAGCGAGAAACCCACTAAATGAGAGTCAATTCAATCGCAGAACGGTCTACATAAAGAAATCAGCCATCATCTAGATGTTCGAAAGGTCTTGTGACGGATAAATGGGGAAATGTTGAGCAGTCTTCGTATACTTGCGATTGCGCATTGCACATATACCGATGATATGAGTATTCAGCTATCCAACTCTGAGTAAGCTATCGATGGAATGGGAACACCAATCAGAGGTTAGTATTGACCACATAGAAGAGCAGCAATCGAGCCAGGAATGTAATAGAGACCAGGTTTAAAGATTGGCATTAGAAAGAGATATAAGAAACTGAGAGAATGACATTCATGGGATAAGAATATGAAGATTCTGATACCGCTGGCCGAGGGCTTCGAGGAGATCGAGGCCATAACCGTAATCGACATTTTGAGAAGGGCCGATATCGAGGTTGTGGTCGCTGGTCTGATGGATGGTCTTATCGAGGGGGCTCATAAGGTCAAAGTGCAACCAGACGTCAGTCTGGAAAAGGTAGACCTAATCGAGTTCGATGGCCTAGTCTTGCCAGGTGGCTTCCCAGGCTACGTCAACCTAGAAAAGGATGATCGGGTTTTAAACATGGTGAAGCGAATGAATAGAACAGGCAAGTGCATCGCTGCAATTTGCTGTGCGCCTTCGGTGCTCATAAAAGCTGGGATCCTGCAGGGCAAAAGGGCTACTGTCAGCCCGTCGGGCAAAGCTAAAGTGGCCGTTTGCGCTCGATACTCCGAAGATCGGGTGGTAGTGGATGGCAATCTTATAACGAGCCAGTCTCCTGGCACTGCCATGGAGTTCGCCCTGAAGTTAGTCGAGGTTCTAGCAGGAGAGGAGAAGATGAAACAGATAAAAGCCCAGACCCTTGCCATCAGCAAAGAAGACGGATGCATGATTTGAGATCATCCAGCCTTCCGCTTTTTCTTTCTGGCACCGACAGAAGACGACCAGATGCTTGTTTCTAAATCGATTCTTCTTTCACCACGAGATCTTCTTTCGATAGTAGTTTCTTACTACGATAGCAAGCATATTCGTTAACAGGACCAGGCCCACTAACACCAGGGCTGTACCCCAGGCATTTTTCTCAACGTCCCAAGCACCAAGGAAATATATCAGGTTAAGAAGATGATAATCCAGGTTGTTCACAGGCTGGAATACGTTGGGAATCACCCCGTAGATCATCTGTACCGGAGTAGCTGTAAAGGTCACCGCTGTCCACATTATAGGTGCTGTTTCTCCCGAGGCTTTGGCAACACTTATAATAATCCCCGTCAGAATTCCCGGCATAGACGAAGGTAGAACGACCTTCCTGATAGTCTGCCATTTAGTCGCCCCAAGGGCCACGCTTCCTTCCCTCAGCGAGTTTGGAACGCTCTTGAGAGCCTCCTGAGTGGTGAGGATTACTATTGGAATATTGATCAGTCCCAGGATTATAGATCCCGTAAGAAGAGAAATACCCAGGAAGTTAATCAGAAAAGCCACGCCGAAAAGGCCGAAGACAACAGAAGGCACCCCATTTATGCAGCTTACAGCGATGGTTATCAAGCGATTTAAAATCAAATTTTTTGAGTATTCATTGAGATAGATTGCAGCTCCTATGCCCAGGGGTGCAGAAAAAATCATGGCACCTAGGATCATCCATAAGGAGCCTAAGATTGCCGTACTTATGCCTCCCTGGGTCCCCAGCTTCCTAGGGGGCTCGGTCAGGAACTCCCAGCTCAGGGCCCATATGCCTTTGTATATAATAATAAATAGTATACCGCCTAAGATAAGGACGGAGATAACTGCAGTAAGCCGGATGGCAAGAAATACTAACGCCTCTCTGCTTTTACTACCAGAATCGTAGAGCAAGTTTATGGTGTCCTTAGTGACGACAATGCTGGCTGCTAAAACCAGGGCTGACAGGATTAGCTTGTATCCGAAGGTCGCACCAATACCCAAAGGAGTTCTTATTTCAACCTTCGGGCTGATGGTTCCTGTGAATATCAACAGAAAGACGGCCATGATGAAGAACAGGTCTAAGGCAAGGACAACACCAGTTTTCGAAGCTAGATTCAATTTTCTCTTTGTCAGAGCGGATAGGGCAATCAGCAGTGTAGACCCTGCCAGGGCCACTCCCCAAAGAATTGAGAGATATGTCAGATCAGGCTGGAAAATTATGCAGGCCACTGAAGAGATGAAGAGAAAGGCCGCTGCAGCGAAGGAGAGAGAATATGCGAGTTTTATCCTCATTTCAATATCCTCCGAACTTCTTCCGAATTCTGGCCCTAATTTGATCGGCCACCACGTTTAGAATGGTTACGACCAACAAAAGAACTAGTCCGACGGCAAATAGCGCTTGAAAATGCAACGAACCTCTGGCAACCTCTCCCATCTCGCCCGCTATGACCGATGTAAATGTAGCCCCCGTATCAAAAATATTGAACACGGGGGTGGGTAAACTGGGAACATTTCCTACAACAAGAAGGACTGCCATTGTCTCACCCATGATTTGGCCGACGTTGAGAAGAACAGCTGCTGTAATGCCGGAGGATGCGGCCGGTATGGTAACGTGCCTTATTGTCTGCCATTTATTGGCTCCAAGAGCCATAGATCCTTCCTTGAATTCGCTTGGAACTGCTCTTAGTGCATCCTCGCATATGGTAGTCATGCTTGGAATGAACATTATCCCCAAGAGTATAGAACCAGCGAGGAGGGACCTCCCTGTAAGCATGTCGAAGCTCTCCTGCAAGTACTTAACAAGTATAATCACTCCAAGAAAGCCGTAGACTATAGAAGGCACTCCTGCAAGCAGCTCTATCGCCGGCTTCAGAAAATCCTTTTCCCTCGGTCCTGCCAGCTCGGACAAGTAAACAGCCAAGGGGAAACCAATACAGATGTTTATAATAAGCGCCATCGACGTTATCAAGAGGGAATTTATGATCAAAGGCATCATACCATATGTATCGGATGGAGGGTGCCACGTCTGGCCCATGATTAGATTTATTATCCCTACTTTTGCAAATGCGTTGACCCCTTCCTGGAACAAAAAGTAGAAGATCATCACCATGATAATTATCGAAGTAATAGCGGAGATGAACAGTACGGATTCAACGAATTTCTCGCCGTACCTCCTCTGCAACCCCATGCTTTCTGGCTTGGGTAGATCCATACACATGGCCCAATTGCATCATCGCTTAAAACCCTTGTCTATATTATCTATATAGAGGATGTATTGCCATGCTTGAAGACCCAAAATCATCATCTTTTAGTTCAATACTTCCCAGCCATAGGGCTTGAAGACCCATGGTTGCTAGTAATAGAAACTTGATTTTTATGAATATTCTCAATTGATTCAATGAAAAAAATGGCCCGACAGAATAGCTAAAAAATACTGGATAAGATAAGTTTAATAAAAAAAGTTGTAGGGATCGCCCAGCTCATTACAGAGCTATGTATCCATTTTCCTTGGCTATCTTCTGTCCTTCAGGGCCGCTTACAAAGTCGATGAATGCCTTAGCGCCCTTTGTAGGCAGGCCGCCAAAGGTATCCAGGTAGAGTTTGCGAGCCAATGGATAAGTCTTATCCTTTACTGTTGCCTCGGTAAGCTTGATGCCATTGAGAGTAACTACCCCAAGGGCTCCGCTCTGGGAATAGCTGTAGCCGAGATATCCAATTGCCTTATCGCTTCCGGTTATGGCAGTCTTGACTTCAGAGTTGCCGCTTGCATAGGTCTTAACTCCGGGAGTTCGTGCGTTAGCGTCCCCCATTACATCGGTCAAGAAATTAGCCAGAGTGCCGGAGCCCTGCTCCCTTGATATTGCGTAGATCTGTGCATCTGGGCCTTTCAGGTCCTTCCAGTTCGTTGTGTTACCTGCATATATCTTCTTGATCTGATCTATGGTAAGAGCATTAACGCCTGCGTCATAAATTGGCTTGCTCACGCATATGGCTATTCCGTCGTAACCGATCAAATTCTCGACGAACTTGTCGCCGTACTTGGTCTTCTCATCTGTAGTTACCTCTCGAGAGGCCATTGCAACATCTGCCTGGCCCTGAGCAAGGGCAGTTATGCCGGCACCGGTACCAGTCTGAGCGACAGAAACGTGGTATTGTGTTTGGTTCGCATTGAAGGCATCAGCACATAGAACGCCCAGTGGTCCTACGGTTGTGGATCCGGAAACAACGACTTCTGTTGCTGCCGATGAGGCGGCAATCGTCCCCAGCATCAGGGAGACTAATAATACAGCTATTAGTTTTCTCGTGCTATCACCAAGGGCAAGAACATCCAGGTAATATGTAAGGTTATTCGATATAAAATAGATAGCGGTAATCGAAGTATTTACGTGTATATGTTCTATGTGGTCGCGTATGTGAGTTACTGAAAAGCGCTAACAAGTGTCCAAATGGATATTTACCGGGAAATCGACCCTTAGCACCTGATTTGGGCAATGATTTTCAGCAATATTCACCCACGACCTTCTATGTTTTGTCTACGATATTCAGTAGATTGCGGTTTCATATTATCAGCACTTTCATCTATTGTGTGTTATATCGTCACTATTTTCTATAAAGATAGCTTATTTATTTAATAATCCCATGCTCACGACTGCAGGCATAGTTATGAAAGATGCAGGAATAATTAGGAGGACAGGAACCGCATCGCTATCCTGGCTTTTAAGGTCACCAAGACCTTGTGAGAAAAAATCTCGATTAACCGGAGGGATTACATGAAAAGTATTATGTTAGCGGCGTTTGTCCTAATTGTTTTCTTAGGAACAGCGACGGCATTAACAAATAGCTATATAGCACAGCCCGATCCAACTCAGAAAAGCATAAATGATTTTGTGGGTGGGATATATGGTACCAAGGACGCAAAAGGTAATGTGATTAATTATCCGATAACTTTTGCGAATCAGGTCGTTGACAAGAACGTGAGCTTCGCCTTTGAACAAAGCGTTCAGGGCAACGGCTACTACATGACCTACAAGTACGCCAAGATGGGAAATGCAGAGTTCAAGGATTACGCACATGGAAGCGGCTCTCTGGACAACGAGGCTGTACTGACCAGCTACAATTCATCCCACCAGTCCCATCTGTGGAACGCGGACTGGAATGACCATAGTGTGAATTGCATCCAGTACAAAGAAACCACTCACGCGGTATACGCTCCGGTAAGGATCGCAATTGGTACCGGTTACTATGCTACCAATCCGCTGAACTACGACTCACTGATCAAGGAGAAGACCTGGATAAAGAACCGGCTTGCAGGCTCAGAGATGCAGAACGAGGTTGAGTACGCCCACAAGCTCGACAAAGATCTAAGCGTCTTGGTAAAGGACTTTACCGATTTCACCTACGACCCGCTCTTCACGGCCAACGCTATCTCAAATATGAAGATAAAAGAGGATGTAGGAGCAGGCAAGATACACATAGGCGTGTTGCAGGCAAGCGCCGATGCCGTTAGCCAGGTTCCATTCTCGACGTTAGACACCGCTCCTGTGACTGCAGGGAGAAAGGCAGGATCTGGATGGGTTAAGCCCGCGGTCGAAATCGATGAGGATTACTTCGGGACATACCATGTCGAGAAGAACATGACCCTTGTGGTACCTTACAGCAGGAACAAGCCTACCTACGACTGGCTGCCATGTTCTTGTATGACCACCCCTGGCGGCATTGCCGGCTGGAACGATATGTTCCTGACAGACCAGAAGGCTCACAGTGCGAAGGGATTCTTCGACTGCACGACCTGCTGGCCATCGAAACCCTGTTCCAGTTAAGTAGCTAAAATATAGGGGGGGTGATAACTCCCCTAACCTTCTCTTTTTTTCTGATTCACCAAGATGTTATTCGAGAGCTTTGATGTTTGAGGAGAAACCTGAAAATACCATTGGGCTAATCTCAAAATGTGGTCGTGTATCCGTTCCACTGAAACCTTGATTGGCAGCCCAGATCGCATACCTTAGTGGTTTTACTCAGCGAATGCAGATTTTCGAATAGGTTTTCAACTAAGCAGAGGCACGGCCCAAAATGTTATGAGATCTTTAACCTTGAAACCAGTTGACTGGATTTATGCCGTTGATTATGACAGATGGTAGCCTTGAGATCCCACAGAACTTTGGTTTCTTCAGAGATCGCGATAATGATGCAGCTTTATTACACTAAGACAGGCAGTGGCCTCTCTGAAGATGAACGCGTTATGATCGCGATCTATGCCAAGTCTGGCCATTCTGAGAAGACCCAAGGCCATAAAAAATGGCAACGCTCTTGTGATTCTCCTAAACTCATCTTCATTCCTGCTGTACTTCCACAAGAAATGTCCTATATAGGGCTCTGCTCTTCCTGCGTTATTCTTATGAATTGCAAAATAGTGTTTAAGCTCTGCTGCAACTGTTCCAAGATCGTGGACAAAGTTGGCATGCTCCCAGGAGCTCTCCAAATCCAGAACGTAAACCTTGTTTTGATTAAATACGTAGTTGACTGGATTGGCGTCGCTGTGGATCATACATCCGTGTGGTTGATCCAGAAGTGTGGAATACCACCAGTCTCCTAGTAGCTGGTCATACTTTAATCGAGTCTTTCGATCCAACCTGAGCTGATCCAATACTTTATGAGAATAGGCGAATTCATCCTGCTTGCGGTACTCTGACACTGTATTTTCATGGAGTTTTCTTTGCGTGTGGGCCATGGCTGTCAGCTTATCATAAAGCCCGTTCTCGGTTCTCATATACATGAAAAGAGGCTTGCCGTGTACGTACTCGGTTACAAGAACGCAAGAGAAGTCCTTTCTCATTCCTACCGGCCTCGGAACGTCTATGATTCGCTCAACCTTTTTTAGTGTCCAGAATTCCCTCTCCATGGATTTGACCGGATCGTAATCCCTTTTCCAGCCAGTAGGCTCAGCATAGAACTTGGCTACTACGCCACACTCTTCGCCCACGAACTCGTATCGGCAGACTGTGTGAGATGCCGGGCCTATCTTGAACACCCGGACGTCGCATTTTTTGTGGTGTAATCTATCACCTAAAGCATCAACCAGCCAGTCTCTGAAGACGTCCCCTGGTTTCAGTGTACTTACTTGTCTTTCTGAGAGCATGTATACCTCGATTGGGTCAGAAATTGAGTTTATATAGCTTTTCTCAATTAATTATATGCTGTCAAGTCTTATAAAGGATCTATATAGCCGGGATAAACGATAGTGATTTTCAGCACAATTCAGATTTTCTTCTTCCTGCTGAATATCAAGTGCCCTACTGAAGGCCCAAAGTTAGTTTATTTTCGAAAGGCAAACTAAAAGAACATAATAATACTGGTACATGCCCGTGAATGTTTGTGAAGATTTTAGGAAATTGGATTTAGCGCCTCAAAAGACAAGCGATTATAAGGAGACACCGCACCTAGGGCCGAAATGGTGCGGTGTTTCTTTAGGCATCCGAGGGGAATTGCCTGTAGGGTATTATAAGACAGGGCCCTAGGAAGGTCATAATGTATAAGAATATAAAAATTTCCTTGATAGAATATATAAGGACCATAGCCGTCAATTAAGTAACCGATTGAAATTGCTCTATTGTCCTAACATATAGATTGGATTGTTCTGCAGTGGGCGCGTGTAATTGAAGGATATTCGATATGAATTCCGTACCTAAGGTATCATAAGAAGGACCTCAGGAAAGTACCACATCTGGACCTGGGCGTTGAGATGAGACATGGTACTTTCCCGGTTTGTTCTGGAAACTCGTTTTTACTGGAGGGACCACCCAGGACTGGGCCCGAGATGCTTACTGTTAATGTCGAATATATTGATTGTCCAAATAGAATATATGCGGATCATAGGCGTCAATTAAGTAATTGGCGGCAGTGTAACGATTTTTCTGTACTTTGATAATAAGAATGATTATCGGCCCTGTATCCTATCCAATCTTGAGAAAAGGAGGACACAGGACCATGATACCCATAGCACTCTTGGAAGATTACCTTATCGATCAGGAAGATGGACTAAAGAAGCTTCTGACCTGGTTCTTGAACCTTGTAATGCAGCTAGAAGCGGCGCAACAGGCAGATGCAGAACCGTATCAGAGAGTCGAATCCCGAAAGGCACATAGGAATGGCTACAAGGAAAGATCTCTGAAGACGCGAGTTGGAGAGCTCCGACTCAAGAAACCTCAATTCCGTGAAATTTCCTTCGAAACCAAGGTGTTCGACAGATTTTCGCGCGTAGAGAAGGCTTTGGTCAACGCTGTACTCGAATCGTATCTCCAGGGGGTTTCAACCAGGAGAATCCAAGATATTGTCTCTCGATTTGGCATCGAGAATTTATCTGCCTCTAGCGTTTCCAGGATATCCAAAGAGCTTGACGAGAAGGTAGAAGAATTCCTGAAGAAACCTATCGAACGTCCTATTCCTTATCTTTATGTAGATGCAAGCTACTTCAAAGTAAGAACAGAATCAAGATATGTTACCAAAGCTTTCATGATCGTCACAGGTGTTAGAGATGACGGTTATCGCGAGATACTTGGCGCAAGAATAGCTGACAGTGAAGATGAACTCTTCTGGTCGGGATTATTTCAAGATCTGGCGGATCGTGGGTTGTCCGGAGTAAAGCTCGTGATATCAGATGGTCATAAGGGAATCCAGAAAGCGGTTGAGAAATCATTTCTTGGTGCTTCATGGCAAATGTGTCACGTTCACTTTTCAAGAGCGGTCTTGAGAAACGTTGCCAAGAAGTATCATAAGGAGATCGCCGATAAGATCAAGATCGCTCTGGAAGACGAAATCAAGATACAGGACTTAGCGAAAGAATTGAGGGAAAGAGGTTATGCGAAATCTGCTGACACTATCGACCGCTTCAGATTCAGTCTGTGGAATTACAGGGCATTCCCCAGAGGTCACTGGAGAAGGATTCGGACTACAAACGGGCTGGAGAGGATCAACAAGGAGCTGAAAAGAAGATCCAGGGTAGTCGGTGCCTTCCCAAGTGAGAGCTCGTTCATGAGGTTAGGGGTTTCGATCCTCATCGATATCAACGAAGAATGGCTGACCGCTAAAAAGTATTTATCTATGGATGCTGATTGAGTATGTTGGGATACAGGGCAACTCCAAATTACAGAAATCTCGGCACACTACCTAATTGGCTGAAATTGCTCTATTGTTCAGACATTTTAGGAGAGGAGTTGAGATTTAAGCGGACTGCTCGAAAAAGGATTACATTGTACTGCCCAGAGAACGTGTAATCGAAGGATATTCGATATGAATTTGAATTTCGCACCTAAGTATCAGAAGTAGGACCTCAGGAAAGTACCAAATCTGGACCTGGACGTTGAGAGGAACATGGTACTTTCCCATTTTGAACTCGTTTTTACTGGAGGGACCACCAGGTTGGCCCGAGATGCTTACTGTTAATATTGAATATATCGATTGTCCAAATAGAATAAAGCAAGACAATAGAGATCCCAGATTGACTTATTTACTTTACTTTCCGACTTTTAGTCCTATATTTCAGCTTATTGAGCAGACCTACATCCATCGGGTATCGGCGCTTGTGCTTTGCAGTTCCGACAGACAATACCCAAGATGTTGATCATGGTTTCTTCCGGGAGTCCTCGTGGAGGCAATAGTTAGTGATCAACTTTTGAGAGCTGATCAGCGCGACTAAAGGAAAGGTGAATCTCCTCTACTATGGAGCCTTGAACTCAAGATCGACTCGGAACTATAATCGATCGACTTGATGTAGGGTTACCAAACGTCACCTCATTCAAGAATTGCAGATGCCAATCATGCGACGACGGTCGCAAGAACCTTCTTTGCTGACTAGACTCGCAGTTTTGTTAAAAGCTACAAGGACTATACTGCAACGGAGAGCGAGAAGTTTCTTGGAAGTCGTATCGTATAGTTAGGGTAACGTCCACGGCAAAAAGCGTTTCTGAGAGTTGTAGGAACGCCACATAAGAGGCCAAGGCTTGTGTGGCCGTTCGCGAGACAGTCGAGATCCGTCTTGTGGAGTCCTTTGAGGTACGTTATGGCCTAATGCTTCGAATGGCAACATAGGATTTATTTATTTTCCAAATACAACAAGAGACGATCAGTGATCTATAGTAATCATTTTCAAAAAGCTGATATCATCGACCACAACACTCCTTTTATGGGAGAGACCTAAATCCATCCTAGTCAGCTGCATATCTCTACCTTCCGCGATTCATTCGTGAGCGATATCGATTTAGGCAGTCCTCTTGACCTGTTGCAACCATGTTCCTATTGTATCTCTGGTGCAGTCTCATCCACACCTCATGAGCGCGAATAGCTCTCGTACTCTCGCCACAGTCTCGCGATCTGGTATCTCTTGGCTCGTAGCTTCCTGGCTTTCGTAGAGGACTTTGCTTAACCAAGACGGACTGATAACTCAATGTTCCCATAGGATATGACTCTCTTCTAAAGGTACGAGGGCATCCGGGTGATAGGGAACTATTCGAGGCGTGTAATGATCCGCAGGGCGCGCTGCAAGCAACCGAGCCCTATATAGATAGCCATTGATCACTCCTGGTATGGGGGCCTCTTTGGTCATGGCCACTTTCATCGGTCCTTTATCATCCATTGAATCAGCGTAGAGTTCCACCTTAACCATGCCTGGATCGATTTCACCGAAGTAGACCTGAACCTCAAACTTCCAGTTCTCACCGTCTCTGGAAACACTTGTGCCCAAGAATCGCATGCTACTCCAGTTTTCAGCTATTCTTTTGGCCCAAACGTCCAGTTCTTTGGCCAGCCTGCAACCATCTGCTTCTCGGCTCCTGAAGGTCTTGGATGCAGTCAAGTAAATCTTCTCAACATACTCGCGCATCATGCGATCGCTGCTGAACTTTGGTGTAAGCTTTGACATACTGGCTCTGATACGAGCAATCCAGGCACTGGGATATCCTTCACTGTCGCGGGTATAAAACTCAGGAACTACTTGTTCTTCCAGAAGTCTGTAGAGCTGCTCTGCGTCGCTTTCATCCTGTTGAGGACCCAGGTAATCACGGCCATCTCCTAAGCTCCAGCCCACTTCAGGACCATAGGCCTCTGCCCACCAGCCATCAAGGACAGAAAGGTTCAGCCCGCCATTTGCTAAGATCTTCATCCCACTGGTTCCTGACGCCTCCATTGGACGACATGGAACATTGATCAACAGGTCAACTCCGGACAAGAGCTTCTGAGCTAGGGCTATATCGTAATCCTCCAGGAAGACCACTCTATCGAAGAGATCCGGCCGGGAGGCAAACTGAGCCATTTCCTTGACCATTCTCTTGCCTTCATCATCTCTGGGATGAGCTTTCCCTGCCACTATGAATTGAACTGGACGTTTTGGGTCCTTCAGGATCCGGGCAAACCTGTCGGCATCACGAAGCAGAAGAGTAGGCCTCTTGTAAGATGCAAACCTCCGGGCGAATCCTATGGTCAGGGCATTAGAGTCGAGAACGTGATTGGCCTTCTGGATCTTTTCGGCATCAGCTCCATGCTCCTGAAGTTGGCGGATCAATCTGCGCCTGATATAATCTACCAGGCTCTTGCGTTCTTCAGCCCGGAAGCTCCAAAGCGCTTCATCGCTTAATCTTGATATCTCCAGAACTTTCTCAACATCGGTCAGATCTTTATGCTCATAACCGCATGCACGACTCCATATTTTCTTTGTCACAGGAGATTCCCAGGATGAAACATGCACTCCATTGGTGATGTGCTCAACAGGGACCTCGGCTTGAGGCCATCGAGGGAAGAGTGGCTGGAAGATCCGTCGGCTCACTTCTCCGTGAAGGCGGCTTACACCGTTGACGTGGGAACATCCTCGCATGGCCAAAAGAGCCATGACATATGGGCTGTTCTCGTCTTCGGGGTCTACCCTACCTAAATTTACCAGTTCTTTCGCAGTGATTCCAACCGATTCCGCAGTCCATCGTGCATATCGATCGATTAGAGATTTATCAAAGCTATCAAAGCCGGAACCAACGGAAGTATGAGTAGAGAAAACATTGCCGACCCTGGTTGCCCAAAGGGCCACGGAGAAGGGAACGTTGTGTTTCACCATGAAGCTATAAGCTCTGGCCAACACCAGAAATGAGGCATGTCCCTCATTGATATGGCATACATCAACCTCTATGCCCATAGCCTGTAGGGCTAACCATCCTCCCGCACCTAGGACTATCTCCTGGATTAGCCGTCGTTCCTCTCCAGGATCGTAGAGATTAGCAGTGATAGCCCTATCCCAAAGGCTGTTCAATGGGTCGTTAGAATCAAGGAGGTAAAGGTCAACTCTTCCAACCTGAGCTTTCCAGACCCTGAGGTATAGATCCCTTTCTGGAAGCAGAAGCTTGACCCTCAGACGGCTGCCATCATTCTTGAGCACAGGAACCACGGGCAGCGTTAAAGGATCGTTAAAAGGGAAGGCATCTATCTGTGAACCATCATCGGCCAGAACCTGATGGAAATAGCTTTGTTGATATAACAGCCCCATTCCTGTCAGTGGGACTCCTAAGTCACTAGCAGTCTTGAGGTGGTCTCCGGCAAGTATTCCCAGGCCCCCGGAATAGATTGGTAGCGCCTCGCTTAATCCGAACTCCATGCTGAAATAAGCTATCTTCCCCATCTGGAAACAGTAGCCATGCCGATCGAACCAGCACATCTCCTCTTGGCTTTTTTTTCTGCTTTCCGTCCATAACTGAAGTTCCTTCTTGAACTCTTCATCTTGAGAGATTTCTTCCAACCGCTCCTCTGAAATATTCTTCAGGATCATGTAGGGATTATTGGTTTGCTCCCAGGCCTCAGGATCCAACCGCCTCCAGATCAAATCTGCGGCGCAACGCTCATTCAAGCGAAGGTCTAAAGCAAGTTCGTATAGTACCTCAAGACCCTCTGGAAGGGAACGTTGAAATGAAGAGTTCATACAAATACCCTCATTATTCAAAATCCCATTAATGAGATGCTTCAGCCCAATGGTATATCTTACATCCAGGCAGAACTCTCTTGGCCACAAATCCTTCTCGTTCAACCATTCTCATCGGTCACCACCGAATCAGTCCTCACGTCTGAGGCTGGAAAGTGAACTTGGGGTTTACTGCTCTTCTAGGCCCAAGGCATGCCTTTATCTCCGTCATTTTGATCCGTCCGGAATTCCAGGGTGTCTGACTCTTCTGCTCTAAGATAAGCCTTTGAATAAGCTTCGCCGTAGCTTTCGGCTTTCTTCGGATCAGAATTATTCGGTCGGCATTTCTGGTCAGATCCTCCCGTGAATGGAACTCCCAAGCGAGAGGGACACCACATAAGAGGCTCACAAGATAGTTGAGATCCCTCTTTTGGGATCCGGTTGAGGAAGCTATGGCCCAAAGATGTATCCGTGGCAACTAGATATATCCATTTTCCATATACAACAAGGGATGATCAATAATCTATAGTAATCAGTTTCAAAAAGCTGATATCATGAGCCAACCACTACTTTTTGGGGGAAAGCCCAAATCCATCCTCAAAGTAGTTTGCTGAACAGCTTTCCCATAAAAGTAATTTCTTCATGATGGGTGCATATGACATGTTAATGAGGCTTTGGGCAGATTGAAATTAATCCTGACTCCTCGTTCTCGAATGATATTATATAAATATACGCGAATAAACATAATTGGATGAGTAAAAGATGCGCTCATATTTATTATCAGATGTTGTATTATGCGCAATTGTTATAACCTCACTTACCATTGGTGTTCTTATCGGATCATTTGCAGGCCACACGAATAAATTGGGACCCGAAAATGATAGCCTCGTAACTTCTTCCGGAGGAGCCTTATCGAATATCGAAGAAAAAAATAACAGCCTTGCTATTGGGAAGAGCAAGAATTCCATTAAAAATATGACAATCATACCCCCTAGAATTCCAAAAGTCCCTATAAATATATTTGATCAAAATGATTTTAAACACATTTTTTCTGTAGACACATATTATAAAAAAAGTAAATATGCATTCAAGGAATATTATTGGACTGATATAACCGAAATACTTGGAGGCGGGTTCTTTAATGCTTCGAAAGAATCCGATTGCGGCGAAAAGGCTGCATTTGCAGAATGGCTTCTAAGAAGGCATGGCATCAATGCGTCTATAGTTGCTGCTGATAAATTCCCGGGCATGAACTGTTCTCACGCCTGGGTAAAGGTAAAGACCCCCCTAAATGAAACTATATTCATAGATTTAAGTCAGAGCCAGGCTAATGGGAACGATACAGGATATATAAAAATAGGCGACGATTATAAGCATTTTGACAGGGAATTCAAAGATGTGTTTGAGGCAGAAAGCAGTTATAGCGACTCGTGCAGTAGCTGCGAACATCATTTCGGGTGGTGGGAGACAGATTGGGGAAAGTTGAAGCTGAAGAGTTTAGGGCTTTATGATAATGAAACCATTACAGTTGCAGGATCTGCAGCAATCTTTCCCATCGCGGATGCAGAAGCCAAGGCATTCAATTCTCAACGCAACGGTTGCAGGGTGAATCTTAATGGTGGTAGCAATAGCGAATGTATAGCTGCCATCGCTGAGAACATATCAGACATAGCATTGACCTCCAGAGAAGTTACGAAGGATGAGAAAAAAGAATACGGCGACAATTTCAAGCAATTTAATATTGGGTTAGAAGGACGAATCGTCGTTGTGAGCAAGTCTATCTACCAGGCCGGGATCAAGGAACTGACAAGGGAGCAGTTAAGAAATATCGTATGTGTTTAGCTCCCACGTGAATTAATCCAAAATTGCCTAACCCATTTTGACCAGAAAAATTAAATAATATAATGATAATAATCCTCAAATGGGATTATGGACGAAGGAGAGATCAATAAGCAACTTCGGGAACAGAATGAGCTTTTAAAGCGTGAGAATGAGTTGCTTAAGGCAAAAATACGAGAACTTGAGGCTCGACTAGTTCAATATGAGAATGCACATACTCCACCAAGTCTAAGACGAGGGCGGAATCAAAGAATAAGTCAGGATAAGAACCTCAAGGGAAATCCCGGTCAAAAGAGTGGGCACAAAGGTTTAGCGAGACCTTATGCGACTCCAGATAAGCAAGTGGAAGTTACAATGGATCTGTGCCCAGATTGCGGAGCAGAACTTGGCCTTCCTTTTCGAATTGATTCGAAGATTATTGAAGAAATTCCGGAACCTCAACCTATCACCGTCACTGAATACAAAATCGCGCATTACAGATGTCCCTGCTGCCAAAAAGAAGTTGTTGCAGGCAATTCTGACTGCCCACACGAAGGTAAATTTGGTAAAAACATAATCTCACTGGCGACACTATTCAGATACGAAGATAGACTGCCTCACAGAAAAATCCGAGACGCTCTGAAGAGACTGTATGGGCTGAAAATAAGTCCTGCTACGATACTTGATTTAACCCGGCGCGCTGCTGATGCCGTTAGATCTGAATACGATGCGATTTTAAACAAAATTCGAGATGCTCCGATTCTCTACGTAGACGAAACGTCAATCCACGTCCAGGGAGAAAAACACTGGATCTGGACATTTACCACACAATCTGAGACATTTTTCGTGATTCGAAAGAGCCGAGGCATGAAGGTTCTGACGGAAGTTCTGACACGGAGATTCAAGGGAATAATCGTATGCGATGGGTGGAAACCTTATGCTAAATTCACAAATCGCTTGCAACGATGTTGGGCCCATCTACTTCGAGAATCGAAAGACCTTGCCGAGAAGTTCGAGGAAGCGATTCCGTTGCATGAAGCGCTAAAAACGCTTTATGAATCATTGACTAAAGCTCTGGAAAGTGATCCTCCACCAGAAATCCGAGCGGATTTATGGCATTCGGCACGAGAAGCGCTAAAGCAATGGATCATGAAAGAGTATCCTCTAGAAATAATCCAAAAATTCATCGGTAAAATTAGCAACGGATTCAATTACTGGTTCACGTTTATCATTAATCCGGGCGTAGAGCCGACCAATAATAGAGCAGAGAGAGCGTTGCGACCCCATGTCGTTTTGAGAAAGATCTTGGGCACGCTGCGCAATGAAAAAGGGACATCGATTCACGAGCGAATCATGACGGTGCTGGCAACCTGGGGACAGAAAGATCTGGATTGTCTCCAAATGCTAACGGCAAAGCTAACCAGCTAAACACATACTATTTTTGTATATCAATGGTTCCAAAAATCTGAAACGCTCCCAATTGATCAACGATCCGATCTCGGATAGATCATCTCCGAGGGCTTTTACTCGAGCATATTCTGCTCGAATGGCAAAATCAATGAGAGTCCTCATGCATTATATTATAGTATTAATAGTATATAAGTATTTCGATTGATTAGTTTTTCGAAACTCTCCTATGTCAGACAATTAGTTTATTTAGAAAAAGATTGTAATTATAAGTAGCTGCAGGAGTTAGGAGGCACATGCTTAGGGAACATAGGGTCAATACGCTAAATCGCGGAGATGTCTTCAGGGATTGGTTGGTCAACCTTCTTGGAGAGAGGATTTGCAACAAGAACTGCCGCGTAGTAGTCTACAAAATAGGGCCGGCATCTCACACGGTTTGCAGATACGAGTTTGAGGATGAGAACTATAGCGTAATTGGCAAGTTCTATGCCGAACCTACAGGTTGGAAGAAGAATTACAATCCAGAGAAGTCGATGAAAAGGGAGTTCAAGAACCTGCAAGTGG
Source organism: Methanotrichaceae archaeon (assembly GCA_963754945.1). Taxonomy (GTDB): domain Archaea; phylum Halobacteriota; class Methanosarcinia; order Methanotrichales; family Methanotrichaceae; genus Fen-7. The sequence goes on from CAVWIG010000013.1 coordinate 45,081, forward strand.
TTGAGAAGATCATAGACGTTTCTAAGCCTCTAGCAGCTAAAAAGCAGTTTGGCTGTGTGCTGGTCACGGAATATATTCATGCCAGACCCCTTTATGCGTACATGAAAAGCGAGATTGAACTGTACGATAGATTAACTGCCGTAGCCCGTTTACTGAGAAGGCTTCATGACAGTACTCAGTCGCATTATCATAAAGAGGGAGATTTCTACAAATTCCATCAAACCCTGGACCAGCTACATTTGAATGAGGAACTCAGAGAGACCTTTAATCAACTACTTGGGGACTGGTGGTATAGCACACTATTAGACCGGTCAACTGGCTGTATGATCCACCATGATGCCAATCCTGTAAATTATGTGTTTAATGGCGAGAAGGTTTATGCCCTGGATTTCGAGAGCGCCAGGCTATATGCCAACCCAGTCCACGACCTGGGGGTAATGGCAGCTGAACTCAAGCATTATTTCGCCTTACATAAAAAAGATGGAAACAGGGCTGAACCCTACATTGGCCACTTCCTCTGGCAGTACAGCCGAGATCTCTCGGAGTTTAAAAGGATCACTACGACCCTGCCCTTCTTCATGAGTCTAGGTCTCCTCAGGATGGACAGACTAAAAATAGATCCTGACTATGGAGCTTTTGTCTTCAGAGAAGCTTTAGCATGTCTGAGGTCTCTTGAGCTTCAGAGAGGCTAAGACCTGTTTACGGGGCTGCAAGGTAGCTTATTGTTCTATCTCATAACTTATCTAAATTTAGATTCAGGGGACAATGCGCATCGTGATGCTGGCCAAGAAAGCTCGGATTAAATTAGGCATGGGATGACCCGAACAAACTCCTCATATCGGCTGATAATTATGATACAAGAGGCAAGCCGAGAGAGCTTCCCTTGTGAGTGATGCCGAGATGATGCTTGCCTCTATTTGGAGATGATGGAGGTCTCCAGACAATAAATGATCGATGGATTATATTCATGTTGCGCAAATATACTATATTATTGGGTTTAGGGCCAATAGAATATTGTCTCGAGGGATGAGGATGAAGTTGAAATAGTAATAACTCTTGTTATATTAATGAGGTGAGACAATAGACGAGACAGATTTCTATATCTGTATCGCCCCTGTGACCACTTTTTTCCTTCAAGATGATCCGCCTGATTTATTCTCACCGCTGTTTTTCGGTTCTAGCGGGCTTGATGGCCGTGACATTCACTGTGGCGACCAAAATGCAACTCATTCTTTTTTTTGTACATCAATTGCCTTAGCTGCTGCAAATCCTGCGCCAGATACAGTAGGAACATGTAGCAAACCGGCATAATACCATGAAAAAAAGAATGGATCAGGTAATAGCTCTAGGTGGACAGAACCAAGAGGACTTATACATTATTCACGATAGTGATGCATATTATCGAGCTAGCTTTGGACTCTATTCTTTGTCGGCCAAGTTCTTAGGGAGGGAGATTATGAAGGTAGACTTTGCCGGTCCCCTGTACTTTTCTGTGTCCATGATCATCTAATTCAGATGCTCTCTCTTTGCTTCTACTATGTATATAATGGCCTCACAAATGTTGCATATGTGATCTCCAATCCGCTCAATTTGCCTGTTGACCATCAGGAGAGGTGTGGCTTCATTAATGAATTTCGGATTTTCGATTAAGGTCTTAAGCAGCTCGTCTCTGGCCTTAACGTGCATCTCATCTATTTCATAGTCCCACTTGGTCGTCTCTCTAGCCATATCCGCATCGTCATTTCTGAGGGCTTCAATCGCCGAATCCAGCATCTTTCTAGCGATATCTGCCATACGAGGTATGTACTTCAGATTGTTCATACGGGCCATGTCCCTGAGCTGAATTGTAGCTCTGGCCACATCCACCGCCAGATCCCCAATCCTTTCGAGGTCTATCCCGATCTTCAGTATGCCAACTATCATCCTAAGATCCTTTGCCATGGGCTGTTGAAGGGCGAGAAGCTCCGTGCACATCATCTCGATCTTCTGGTTAAGCTCGTCAACCAACTGATCCCCTTGAATCACTTCTATGGCCAGATCCAAGTTCGACTCTTCCAAGGACCTTATCGATTGCTCTATTGCAGCGCTGACCTGATCAGCCAGACTCTCCGTTAAGATCTTCAGATCATCAAGCTGCCTATGATACTTCTCTCTGTGCGGACTAATCTCCACCCTCCCCTTCGTTAACTAATGAAATTCGATATTCTCAACCGAATCTTCCCGTTATGTAATCTTCAGTGCTCTTCTCTTTTGGCGCCTCAAACAGGCGCTTAGTCTCCCCTACCTCAATCAGTTCGCCGAGGAGAAAATAGGCCGTGTAATCGGAGATCCTCGCCGCCTGCTGCATATTGTGGGTCACAATGATCTGGGTGTACTTCTTTTTGAGCTTATCCATCAGGCTCTCAATTTTGCTTGTAGAGATAGGATCAAGGGCGCTGCAAGGTTCATCAAAGAGTATCACATCCGGCCTCATAGCCAGGGTTCGAGCTATACACAGCCTCTGCTGCTGGCCTCCGGATAGTCCCAATGCAGGCATATCCATTCTATCGCTCACTTCATCCCATAGGGCAGCATCCTTCAGGCTTCTTTCCACTATCTTAGCGATGTCTTTTGCACCGTGGATTCTGGGTCCATAAGCAATGTTATCGAATATGGACATAGGAAATGGGTTGGGCTTCTGAAAAACCATTCCTATTCTCTTTCGGATCTCCACAACATCAACATCTTTGCTATAGATGTTCGTGCCTTCGTACAGCACATCTCCTTCGATTCTTACATTACCAATCAGATCGTTCATCCTGTTTAGGCATCGTATGTAAGTCGACTTGCCGCAGCCGGATGGCCCGATCAGTGCTGTGATCTTGTTCTCAAGGACGCCCAGGTTTATATTTTTCAAGGCTTGCTTCTCGCCGTACCAGAGGTTTAGGTTCTTGGATTCAATCTTGAAGCTCAATGCTGATCTCCTTCCTAACAATAACCTATAACAATTCCTTGACCAATCCGGTACTATTCGCATGTGGCCTTGATTCCCGAATCCATTTAGAATCTTCCTATATAGTCTATATACAATCCTTGAAACAGATAACGGGTGCTGTCGTAACTGAGGTAGTGCAGACGTAGTGGTGCAATAATGCGTTAAAGGGCTGAGAGCTATGAAAAAGCTTATTGCGAAAGCTTATCCTCTTCCGCAGAATGGCCAAACAACTTACTATCCCAAATGTGACAGCGACCCGTAGGTGTGAAGGCAGCAAGCGATCAATCTAAAGCTAATGGATTCGAGGCAGCTAAGCATGGAAGGAGCTGGCGGAGATAGCTAAGAAGCATCCTAGAGAGCTTTCTACGCTTTTGATGATCCACTGGAGGTTGATCAGAGAGAAAAAGTCGAGTGAGAGGTTAAGTGGCTTAGTTCGATTGATTAAAAGCTCATTCATCGCGAGATTTCTGTACTTGTATGTGTTTAGCTCACCATAATCAGTATCTATGAGCCAATTTTACTACTTCAGTGTCGCTAATTGCTAGGGATCGTTTTAAGGACCAATACGTCAGTTGATATCTGTTTCTGATTAAATTCAGATTAATATATATTGGTAGTGTGCCGAAATTTCTGTAATTTGGACAGCCCTGTTATCCCACACATATTCAATCCGTATCCATAGATAAATACTTTTTAGTTGTCATCCACTCTTCATTGATATCTATCAGAATTGATGCACCTAGCCTCATAAAGGACTGGTCGCTGGGAAATGCTCCTACAACTCTTGTTCTTCTCTTCAGCTCCTTGTTGGTCCTTTCAAGTCCGTTCGTAGTCCTTATTCTTCTCCAGTGATTTCTGGGGAATGACCTGAAATTCCATAAGCTGAATCGGAAATGCTCAATGGTACCCGCAGATTTAGAATAGCCTCTGCTTTCCAGATCGAGGCACAGTTGCTGCATCTCAGTTTCACTTTCTAGAGCTATTTTGATCTTATCCGCAATCTCCTTATGATATTTCTTGGCTACATTCCTTAAGACAGCCCGTATGAAATGTACGTGACACATCTGCCATGAAGCACCCAGAAAGGATTTCTCTACTGCTTTCTGGATTCCCTTATGACCATCTGACACAACAAGCTTTACTCCAGATAACCCTCGGTCCTTCAGATCATCAAAAAGTCCAGTCCAAAAGAGTTCATCTTCTCCATCGGCTATTCTTGCACCCAGTATCTCTCGATAGCCGTCATCACGGACGGCTGTAACAACCAGAAAAGCCTTGGTGATGTATCTTGAATCAGTTCTGACCTTGAAGTAACTCGCATCAACAAAAAGATAAGGAATTGAGTGTTCGATAGGTCTCTTAAGGAATTCCTCCACCCTTCCATCAAGCTCTCTGGATATCCTTGATACGCTAGAGGCAGACAGATCTTCAACACCTAATCGAGAAACGATATCCTGGACTCTTCTGGTTGATACTCCCTGCAGATATGATTCAATCACGGCATTGATCAGAGCCTTCTCCACTCGCGAATACCTGTCAAAGACTTTAGTCTCAAAGGATATTTCACGGAATTGCGGTTTCTTGAGCTTGAGTTCGCCAACTCGCGTCTTCAGAGATCTATCTTTGTAGCCATTTCTATGGGCCTTTCTGGAATCAACTCGTTGATATGGTTCTGCATCTATTTGCTCCATCGCTTCAAGTTGCATTACGAGATTCAAGAACCAGGTCAAAAGCTTCTTTAGTCCATCCTCTTGATCGATAAGGTAATCTTCCAAGAATTCTATTGGTATCATGGTCCTGTGTCCTCCTTTTCCCAAGATTGGATCGGATACAGGGCCGATAATCATTCTTATTATCAAAGTACAGAAAATTCGTTACACTGCCTATATATTATACTCACTGAACCAAAAACAGCATCTATCGATCGATTCTTGGGCAGCTAAACACATACCAAAAATAAAACTAGCCGCGGAGGTCGTCCGAACATTGACATCGTGATTATGGTGAAAGCTCTCGTAATTCAGCATTGGTTTGGTCTAACAGATCCAGAACTGGAGCGACAGGTTGCGGATAGGATCTCTTTTCGTATTTTCCTTGGCACCACTGAAGTAATTCCTGATTTCAGCACAGTTTGGCTATTCCGTGAACGTTTGATTAAGTGCGACGTATACGATGATCTTTGGAATGAGCTTCAAAGGCAGCTCGATGAGATGGGGTTTACTGTAAAGAATGGCACTATCCAGGATGCAACCTTCATAACTTCGGACCCAGGTCGGAAGAGGAACAAGAAAGACGAGCAAGGCGGGGACAAAAAGGAAGGTCAAGATTCCGAAGCCACCAGTACGAGCCTGAATCAGGAGTTTGATAAAGAGCTAATTGGTATTTCAAATAATATTATTGATGACAAGGCCAAACCACAGAGACTCGAAGAAGAGCCAATAAATGAGGGAAGTTGGGCAAAAAAGGGTGTCAAATCCTTTTTCGGATATAAAGGTCATATCTCAATCGATACCAATTACCACCTTATCAGATATTTTGAGACTACAACTGCTTCTGTACACGATAGTCAGGTAGATCTTGGAATTGAAGGGCTACCACGTTACGCCGATAAGGGATATGATGGTGCAAAAACTCGAGGATATGATGCAGCCATGAAAAAAGCTACAAGAGGTCACAAGCTTGGAATCATAGATCTTCTGAGGAATAAGAGAATCAGTAAAACGCGATCGCACATCGAAAGATGCTTCGCTGTTATGAAGCGGGGGCATAAGGGAGCACATGTTTATGTAACAACTGTCGCAAGAGCTGGAGTAAAATTCATGATGAATTCGGTCGTTTACAACCTGGAACAGTTGAAATATTTAGTGCATAAACAAACAGCCTAGCGGAAGCTCTCTAAAAAAGCGCAAAAATTAGAAACAACAAGGTAAATTGAAATCTAATAAGCCAATTTAGGGGTGAAATATGCTAAAAAACCACTATAAAGATTGAAAATATTAACGCAAGAATTTAAGGCTTCATTAACCAACACTAAATCGAAACCCTCCTTTGACTTATCTGGCAGCTCCCACGCCTGCGGGAGCGGAGAGCATTCTGAAGGTGCGCGTGGACGATGTTCTATGGCATGAGATAGACAGCCTTGCCGGACTTGAACCGGTCGACCGCAACTACATCACTACTACGGACGACGATAGCAAGACTACAGTAGTCTTTGGCAATGGCGAGCATGGATCTCGCTTGCCCACAGGAGTCGAGAACGTCAAGGCCATCTATCGATCAGGCATAGGCAAGCCCGGCAACGCCAAAGCAGGACAGATCAGCCTTCTGGCGACCCGTCCACTGGGAGTGAAGGGTGTTACCAATCCCCTGCCTGCCACTGGCGGAGCTGATCGAGAGAACAGAGATCAAGCACGGCGCAATGTGCCTTTAGCGGTACTGGCACTAGACCGACTGGTCTCGGTGCAGGACTACGCTGACTTTGCCCGTACCTTCGCAGGCATAGGAAAGGCCAGAGCTGCCAAGCTATCTGATGGAAGAAGACAGGTGGTCTTCGTCACCATAGTCGGCGCCGAAGACATCCCCATCGACTACCATTCCGATCTGTACCTGAACCTCCTCTCGGCATTGCACAAAAACGGAGATCCGCATCAGCAGATCCGCGTAGAGGTTAGAGAACTCTTGCTCATGGTCATAAGCGCCAAGGTGCGCGTAAAACCCGACTACTTATGGGACAAGGTTGAGCCCATTATAAAGGCCACTCTCCTGGATACTTTCAGCTTCGAGCGTCGTGAGCTGGGCCAGGACGTCCTTTTGAGCGAGGTGATCAGCACCATTCAAAACGTTGTGGGCGTGGACTATGTGGACGTGGACGTCGTCGCAGGAATTCCGGAAAAGAAACTTGACGGCGTGGTGAGGAGAATTCTGACACCGGAAGAGATCGTGGCCGCGGTTAATGCCCTGCTAGGAAAAAACAATAGCGAAAGGCCCCAGCCAAGAATAGCAGTGAACCTAGCAGACAAGGAGGGGGGCATTTTCAGGCCTGACCAGATCGCCTACCTCACACCTGATGTTCCCGATACCCTGATCCTCACGGAGTTGAAATCATGAGCCAATCCAAGGACCGTCTTTACAATTTGCTTCCTGCTGTTTACCGCCAGCGTGATGCAGAGCAGGGCTATCCCCTCAAGGCACTATTGCAGGTGATCTCAGAGCAGGTGAATGTCGTGGAAGACGACATCACCGGACTCTATGAGAACTGGTTCATAGAGACATGCCAGGACTGGGCCGTGCCCTATATCGGCGACCTGGTTGGCTATCGGCCTGTCGCTGAGGCAGGCGAACCTGGTGGCCAGAGTCTTAACAAGATACTCTTCCCCAGAAGGGAGGTTGCCAACACCATTGGCTATCTGCGAAGGAAAGGCACTCTGGCCCTGCTGGAACAACTGGCCCAGGGCGTTGCCGGCTGGCCGGCAAGGGCAGTGGAGTTTTACCGGCTCTTGCGAGTGGCTCAGCATATCAACCACCAACACCTTAAACGGGGCAAAACTGTGGACCTGCGCCGGGGCGACGCCCTGGAACGTCTGGACGGTCCCTTCGACGAGCTTGCACATACTGTGGACGTGCGTCGCATAAACTCTCACCGCACTCTCGGGAGGTACAACATCCCCAGCGTTGGGGTCTATGTATGGAGGCTGAAGTCCTACTCGGTTACACAGGCCCCTGCCTACTGCATAGATAGGGATCTGAACCATTTTACCTTCAGCGTTCTGGGAAAGGACACCAAGCTCTTCACCAAACCCACAGAGGAGCCGGACCCCACCCACATTGCCGATGAGACCAACGTTCCTACAATCATCAGACGCCGGGCCTTTGAGGAGCGACCGGAGGACTTCTATGGAGAGGGCAAAAGCCTTTGCATCTGGCGCAGCGACCTGAGCCAACCGGTCCCCGTAGAGAACATAGTAGCGGCGGACCTCAGCGATTGGTCTTATGTGCCCAAGAACGATGATCTGGCTGTGGATCCGGAGCTGGGACGGATCGCCTTATCCAGTTCTTATTCCCTTAAAAATTCTGATGTCGCGATCTGGGTATCTTATCACTACGGGTTCAGCTCCGACATGGGGGGTGGAGAGTATCCGAGAAAGCTCAAGCAGAGACTCGAGCAAGAGGTCTATCGAGTGGGCCCGAATGAGAGTTTCCACAGGATAAGCGATGCTATATCTCAATGGAATAGTGATAAAATTAAAGAAGAGAAAAAGCGCGATGCAATCATAGAGATCGAGGACAGTGGTGCTTATGTGGAGCAGATCAAGATCACTCTGGAGGTAGGCGATCGGCTGGAGCTACGCGCCGCCAATGGCAGTAGGCCTGTTATCCGTCTCCTGAATTGGGAGACAAACCGGTCGGATTCTTTAAAGATCGAAGGCACTGGCGGAGAGGGAAGGCTGGGTCATATAACCCTCGACGGGCTTCTTATCACAGGGAGAGGCATCAAAGTTACGGGAGAGCTCGCGGAGGTGAGGATCAGACATTCTACCCTGGTGCCAGGCTGGATGCAGGAAGACGATCATCAGACGCAAAAAGGCGCTACGCCAAGCTTGAGGCTGATCAACACTTCTGCCCGTCTGGTTATCGAAAGCAGCATCCTGGGATCTATCCTGGTGAATCAGGATGAGGTACGAACCGATCCGCTTTCTGTTTGTATCAAAGACAGCATACTGGATGCCACGGACATCGAAAAGAAAGCATTGGATGCATCGGGATGCCCTGTGGCTTTTGCGAAGCTGACCCTCTTACGCAGCACGATTTATGGAGAAACCCAGGTCCACGCAATTGATCTGGCTGAGAACTCCATATTCTTTGGCAAGGTCACAGTGTGCCGCCGACAGAAAGGGTGCATGCGCTTCTGTTACATCACACCGGAATCCAGGACTCCTCGTCGTTACCATTGCCAGCCAGACCTTGTGGAGCAGGCGGCAGAAGAGGAGATACGCATTGCTGCCAAAGAGTCAGGCACGGCACTGTCAATGCTGTCCGATGACGAGCTTAATGAAGAGATAAAAGCGGCAAGGCATGGCGAGAGTGACCGAGTTATACCCCAGTTCAATAGCATTCATTATGGCATACATGACTACTGCCAACTGGCCGATTCCTGTGCCAAGGAGATAAAACGGGGCGCGGACGACCAGTCTGAGATGGGGGCCTTTCACGACCTTTATCAGCCCCAGAGGGAGGCCAACCTGCGCGCCCGTCTTGAAGAGTACACACCGGCAGGGACAGATGTGGGCATCATCTTTGTGAACTTTGGAGGAGAAACATGAAAGGCGAGTTTAGAGGAGATTTTTCACGCGACACCTTCGACCCCAGCAAGCACTTCATGCGTGTGCTGATGCAGCAGGGCAGGGTCAGCCTGGACGCAGACTGGAACGAGCAGACGGATATATTGTTGCACTACATACAAACGCTGGCAAAGGACCTCATAGGACCCTTTGCGGGACCTGAGGATGCAGATGAGCGAGGATTCGGCATAACTCCGACGACTTCACCCAGTTCGCCCAAGAGCTTCTACATCAGCCGTGGTCGGTACTATGTTGACGGCATTCTATGCGAGAATGGACCGGACAACAATATATGCGAAAATGGGGCGGACGAGTTGGTGGATTATTACAATCAACCGGACTACCCCCGTGATATTAGCGAGAACGATTTCCCTCAAACCGGCGATCTACCCTTACTGGTCTACCTGGACGTCTGGGAGCGCCATATCAGCTATATTGAGGACGATTACATAAGGGAGAAAGCTCTGGGTGTTGCGGATACGGCGAGCAGATCCAAGGTGGTGTGGCAGGTTAAGGCGCTGAAATCAGGTGACGATTGGAGAAAATATGTGGGAGATACAGAAATATCTTGCAACGCCATCGAGGGAAACTGGAGCGAGATTGTGGAGAATCTGCTACAAAAGGCTAATCGGGGATGTCTCAAAGCCCGGGCAAAGGAGACCGATGCGGCGCCGACTGAACCCTGCATAACCGCTCCCGAGTCAAGCTACAGGGGAGAGGAGAATCAGCTCTACCGGGTGGAGATACATAGAGGCGGACTTGCTCTAAAGGATGGTGGATCGAATAAATTCGATGCTGCCACATTCAAGTGGTCTCGCGATAACGGCACAGTAACCTTCCCTATCATTTCTAAAGCAGGCAATACGTTAGTGCTGGAGCACCTGGGGAGAGACGACAGGCTGAGCCTGGAGAAGGACGACTGGGTAGAGGTGGTTGATGACGACTATACACTGCTGATCCAATCCAGGCCCTCTCCACTGGCTGGAACCAGGATTCTGGCTCAGGTCGACACAGTGGACACGACTGAGATGACGGTGACTCTAAGGCTGCAAGACAGCACAAAATTGCCTGATTATTCGGAAGGTAGCCAAAATCATCCGCTGCTGCGTCGCTGGGACCACAAAAAAGGCGACCCGACTGTGCAGGACGAGCCTGAACTGGCGGATGATGATGGTGCTCTCTATGTAGAGGAGGGTAACTGGCTAACTCTGGAAGACGGGGTCCAGGTTTGGTTCCAAAAACTAGATACGGTTTACAGCTATCAAACAGGCGACTACTGGCTGGTCCCTGCGCGCACAGCCACGGGGGATGTGGAATGGCCGAAGGATGCCCAAGGCGCTCCGAGGCCTTTTCCCCCTCATGGAATTGTTCACCACTATGCTCCTCTGGCCTATATTGATAATGGTGATGGAGGAAATTGGGTGCAAACGGATTGTCGCTGTGCGATCAAAAGGGCTTTAAATCCGCCATGCGGCGAAATGCAAAATAGAAAGAAATCGTAGCTGCATGAAAAGCATGCCCAGTGTCAGATCCTGGGCATTTATGGTTTTTTTTGGGACCGTTGCCCTTTTCATTATTTCTTGAGGATTTCAAAAATCATTGCATTAGCAGTCCATGAATAGGACAACGTTAATATTTTTCAACTTAACACTTCCGTCTTTATTGAATGATCAGGCGAATCCATCTACAAATTCTTTTATATTGTATCTTAGATCCTGATGATATCCTCCTTCAAGAATGGCAAATCGTCTTCCTCCGCAGCTCATAGAGCCTTTCTTGATCACCTGGCCGATCCTTTTATAGTCCTCAGTGTAAAGAAGCTTGCCCCAATCCTCGATATATGTATCGAAGCCTGCCGAGACGCTTACGATATCATAATCAAAGCTCTCGAAAGCCTCCTCCACTTGATTGATATAACCGCTATTGTTCAAGCTCAAGTAGTTAAACTCCGGATCTACTGACCCGGGATTGACGATCTTCACATTTTCATCTCCACGGAAGATGCTTACTGTTCCGTCTCCGAAGTGCAGATCGATGTCGATTATCAGTATCCTTTCGGTCAAGGGTCTGATCTTTTGAACTGCCATCGCCATATTGTTGAAGAAGCATAATCCCCAAGCCCGATTAGCCGACGCATGATGACCTGGTGGCCTTATCAGGGCAAACGTCGGCTCGCCCTGCATAGCTAGCTCCGCAGCCGTGATAGCTCCTCCCGCAGCCAGTGTGGCGGCCTCGTACAATCCCATGTGCTTCACTCTCTCCATGTGCTCTCTACCGTGAACCCTGGCCACGTCCTCGTCGCTTGCAGCGCTCGGCTCTACGAACTCATAGCCTGCCTTTTTTAGTTCCATAGCAGGAAGCCTCACCCTTTCAGGATTCTCCACAGGGTTAGTAGGGTAGCGCTCCTCATATTTAGTGCTATAAATTATTTTCATGGAGTTCAGCATCTCTTCTTGACAGGCAATCTCTTGAGCACGGTCATTATTTTATACCTTACGAACGTTAACCCGTGTTAAATTTTATATACAAAACATACATTATCCCGTAATTGAAAAAGAAGTTCAAATTCATGCCTATGGTAGTGTGCCGAGATTTCTGTAATTTGGAGTTGCCCTGTATCCCAACATACTCAATCAGCATCCATAGATAAATACTTTTTAGCGGTCAGCCATTCTTCGTTGATATCGATGAGGATCGAAACCCCTAACCTCATGAACGAGCTCTCACTTGGGAAGGCACCGACTACCCTGGATCTTCTTTTCAGCTCCTTGTTGATCCTCTCCAGCCCGTTTGTAGTCCGAATCCTTCTCCAGTGACCTCTGGGGAATGCCCTGTAATTCCACAGACTGAATCTGAAGCGGTCGATAGTGTCAGCAGATTTCGCATAACCTCTTTCCCTCAATTCTTTCGCTAAGTCCTGTATCTTGATTTCGTCTTCCAGAGCGATCTTGATCTTATCGGCGATCTCCTTATGATACTTCTTGGCAACGTTTCTCAAGACCGCTCTTGAAAAGTGAACGTGACACATTTGCCATGAAGCACCAAGAAATGATTTCTCAACCGCTTTCTGGATTCCCTTATGACCATCTGATATCACGAGCTTTACTCCGGACAACCCACGATCCGCCAGATCTTGAAATAATCCCGACCAGAAGAGTTCATCTTCACTGTCAGCTATTCTTGCGCCAAGTATCTCGCGATAACCGTCATCTCTAACACCTGTGACGATCATGAAAGCTTTGGTAACATATCTTGATTCTGTTCTTACTTTGAAGTAGCTTGCATCTACATAAAGATAAGGAATAGGACGTTCGATAGGTTTCTTCAGGAATTCTTCTACCTTCTCGTCAAGCTCTTTGGATATCCTGGAAACGCTAGAGGCAGATAAATTCTCGATGCCAAATCGAGAGACAATATCTTGGATTCTCCTGGTTGAAACCCCCTGGAGATACGATTCGAGTACAGCGTTGACCAAAGCCTTCTCTACGCGCGAAAATCTGTCGAACACCTTGGTTTCGAAGGAAATTTCACGGAATTGAGGTTTCTTGAGTCGGAGCTCTCCAACTCGCGTCTTCAGAGATCTTTCCTTGTAGCCATTCCTATGTGCCTTTCGGGATTCGACTCTCTGATACGGTTCTGCATCTGCCTGTTGCGCCGCTTCTAGCTGCATTACAAGGTTCAAGAACCAGGTCAGAAGCTTCTTTAGTCCATCTTCCTGATCGATAAGGTAATCTTCCAAGAGTGCTATGGGTATCATGGTCCTGTGTCCTCCTTTTCTCAAGATTGGATAGGATACAGGGCCGATAATCATTCTTATTATCAAAGTACAGAAAAATCGTTACACTGCCTGCCTATCGCAAGTTAGATATAGAACAGTACTCCCGTTAAACTCGTAATGGCCCGCTGCCGTTCTCGGGGACGGCAGTCAATAATACCTAAAGGTGATAAATATAACACAAAATCGTGCGGCTGTATTCATAGATGGTGCGTATCTTACAAAGATCTTGGATATCGATTTTGGCAAGCCCAAGATAGACCTAGCCAAATTTTCTGATATACTATGTGGCGACTATGAGCGTCTCAGGACGTACTATTATACCTGTATGCCCTATCAGAGCTGTCCTCCGACGGAAGATGAGCGCAGAAGGTTTTCATCCATGGACAAGTTCGTCTACACCCTCAAGAAGCTTCCCAGGTTCGAGGTGAAGCTGGGAAGGTTGGGGTGCGTCGCCGGGGAGTACATACAGAAGAGGGTTGACATAGCTCTGGCGGTTGATCTGGTAAGATTGAGCAGCATCAGGTCGATAAGCAAAGCGGTGATGGTGACAGGAGATAGCGATTTCGTTCCAGCGATCGAGGCGGCGAAAGACCTAGGAGTCCTGGTGGAGCTGTACTATTCACCAAGCTCGATACACGATGAACTTCTATCCGCAGTGGACCAGAGCTTCATGATGGACGAAGTGCTGATCGAGCAGGTAGTACGGTAGTGCAGTTGTGCAAAAGCCAATTAGGAGAATTAGCTGCAAGTAATTCAAGGCATAAATAGGACCCTCTGGATCACGTCAGCTGGTCGATCTCGATGGAATCGACGTTTGACTCGTCCGGTAAACGTCGTTCTTAAGATCCAGAAGCCAGGTCTCTTCATCTAGCTTTGAAGTGTCCTCGTATCTGGAAAGTGCCTCTTTCACGAATCCCGCCAATCCGCCAGGATAATAGGCTTCCAGAGCATCGAGTTCAGCCATTCTCTTCCGGCTAAAGCCATAGGGCGTTATGTACGTTTCGTACATCTTTCGATACTCCTTAGCTCCTTGTTCTCCCTGGACCATGGGTATCTTGAGGTCAAAGACCTGTTTAGGAGTCAGGCCAATGTGCTTTACCCTTATGTCTTTCCCCTCAGCGGATTTTGCCTCAGCAATAGCTCTTGCCAGATCCCGACAGAATAAGAAGCTGCTGATGCTTAGGTCAGAAAGGCATACGATTATGGTTGGTCGATCCGATCGTTGGCAGAGGATTTCTACAGCTTCTCTGTATGGCTTGCTGCTAACTGAGACCAAGGTTGCCTTGTGCTTAGTGCAGGCAGGAAGGATAAGCTGGTTCAACGCGGACTTGTTTATCCATACTTCCATTCGTGGTTTTGTTGTGTCTTTAGAAGACGTTTCCGGAAGAAATACCTGCTCTCCCGGGATCTCATCGAGGATAGCGTCTTCGGGTATGAATCCAAGTTTCCTGGCCCTGCTGACCCATTTGGGAAGGCGTTCTCCGTCGCCTTCTGTATATGGCCTACAGATCCTGATCTCTCCCACTAGTTTGCCGCAGATGGGATAATCAGATACTCCTCTGCGCATCGCAAAGTAGAAAAGCGCTCTTACCGTAGTCCTGGGGCGGCCGAAATCCTTCAAGGCTTCAGCAACCCATCTTGACTTGGTCCTGTCAGTCTCAGTATCGACAAATGGCTCAGTCATGATTAGCAAAGGTCCACTTCTGCTTCATCGCAGATAAATATATGTCCTTTTTACCTGCGCTGCATTAGGATGACTACTCTGACACAAGATAGCAATAACTTGGCTATCGATAGCATTAAATCCCGAACATCTTTTAGCAGACTCCGGAGAAACCGATATGGTGGCTACAGCGGCAACACATGCTGACCTCCAAACCCATATGGGATCTATTTTGAGTGCCACGTAGCCCACCTTTTAGTGCTTAGGCATAAGCGTGATCTCCACACCTGAATCCAGGTGAACTTAAAAATTATAGAACCAGAATCTCTAAATAAAACTAAGTCCTATATCTATACTAAGTTTTTGAATCGTAATTGAGGAAGATCATGAAAGATAAATACCTTACAACGAACCTGGGAGTTCCCGTTGCCGACAACCAAAATTCACTAATCCTTGGCAAACGTGGACCCGTAAGGCTACCATCTGGATGGAGATGTAGTTCGCCGGAAGATCTGCCTGACCAATGACTTCGAGCAGGCCTGGCGAACGCTACCGATCCCTTGGCAAGGTCGATCAGGATCATCTGGTGGACAACATCGTCGACTCGCTGAGAAAAGCGGATAAACCGATTAAGTTGCGCATGGTTGAAAATCTTTCCAAGGCAGACCAAGAGCTTGGCAGGCGCGTGGCTGAAGGGCTTGGAGCTTAATTGAGATTGATCGTTTAGAAACTAAGATGAACATCAGAAAACCAATGTACGTACGAGGAGATTCAAAAAATGAAGAGCCTTAAAGGGTCAAAGACCGAGAAGAATGTACTGCTGTCCTTTGCCGGGGAATCCCAGGCAAGGAACAGATACTCATATTTTGCCTCCCAGGCGAAGAATGAAGGCTATGAGCAGATAGCGGCAATATTCCTGGACACCGCCGACAACGAAAAGGAGCATGCAAAGGTGTTCTTCAAGCTCCTGGAGGGAGGAGAACCCTTAGAGGTTACTGGTGCCTTCCCGCCTGGAATTATCGGGGACACCAAGGCCAATCTCAAGGCTGCAGCCGAGGGTGAAATGTTCGAGAACACCAAGCTGTACCCGGGATTTGCAGGCATCGCCGAGGGCGAAGGATTCCCCGAAATCGCCAGTACCTTCAAACTGATATCCAGCGTCGAGAAAGGGCATGAGAACCGATATCGTGCACTGCTCAAGAACGTAGAGGAGGGCACTGTCTTCAAGAAGGGCGGGAAAGTCTTCTGGAGATGCCGCAACTGCGGGTACATTCATGAGGACACAGAGGCTCCGGAGGAGTGTCCGGCCTGCCAGCATCCCAGGGCTTACTACGAGGTTTTGGGCAAGAATTACTGAGGAAGAACGCCTAATAGAAAGGCGACCTGATTTTTTTTGAGAATTTTTTGATGATTATTTAATTCTAGTGTTTAATTCTGGTGTCTCAGCCAGAGATCAGCGCCGCTTCAACTCTCCAATTTCTTCATTGATCTATTCGCCTATCTCCATCTGGAGGTCCACAAGATACTGCTTCAGAACTACTGCCCTTCTCTTAGCGATCCTCCTGGCGGTCTCGGTGTACATCCCGGACTCAAGCTTTAATAGCTTTTTAAAGAAGTGGTCAAGGTTCCACATTTTGTCGTCCGGAGCCCTGGTCTTGCAGAATGGGTCATCGGGGCTGTAGAATTTTCTTCCCATGGAACCGCCGGTTATGAAGACTCTCGCTATTCCTATTGCGCCCATTGCATCCAGCCGGTCCGCATCCTGGAGGATCTTGGCTTCCTTTGTGGCCGGAACTATGCCTTTGGAGAAGCGGTGGACGTCGATGGCATAAAGGACCTTGTTTCTTAAATCCTCGGGAAGGCTCTTCTTCTTCAGGAAATCCTCTGCAATCCCCAGTCGAAGAGCATCCGATTCTGCTGATTCCCCGGAAAGCTTTGATTCAGCTCCTACGTCATGCAGGAGGGCTGCATAGAGAAGAACCTGCATGTCAGCACCTTCCGCCTTGCCTATTTTTTGGGCGTTTTTGTAAACCCTTAATATGTGAGAAAAATCGTGGGCCGAATCTGCTGATTCGTACATCTCCTTGATCTCATCCAGCGTGGTTTCTGCAATGGTTTCCACATCAAAGTCTATCTCGGAGCACATCTATGCGAGATTCCGTCCTCAGCATAAATAATCTATCGGGAGAGCGGATTGATGTGATTGATACTACAGATAATGAGCAATTGAATCCAAACTGTGACTGACTGCTATCAAGGTCTCGACACTATTCTACACTATAATTCAATCCTTCTGCCTTGGCAATCTGGGCCAGGTAATCCTGAACAGACTTCTTATGGCCATTCTGGCTTGCCAGCCTCTGAATCTCTCTCATCACGCCGCTACCGTATTGCATGGCTTTCTTCTCGTATTGAGCTATCGAGTGTGGAAGGTATCTCTCTGCTACATCCCTAAGAGGCAGCTTTCTAACTCCTCCACACACCTTCTTTTCAGGCGGGATGGCGCGGGCTGCCTGTACGACTCTCACATCCATGTAGGGCAGCGAGAAGGACGTGTTATGAAGTGCAGCCACTGCCTGATCCCTGGCAAGCTGGATGGGAAGGCCAAGAAAATCTCTCTCAAGATCCTGGCAAAGGGTGTCCGTTTGGAGATAGCGCGCGTATCCGCCAAAGAGCTCGTCTGCGCCCTGGCCTGCGAGGATGCGCCTGTAGCCGTGGCTTCCTGCCCATTCGGCGACGAAGTACAGGGTTGTAGCAACTGATGCATTCACAGGGTCTATCTTGGGAATAACACGCAGAACCTGGACCAATGCTGCCTCAATCGATCCCGGGTCTACAACTACCGTGTTTAGGCACAGTCCAAGCTCGGTTGCCACCTGCTGCGCCCGTCCCAGGTCGTGAGAACCGGCGACTCCTACGGCAATGCACTCTCGCCCGGCCAATTTGGCAACCAGGGCTGAATCAACACCACCTGAGAGTGCGACTACGCCTTCATCGCTCCTGAGCCTGACGGCTATCTCGATTGCCTCGCCAAGATCCATCTGAGGATATTCCGGATCTACTCTACAGGCATCTTTCCCTTTGCAGACAACTGTTCCAGCAGGGGAGTCTCCGACCATAATCCCAAAGTGGTCGCGTGCCGTGCATCCGTTCCATTTTAGGAAGAACTCGCCCCCGAATCTCGAAATCGCGCCGGGATTTTCTAAGAGAATAGTCTTCAACTCATCATAGGAGAGCCGTTTTCCTTCCAGCTCAATCCAGCCCTTAAGCTCAATATTAGAAACCATGAAATCGCAATTTATAGTCTTACAATGGTATCCAAATAACTATCGTCGTGTGGGCAGGCGTCGGAGAAGATTACATTCCATGACAGAGTCATGATTTTCAGCACAATTCTCAATTCCTAACATTGGATTGACTGTTCTATAGAATAAGGCAATCAAATTTAATGTGCCTTTGCCATCAGAACTTTTTCGACTCATTTTTCAAGTTGCTAACACCTCGACGTTTCAATCCTTGTCTTCGTGGATCGTGCTCTCGAAGCGTTTTATGCAACTTCCGACCTTATCAGAACTATAACGTTGGTAATCTTAGCAATTATTCTTCATCCTTGGAGCAACCTTCGAGAAAGCTGATTCGACCCAGTGATTCCACGTGTTCTTGAAGTCTGGTGATCTTCAAGTTTCCTTCGTTTCCTTATGCTCCAGATCCTTCGACGCCCCCTGAAGTAGATGCGTCTTTTTGAGCAAAGTTTTATTACAATCAAGAGAATAATATGGGTGTTGGCAAGAATTCAAACATCACAGAGTTTGCGGGAAGTCGGTTCTAAGTACTTGCTCAATAATCAGTTGATTTTACTAGCACTGAGAATGAGATCGGATAACTTTGGCATAGAATAACTATCTGAGAATATATCATAAAGATATTTGTAAAAGCTTATTCCGAGCTTCCTGCAAGTATCGATTATAGAGAGCATGTTTTCCCATGCAAGCTTGCCGAGTTCACTTCTTGTTCCATAACTGATTTTTCTCTTGATCACACCTTCTCGCACAGCTATCTCTGCGAGATTGTTATGAAGCGGAACATTTGGAAAATCCAACACCAGCAACAACTCTTGTTTCTTTTTCTTAGTCTTTGTAATGCGATCATCCAACGTCCCGTAACCAGTTACTGTCGAGAATATCGAATCAAACCTCTCCTGGACATACTTACTCATAATTTTATTAGGATTCTCCTTATATTGTGTAAGCAATTCATAGAACTTCCAAAGCTCAGTTAAAAACATATTAAGAACCGACTTATGATGAATTAGAAAAGGATTCATCTTTTTGTAGTGTCGTATTTCATGTATCCAGCACAGAGCATGGTGTGACGATACATCTATGTACTGCCCGGCATCATCCGAGATAATGGGTAAATCTATCTGCTCCTCATCATTTAGCCCAAAGAAATGTCTGATTGTATCACTTCCTTTGGTTTGCCTGATAAAGAAAGCACTAAAGAACTTGTTGCAGACAACGTGCAAATAATGGTTATTGCCTTTATGCCTCGCGCCTGTCTCATCAATGTTAAGATAATCAGCCCGATTCACACCAGTTTCAAATAAGGCCTGCTTCTCTATCGCATATGCATTGCTCTTTTCCTTGGTCAGTATGTTTGAGATCTCGCCTTCCGAGATTATTATGCCGATCTCTTCTAGGATCTTGTGGATCCTATTCTCAGTAACCCTTCCAGCATAGTAGAGGTAAGCGATGAATGCTTTCAGATGACTTCCAAATTCCGTGTTCTTAAGGGACTCGGCAAGTTCTGCTTCATAGGTCTTTTTCAGGGACGGCGAATAGTAGCGTTCCAACCAATATTCCACGTTGTCGGTTTCAAATTTTATGTTCTGCTTTATGACCCGTCTATAGCCGTTATGCTTGGCATCATGTGGAAGAATCGATTTATCAATTTTAATGTATTCTGTCCTGTCGATTTTTATCTTTGGTTTCTTGCTATCTTTATGCCATTTTTTGGGTTTTTCCTTCGGCACATTAGCCTGGTATTCAGGATTGTCCGGCAGTATTTTAGGACGGCCTTTCTCACCTTTCAGCCGGTTTATTTCATCCTTTAGCTGTTGATTGTCTTTGCGGAGTTCTTGATTTGACTGGGCTAATTGCTCTATTGTGCTTAGAAGCTGGAGGATCAATTCTTTCATCGCTTCTTTATCGTCGAAGTTGATCTTGTCTACATCGAGGTTGATTATGGCCTCGTGTATGATATCTGGCACAAACAAAATATTTTAGATATATGTATTAATAATTTTTGGTCCATGCACTCACTCGATTGGGGAATTCAACGTAATATTGAGCAAGTACGGTTCTAAGACATCTAATAGAATTGCTCATGTATTGAGTATATAATAGCCATGGTTCAAATTGCGGAGCACTTCATCGCTTTCATCATCGGACTAATGGCATGGCGTATGCTTGTCATAGGTGTTCAAGTTTGGAAGCTCGGCAAAAGATTCGACTTGAACCCACAGTTAGGACACCCGGATACTTGTGGAGGCCTGGAACCTCTAGGCAATCTATGTCTTTGGAATGCCCTAATTCTGGCCCTGCCAGGTGTTTTTCTGGGCGGCTGGATCATCCTTGGGCCAAGTACTAAGTACGGAGACATTTACACCAGCTTATTTTATAAATTGCTCATATTGCCCGTTTCCTGGGGCGGCGATCAGTTTCTTTCTGCCTTTATGGAGCGTGCACGAAATATTGTTATCCAAGAGGGAAACCATACGATTGCAGCTAGACCAATTGAGCCGATGCATTGACAAATTGGCTCATCGGATGCTCAATCACGCACATGAGCTTGAGCCAGAAGAGAGTGAGAAGATGGCCAAGAAATTGGAACTTATGCAGCAGACTTACCAGCAGAACAAAGATTACCCAGTATGGCCTTTCAACTACGAGATTTTGAAAAAACTGGCCTTGTCTCAGACTGTGCAGGTTCTGAGCCTGACGGGTCTAGGAAAGCCTATACTTGACGCAGTCAAGATCGTTGTAGATCTTCTCAATGGTCTGTCGAAACCGTAAGACGAGCCAAATATCTAAAGAAGCTGTAATTGACTAATCCATAAGTACCGCAAGAAGCTGCAGTCCTGCTTTACTCACCTGGAACCGATACTTTCCTTAAGGATACGACCAGAAATGCCTGCATGGTATCCTATTCCGACTAGTGCACCATAACATTAATTTTGCAAATTAATATAATGCCTGTTTAGCTTTAATCTTGCATCATTCTTCGTGAATTTCCATCTTACAGTAGTTTTTTTTGCGTTACGTTCTTGTGCCCACACCGAAGCCTCTTTGGTTAAAGTATCGATGTCTCCAATCCGACGATCGAGGCATTGCTTCGATAGGGCTGAGAGTTCTATCTCAGCCATGTTGAGCCAGCTACCTTTCTTTGGCGTATAATAATATTCGAACTCCTTAGCCAGCTCAAACGCCTCTTCAGGCGCAAAAGCATTATAAAATGAGCCTGAAGTATGCGTATTGAGATTATCCTGGACCAATCGAATGGATTCTACACCTGGATATTGCTGGGTAAGTTCTTTCATGAAATGGGCGTAGTCCACCCTTGTCCTGTGCTCCATGACACGAATCATTCTTTTTCCTGCATGAAGATCAAAAGCAATAAGGATGCAACATGTCCCGTTACGGACGTATTCATAATGCACCTTCTTCGGACTGCCTGGTTTCATGGGTATAGGCACTAAGACATCGCCTATCAGTTGGCATGGCCTCTCGTCGAAACAAACCACAGGATGCCTCGGATCATATGGTTGCTCGTACAGAGTTAATACATTTTCCATGTTCCAGATATATTCGCTCGTCATGCTCCCTATGCACCATCGCTGTTTGAGCCATGGCTTTATTTCATTTTTTTTAACGCTCTGCAAACGCTCATTCCTGAGATCGAGTCCACTTCCCCCAGCTCAACAAGCTTGTCGGCCAATAGATTCAGCGTCCATCTCGATCTGCCTTCAGGCGGATCTGAGCAAGCAATGCCGGTCAGTTTAGCCTCAACTCGTGCATCTATCTTCGGAGGCGCTCCACTGCGAGATCTTTCATTCAATGCAGATTCCAGGCCACCCTCGAAATATCTCTTTCTTATCCTCACTATTGTCGTTCTGCTCGCCTTCAATGCATCAATGATCTCCGCATCGGATTGCCCTTCGTCGGCCAGGAGCAGTATTCTTGCGCGAGTTAAACTCCTTGCAGACGACTTCCCACGACGGATGTACTGGTTCAACTCTTCTCGTTCTTTCTCTTCCAGTTTCACACAGAATTTTGTTTTTCTTGCCACGATCTATATTCTAGACCTTTTATAAGATTTAAAACTTGCGTTATGGTGCACTAGTACCAAGAGCTACGACGAAGCTTATTTCGAAAGCTTATCCAAAGGCGCCGAAGATCCAGACGACACTGGAAAGACTGGACGTGCAGCTAGGGCAAATGCAGCCCGGGGGATAGGCGGATAGTGCCTATCCGGGCTCAACAGCACTAGTGAGTCGTGGTCTTGGAATTAGATTCTATTGTGAGGCCCCCTTGGCCAACCCTATGAAGAACATTCTCCAGAACTCCGGAAACCGCATACCATCTCGGCGGTTTAATGGATCATTCGCAACCCGCTGACCCCAGCGGCCACGGTAGCCTGTTTGTAAATCGTCACTAGGCCACCAGATCTGTACCATGCGGTCTACGATGAAGTTGTAAGTGCGGCCACCGATTGAGACGTTCTCATTGGCGGTCCAGTCCACGAATTCGGCTCCAGGATCAGTAAGAGTTAGGCCCATCGGACGGACCACTTTTCCGAGGTTACCAGGCGCAGGCGTAACATCCGGCTCCGCGTTCGTGTCTGGAGAACTACCGACTACTCCTATACCTTCTCCTAGAATTGGAATGCCTGGATCAGGCGCTTCCAACACACTCCAGATACCAACTGCAATATAGCCAGGAAGGCCACCTAGCATAAGGCCACCGATCATCTTCGCCAAAACAGCAGCATCACTAGGCACCTGCGACAGACTCGGATCATCATTTTCAAAGGTAGGGCCGTCAAACTGACCACAAGGCATTGTTGGAAATGCCTCCGGAGGATAAGGATCC
Source organism: Methanotrichaceae archaeon (assembly GCA_963754945.1). Classification (GTDB taxonomy): domain Archaea; phylum Halobacteriota; class Methanosarcinia; order Methanotrichales; family Methanotrichaceae; genus Fen-7. The sequence continues at coordinate 67,984 of CAVWIG010000013.1, forward strand.
ACAACAAAAGTGCCCGGCTGGAGATAAATGCTGTGAGTATCCCGCGCAACGAATAGTTTTGGATTATCATTGATTGTATCGGGCAGCAACGTCTCGTGAACGTCCATCTTGAAACGCCATCTCTGGACGGTCATGCCAATACGACTGTCTGGGTCCAAACCTTGTGCTGTTCCCAGGTTTCGGCGCCCAGTTAAGCCTATAAACTCCGGTTGGAAAGTTTCGGTTCTCATTAGCACGCCCAAGGAGAATAGCCATGCAAGCCCATTCACCGGCGAAGCTGGATAATTCTCGCCCAGTTTCAGTTTGATCGCAAGGCGGTGCAAGCGACTCTTCATGAGCCGGGAAGAAGAAATAATAGCAGAGAAGAGCTGGGTTCAGAACCGGCGGATTTAGGGTCCCCAAATTGCCGATGACCTTGCTTAAATCCAGAGTACCCGCTCTAGGTATGCTCATGAGTAACCTCAGCCGGACGGTATCGAACAGCTCTGCATGGTACCAGAAGCGGCTGTTATTAAGGTCGGCGTTTGTATTGTAGAGGTTATCCAACTTGTCGCGGTTAGAATATAGATTCTCGCTAGTTTTGGTGACCCCCGGAGAATCCTTCCCGCCAGTGTCTTTCCAACCAGTAAGTTCGAGAAATGTTCCTCGGTGCTGCTATCGATAAGGAAAGAAGGAACGTCAAGAAATTTATCCCCCGGTGATACTTCCGCATTAGACGCTGCGATCTTGTTGTGATCAATAAGCATTCCCCAGGCATCCTTCCTATCAAATCGAGCCCCTGCAAATGAAGAATTAGCCTTCCACAGTGCGCAATGTTCGATGTAGCGCTTCGCATCGGATGGAAAAAACTTCTCTTCAGGATGGAAATAAAGTATCGGCTCAAATCGGCGGACTAGATCAATTATAGTCTTTAACGCAACTATGAATCCTACAGTAATCCAGGGGCCGCCTGGAGCCCGATGAGGTAAACCAGTGACCGAGTGAATTGCAGAATTGATTTCATCAGTGTTTAGCGTGGGTGTCGTGGACTTTCCGCGAAAGGCTGCATGAAGTACGCCCTGGGAATCAAAGAAGAACATGAAGGATGAGTCTCCCGCGATGATCATCTGTGGGCGGTTGTACGGGTCAATCCGCAAGGTTGCCTCGACCTTAATTCCGTCTATGGGCGCCCAGGCAGAACTCCAGGGAACTCTGACGCGACTATCTGTTCGGGAAAAAGGCTAACGCACCTGATCCGGGTGCAACACCATCTTTCAAGAAGTCTGTATCTATCGTATTACCGTGGCTGTCATAGTCCGAAAGATCAACCGGTAGGCCGTCGAATCCTGAATAGGTGTGGTGTAAAATCAATTCGAAGGTAAGTGTCATGCTACATTTCTCCAGGTAATCGTAGTTATAGTATTATTCTAGAAACTATTTACGTTTACCCATCACATCGAGTCTTTGTTTCCACGATTCGAATTCTGTAACTGAAATTCTAGGCTAAATGACCTTCAGCTTGAGGATTTCATGGACTTTACCTGCATATCCAGCCCGAAAACCAAATGAATCCAACTCATACCGAATGGGGGAGCGGAATTTACGATGACGATTCCTTCGACTGGATTGAACTACTACTTATTGCCCAATGTCAAAATTCTGAAAACCGCTTATATAATTGAGATCTGAACGCAGGCTAGATTAGGATCCGAATTGCGGAGGCGACACCCGGTGTATGTCAACAATGCAGCAGGAATTCTTCGAAGTCCTTGCCAAGGCAAGAGTCTGGAGGATCTCAGAGGATTGAGCCCAAAGCTCGTCAGGTCTACAGAAGGTATTTGGACGAGCTTGGAAGACGCTGATGTTAAGGATCTGGGCCATTCACCAAAGAGTAAGCAGGTTGAACTATTATGCGTTGAGATTTGAACCAACGAGTTAGAATTTTGGAACTCTCCTTTGAGCGACTTCGGGAGCTTTCCATCGGTTGACCTAATAAGATAAGTACTTCTCAGAAAATGTTTATTGCCTCATCCAACGTTCTCCATGCCATGGAACTAGACGCCTGCATAAAAGGAAGGAGAAGCATTCGAAAGTTTGAGGATAAACCCGTTCCCAAAGAAGTCATCGATGAATTGCTGGAAGCCGGAGTTTCCGCACCTTCAGGCATGAATGCCAAACCTTGGAGATTTGTTGTTATTGAAAACAGAGACGTCATCAGAAGATTATCTAAAATGACAAAAGAAATCTTATTGAAGGGACGATGGCCGGATAATCTCAAAGAATCTTTCAAATCAGAAAGAGATGTGATATTTTACGGTGCACCGTTATTGATTCTGATGTGCATTCCTAAGAAGGAAGACTGGAGGACGGTCAATCTATTGGACTGTGGTCTGGCCGCCCAAAATATGTTCCTCAAGGCGTACCAGGAAAGCCTCGGTAGTTGCTTTATAGGGTTTGCTAATTTCTTGAACCAGAATCCTAAGTTGCTGGCAGAAGTGGGTGTGCCTGAAGACCATGAGCTTATCGCTCCGTTGATCTTCGGTTATCCTGCGGAGAAACCAGCACCCAAATCACATGAAATTAAGATTCTAAATTGGATAAAATAGTTGAAATTAGGGGCCGCATAAGCCTATTAATCCATTTTTCGGAAATCCATTGCAGCACGATTCGGGGTTTTTAAGAATCCTCCAGTGTCAACAAACTAAAATGGGGATCTATAAAAGGTATAAATACAATCGGCAGAATTGCGTATGCAAGAAATGTGTGAGAAAAGCAAAAGCAATACCATAACAGCATTCGCGCTACTTGCATTCTTAGTCTTACTAGGTTTCATGCTGACACCAGCTTATGCTCAATCGGACTTGTACAAGCTCGCAACGCTGAAACCAGCATACGATGACCTATTCGAAAGCGACGTGCAACACATATTAGACAGCTACCACTGGACCCACTCGTTCGTCACCGGCAACTTCTCCTGCTCGGACATTTCAATATATACAATGATGTTATTCGAAAAATACGGATACATAGCCGTATGCATCACAGATGAGGGGCCAGACAACAAATCGTTAAGTGGCGGACCACAGGGACACATGTGGTTAGCTGTTGACGATCCAAGACACAAAGAAGCATGGATATTCATAGAAGGAGATGGTGGATTCTACCCTAACAAAGAACCAATGCCTCATTCGATCGGAACAATCGTCTATGACGACCAATACCAGATTGGATACATAACAACCGATCCACTAGCGTACATATTAAAATACGACTTGTCAAGACAACCGTGGAGACAACACTATAGTCTAAACGACACAAATGCACCACAACCTAATTGACGTTAAATAGCAGATCGCATTCAGCAATTTCCTGTTACTGCTTTTTTTTCGTTCATCGCATTTGGCGATAAACCTTTTTTAAACGTGAAACATGCCCTTTGGAATCCCATATAATGACATTGCTAGGCTTGAGAATCTAGATGCCCCAATACTATCATCCCAGGAGATTACATGCGAAGAGCGTAAGAGAAGGAGCGAAACGGACATTGTGAAGAAGCTCAAAGAAGGTACGTAGAAATGCCATTGAGTTTGATCTATGTCTGGCCCAAAGGTATCGGGGCTCAAGCGATTGTAACTATGAAAAAGAAAGAAAAGATCACCTCGTTTAGAGCTGAGTAGATCCATTTCCTCCAATGGCATCTGTATAGCTATAAGGCGGATATGATACGCTCATTCCAGTCCAATTCGCCTCAGGCATGTGGCCGGATACTTTTCCCTGAGCTTGTACAATTATCGACTTTCCGCTAACAGGCTTATTAATCCTAACCTTCCAGCTTGCCTTAGCGGTTGACCCTGCCCTCATATCCCCTAAGGAAATGTTCCAGGATCCGTACTTTCTTATAGCCTCGATAAAGGCCTGGTAGAGGGGAACGCTTCCAACGCTTAAGCTGGTGGCCTCGACCACTCGCCTGCGAATCTCGTGGAAGTCTCCTCCGGTCGATAGCTCCATGACGGTGTCCGCTCCAGTTTTCTCCGCCATGCGCGCCTTCTCCAACTCCATCTCCACATCCACGATATCACTGCTTGTTCCGATAGACGCGTTCACCTTGGTCCGAAGGCCCTTGCCAATGCCTACCGGTTTCGTGAACCTGTATGGGCTTCTGGGAATGACGACCCTGCCGCTCGCTATTCCTCTGCAGATGAACTCGGGCGTTTTCCCTTCCTCTTTCGCGACAACTATCATCTCTTCGGTTATCTTTCCAGCAACAGCATCCTCTAAATATGCTCAAAAAAATCACGGTAGATAGCATAGTATTATTTAAACATGTTTAAAAAACTAAATTTAACAAAAGGAAAGTTAACTTGTATTGGATTTGTTGCAGAAAACAGAAACGAATTATTTTCCTGGTCTGCCAGCAAATCTTGCCTTACCCTGTCCACAGCAATAGTGTTCCTGGCAGCAAGCCTTATCTATCAATTAAGCCGGTATCGGCTTTAGAGAATTAAGTGCAATAAAATTGAGGGTCACTAGTGTCGATTAATGCTTCAGATGTGCTGGAAAGAGTCAGAGCGCATAAGCCTGTAATTCACCACCTGACAAACTGGGTAACAATTTACGACTGCGCCAACATCGTTAAAGTCTTCGGGGCATCACCTGTCATGGCCCATGCGAAGGAAGAGGTCGCAGACATGGCTGGCATAGCGTCCGCCCTTGTCCTGAACATCGGCACGCTTACCCCTGATTTTATCGATGCTATGAAGCTGGCTGCCATTGCCGCAAACCGGAAAGGAATCCCAGTAGTTCTCGATGTCTGCGGTGCAGGCGCAACGAAACTCCGCGACGATGCGTGTTTCGATATTCTGGATAGTGTGAAAGTGAACATCATCAAAGGCAATGCTTCTGAAATAGCGAGAATTGCCGGCGAAAATGTCCAAACCAAAGGAGTCGATGCTGCTGCCGTCGAAAAGGACCTCCGGGAAGTCGCTGCGTCTCTAGCGAAGAGAAGGAGCTGCACTGTAGTCATTACCGGCAAAGAGGACATCGTAGCGGATGAGAGAAGGTTGGTGCTGGTGAAGAACGGCCACCAGATGATGGCAGATATCGTCGGCACTGGATGCATGGCAGCATCGGTTATAGGAACGTTTGCCGCAGTCGAGAAGGATTTGGTCAGCGCATCGGTCGCCGGCCTTGTCTGCTTCGAGATCGCAGCCGAGATAGCAGCACGAGAAGCCAAAGGCCCGGGCACCTTCAAGGAGAGTCTGTACGATTCAGTGTACAGCCTGAACTCTGAAACAATAAACCGAATGCAGAGGATCGAAGAGTGAAGGGCTACTATTTCATAACCGACTCCGACCTGAGTCGTGCAGGGAACATCAGTGATGTGAAACAGGCCGAGGCCTGCGGTGTTTGCGCTGTGCAGTACAGGAACAAAAATGCCGAAACCAGAGCGATGTACGAAGAAGCAGTCAGGCTAAAGGAGATATGCCGCGATGCGCTCTTTCTGATCAACGACAGAATCGACATCGCCCTGGCTGTAGACGCCGATGGCGTCCACCTGGGGCAATCTGATATGCCCTACAGAGCAGCAAGGAAAATGCTGGGGCCTGAGAAGGTAATCGGTATAACTGTCCACAATCTAGCTGAAGCCGTGGAGGCTCAACGTTCGGGCGCTGACTATCTGGGCGTTTCGCCGATTTTCCAGACCGCGACGAAATCCGATGCGGGAAAGCCGTCGGGCATTGCCCTGATCGAGGAGATTCGAGCCCAGGTTGACATTCCCTTGATCGCTATAGGTGGCATAAATCTCGCTAATGCGCCAGAGGTCGTCAGGGCAGGGGCAGATGGGTTGTGTGCCATATCAGCGGTTGTAGCCAAAGAAGATGTGAGTAGCGAGATCAAAAGGTTCCAGGAATTGTTCAGGATCTCTGAAACGACGTCATGAGTTACCAATTCCCGAGATCGAAATTCGTCAGATCGTGTGGCATTTTTGAGCTCTGTCGAGATTCTCGACTATTATTGCCTTTGATGATGTTCACTTTTCCACATTGGCATTTGAACAATTCACTTCCATCATCGACGATGTAAGCAATGGGTAGTGAACTCTTGAGCACGAGGGCTATCGTTTAGTTTAACCGACTTTATCAAGTATCTGTCCTTGTAGGCTCCTAGATCAATGCCCATCAGGTAAGTTATGCAATGAATAGCCCAGGAGTTTAACGCCCAGGATAATACGAAAACCACAGCAAGGGGCTCCATGAAGTGGTACTGCCAGAATCCTGCGAGGGAACCCACAAGCTCCATGTACCCTCCAATCGCAATGCTTACAACCATCAATGAGGCATTCCACTCTATAGAATGTTTAGTTGAGTACAGTAGTCCCAAGGCTGCCATGAAGGCGTACAAAGCAAGGACTTCTCTGTTGGAACCTTAACTTCGCGCATGTAGGGAATAAAATCGGTTTTCTAAGAGGCTTTTCTGGCTACCAATCAATATTTAAGCGAAACTTTTATATATCATTATTCCCCATATACTGAACATGGAACCCTGGGCAAAAGAATGGCTTGAGGCTCAAAGAAATAAAGGAGTAAAATGCCTTGAGATAAAGCAGCGCGGTGAAAAGCATTATATTTATCATTCTACCACCCATTGGGATAGAGAACAAAGAAAGGCGATAAAGACATCAAAATACTTAGGCAGATTGGACCGCGATGCAGGTTTCATTGATAGCAGAAAGGAAGAAACATCTCAATCTAAAAAGACCAAACCACCAGCTGTGAGAAGTGTTACCGAGTACGGAAATTCTGTTCTTCTCAATGAAGCGATGAAAGACATTAAACCGCTTCTGATGGAGGGATTCCCTGAGAACTGGGAACAGATCTATGCCCTCGCAATGTTGCGGACATCTGGAAATGTTCCCTTGAAAAGAGTAGAAAGCTCATGGGAGAAATTATACAATGTTGAATTGATTGAGCCTGATCTCAAGCCAAATAGTTTATCTAGAATGTTACATTCTGTTGGAGTAAACCGTGAAGGGCAAGAAGTAGTCTTTAAAAGCCTCCTTGATCAGAGCCAACAACTTGTTTACGACCTGAGCTGCATGTTCTCACGTTCTATGAGCATAAGTCAAGCAGAGAAAGGCTACAACAAGGATAAAATCCACGTCCCTCAGATCAATATCGCCTTGCTTTGTAGCGCTAATTCAGGATCGCCCACGATGATAAGATCGCTACCGGGAAGCGTTAAAGACATAGCAACCTTGTACAACTCGATTCATGAGCTTGACCTTCACGACAAAATGCTTATTCTTGACAGGGGATTCTTTTCTGAAGATGTTTTTACGTTCCTTGACGGTAGGAAGATCTCCTACCTAATTCCAGCCAGACGAAATAGCCACTACTATGATACTCGAATTCATCTCAATGGGCATTTCCGCTATCACGATCGTCTGATCAAATGTGGCAGCAGGAATGTTGGAGACAAGTATCTCTATCTCTTTGAGGACCAGGTTCTGTTGTTTGAAGAGCAAAATACGCTTTATGAGCATTTAGACAAAAGAGAAATCACCAAAAATGAGCTTCAAGAAGACATGAAGCGGGCTGGACGCATTCTTATCCTGTCTAATCAGGAGATGTCTGAGCAGGAGGCGTACGAGCTCTACAAGAGAAGAGAAAACGTCGAAAAAAGGTTCGATACCTACAAATCAACGCTGTCTGCGGATAGATTGTACCTGCAAGACAATGAGAGTGTCTTTGGGCATGTGTTCATAGCCTTTTTATCCCTCTACGCTTACTGCAGGTTGGAATTGCTCTTAAAGAAGGCCAAACTGAATAAAAAGATGACACCTGTCGACCTGCTCTTTGAGTTCAGTAAAGTTTATCATATCGACTTTGGAGAAAATGGACGAGTCTTGGAAGTTCCTAAAAAAGTTAGAGAAATTGAGGCAAAGCTGGGATTGACGCTATTCCCCATGCAAGAAAGTTAAGGTTGGAAATGGCCAGATATCCTTCCCATAACATAAACGCAGCGAAGATGGCCGAAGTCAATAATATTGGTAGAATGTTCCATCCCTGAAGCTTCTTGAAGATCCCCAAGATAGAGAGCCACTCAGTCAGGAAATCAGATAAGTAGATGATCACGACCATCATCAGCATCCATCCCGATACAACGAAGAGGGAGACATCGGTGCTTCCGGTGTACCTAAGAAGCCCTGAAGATATATTGATATGTTCAGCTACAACCGAAACAAGAGCGGATGAAGCTAGCAACGCAACGAGATGAAGTGTTTTCATTCGTGCTGCTGCTATCACGCCCAGCGCAAAGGCCAGAAGGTAACTCAGATCAAACAGAAAAGTTGAACGCCATATGTATCCGTCAGCGTAAAAACCTGCGATTGAGGCCAGGCCTAATAAAGCCATTATAGATATATTGGTCTTCCTTCGGGCTTTATCTTGATCTGTGTCTTTGAATTGGCTTATGTTAAGGTAAACGAAATCATGCAAAATCTCTAGAAATGCCGGGGTAAGGTAACGAAAACCTGGCAGACGGGCTAGGTCGTAGAGGAAAAAGTCTGCACCGATGTTGAACAGAGTTTGCCACCCGGGCAGCCTCAGCAGAAGTTCGATGCACCATTCGTAAAAATCCTTAACCTTTGGTTCAGGTCGGTTCCAGTTTCCGTCCTTGCCATTGTCGTGTTTGTAGGGAAGATCGTCTAGGTTGTATCTCTTGGATGCATCTCCGAGTCCACGTTCATTTGCGATCTTGAGATGGTTTATGTCCATTGGATCATAACCCATTAGCTGACAGGCAATTGCATCCGCGGTCACTACATCGTTCGAGGCGATGATCGTCTGAAAATTGAGGGGCGTGCAGCTTAATGGGCCAATCGCTTCACCTCCGATGCTGCCGTCAATTATCGTTAGGTTGGGCGTGAAGGCCAGGTTTATTTCGTATATCACATTCTCTATCGTCTTGCGGTGGAACTTTGCCTTATCGATATCCGGAAATGTGCCGTACATGTTCTTCATGCCGAGGGTGACGCCTGTCAGCAAGTGCGTCTTCATTACAGGCACAGAGATTATGACGTCTGCATCGACGAGCTCTTTTGAGATCCTTTCCACGCCTACGGCACTTTCATTTCCAAAGTCGAACCAGACGAGCTCTGTATCCGCTAGGTTTAGTAGCCTGACACCTTTCTTCTTAGCCCAGTCAACCCAGCCTGAATCGGATGCTGCCTGCCAAAATTTTGTCCAGATCATGTCAGAGTCCACGATCGATGGCTCGGCCCCGACAGACCTTAAGAGGTCTACCAGCTCGCCAACCACCTCCGTGCCTGTAAATGTGCCCTTAATTTCGGGTACACCACCACAAATATTGACTTTTATGACTACCCGGTCCCCTTTTTTGACAAACTCCTGGATGCCCCCCAATGAATCTAGGGCACTCCTAACGCACTTCTTTACGTTCGGATCTCTGGCTACTCTGTAGACCGAATTCGCTGTCTTGTGCCGACTTTTGACATCCGAGTAAGAGCATACATTCTTTGTAACGCGCCTGTGTTTGGACAAAAGAAGGACGGTGGCGTAGCCAAAGAAGATCCAGAAAGGATATAGAAGGAATAAAACGACGACCACAATCACAGGAACTTCCGCTTTGGAGATTCCTGTGAGGTTTGTATGAAACATGAATTCTGAGCCTTTCATGCCTGTGAAGAAGGGAAAAACACTACGAAGTATGTCAGCATACAGGAGGGATGAGAACAATATAAAAATCAATGCAATTGCAATTCCGACCACTATCTTAGCGTGTCTATCCCACTCGAGCCTTTTACCAGCAAAAAAGATCAGTATGCCTGATAGAAAGAGCAAAGGAGGATCTATTATAAAACTCATTTGTAATTTTCCCCTCAAATTTTTATTTCTAGAGAATGATATCATTAAATGATATATAAGCTTAATTCACGATATCCTGGCCATGGGCATACAAACAGATGTAGCTTAACAATCAATCTCAAGCGATCAACCTATTATAAGGCAAATCTTACAATCACCATTTATTAATACTAATAGATACACTTCATCATCAATCGAGCGCGGATATCGATGAGGAATAATATGAAGATCCGACAGTTCTTATCTCTAATAACGCTGTTATCGCTTGCACCAGTTATCGCGTCTGGTTTTTCCGATAAGATAGATGTAGGGCCGTTCGCCGTTGGATTTGCCATAAATGCCTCAGTACAACCCACCATTAATACCAGCGCACCTATCAAACAGAGTGGCTTAGATGAATACAGATTCGAAATTAAAACGGCCCCTTTGAGCCCAAAGGCGATCAACGTCACGATCGATGATTACCAGAACAGCACGAACGCTTCGGAAACAAGGCTTATGAACTTGGTGACAGAGATGATCAAATCAAATTCCTACAAACTCGACTGGAATAAGGTTAGTATAGGGAGTATTCCAGGAGTTATGGCTCAGGTCCAAGATTCTGAATCTTTTGCGTCCTATTCTATTGCAGCATATAGCCCTGACGGAGATGGCAAGAAAGGCAATACAATAGTATTGATAGAATCGTCTTTAACTAGAGACGTTACAAACTCATTCCTGAAAGATCTCAAGATTCAGCGAAAGCAGCTTAATAGTCCTGAGTGATCCGTGGGACAACACCATCCAGTTAGTAAAAAGGAGTGAGTGACGATCATAAAATCAGTCGCACACCGGATTGACGAACTTCTGGAGTTGTACGGCAGCTCATGTTGGGCGATTCCTACCTTTATCAGCGCTGTGCAGACGACAATGCCATTCAGCCTACGAGGAAATCCCCTAGACACCTTCACGTTTGGCCGCTAAGCCTGATATCTCCTCAAATATTCCTCAATGTACTTCCTGACTTTATCTCCCTTGTAAACTCCCGCATGACCCTCGCACAGCACGTCAGCCTTCAGCGCTAATAGCTTCCCCATGGATTTCCTCCACTGGGTCAGATCAGAACCCCAAGCAGGCGAAAACGGACCGTGAATGTCCTGCCCGAACAGGACCCTTCCGTCTTTGGTATCGATGTAAGGAGAGACGCTCCCTGGAGTGTGGCCTGGTGTGTGAACGAAGTTGAACTCGACGTCGCCCAGACGGAGCTTCTCGGCCTCGCCTTTGATCAAGATATCCACCTTGACCGGCTGGTAGTCTATTCCGTACATGTTGGCAGCCGTCAGATCATTGTTCTCTCCCTCGATTCCTGACCGGTCGAGCTCGTGAGCTATGACCTTCGAGCCGTACCTTTGCACCAGCGGTTTCAGGCCGCCGATATGATCTATGTGGCAGTGAGTGGCTATGATATGCCAAATCTGGGCTGGCTCAAAGCCCGCTGACCTGATGTTCTTCTCTATCCGATCAATGCTCAGTCCCGCACCTGAATCGATGAGGACCAGCTCGCTAGAAGCGTCCACCAGGTAAACACAAGCGTCCTCGGGACCGGACAGGCCGGAACCGCCAACGGCATACACCCTATCGCAGATCTCTAATGCTTTGCTCATCCCATCAACCTTGAGTCAAACTGAGAGTAGATTCAATACTTAGATTGGCTACTATTTTGCTTAGGCTTCTTTTTCGGCTTCCCTGCTGATTGTTCGAAGCTTTCTGATGCTTGCATAATACTCAAGCAGCAAGATGGCGGCCATGATTGCGAGCAGGGCGAAGATCCTCTTCAGGGCATCAGGAGCGCTCACCTTGTAGTAGTCCACCTCTATCACCTGTCCGGGCGGGTTGTTCCAGGTCAGAACAGTCTCGTTTTTATCTACTGTGACCTTGTCGGGGTCCGGCCTGGCTATTCCCAGGATGCGGTCTCCTGTGGTGTAGCCTGGTGGAAGAATCAAGCGCACCGATCCGTTGTCACGGAGTGGGAGGATAAACTGCTGCCCGAGGTGTGGCACGGTGTAGACCAGGTTGCCTGTCACCCGCTTTTCGAAGTCTACCCGGTAAATATTGTCTCCCCTCCAAAAGGAGTAGCTAGTATTCACCACCGTCATCTTGCCGTCCGGAGTCAGAAGGCTGATGTTATCCGTCTTCTGGCTGATGGTGACGTTGAAGCTTGTCCCATTTATGGGCTGAGTGACCACCATATCCGATAGGCTTAGCTTGTAGGTAGTTCCGTTGAACTCTTCAGCCTGGACTATGCATAGGCAGAATGGGACTAAGGTCAGCAAGACGACTAAGAATGCTTTTTTCATGGACAAGAGCGACAAACGATTATTCACCTGCGGGTTCTTATAATTTGGCCTGGTCATAGAGCCATTCAGATTGGCTAACTCAGTAACTACTCTAAAAAATCTGTCATTATATAAACAAAATCAGGCATAATCGCACCTGGTCCGATTAATTGATATTCGATGTAGCGTGATGGTCTTTGGCATGAAGTCGTTCCTGATTGATCTCGATGGAGTCCTGTACGTTGGCAAAAAACCGGTAGAAGGTGCCAGGGAATGCCTGGCTCTCATGGATGAGTTAGGTTACGATTACCGGTTTGTTTCCAACTCCACACGGAGGTGTAGGTGTTCTGTAGCCGAACGACTGAAGGGGTTTGGATACGATGTTTCGCCGGAGCGCATCTTCACGCCGCCCTTGGCCGCAATCCAGAGGATGAGAAGATCGGGAAAGGACAGGTGTTACCTCCTGACCACGGGAGATGTTCATCTGGAGTTTGAGGACGCTGGAATATCCCTCTCAGACGAGGACGTCGATTTCGTGGTTGTGGGGGATGCTGGCCGGGATTTCACCTTCGACCGCCTGAACAAGGCACTGAGGTTGATCCTCGATGGTGCACAGATCCTGGCCCTTGAGCAGGACAGGTACTGGCAGGAGTCTGACGGGCTGGTTCTGTCCACAGGCCCCTTCGTGGCTGCACTGGAGTACGCCACGGGAAAGAAGGCCGAGCTGATGGGAAAGCCTTCACCGGAGTTCTTCCGGATGGCTCTGAGGGACATGGGTTCCCGCCCTGACCAGGCTGCCATGATCGGGGACGACATTCTGACAGACGTTGCAGGCGCTCAAAAACTGGGCATGCAAGGAATCCTCGTCAAGACGGGAAAGTACCGAGAAGATATTGCCAGAAGCTCGGGCGTGGTGCCAGACCTTGTTCTGGAATCCCTGGCTGATCTGAAGATGCACCTGAAGGCCTAAAACTAATGGCTAATTCCAGTGAAACCCAAAAGATGCCAACCTTCTTGATCTTCTCTTTTGATTATTCAACTTTATTCGCCTGTTAGCGCCACTTTCAAAGTGTGGGGGCTGGTGAAAATCTTATGTAGATGAAGACCACTATCAACATGTTAAATTTAGGTATGAGGTGAGTAACATGAAAAACTGGATTGTGCTAACCATAATTCTTCTGATGAGC
>CAVWIG010000014.1:0-101647 GCA_963754945.1 Methanotrichaceae archaeon
ATGTAACAACTGTCGCAAGAGCTGGAGTAAAATTCATGATGAATTCGGTCGTTTACAACCTGGAACAGTTGAAATATTTAGTGCATAAACAAACAGCCTAGCGGAAGCTCTCTAAAAAAGCGCAAAAATTAGAAACAACAAGGTAAATTGAAATCTAATAAGCCAATTTAGGGGTGAAATATGCTAAAAAACCACTATAAAGATTGAAAATATTAACGCAAGAATTTAAGGCTTCATTAACCAACACTAAATCGAAACCCTCAAGGGAGACTTCGCCTGAACCTTGAACAGGACCTTAAGTCTTGGCAAGACAAACCCGACGGTTCTATGTCTACCTGCAGTACTCCGACCTCTTCCGCTTGCATTACCTGCTCAGTCTTCCTGGCTGCGTTATACCAGGATTTGTGGCCATCTTGTGTCACCATTCGATTGTTGTTTAAAATTTCATATGAATTCATTCCGTCTATCATCATCCAAAGGATTCTTATACTAAAACAACTGACTTGTAATCAGTCATTAAAAGGACATGGAAAATGACAAGGATCGTAAAAGACCCAGAAGAGAGAAGAAAAGAACTGATCGATACGGCAGAGCAGCTGTTCATAACTAACGGTTACGATCAGACTGCCGTGAGCGATATAGTTAAAGAGGTCAATTTATCTCAGGGTGCCTTTTACTACTACTTCGAGTCAAAAGAAGATGTTCTAGTGGCCATATTGGAAAAGAATGTGGCCGTTATGGAAATTGCCCTAAGACAGACTGCTGAACGAACTGATCTAGACGAAGCAGTGAAGCTTAACGCAATGTTCAACCAATTCATTAGCGCAACTGTATCCGGGAAAAAGATCCATAACTACATTCACCAAGAGATGAACGCTGCACTACAGAAGAAGCTAAAAAAATTAAGGTTTTCTGCCAGGATTGCCCAAATCATAGCTGAGGTTATTTCAAAGGGTGTGGAAAAGGGCCGTTTTAATGTATCGCGCCCTCTGGAGACATCATACCTTCTGATCATGCTGCTCGCATCAGCCTTTCGAGTGTTCAATCTCTTCGAGACCAGTGACGAAATGAAAGACACCGAGCAGGCTGGTAGACAACACCACGAGAATGTACGCATATCGCTAGAAGATCTCTTAGGTAGAGCGCTCGGAGTAAGCGATTACAGATTCTTCCTCCAGATTTAGATTGCCCAACGTGAACAAAGGGACTTTACATGATATTACTGACTTATACTAAGTCATTTATTGTGAAATACAGAAGGTGAATTTCATTACAAGTGCGGTAGATCAGATGAATATGTCGCAGTCGATTACGGCTACAGATAATTCAGCAATCTCCTTGCGCGGCCTGACCAAGAGATTTGGCGATCTCGTCGCCGTTGACAGCGTAGACCTGGAGATCGCTAAGGGTGAGCTTTTCGGCCTCCTGGGGCCAAATGGAGCGGGCAAGACTACTCTCATAAAGATGCTCACAACCATGCTCAGGCCCACAGATGGAGAAGCCCGAGTCTGGGGTCACAACGTGGCTAAAGAGAGAAACGAAGTCAGATCATCTATAGGCGTGGTCTTCCAGGACCCGAGCATTGACAACATGCTGACCGGCAGGGAGAACCTGGACTTTCACGGAAGAATGTATGGGATGGACGGATCGCTTCGCAAGAAGAGGACCGATGAGGTCCTTGAGCTGGTCGACCTGACCGACAAGGCTGACATAAAAATGGAAGATTATTCGGGTGGCATGCAAAGGAGGCTAGAAATCGCCAGGGGCCTGATGCACCATCCGAAAGTTCTGTTCCTGGACGAGCCGACTCTGGGGTTGGACGCCCAGACCAGGAGGTACATCTGGAAGTACGTCGAGGAGATGAACGCAACGGAAGGAGTGACCATCGTCCTTACGACCCACTATATGGAAGAGGCGGACTATCTCTGCGACCGCGTCGCCATAGTGGACAATGGCAGGATCGTGGCGCTGGATACGCCCAAGAACCTGAAAGACCTCATCGGAGCAGATACTATTACTCTCGAAGTCCAGAGCGGTGGCGATGCACTGCTGCAATCTCTTAAGTCCGTTGACTGGATCAAGTCCACGGCTACATCCAATGGAACAATAGAGCTTAGGGTGGATCATGCCCAAGCCAGGATTCCGGAGGTCATGATTGAGGCCTACAAGAATAAAGCGCTTATAAAGTCCGTAGGGCTGCACGAGCCAACCCTGGAAGATGTCTTCCTCAAGTTCACTGGCAAGAAGATAAGAGAGGCAGAAGGCGCGGGAAATCCAATGCGTGCCATGGCCATGATGAACAGGAGGAAAGGATGAAGCTCGATCTCTTCGCCATATACAGCATCTGGCTCCGGGAAATGCTGCGCTTCTTCAGGCTCAAGAGCAGGCTGATTGGATCGATAGGTGCGCCCTTCTTCTTCCTGGCATTTCTGGGAATGGGCTTTGGGTCCAGCACAAGCATACCCGGAATTCCTCAGGGGATAGGCTATGTCAGCTTCCTGACTCCGGGGATAATTGGCATGACCCTGCTCTTCTCAGCAACATTCGCTGGGATCTCAGTACTCTGGGACCGGCAGTTCGGTTTCTTAAAAGAGATCATGGTGGCTCCTGTTAGCAGGATAGCTATAGTCCTAGGCAGAACTGCAGGAGGCGTCACTACTGGGATCCTACAGGCCATAATAATACTGCTATCAGGTATGGCCCTTGGCATGATAGTGCCGAGCCTGCAGGGTTTTATCCTGTCTCTGGTCTTCATGATTCTGATAGCAGCCACCTTCATAGGCATGGGGCTGGTCTTTGCCTCACAGATGGAGGATATGTCAGGCTTCAGCCTGATAATGAACTTCCTCATCTTCCCCCTGTTCTTCTTATCCGGGGCTCTCTTCCCGCTGGACAGATTTCCGTTGGTGATAAAGATACTCGCCTACCTCAATCCCCTGACCTATGGAGTCGACGGACTAAGGTACAGCCTGATAGGGGCGGGCACCTTTTCACTGCCTTTGGACTTTGTCGTGCTTGCAGCAAGCTGCGCCGTAATGCTCGGCTTGGGAGCCTACCTCTTTGATATCAGTGAGGTGAAATGAGAGGAGAGTGATCAATAACCTGGACAATGTCCCGGATAAGCTCAGTGGGCTAGCCATCGATACCCTAAATCCTCCACTATCATAAGCATCCCGGACTTGTCTCTGGCCAGGCCTATCTAGTGGACAGGGAGGTGGTCCACGTTTTCTGGACCGCGTTGGCGGTACTCCCGCCATCAGATCGTCCATGATTTGGGGTGTCTTAATGAATGAAGTTTCTGAATGAATGAGGTGTAACCTTGTGGTTCCTACCTTCGTCGGGTTGTAGACACCAGCTTCATTGGCTAAATTGGTCAATCTCCTCTGTACCGTGCGGAGCGACAGATGACATCTTCGAAGTAGCGGAAACAGCCAGCCCGCATTCCTTGAGTATCTGACCGGAAATGCCGATCGAGCAGTATTTCGACAGAGAGCCGAGAGCTACGACAAAGATTATTGCGAGGCTTATCCGAGAATGTATATGAGCCAGAAACAAGGACTCAATTTTCATTGAACCGTTCGACTAATTCAACTACACTAACTAAAAAAGACCACAAGAGCCAATCCACTTAGCCCCATGTATTCTTATTTCCCTATAGCCTGTAGAGGCTGTGGATAAGGTGATCCATCCCTCGTTGCCTCCAGGATTACAGGTGAACGAGGCTTCTGGTTGAAATCGAAAGCCTGCAACATATCGCCTGCCAGGGTATCGCGTGCCGTCAAGGGTTTAACTCCAAAACGCTCCTCCACGACCTTGAGCCAGGATTCGAATGAGTATGTATTGTGGTCAATATAGCCCTGTTTAGCGTAGGGGCTGATCACAATTGCTGGCACTCGAATTCCATAACCATACTCGTCAACCTTAGGCGGTGCTACGTGGTCGTAGAATCCGCCCCAATCATCCCAGCTCAAGAAAATGGCAGTTGCATCCCAATCGGGCCCTTGCATAATTGCGTTCACAAGTCCCGTCACGTAGGCCATCCCTTCCTTTACACCGGACGGTGGATGCTCGCTCACGTTGCTCGAGGGTATGACCCAGCTCACCTGGGGAAGGGTTCCATCCCTGGCATCCTTATAGAACTGGGAGGTGTCCACGAGCCTGCTGAACTGTGCGGAATCGTTCTTGACTTTGGAAAAGGCCGGAAGAGGATTCCAGAGGGTATACTTGTGAGGGTCCTGCTCCTGCATTGTCATAGTCCCTACAACTTCGGCATCTTCGGTATCCGGAGTCTTTCCTGAGGTAACGTAATACTTCCAGTCGATCTTGCCGCTTGTGAGAAGCTCTGTTATCTCCGGGAAGTTGTAAGTCGAGGGCATCTTTTGGCCTTTCCCGGTGTAGCCTCCGCTCTGGGCTGCGAGCATGTATAGGTGAGCTGGAAGGCTGTAGGAGGCTACGGACTCGAACATATGGTCCTGGAGGACATATTGCCTGGCGTAGTTCCAGTAGTTAGGAATCTCGTGGTAGTCGTGGTATCCCATGACGTCTCTGGGGTCCTTTCCGGGTGTGCACTGTAGTGAAGGGGGCTTACAGGATTCCTGGCCTTTTTCACTCTTGCCCTTGTAAGCTTCCTTTAAGAATCCGTCCATCTTCCCGTTGTCTATGTCTGCGTGGGCATTGTCCCAGCCGTGAGGCCCTCCCCGGTTCACGTCGCTTGTATCATGGTACGGCGCAACGCAGCCTCCGCTGACTGGATCTTGTAAGCAGACACCCGGCGGGATACCGTCAGCTCCCGGATAAGTGCCGAAGTAGCTATCAAAAGCCCTGTTCTCCTGCATGATGAAGACGAAATGCTCGATCTTCTCAAGGCCTGGCGGAATAGAGGGATCCGATGTTGTGCTTGATGCTACAGAAGTGCCAATGCAGATTGTTACTACCAAGAACAAAGCAGTGAGAATAGTACGAGTAACAATTTTCATTTTGGTCACAGGTATAAATTGTAAGCAGTTCCTAAATCAATTTATTGGTTCAGGATCCGGCCTTAAAATCGATTCGACAGGTCGTGGCGATAAACTTATATTCTTTTCAGAGAGATATTCTAGGCGATAAGATCTATTACTAATTTCTATTTAGAGTTGGTTTGGTTGAAATCCAAGAACTCAAGATTCAGATTGTGCGGAATGCTGCTGGTGTTATTTTCGACGGCTCTAATCCTGGCCGCCTGGGCAAGCGCCAGTACCATCTCACCCAAAGGCGCGCAGCACTTCAAGGACTCGCCATCGGTTAATTTGACGACCGCATACGAAGCGCAAGCAAATGCGACCGGGCCTGTCATCGGCTACATGCCTGGTTCAACTGTCAAGCTCGAGCAGCTCATAGGAGACCGGGACTTGGAGCTGCATCAGCCGACTCTCAGCCAGACGGTAACCAGGTACGGTATTCAGGGAACAGACCTCGGCTATTCCTTCGAGCACGAGGGCCGAGCGTATTTCCTGTTCGGCGACACCCTAGGAACTCTGGACAAGGCACTCGACACCATCGCAACGACGGACGCGACTGATCCTGATAAAGGCGTTAGATTGGATTTCCTCACCGCTGGCAGCAATTACCTCACAGTCCAGCCTCCGGGCATCAGCATGGGAGCCTTCGAAGTGCCCGTTTCTGGCATCAGCCTCGGCGGTCAGATGTACGTGGTGGTAACGACGGACCACTCAACCGATAGGTCTACGGATAGAAGCGTTCTCACAAAGTTCACGCCTCCCTCGACCTTCCAGCCGCTTAGAACGATCTCTCAGCTTCCTGCTGGACGATTCATCAAGATGTCAATGCATTTAGAGCCAGGGCCTGAGTCGATTGCAGGCATGCCTCCAGGTGGACCTTTTGCAATCATCTGGGGAACAGGCGTATACCGCAAGAGCGATGCTTATCTGTCGATCGTTCCAGAAGCGAGATTCGAGAATGGAAAGGGAACCCTCTATTTTGCCGGGTTGGGTGCAACGAGTGCTCCAACCTGGAGTGAGAAAGAGTCAGACGCCGTGCCTATCGTCAAGAACGGCACTCTCGGCGATCTGTCTGTCACATGGTGCAAGGATCTCGGCCTTTGGCTGATGACCTACGACCGCCGGGCACCAACGGACGGCATCGCCTTCTCCTATTCTCGCACGCCCTGGGGACCTTGGAGCGAGCCTCAGGTCATTTTCAATGACGTCCGTGATGGGGCCCTTGGAAAGTTCATCCACGATCCAGGCTTGAAACCCGACGATGGACTCGAAGGGCCTGTTATCGGTAAAGGCCATGCCGACCCCGCTGCAGTCAAGGGCGGGACCTACGCTCCTTATGTCGTGGAGCGCTGGACCAAGTTTCAAGGCTCAGAGCTGGACATGTACTACGTCCTGTCAACCTGGAACCCCTACGTCGTTGTCCTCATGAAGTCACGCCTGCAGGTCGAGTCTATACCTGCTCAGCCAGACTATCAATCTTTTTAACAAACTATTTAGCTGACATGATCCCAAATAGTATTGAGATGACTTCCCAAATCCGAGAAGAACAAACCGGAGACCGGGATTCTAACAGGTCCGAAACAAAACCTGAGTCCAGGATCAATTCCGAAACCGAAAATAGGTTGACGGAAAATACAATTGTAATAAGAAGGTTCAAGCCTAGCGATCTGGAAGGCGCTCTAGATCTGGATAGGGAGGTCTTCGGGGGCTATGATCCAACTATCTTCACCACATTTTACGAGTACCATCCCAGAACTACGCTAGTCGCAGAGTGCGGGGGTTCAGTGGTCGGTTTCGTTCTTGGTTTCAAGCACACTCCCCTGGAGGGCAGAGTCTTCTGGCTGGCCGTCCGACCAGGCTACCAGAGCCGGGGGGTGGGAAGGAAACTCTTAACCTCAATCCTGAGGACTTTCCGGTTCATGGGGGCAGTAAGTGCTACCCTGGAGGTCAGAATCAGCAATAAGAAAGCTCAGGCCCTCTACTCAGGCATGGGATTCGAGATGATAACGATCTACCCAGGCTACTACACGGATGGAGAGCCAGCTATCATCATGAAAAGGCGACTCTAGCTAATGGCCTCTGGCCATTAACACGACGGCTACTCGACTCCTCTGGAAGTTATTATGAAATCGGCGGTCTCTCCCTCTGGCTGAGACCTGTGCTTTGCAATTTTTGCCCGCCTTCTGCCTTCCCCGATCTTTTCCACTGACACGATGGCCTTACACATGTGCTCAAGATAGGTTCCTCCAAGGGGCCTAAGCTGGTTTGTCTCAATGTCGGTGTAGACCTGGTTGGTGATCACAACAGGAATTCTGTGCCTTCGGGATATCTCCTGAAGCTCTCCTAGCTGCATAGAGAGCAATCTCCTGATAGGACGGTTATCATCCGACTCCAAGAGCACTCTGTAAAGGGAAGTGGCGGAGTCCAGAACGATCAGGCCGAGATCTTTCCCGGCAATTTTGCTTGCCTCTCTGATGGACGTGTGCTGCTGTTCAAGGCTCAAAGGCTCGAAGATCATTATCTTGGCGGCGATCTCCTTGGCTCCATCTCCGGCTATCTGCTTGAATCGGTCAGGGGAAAACCCTTCAGTATCAATGAAAACCACTCTCAATCCTCTGGACACCGCCTGGACAGCCAGTTGGATTACTATGTTGGTCTTGCCTGTGCCAGCCTCTCCGTAGAGCTGGGTTACGATCCCAGACTCGAAGCCTCCGCCTAAGAGCCTGTCGAGGCCTTGACACCCTGAGGGCAGCCGATCAAGCAAGGTCATGGCAACCGCACATTGGCAGCAATTTCGGTGGTCATATGCGGGAAATCGATTATGATACTTCGATGATCATATGTGGCAATAGTTATCTATTCTGTCCATGAGTCGTTCCATTGCATCCTTCTCCCTGGGGCCGCCGCACCTTTCAACGATCCGCTTGATCTTCATGATCTCTTCGTAGTAGGAGTCTGTCCTTAGGGCCAAGTATCTGGTGGCTGCAACGGCTGCCTCAACTACGAGGTTAGCACCCCGGTTGAATGCCCGGAAGTCCTTTCTTAACATCTCTCCTTTCACGGGCTCAACCTTGACAATGATTATATCTAGGGGAAAAGGCTTGCATTTGAAGAGAGCCCAGGCTTCCGTATCCTTCAAGATCGGCAGGCCGTCGCGACGGACAAAATAATCCTGAGTCAAATCTTCAAGGGCAGTTTCTGCGAAGATCCACGAATCATGGGTTATATTTGCGACGAACCATCCGTTTGCAAGGACATTGTCATACGTGTGAGTTCCCAAAAAAAGCTTGATGTAAAGCGATTCTCCGTCCCTTATTATCCCCAAGGGAGCGGCGTTGATGACTCCGTTCTTTTCCGTAGTGGCTATGACCTCGTTGATACCGTCGAGTATTCCCAAGCCTTCGAGGACCTCATTACCGCAAAGCATCATCAAAACCTCAATCCCCTCAGCAGGGAGATTAATAAAGATGCTCCAATCAGATCTGCTGTTGATCCTGGGTTCACATCCTCGTCCAGGAGCTCTCTGTCCAGTTTCCTGGCCGATTCGAGGGTTTCATCCTCCAGAGCCAGCTTTGCCCTGAAGGACACTTCCTTTGCCAACTCTATACCGAACTTGGCCAGCACAAGGCTGTCCGGTTCCTCTGACAAAGCCTCAAGGTAGGTCCTGACAACACCTTCAGTCAGGCCGTAGCTTTTAACCTTCTCCGCTAGCCGATCGGCCATATGAAAGGACCTTTTATAGCCGCTGGACCACTCGCGGGCTATCAGGTCGTGATCTCGAGATAGGTTCATCAGATCCAGAAGTACCTTTCCCTGGCTTTGCAGCTTTTCATGCCAGTCAGGGTCCGTCAGGCTGAACAGGAGAACATTCACGACTCTGGCTTCTGCTAACTCGAAGGCAGAGTAAAAATCTAAAGCGTCTTCGACGCTGGTCTCCTTCAGGACCTCGGTCAACTCTTCCTCTAACCGTTCTATGTTTTCGACGCACCTTCCGGCTGCCACGCACAGAGGAATCATCAGGACGAGGGAACCGAAGTGGGTGTTTCCTGGGATGTTCCAGAATCGCCAGGATCTCACCGCATCGAGGAGAAGCTGGCCGATCCGGTCCTCTCCTTCAGCAGCATTTCTGAAGGCCGGGTACGCTGATACAGCGCTGACCAGGAACTGCTGGAATGTTAGGTCCATGAAGTCGTGACAGCGATCTACGTTTCCAGGCTTGGGGCTGGACGACAGCTCGATGAGCATTGCAGCCTCTGCACACTGTGCTATTTCGTCAGGGCTCATGTTTTGAGCAGCTGTTCAGCCAGCTTTCTTTTCAGGTTCATGTATTCCCTGTTGGAGAGCCCTGCCCGACGAAGTGCAGCCTCTCTGAGATAGCAGGGTTTGGAGGCCTTGCAGCACCAAACAAGGCTGCCGAAACATGTTCCTTCGCCGCTCTCCAGGGGGGTGCCTTCAGCAAGCTTAATCTTGCGGTCTACAAACTCTTCGGGAGCCATCCCTGCCCGACGCAAAGCCCCCAGGACTGGGCAATGTTTGACCGGCGGGCAACAGAAGGCTAGGCCCCGCAGGTCTCCTCCCGAGCAGATGTGCTTAGGCGCGTTGTACCATCCTGAGAGATAGTCGTATTCCTTCATTGCTTTAGACAGCCAGTCAGCGAAGTCGGGATCGGGCCCTTGTAAGGAAACGAGGTCCGCGCCCATGGCCAGCAACGATTCGGCATCCTCAAAGTTCCCTATATCCCCCAGGGCCATAATCCTCGGTCCGTGCTGGTCCGAGATCTTCTTCACCATCTTTGGACCAGTTCCGTTCATCCCGCTTAGGTTCAGGTGGATGATATCCAATCCAGAATTCCTCAAGGTTGTGGCCAGATCATCGGTCAGCATCTCAGGAGATAACTTGGCTGATAGGGTTGTTCCACACCTCTTGATCCTCTTTACCAGGTCCGATAGTCTTACTGCGTTCATTCCCGACAGGGCATCAAGCTCCATGAGGTACAGGTTTCGGGCAGCAAACCTCGCGGCTTCCATCAGAGGCTCGTCCTTCGAGCATTTCACAGAAAATCCGAGAGTTGATGCTGTTTTTATCTCACTTAGCGTGGCCTCAACATCAAACAAAGGAACCTCGTCCAGGTCGATGTCATCGAGAATTAGCAATCCTGCGGAGCCGTTGAATCGATTTGAACCGTGAGGCTCATGAGAATCGTGATGACCATGAAAATCATCGTTTGAACATGTGATTGCGATTGGGTTATCCAGGTTTAGATATCCAACTTCAAGCATCGAAAAAGGCTGAAGGTCGGGCGAAGATATTAGTGTTTCGCCGTTGTCCTCCAGCGCTCATATTTGAGTTGTCCAAGGACAGTTACCATTTATCAAAAAGATTTTTTTATCGAAGAGCTGACCTAGAGTGTCATTTTAACCAATTCATTTCTGAAATATCAAAGACTATTTTGAGCATTTGCCTGTACCAGAAATTCAAAGTCGCGTTATCCAGAAGAACCTTGTATCGCCGAGAAGAGAATCTCGTACTTGTGTTGTAATAAGGAGGGAGGCAAAAGTCTTTGGTGTAGGAGGGAGAAAATAGAATTGTCGACCTTTGCCTATTACCTATACGCTCATTGCCGATATTTAAAACTTTCGCTTTCTAGGTTATGAGGACCGGATATCCGCATGGTTTTAAATTCTTTTGAGATCATAGAGGATATAATGAGCGATGAGGTTGATTCAAAATACGAGCTGGCCACTTTTGCTGCCGGTTGTTTCTGGGGCGTGGAATCGATTTTCAAACAGGTAGAGGGAGTTGTCGAAACAACGGTAGGATACACAGGCGGAATATATCCTAATCCAACCTATAGGGACGTATGCACAGGGATAACGGGCCACGCTGAGGCGGTAATGGTAAAATACAACCCAACGATTGTGTCTTACGAAGAGTTGCTTAGGATATTCT
Source organism: Methanotrichaceae archaeon (assembly GCA_963754945.1). GTDB lineage: Archaea > Halobacteriota > Methanosarcinia > Methanotrichales > Methanotrichaceae > Fen-7. The sequence continues at coordinate 10,947 of CAVWIG010000014.1, forward strand.
GGAGAGCTCACAATCCGACTACGCCGAACCACCAGGGACCGGACGCAGGCACTCAATACCGATCTGCGATCTTCTACCACGACACAGCTCAGAAGTCGGCTGCAGAGAAGTCCAAAGAGGACTTTGACCGCTCAGGTGTCTATTCAGATAAAGCCGTAACGCAGATCGTTCCTGCATCGACCTTCTATGAAGCCGAAGATTATCACCAGGATTATTTCGAGAAACACGGTGGTCGGTCGTGCCACATTTTGAGGTCGAAATAACGGGAACAGCCAAATAGAATGATGATTGGCAGCTTCACTGATTGGATAACTTATGGATGCTTGATCCGTATTACTGATCCATAGAAGTGATTCTACTCATCACTTAGAATACTTTTTTCATATGGCTATATATTAACTCAGGCCCTATTTACTTTTTGATGATGAGACAGATTGTACCGTCCTTACTTGCCGCTTTGATCTGCGTCACATTCGCACCTGTTAGCTATGCATCTGGGGTAGCAGAAAGCACAGAACTCTCAAAGTTAATCTCGCAGAGCGAGGATACCAACATGACACCAAATGATCTCGCCTTCTTCCTCGCCACACACAACTACGATGCGACACCCAAGAACGGCTATGTCCAAGTTAAGATCGACAGTACAATCTACAAGGTCGTGCCCAACGGTTCACACCCCGGACTGGCCGACCTGTCAATTATCAATTAGCATCGAAAAACCTCCCGCCTGGGCCGTTAGTCTCATCGTCGATCCCTCCCCTTTTCACAATGGTCCAGGCGACCCTCCTCCTACATCGGCTCAAGTGAAGCAGAGTTGCGGTTTATCAGAGCCTTGGACACTCATCAATGGGGCTGGTGCCCTGTGGTAGACTTTAAGCTCTCTATTGAGCTATCAATTTGTCAATCTTCTGCCCATCCTTTATATCTGAGAATATCCTAGAGTCAAGCAGGTGGTGTAATGGTCTCTTTCAAGGTGGATGCAGAGGTAAAAGGCTCGGAGGATCAGGAGAAATATCCGATAGTCGCTAAGGTAAAAGGCACAGGAAAGGATGGCAGCCTGAGCGTACAGGTTTCGGGAGAGAGTTCTGCGCCTATATCGGCAAAGATCTCAGGTGATAACAATAATCCTATTGCAGTGGCACCTATAACATTGGCGCCGATCACTGTTGTGCCAGACCTGAAGCTGGCGGCAGAGTCGGTCGACATTAATGGCCTTATATCATCGATATCCAAGCTGGCCGAAGGAATAAGAGTGAGCATTTCAAATCAGAACGGGCAGCCCGTAGCCGTGGCCCTTGGAAAGATACCAGTTGACCTGACCATCTCTGTTTACTCTCCTGCCCAGGAGCAGGTCTTCAAGGTAGAAATCAAGGGGACGGTGGGCGAGAAGTAGCCCATGGATACCTCCTTAAGGCCAGGACATTTAACAAATTAGGAATATTAGCATTAATATCATTATAAGCATTAATATTATCATATTCCTTGTTATCATCCCATCTTAAACATCATCCGTGTCATCGTAATATCGTTGCAATTAACTGGTTCGCGATCGACGACATCATTTATCATCCATATGGACAGCTCGACACCATCCCTAAATTTGGATCTCGAACATTCATATCCCGATCGACGCCTCGTTGACCCGAGTTTCGGCGCGAAATGTTTTTATCGCCTAAAGTGCGTCATCCACCATGGGGAGATATCAATTGGAATTCAGATTCAAAATAATGGCTACGCTAGCGTTGAGCATCTTTTTAGCCGTCTGCTGCGCGCAGTCTCAGGGCTATGCTCAGAACGTTGGCGGGGATTATGGAAGAACATGGTTGAACAACTTCAACATCCAGGCCCCAAAGCCAGTCGTGAATAGTGGCAACGGCAACGATCTTTGGAACTGGGGAAGCGCTCCTAGAGGGAGAATTGCCGTTAATGGAAAATTAGTGCCGGATCCATATTATTTCTGGAAGTCCCTTAACTATACCAGCGGTTGGCTGGGGCAGGTTTATGTGGATCCAAAAACAAATTACCCGATCTATGGCTTCTTGGATCCCAACACAGGATCTCCGGTCTATTTCTACGTAGATCCGAACACCGGACGACCGGTCTTCACCAATTCTGATCCTTATTCAGGATATCCATACTATCGCAGCGTTTCTCCTTACTACTCGCCAAATTTCGGAATGCCCGCATCGACCTATTATCCGTGGCTGGGAGCACCTACATTGCCGTACAGCAGCACGCCTAACTACGACTACTTGGGAAGGGGTCTGGGTTATGCTTAAGGCGATATGATTTTTCCTAATGTGGATCCAAACTGGATCCAACCTTTCTGAAAGATCGCTCTCTTCTGAAAGGAAGCTCATTATGCCGACTTTCTTTTCTATCTGATATTGCTCTATATTCAGTGTTTCGGGAGATCCATCTCGCATCTTAGAGCATCTCAAACTTTAGCGAAGCACACTTAAGCCTGAACAGGAAAGATCCTCTGATGAACAGCGTAAGACGACTGATAGTTATCTTATTCCTTCTATCGGGAATGGCCGCCCTGACATACAGCCAGGCCCCGGTTAAGCTAAATGGGTCTGAGGGAATGGCATTGCTTAACAGCTTGACTAAAGGTCCTCTGAACACGAACAACACCTCGCATAACAATACATCGCTGAATGCGACCAATAGCTCGACAAAGTTGACAACGACCAGAGACTCCTCTGGCGACGACTTCAAGTCATGGGGAACCAGGCCCAAAGATCTGCCACTTGAGCGGGCTCAGTCTACGTACGATTATCTCAATGACACAGTTTAGATACAGGTACGCAATCACTATTGGGTGAGTCACTACAAAGATTTTTAATTTTCTCTTTTAGTGTAAAGATGGCAGAAACTGCCATCCTGGTCGTCGACAGCGATTGAGGAATCGGAAGCTGTCTGGTTGTGCCCTAAGAAGCATGCTGTCAATGCTTATATCCTTTCAAAATAATAGTTCTATAGCTTTTGGCAGCAATTCAGAGTGATGGAAAATGGTAAACCAAAATCGTTACCAGCGTGGCTGGGAAAGACTCAAGGAGATTGATGGTGAAGCAGGCGAACGGGTCATCGACAACTTGAAAGACATTGCGCCCGATTTTGCCCGCTACATTATCGAATTCCCGTTCGGGGATATCTACTCACGGCCCGGCCTCGACCTCAAGTCCCGCGAGATTGCCGTGGTTGCAGCACTCACCGCACTCGGCAATGCGACTCCTCAGTTGATGGTTCACATTCATGGGTCATTGAACGTTGGCTGTACCCGGCAGGAAGTCGTCGAAGTGATCATGCAAATGGCAGTCTATGCCGGATTTCCCGCGGCACTTAATGGGTTGTTTGCAGCGAAAGAGGTCTTCAAAGAGCGTGATGCTTCGGGAAAAAGTTGACCTGCTCATCATGCATTTCAAACAAGAGGGAAAATAGCGATGATGCTTCTCCGAGTTGCTCGAGATGAGGAGGGCAAATCAAGAGTTCCATCAATCAGATTACACGACAGAGTTCTGAATGCGAGTAGTCATGCACGTCGATCTGGATGCTTTCTTTCCCTCGGTAGAGGTTCGAGAGCATCCTGAACTTAAGAACAAGCCTGTGGTAGTCGGAGCCGATCCCAAAGAAGGCAAAGGTAGAGGCGTTGTTAGCAGTGCCTCCTACGAAGCCAGGAAATTCGGCATCAGATCAGCCTTGGCCATATCCAGGGCCTGGAAGCTATGTCCAGATTGCGTTTATCTCAGACCTCACTTCGATCTCTATATCCCGGCATCCAATAGCGTAATGAAAATTCTAAGAAGTCATGCTGACAAATTTGAACAGGGCGGGATAGACGAAGCCTATCTTGACATATCAAGTCAGGTGAAGGATTTCGACGAAGCCAAAGAATTTGCCAAGCGTCTGATGGAGGAGGTGCTAGAGAAAGAAAGTCTGACATGCTCAATAGGTGTCGCTCCCAATAAAATGATTGCCAAGATAGCTTCTGATTTCAAGAAACCCTATGGTCTGACAGTAGTTAAAGAAGATGATGTCAAAGAGTTCCTATTCCCGCTAAAGGCCGGAAAGATTCCTGGTGTAGGACCCAAGACTCAGCGCATTTTAAAGGAGCTAAATATCGAAACCGTTAGAGATCTGGCTTCCACAAAACCAGAGATGCTGGCAAGACTCTTCGGGGTATGGGGTGCCAGGCTGCATGAATTCGCCAACGGAATCGACAACAATGAAGTCATAGAGGAATACGAAACAAAATCAGTAGGAAGAGATACTACATTCGAGAAGGATGTGGACGATGCAGAGCAAATACTTCAAGTCTTAGATGGATTGGCAGAGGAAGTTCATGAGGATGTGATTGCAAATGGTTTCAAGTTCAAGACGATTACGGTTAGAGTCAGATATCAGCATTTTGACACATACACTCGGTCCAAATCCTTGTTGTTTCCCACAAGTGACCTGGACATCCTCAAGAATAATGCCAAGCGACTAATTGCACTCTTTCTGCGAGACAAAAAGAAAGTCAGATTGATAGGGATTAGGGTATCTAATTTGATTTCCCAGAACAAGTCTTCCTGATTCTCCAAGCCCTGGATTTATAGCATCCTTTCGGCCATAGAATTCATGGATATAATTTCGAAATTTCGATAATCATATTCAAAATTTAACTGTAAAATTGCGGTTAGATGTAAACCGCAATTTTCCTGGCTACACATTGATTATCTTCGTCCCACCCCGATCGAAGAACATAGTCTTCTGGTAATTGAACTGACCATTGAAGACCCTCACTTCATGGTTCTGGTTACCGATTACACTAAAGCTAAACTTTCCGTCAAGAGGATCTCCTCCCGTCCCCTCAGTTCCTATGTAATTTCCATCCAGGAATACCTGATATCCTTTCATGCTTTGGGATACTATTGAAACTTGAGAATCGCCTGTAGTCGAAATCGGAGTTGAGGCAGGTGAAAGATATATCCCTTGGGGATATGGATTCTGGTATGGCGGAACGTATGGTGGTGTGTATGATACCACATTTATTGCAACCGCATTGCTTATCGAATAATCAATGGCGAAGAGCAGTATGTGCTGACCAACAGCATCCGCATAGAAGTTTATCAGATTGTAACCTGGGTAGAAGTAGTAGTAATTCTTGGTCAAGTGGCCATCGGGATATATTTCATAGAGATATCCGTTACCTCCCGCTGAAGAGATCGCTAGAAGCGATAAGCTTGAACCCTGGGGAACCGCCGCGTATTGAGTCCAGCTCGTGGCTCCCTGAATCCAAAGGGAGTTTCCACCTGTGTACGTGGAATAAGTCTGGTATTGAGAATATGGAACTGCCTGTTGCTGATAACCGAAATAAATCGATGTAGGCACTTTACCATTGATGTCATATTTTTCGGGAGCGACAATATGAGTTGTCGGAGCAGAGCCTTGTGGCATGCTGTAATATTGAGAATATTGTGAAAAGTCTACTTTGGACGTTGCCGATACCATCTGATCTGGTCCTTGGGCTTGGACTCCTGATACGCATGTCAATAATATCAATGCCAACAGCATTGAAACTAAATGGTTTCTTCTCATGGTATTCATCTCCTGAATTATGCGATTAAAATTCATTACTACTTATGACTCTATTGATTTATAGGTTTCGAACGGCTAACGGCTTTATGAATTGCATTCTGAATCCGGAAGAGAGTCACAATGGGTTCTTCATCAACAGACCGCCAATCGAATTATTCCAGGTCACCTTCTCAAAGTTCAACCGTTCATCTTACCCTAAGTCAATAATCACAATCTCCAAGCGTCTTCGTCCCAATTCTTTGATGTAGACTTTTGAAACAGCAGTTGGAAGCGTTAGTCTCCTTTCTAAATCCTTTCCCAAGATTCCTTGTATCCCCAATCAAATCCATATCTTGTGATCATTCTTATTTCCCATTTCCATATTAATATCTGCAAAAATGCTGCTTTTAATATATCCAAAATTGTGACTTTTGATGAATTCATATTATTGATAATAGTCATGATAGTTATAAAAGGTTTATGCCATGTGTTGATGTTGGTCGTGCTTGATATGTCAAAACAGTATCATATATTAAATTATAATATTTCAATTGTTACTTTAAAAGACTGACCCTTTTCTGCATATTCAGCAGAATTCGCCAGATATCTCTATTACCCAAATATACGGCTAAATAAGGTTCAATATCCTTCTAAACCCATATCATTGGCTATCAATGACTCAAGCGAGAAAGTAGAAGAGCAGGGCATGATGTACTAATAGAATTTATAGGGTTGCCCTCTAACAATGCTGAAAAAGTAAAATCCCATCGCATGTAAAGTTTATGGACCTGGCTGGCAAGAGGAAATCCAATGCGATTCAACCGTAACAAGATACAAACTGTATGACCCTTGTTACAGAGGATAGAGACGTGCCAGGTATTCATCTTCATATGTCACATCCCACCCGACCGCTTCCCTCAAATTCTATAAGACCACTGTCTTGAACAGACGGTGAGATTTATGAATGATATCCAGAAAAAGAATGTTTGCGATATTCTGATTCTAGTGGCTCCGACTTTAGGAAGGCTCTCGACGTACGTTTCAGAGACCTTAAACTTGGGGAACTTACGCCTGAAGACCACCAGCTCCTCGACAGACCATTGCCACAATTCAAGAGGGCATATGGACCAGTGATGAGTGATGAACACGGGTTTGATTACAAAAAATAGAAAGCAGATGTTTATGATGCATTGCTTGATGGGAGAAGAGTTGAAACCGGAGAACAAGAAGATTATGCGGGGAAAGTGAAGCTAGTATAGCGATTCCAAATTAACTTAGCAATGAATGGCCTTTGAAGCATGCTTTTTCATTGCACGTCAAATTTGGAAGCTATGCACTAGTGAACGTGATAGAGCAGTTATAGACTTACTTCGATTTGGCTGAGATGCATCCTCGACAAGGATGTAAACGAGTGAGTAGCATCGCAATTATCGGATATATCTGAGAGATGTATAGCTGGGATGGCTTCTCGGTGTTTATCCTCAAGGTGTCTCAGAGGGTATTACCAGAGGTGGATGAACACTTTCGCAACGCACAGATGATCCTTTTAAACTAGCTACTACTATGTACAGATTGGGCTGGGAGACAGTCTTACCCCCATACTCTCTTCATGACTGACCCCGGCTATCCCTTCTAATTTTTGCTTCTTACTTTGGATGGCGAAGCTCGCTCGTATTCCAGAGGGTCTGCGGACACTTTACGAAGCGTCTGTTGAACTTTTTTCCGTCTGGGGAAGAGCCTCCAGGCAGCACATCATTCCAGGTGATTTATGAGACCTCCCCTGGAGAGCAAGCATCCATACCTATCGCTGAAATGGTCGATGATCTAGTCCAAGATCTTGCCCTCCAATTGTAAGCCCAAGATCTCCAACGAGATGCTCTTCTGGGCGCAGCCGAAGTAGGGCGCGTTCATACAGGTGCAGCACAGAAATCATCGGTGAGTCAGTCATACCCTGAAGCCTTTCCTCGGTTCTGTACTTGAAACAGGTCTAGGAGGAAGCTAGTACAAAGTCCGCTGTAAGATAACATCCTCAGCAATGTGGAGATCCACCCGGCGAACCTCAGGTGCATATCTTTGAAGCTTCTTGGTTATGTCACCACAAGCGCTGGACTGCCCCTCTCTGGAATTCTTAGACCACGACAACGAACCTCTCTTACGGCAAAAATAGGTTGATGCAACCGATCTATGCCCTGATGGGCTCAGTATCCTTGACCAGCCCCTCGGGGTAGCTTCTCCAAAGAATACTCCAGGCCATGGTTAAGTCTCGTGTGCGGTTTCAGCGTCTGCCTTCGTCCTTAAAGCCGGGATGGATACTGAAAGCAAGAAGAAACTTACTCGTCATTAACCTTATAAGAACTGACCATAGCATCGAAAAGGCTATATCTTCTGGTCGCTTCTCGGCGTGGAAGAGGAGGTCAGCCGGTTGAAGGAGATTCGGATACACGGTCGTGGAGGTCAGGGATCTGTTACCGCGGCCGAATTGATAGCCATTGCGGCCTTTGAGGACAAAAGGTTCTCCCAGGCTTTCCCAGCATTTGGCGTGGAGCGTAGGGGAGCTCCAGTGATGGCTTTTGTGAGGATAGCGGACAAGCCGATCAGAATAAGGAGCCAAGTCTACGAGCCCGACTACGTTGTTGTCCAGGACGTCAGCCTGCTGGATGTGGTCAACGTGGCAAGCGGCCTCAAGCCTGATGGGAAGATAATAATCAACACGGACAAACCAAAGGACGATTTAAACCTCAAGACCGATGCCGAAGTAATAACCATCGACGCAACCAAGATCGCGATGGAGACCCTCGGAAGGCCCATAGTCAACACCATCATGCTTGGAGCCTTCTGCAAAGCGACCAAGGAGGTCAGCCTGGAGAGCATAAACAAGGCCATCTCCGAGAGGTTCAAAGGGGATCTTGGGAAGAAGAACCTGCTGGCGATAAAGACAGCTTACGAGAGGGTGGCCTGATGTCGAAGGTTAAGGCGATTGAATTTGTAGAGCCGGGAAGCACCGCGCTCACCAAGACCGGAGCCTGGCGAACATTCGTTCCCAGGATTGATCAAAAGAAATGCATAAAATGCAGTCTCTGTGAGATCTACTGTCCGGAAAGCTCAGTGCATCAGGTTAAAGATCCCATCTCCGGCGACCTCATCTTCGATATCGACCTCAATTACTGCAAGGGATGCGGCATATGCGAACACGAATGCCCACGCCATGCGATTAAATTGGAACTGGAGGAGAAGTAATGATGAAAGTGGTAGAAGGCTCCTATGCCGTGGCTCACGCTGCGATGTGCTGCTCGCCTGACGTGGTCTCAGCCTATCCCATAACGCCTCAAACTCACATAGTGGAGCACCTCTCCCAGATGGTGGCAGATGGCGAGCTAAGTGCTGAATTCCTGACCGTCGACTCCGAGTTCTCTGCGTTGTCTGTCCTGGTCGGTGCCAGCGCCATGGGTGCCAGGTGCTACTCGTCAACCACGAGCCAAGGTCTGGCCCTGATGTACGAGGTTCTGTACAACGTCTCGGGCCTACGAATGCCCATAGTAATGACGGTGGCCAATCGAGCTCTGGGCGCGCCCCTAAACATCTGGAACGACCAGCAAGACAGCATCGGAGCCCGCGATGTAGGCTGGCTCCAGCTCTACATGGAGAACGTTCAGGAGGCAGTGGACACCACCCCTCAAGCCTACAAGATAGCTGAGGACTTAGGCATTCTCACACCCATCATGGTCTGTATGGACGGTTTCATCCTGACCCATGTTTACGAGCCTGTGGAGCTTTTGGATAAAGAGAAAGTGGAAGGCTTCCTGCCCGCCTTCAAGCCAGAGTACGTGCTGGACCCGGCAAATCCAAAGACTATAGGAGCCTTTGCCGATCCCAGCACCTACACGGAGTTCCGGTATCTCCAGTTTGATGCCCAGCAAAAGGCACTGGCTAAGATAGAAGCAGTGGCCAAAGAGTTCCAGGAGACCTTTGGGAGGTCTTTCGGAGGCTTGATTGACACCTACCAAACGGAAGACGCCGAGATTGTCCTGGTGACTATGGGATCCGTAATCGGAACCATAAAGGACGCCATAGACGAGATGCGTTCTGAGGGCAAAAAGGTCGGGCTCGTCAAGGTTAGGAGCTACAGACCATTCCCTGTCCAGGCCCTGAGGAAGGCCCTGAAGGATGCTGGCGTGATTGCCGTCATTGAAAAGGATGTGTCCATCGGAAACGAAGCTGGTCTGGTTACCGACCTCAAGGCAGCTTTCTACAACAGCAAAATCCGGACGCCCATCATCGGCTTCACCGCGGGTTTGGGCGGACGGGACATAACCGTTAAGGACATCAGGAAGATCACAGAGAAGGCTTCCGCTGCAAGGAAAGGCATCGAGTCTGAGTTCGAATTCTTGAATCTGAGAACGGAGATCTTACCCTAAGGAGGATTCAAAAATGCAAAATCTGCTTGCATCAGGGCACAGGGCTTGTGCAGGATGTTCCATGCCCACAATCGTCAGGCTGGTTTTAGATGCCGCTGGCCCCAACACCATCGTAGTCTCACCTACCAGCTGTCTGGAGGTGACCACCACTCCCTTCCCAGAGAGCGCCTGGTGTGTTCCATGGCTGCACTCCCTGTTCGAAAACGCCGCCGCAGTTGCCTCAGGAGTAGAGGTCACTCTCAAGCGCTTCCACAAAGACGCCAACGTCTTAGTGATTGGGGGAGACGGCAGCACTTTCGACATTGGCATGGGTTCCAACTCGGGCATGTTCGAGCGTGGCCACAAAGTGACCTACGTCTGTTACGACAACGAGGCCTACATGAACACTGGCGTGCAGCGCAGCGGCTCAACGCCATTCTGCGCCCACACAACGACCACGCCCTCGGGAGAGATTAGCCTAGGCAACCCTCGACCGAAGAAGGACATGCCGGCAATCGCTCTTGCGCACAGGGTTCCCTATGTAGCTACGGCATCTGTGGCTTTCCCCGTTGATCTCAGGCGCAAAGTGAAGAAAGGAATAGAAACCCAGGGCCCATCTTACATCCAGGTCAACGCACCTTGCATCACAGGCTGGACCTTCGAAGCAGGAAACACTGTAGAGATAGCCAGACTGGCGGTCGAGACTGGACTATGGCCGCTGTTCGAGTATGAAAACGGCCAACTGATAGATGTCAAGAAGGTCAGACGTCCAAAGCCGGTAGAGGACTACCTGAAGTCCCAGGGCAGGTACAGACACCTCTTCAAGAAGCCAGGCGGCACAGAAGTCCTGAAACAGATCCAGGCGATAGCTGATGAGAACATAAGCAAGTACTGCCTGGTGGACTGAAAATGTACGTCGGCCGGATCGTGGTCGTTGGCCGAATCGGGGGAAAGAGCTGGGCAGGTTACAGAGTATCCTCCCGCTCATTTCCCAACCGCAGGGCCGAGGTAAGGGGAGACAGCGTAATGGTTTCTCCCATTGACCCCAAAGATCTGGCCAAGAATCCCTACATTGCCTACAATTGCATAAGAACCAGTGGTGATGTAGCCGTGGTCGCCAACGGCACCCAGGCGGACATGATAATGGAGAGGATAGATGACGGACAACGACCCTTGGACGCCATAGCTCTCAGCCTCGTGGCCTACGGCTATGAGAGGGATGAGTTAGATACTCCCAGGCTGGCCGGAGCTGTCCGTGGGAGCAAAGCATGCCTCGGAATAGCTAGGAAGGGTGAGTTCAGATTCAAGGAAATCCCCTTGAAAGACAACGATGCCTTCATGGTTGCCACTTACGAGAAGATCGGCTTTGAGCCAGTGGCAGTTTTCGGGATAAATGCATCATCAGTCGCAAAAGCAGCCTATGATCTGCCCTTCGAGAGGCCTGTATGCTCTGCAGCGGCTTTCCAGGGCGATGAGGGTTTTGAGCTGGCTGTATACAACCCAGCTTAATATACAAAACATCTTAACCAATTCTTAACCAATTTGGTTAAGTTGATCCAAATTATCTATTTCGGTTTGGAGCGAATCGAGATTCACGTTTAGACGGTGAGGATACAATGGAGATAAACGGCGTACAGATAGACGATACCTTTGCTGAGGCCTTTCCCATAAAGATCGCAAGAGTCCTGATTACCGCAATTTCTGAGCGCTGGGCTCTGGAGGCGGCACGAGAGGCCACAGGTTTTGGAACCTCGGTCATTGGGTGCCCTGCAGAGGCAGGCATCGAGTGCATAGCCGGCGCAAGCGAAACGCCCGACGGGAGGCCTGGCGTTTACATCCAGGTCTGCAACATGGGCTACAAGAGCCTAGAGGGCTCGCTCATCTGGCGGATAGGCCAGTGTGTCCTGACAGCACCAACGACTGCGGTCTTCAACGGCCTGCCCGAGGCTGAGAAGCAGTTCGACACCGGCAAGAAGCAGAGCTTCTTCGGAGACGGCTACCAGAAGCAGGTGGATTATCTCGGAAGGAAGTTCTGGAAGATCCCCATCATGTCCGGAGAGTTCATGATCGAGGAGACCATCGGTGCGGTTGATGGAATAGCCGGTGGCAACTTCTACATCCTTGCCGACAATCAGGCTGCAGCTCTCACGGCAGCCGAGGTGGCTGTGGACGAGATAAGGAAGCAGAAGGGCACAATCACTCCCTTCCCAGGCGGAGTTGTAGCCAGCGGCTCGAAGGTGGGATCCAAGTACAAGTTCCTGAAGGCATCAACCAACGCAGCCTTCTGCCCATCTCTGAGGGAGGACGGCACCTGCGCACTTCCCGTGGAGATCAAGTCCGGGTACGAGATCGTTATAAACGGAATCAGCCGAGAGGCTATTGAGCAGTCCATGCGAGCTGGGATAAAAGCAGCCTGTACTGTTCCTGGCGTCGTCAAGATCACCGCTGCCAACTTCGGAGGCAAACTTGGGCCTCATCAGTTCATGCTGCAGGAGATACTGAAGTAGAACTGTTCTGCTCTATCGCTTCCTATTTTTTACATCTTTTAGCTTTAATTGCTGCTTGATTCGGATGATCTTTAGTAATTGTTGAGCAGGATTCTTGTATCGATCTTTGCGTCGCCGAAATTTCGAAATTCTAAAACGCTGAACGTGAGATAATCTTATTAATCCGCAGGCTATGCCCTAATCTCTGAATCTCACAAGAGGAAGGAGAAGAAGCAAATGGTGCCGGAAAAGGTCGAGGAGACGTGTAAGAAAGTAATGAGCTGGCTTTCTGAGGAAGCCCTGTACAAGGACAAGGTCTACGACGAGAATCTGTATTTTCATTTGGCAGCCGAGTTTCCCACGCGTTCCGGGCGGCACGTGAACATAATCCAGCCCAACAACCGCGACGATATGATAGTGATCTTAAGCACCATCAGGCTGGCGGAGGTTCATCAGAAGGCCCTCCATGCCTTGGCCAGGAAGGAAAGGGAGAAGTTCATCTGGGATATTCGGTATGCTTTGCTCTTCCAGGACTCGAACTTCGACATCGAGCCAGGAGGAGGAGAGCTGAACGGCATCCGGTTCAGCAGAGAGATCTACTACGACGGACTGACAAAAAACAAGCTGATGGAGGTCTTGAGAGCGAACTTCAAGTGCGAGCTGTATGTGGTATGGAAGTTTCAGGAGACCTTTGGGGCAGAACCAGCGACGACAGGACACGTCGAGCAGATGTACGGATAGAGTGTCTCGCTTGCCGGAGCCTTCGCTTCATTCTATCCTATTCATGTTTTAATAGCAACTTCTAGAAGCTGGAACGAAAAAGGCCGCAAAAATAGCTGGGAAAAAGGGACCGACGGGTTAAGCCGGCTTTGTTATCTCGTAGGTTGCAGTGACGCTCGCGGTGATCTCCATCTCGCCGGGGAGGACTGGTGTAGTTGCTGCTGAAAGCGAGAAGGCTGCCCTTGGTGCATTCGAAGAAGTGTAGCCGTATCCTTCTGATAACTCTAGTATCTTGCCCAGCTTCACCCCTGCGGTTGCTGCCATTATCTCAGCCTTTCTTCTGGAATCGTTGACTGCGTTGGCAAGGGCCATGTCCATCTGCGGCTTTGGGTTCCTGAGGTCGAAGCTGATCCCCGTAACGCTGTTCGATCCAGCGGCAGTGGCAGCGTCCAGGACCTTGCCGATGTTCTCGGAGACGTTCATCTTAGCTGTTACCTGGTTGGTGGCTACGAACTCCGGAGGCGTCTTGTTCTTCGTTGTGCTCGTCGACACCGGGTTCTCTTCGGTCTGGGTGGTCAGGGAATACTGGCTGGTCTGGACATCCTTCTTCTTCAGCCCTGCGGACAGAAGAGCGTTAATAGTGCTGTTCATCAGCTTGGCATTCTCGGCGGCTGCAGCCGATGCGCTGACGTTTCTCGTCTCCACGCCCAGGGTGATGGTTACAATGTCTGGGACGGCAGTTGCTTTGCCTTCGCCGCTGCAAACGATCTTGGACACGTTGTCGTTACCTGCCGCGCAGACTGGCATGGCCAGAGCCAGAAGAAACACAAGCCCTAAGATTGCAATCTCGAATCCTCTCATGTTCCTACAATTTCTGACACAACATCCTTAAAGATTCTGGTATCATTCATTAAAATATGCCAAAAAATGTGGCATTTATGCACCGGTTGAAGCCTTTCTCAACAAACAAAATGATACCTGCTCAAAGGCAGGCATTGCGTTACAGTATTTCGTAGGTTACAGCAACGATAGAAGGCACGCTCACAGTCCCAGTCGAGGTGACTGGAGATTCAAAAGGCTGGTTAAAGCTCATATCCAGACCTCCGTAATCCGATATGTCAATGGCCTTTCCGAGCTTCACGCCAGCGGCCGATGCTACGTCCTCAGCATTAGATCTGGCGTTATCGATGGCCTTCTTCCGCGCTTCGGCTATCGCTTGACTTTTGTCGCTGATGCTGTATCCTATGACGGATGCCATAGCTCCCTGGGACTTGGCCGCTTCCAGGACACTGTTTACTTTGTCCTGGTCTGTAGTCTTCAGCCGGATGAGGATGGAGCTTGTAAGCAGGCTCAAAGCTTTGGATGTATTTTCACAAACGGTGGTATTATTTACCGGCCTGCAAATATTGCTTTCAAAATGGCTGCTACTGATTCCGCTTGACTGGCCAGGCATGATTTCATCCTTCTGAACTCCTGCTCCCGTCAGGGCTTCGATTGTCTTGTTAAGCAGCAACGCGTTTTCAGCGGCTGCCTGAGAAGCATTGGTGTCGTTGCTCTGTACTTCGACCGATATAATCACTGTATCAGCGGGAACGGTTGCTGTTCCCTCTCCAAGTACTGATATACCCTGCGTCCTTTGACCCGCAGCACTAACCACCAAGACAGTTAGTAGCGCAAGTACCAGTAATATCGCTAACCTCTTCATGGTAATCCCCTGGAAGTTTTGGAGCTGGAAGGTATTAAAGAAATCGGTCGAAGAGAGCATCTCAGCGGCTTAGTGAGCTGTTAATAACGGTTCAGATAAGCAATCTTCTCTCGTAGAATACTTATATCGGACCTTTGATATCCGATTGTGTGACCTCAGGTCAGGTCACAGGGGTATTGGTATGGTAGTAATGCTTCCAGATGAAAATACGCCCGGATACTGGCTAAAATTGGGAAGTGCCCAGGCCAACTCTGGCAGGTACGAAGAGGCATCCAAAGCCTTTGACAGAGCCATTGAGCTTGATCCGAATGATACTGAAGCATGGAACAACAGGGGAATCGTTCTTTCCATCCTGAAGAGGAACAAAGAAGCCATCCAGTCTTTTGAGAAGGCAACATCGATAGACCCTAGAAATGCTGAAGCCTGGTACAACCGAGGCATAGTATTCTGCAGCTTAGAGCGGTACGAGGATGCAGTTGACTCCCTGGAAAAGGCCCTGGAGATCGACCCGCAGAGCGCAATTGCCTGGCACAACAAAGGTGTAGCCCTCAAGCTTCTTGGCAGGGATACTGAGGCCAGGATTGCTTTTGCCTGTGCAGGAAGAATCGGGACAAGCTGAGGCCCAAGAGAGCGAGGGTGCGACCCACCTCATGGAAAAAAGTATAACAAGATAAGATAAATCACAAACCGCTCTGTTTCACCCGTAGCCTTTAACTTCCCTTGCGGATATCCCACGATCATGAGCAAGATCGGAAAGCAGATCCGGATAGAGAGAATCCTGGATCGCAAAACTCACAGGACGGTTATTGTTCCAATGGATCACGGCATTAGCGTTGGGCCCATTCCTGGGCTAATTGACCTCCCTTCTGCTGTGGACAGAGTGGCCGAGGGAGGGGCAAACGCTGTCCTTGGCCACATAGGTCTGCCCTTGCACGGCCATCGCGGCTATGGCAGAGATATCGGGCTTATCGTTCACCTATCAGCCAGCACTAGCCTTGGGCCTGATCCCAACCACAAAGTCCTGGTAACCGAAGTGGAGGACGCCATAAGGATAGGAGCAGACGCGGTGTCTATTCATGTCAACGTCGGGGCCGAGGATGAGGCGGAGATGCTGAAAGATCTAGGCCGAGTGGCTCGGACCTGTGACCTCTGGGGCATGCCTCTCGTGGCCATGATGTACCCTCGGGGTCCCAAGGTGAAGTCTGAGCACGGCCCGGAGTATGTCAAGCTAGCAGCTCGTATTGGCGCGGAGCTCGGAGCAGACATAGTCAAAACCAACTATACCGGCTCCCCAGACACCTTCAAGGAAGTAGTAAAGGGGTGCAACGTTCCAGTGGTAATCGCAGGTGGACCCAAGATGGACACCGAAGCCGACCTGCTGCAGATGGTCTACGATGCCATTGGCGCAGGCGCTAC
Source organism: Methanotrichaceae archaeon (assembly GCA_963754945.1). Taxonomy (GTDB): domain Archaea; phylum Halobacteriota; class Methanosarcinia; order Methanotrichales; family Methanotrichaceae; genus Fen-7. The sequence goes on from CAVWIG010000014.1 coordinate 27,230, forward strand.
GGGAGTGGCCATCGGGAGGAACATCTTCCAGGCTGAGAACCCCACCCTTCTCGTGAGTAAGCTCTGTACCATAGTTCATAAGGGTTATACAGCAGAGGAGGCTGGAAAGATCAAGTCTTGCTGAGGAGAAATGACTGAGCTGCAAGGGCCAACATATCTCCTCTTTCGGATTTTGTTCAAAATGCATGGAGATAGTAACAAAAAGCCGTTCTATTTGAACCAACTACTGACCCGGAGTCAATCGTACAGACTAGTGTCGCGTCAGCTATCTAGTGTCGGATAAAGCCTAGATAGTTTAACTCTTGCATCCGCTGTAGTAAATTGCCAATTTACCTTTGCATTTTTATTATTTCTGAACTCCTGCCATGCCGCTACTTCATCCTTAACAGTTTCAATTTTATCGATTCGCCTATTCAGACATTGCCCTGTAAGGACATTCAGCTCTATCTCAGCCATATTTAGCCAACTGCCATGCTTCGGCGTGTACACAAATTCAAACCTATCCATTAACGCCTTTGCCTTATCTGGCGTAAACTTCTCATAAAACGATCCTGCATTATGTGTGTTGAGATTGTCCATCACCAATGTTATCTTTTCTGCATGTTCGTATTGGGCGGCGACATCTTCCATAAAGCAAGCCCAGTCCAGCGCAGTTTTTCTTTCAGTGACCTTTACCATACGCTTCCCGGCCAACGGTTCGCATGCAAGGAAAATATTTGATAAGCCGCAGCGTTTGTATTCATAGTCGTGTTTGGCAGCCCGCCCTGGAGATATTGCAATAGGTACTCTTGTCTCGGATATCAGCTGCTTTGGAGATTCGTCCATGCATACAACCGGATGATATGAATCAAACGGACGCTTATAAACATCCAATACCCTTTCCATATTTGCGACGAAGCTACCGTTTTGATTTGGCGGAATTACCCATCCTTTGCGTTGCCATGGCTTGATCTCGTTTTTTTAAAATTTGACGCACAGCTTCATGAGAAATGCTGTCAATGTAGTTGAGCTCGACGACCTTATCGGCTAACAGCCTCAAAGACCACCGCGCAAAACCATCTGGTGGTTCGCTGCAACTCAATGCAACTAAATGGGCTTCAAAATCTCCATCGGTCTTCTTGGCATAGATGCGGTTTCCCGTTCTTCTTTCAAGAGCTGAATCAAGACCTCCCTCTACAAATCGCTTTTTTAAACGGTCTATCTTTCTCATGCTTATATGGAGCACACGGGCTATTTCTTCATTCGTCGAGCCCTCTGTTTGGTACTCACCTTCATCACAACCGAGCAATATTAATGCATTGAGGATCTTCTGTGATTTTTGCTTTCCCTTGACTGTAAGGTCGCTAAGAGCTTTGCGCTCGTCCTCAGTAAGCGTTACGATATATTTCTTCATTGCTATTACCCCACATTGGATATGAAGATAATATATCTTAAACCTTATGTCACTTCAATATTGACGCGACACTAGGAACAAATTTAAAATAGAGTTCTCATCATTTTAAATACATGAAGTTTGCAGGGAACATAAACACAAGAAGGATAAAAATCTCGGTAGCGCTTGGCGTTATAGCGGGGGCAATTTGTCTATATGGAACATTGACCAGCATTCCTGGAGTTCTCACCTTGCCCATACTGGCTACGATATTCTACGATCGAGTCCTCTTGGGGTTTGTAGTTGGAATAGCATATGGGCTTAAGATTCACCCACTGATCAGAGGAGCAATCATTGGAGCTTTGGTCAGCCTGCTCATAGCCATTCCATCAGGCATCACAGGCGGAGCGCTTCTCATGGGAGCCGGCGTGGTTTACGGCGTAATCATAGATCTTGTGGCGACCAAATTCTCCCCTGGTCTTAATCGAGTCTCCATAGACTAGATCGTATTTTTGCCTTCCGAGCAAGCTCTTTCAAGTTCTGCTACTCGATTTCAGCTACCCGATAAGTGACTGGTCGAATGCTTCTGGTCTATCGGCTGCGAAAAGTTGGCAAAAGGGCTCTCTTTCTAGGGATAAGATAACACAAACAGTAATGGTCAACCACAAGGTATATCCACTTCTCCTAATACACGGGGAAGCATGAAGTACATTGTGCTCGTCATCTTGTTGGTCGCTGCTATCCATGCCGCATCAGCCACAGAGATAAATCTGAATGACGTCTGGTACAACAAATCGGTTTCGGAATTCAAGAACGGGTCTTATCCACAGGCACTACAGAATATCAACAAGTCGCTGCAACAGAATCCAAACGACAATTCTTACTGGGATCTCAAATTTCTCATCTTTCTTAAAATGAGCAAATTCGATTCAGCCCTTTCCACGCTTGACGACGCCATTCAGACAAACAGCTCCAACTCACAGGCGCTGAACGACAAAGGTCTACTTCTGGCAGGGTACCTACACGATTACAATAGTTCGATCCAGTCCTTCGACCAGGCTATAATGCTCGATCCAACAAATGCTAAGACCTACTACAACAAAGGATTGACATTAGAAAGTATGGGAAATTACGATGAAGCTATCAAGAGCTTCCAGAAGGCAGTCGAGCTGGTTCCAAGCCTCGCAATCGCATGGAATCAGGAAGGCGTTTCGTACCAAGCACTAAAACAATACGAAGAGGCTTTGAAGTGCTTCGATAAAGTTACCCAGCTTGACAGTGCCAACAAAGATGCATGGGGCAAAAAGGGCGAAGTATTAAAAGCTCTTAATCGAGATGCTGAGGCCAAAATCGCTTTCTCAATGGCTGGAAAGTCAGGGGCTTAAATTAGCCCTTTCCATTTTTGTGGTAATCCGAGCAACGTCTCAGAAGAGTATCCCTTGGCTTTTCTGGTTTCCTCGAAATAGAAAGTGTTTAGGCTATCTCAATTGATGACGATTAAGGATTCAATATCGAAGCTAAAACGAGCACAGAACATTTAAGCGATTGAGAGAATGAATTAGCGAGGACTCATGAGATTACTAGTGCTATCTTTATTCATACCATTGGCAATGGTGGTTTTGAGCTATGGCCAGGTATCTGTTCATATTGGTGGCAACGATGGTTTGTCCCTGCTAAAAAATTTAACGAAAAGCTCGCCGAATCTCACTGGCAACGACAAAGCAGCGAATAATATGACGATCAACATAACGGGGAATACAACGAGCAATGCGAGAGGCAACTTATCCGCCAATGCCTATTTGGCGAAAGTTCCCAAATTTATCGGCAATGGTGGAAAAGTATTATTGAAGAATTTGTCCAATAGCTCATTGAACCTAACAGGGGCTAACAATACGACCAATTTATGGACATGGGGTGGCAAGCCGCTTTCGCCTCCCGTACCTTCGGCTGAAGATTACCTTAACTACCAAGATGCCGGTGTGGTCAAGGCCAATCGGGTAGAATGAAGCCTGTATTCCAAGGGAATGTATTAAAGGGCAAGGAAAGGGCAAGGCCCTTGACTTGAGCCCGCCAACATCCTCGGCTCAAGATTATAGTGTTTTAAAAATATTTTAATTCAAGGGTACAGGCCCAGGGAACATGCTCGTCTCCCCGAATGATTTCTCCCAAAACGAATTTCAAGAGATTCAAATTCCATAGTGAACTTTGAGAAGCTAAAGATTAACTAATTTGAGATGCGATATATATCCTGCTTGAATAGGAGGCAAAAAATGGGAAAAAAACTGCTGATAAACCTATTGGTCTTGTTATTAGAGACCACCTTACTTACAGTGATGGCCGCAGGAGCACTCGGAAACCCGGAAAAGCAGGAGATACTCGCAGCCCAAAACCGATATCGTACGGAGGTAAATGTAACACCACTGACATGGTCGGATAACCTATCTGCTCAAGCCCAGAAGTGCGCAGATTTTAATGCCGCCAAATTTTTAAAACTGGGGACAATGAAACACTGTCAGACTCCAGGATTTGGACAAAATATTGCGCAAGCCACTGCCAGCTCTCATTTAACATTGACTCAAATGGTCGATCAATGGGGAAATGAAAAACGTTATTTCATCAATGGAGAATTCCCATCAGTCAGTTCCACCGGATCCCCGGCCGCGATCGGTCATTACACGCAAATGATCTGGCAGAATTCCAGCGAAGTAGGCTGTGGGGAGGCCAGTGCTGGGGGAAATAATCTTTTGGTTTGCGATTACAGTCCCCAAGGTAACATAAACGGCACGGTCGTGTATGCTCCTCCCCGGCCGCCTACTGTTCTAATTCAAGCGACTAACACATACAGTGGCTGGTCTCAGCGCAACATCCTAAGCAATACGGTTCTAAATCGACCGGTTTCTTGCTATTTCTCTTTGGTATAAAAAAGACAGGTCGTTTATTTTTTTTTTTTTGGGTTCGTTTGATGTTTATGTCGCCCCAAGGATCAAGATAACAGATATATGATCTATGAGGAACTGTACAGTCTGTCCCAACAGCCAACAACTTTTTTAAGTTAGAGGCGCATACATTAAAACATTAGTAGCAAGGGGGAGAAGAAAACGAAGGGAGCAGCGGTAGCAGTGATGCTAATAGCTGTTTATGTAGCATGCAGCGTAGCCGTAGGGAACCGGCCGCTCCCCGAGCCTCTACAGAACGACGAGGTCTGCAATAATCTTAAGATAGCGGGAACTGGGATCATTGACATAGACAACTCGATTGTGGATAAGAAGCTGGCTCTTGAGTATCACAATGTAATGCAAGGAAACGGCGATATTGAGATGGACTCAACCAACACAGTCTCCCAGGCAGCCAGAAGGATTCAAGCTCCGATCAACGGCTCGACCTCGCCCATGAACCTCTATGACACAATTAAGCTGACTTACTCAGGAAAGACCCCCCTTGTGGGAATGAAATCGATAAAGTCAGACGCCTTCTGGGGCGGCATGGGCGCACAGGTGACAGAGTCCTTCTCTGTGACTGAGATGGATAAGATCCAGAGCACCTATTTCGCCTCCACCAGCCCGGCTACATACCTAAAGAACCCGAATGCACTAATAGAGCAGTTGAGGAACAGCCCAGTGCATGCGGTCGGCATGGATTCCAAGACAAGCTTCAACGGCACCTGGATGACCGATGCTATGTGGCATCAGATCTTCTACAAGGACGTCAAGATACACGAGGCGTTCACAGGAAAGTTCGAGGTGGAAAAGTCTATCCAGTTCCACGAGAACCCCGTACCGGAGCAGAGGTCCAACCCCTGTGCCGACTTAGATTGCTGATCCTAACGGATGCACATTCACGTCACGCATGACAACGAACTCGTTAGTCGATCACCCAATCTAATCACTGTCTCATAGCGCACAAGAACTTGGGTTCCCTGGTTCCAATTTTATATAAGTAAGCTCGAGGACCAGACGAACATAGTCCTGAGCCTGAGAATAGAAATCTTACAATTTTCAAATAAAAAGAAAGTTGCGTTTTGGTCACCACAGAGCATGTCGTGGCTGTTAAGCCTGCTAGAAACCGAAGAACAGTGGTGAAAAGAAATCAGGCGGATCGTCTTGAAGAAGAATGGTGGTTACAGGGGCGATACATACATAGAGAGTTGTTGTGTCGCCTATTGTCTCACCTCATTAATATAACGAGGGTTATTACTATTTTAACTTATTCATTTTTTGGCATAAGAACTTTTTTGGAAGTCCTTATCGATCATGCCCTTTTTTCATTTGATTTTTTAGATAGCTATAAATAATATGGTTTCGTTATAGTTTGATGTCTAGCTTCAAATACGAACCGAGGCGTGGCGAGATGTCAAGGATAGAGACTATCACAATTACAAATGGTAGAACTAAAAGCGAGAAAGATACGATTAAATTTTATGTTAAAGAAATTGGAACAATAAAAAATCTAATATTTTTTATAGTTTCATATGCATTTAAACTAAAATACTGCATAACGGGCCAAAAAGCTGCGCGAAATGGTCTATGCCCGGTGTCGGTTTTAATAGAGGTATTCTTATGAAGAGGCTCTGTTTTGGATTTCTATTATTCGTAGCTTTGTTTCGTAGCTTTGCTGTTCGCCAATTCCCCAGCAGTCGAGGAAAGTCATTCCAAGCAAATTCTCATCTTAGCTTCTTATCATCCCGGTATGAAATGGGAGGACTCAATCGACTCAGCGATAAGACTACACTTTGCTATAAACGATCCATCGGCCGTCATCAGCATTGAGTACATGGACACAAAACGAATCGATCCTAACCAGACCCGCCTTGATGCCTTAAAATCATTGTATATCAAAAAGTATAAAGACAGACATTTTGACCTAATTATAGCCTCAAATACAGATGCTTTCAATTTCTTGCTTAAAAATAGGAACGAAATTTTTCCAGGAACGCCTGTGGTCTTCTGTGGCGTTGTTAACTTTGACGACAAAATGCTGGACGGGATGCGTGGTTTTACAGGTGTTGTTGAAGCATACGATGTCGCAGACACTCTAGCTTTGATGCTCCATCTGCATCCCCACACTCAGCATATAGCGGTTGTAACCGATTTAACAACTACTGGCAAGGCCAATCGAAATGTTCTGGACAGGATGATCTCCGACTTTAAAGGAAATGTCTCCTTTGAGTTTCTGGACAACCTTTCTGCGGATGAACTTCGAGAGCGTGTCGCTTCCCTATCCAACAACAGTCTAATCCTGCTCATGACCTTCAATCGCGACAGGAACGGTAAGGTATTGACCTATGAAGATTCCTCTGAGCTGATTCGAGAAGCAAGCCAGGCTCCAATTTACAGTGTGTATGATTTCTATCTGGGGTACGGCGTCGTGGGCGGAAAGATGATCAGTGGGACTTCTCAAGGGACTCAGGCTGCAGACTTGGCCCTTCGAGTTCTTCAGGGGGAACCAGCCGAAAAAATTCCGGTGATAAAAAAGAGCTCCAACTATTACATGTTTGATATGTTCGAGCTAAACCGTTTCGGCATTCCTCTCGCCAGCCTACCGAACGATAGCGTTATCATTAACACGCCTTTCCACAGTAGAGCCAACCTTATTGGCTTGAATTTAAGCGGACTAAACTTGACCAATGTTAACCTTAGCCGAGCTGAGATGCAAGGGTCAAATATGAACAGGACGAATTTGAGTGGGGCTAACCTGGCAGGAGCCAGCATGTGCAACGCGTGGCTGATTAAGGCCAATTTGACTGGTTCAAATATGGAAGAAGCTGACATTTGCGAATCGAATATTTCAGGGGCTAGTCTTAATGGTGCAATCCTCGTCGGGTCCGACTTGATAGGCTCGAACCTTACCGGTGCAGATATTACAGGGGCAAATCTTGAACAGGCCAGGATAAACCAGTCAAAACTTTTGGGCGCGATTCTGGATAATGCAAACTTGGCAGCCGTAAATCTGAGCAGATCTGATCTGACCGGTGCGCATATTGCAGGAGCATATTTGAGGCGTGCCAGGATTCGTGATGCTGTACTGGTTGGAGCCAATCTGACTAGAGCGGACCTTATTGGAGCGAGTCTGATTAACTCAACCATCTCTATGGCTGACCTCTCAGGAGCGGATATCTCAGAGGCCCGGTGCTCAGGAGCAAATTTCTTTGGCTCCAGGTTTGTTAAATCGAATTTAGTTTTTACCAATCTAACCAATACGAACCTCAGTACTGCAGACCTCTCCAGATCTGATCTCAATATGTCGGGGCTACACGGCTCAAATCTTTCAAAAACCAATCTATCGGGTGCCAATCTCGAAAATGCCATGATAGACCATGCCAGGTTGGTTGGAGCCGTGCTTAATGGAGCTAACTTGAAGGGAGCGCGATTGGTCAACTCTGACCTGTCAGGTTCCAATCTGATCCAGGCCGATCTTACCGATGCCTGGCTTAGTGGAGCCAATCTAACTGGTGCCAATCTGATTGGAGCTAGGTTATGGGGTGCGGACCTCAGCCTCGCTATCCTGAAAGGTGCGTATCTGAGCAGGACAACCTTGATAGGGGCCAGAATTAATTGGGCGGATCTGAGCGGCAGCAGTCTCACAAATTGTCAGTTCTCCAGAGCGGAACTTCTTGGAGCCAACCTGAGCAATTCTGACCTAACCGGTTCAGACTTCACCCGAGCATATCTGGTGAGATGCAATTTATCGGGTTGTACTCTGAAGGACACCAAACTAGATTACTTAGATCTTACCAACGCAAATCTGCGAAATGCCCGCCTAAGCGGAGTTAGATTCGTGAACGTGTATATGGACAGCGCAGATTTGTCCGGCGCGGACCTTGCTGGGTCCTACCTTTATGGAGTGACCCTAAATGGAACTGTGTGGCATAAGGCGAACATGAGAGCGTCCAAAATAATTTTAATGAACTTCTTGAATGTGGACTTCAGTGGAACAGATTTGAGAAATACCCGTTTCGCTGAGACCTATATGAATAACACAAACTTTTCGGGCGCTGATCTGAGTGGTGCGGTCTTTGATACGACTGCCTTCGAAAATTCTGATTTTAGGGGTGCAAATCTCCAGAGGATCAAGTACGACACGATAGCTCTTCAGTTTTTTGCCGCATCCAAACTCGATGGGGCAAAGATGAGTGCCGATCTTCAGAAAGATCTCGATAAGTTGAAGGCTGGGAAAGCATGAGAAATAATCCCTTACTTAGTTACTATGTTGAGAAGTTCGAACTCATCGGCAGATAAATCTGAGACCAACAAATCCATTGAATGAACGAATGAAGGACGACCAGGAGATGCATTGATTGATCCAATTTTTGTCTTTTATAAAAGAGATTCATCCTTACCTGGTCGTAATCTTCGTCCTTCTGGCATTCTTGTCCATTTCTCCTATATCCTCTGGCGTAGCTGATAAGTCGGAGCTAATGAAGCTGATCTTGGGGAACGAAGATCCCCTTATAAACGTAAACGACCTGGCATTCCTTCTGGTTACCCACAATTTTGATGCCATTCCCAAAATGGGTTTTGTCGAGGTCCGTCTAAACAAAACGGTTTACAAGTTGGTGCCAAATGGACCCTATCCTGGGCTTGCTAATGTAACCATAGAGTCTTGACGGGTACAAGCCTTCACAGGAAATTTTTTGACAATCCCATTGCAATAGCCGTATGCACCGATGTCAATTCTCATTGCAGTTGTTTGAGTGAAGATTCATCAAGAAAACCCACTATGGTAGCTTCATCAATTTGTCCAAGCTTATAGATTGTTTTGCAGGTCAGCTTTTCCCGCAGACAAACCATAAAGGGCGCGGCAAAAGATAAGAACGTCACTTACCTGCCGGGACCGAGAGCGCTTTGATGTCTGCTTTAAGGTTATCTGAAATCTTTGCTCCGTCCATCTTTGCTTTGGACAGAGAGTAAAGGGTAAACTGATCATATTTTATCCCTTCAAGGTTAGCTCCGCTCAAATCTACTCCCGTCATCTCCACTTGATTCAAGGTGGCCCCTCTGAGATCCGCACCAGTCATATTTGCATTGGTCAAGAAGTCCATGATCAGATTGCCGTCCTTGATTGAAGCCCCTCTCATATCCAGGCCCCTCAAGTCGAGTTCACGAAGATTGACCCTGTCGAGCTTTATTGACCTCAGCATTGCTCCCATCAACCGGACTGCACTTAAGTCGGCGTCAGATAGATCTGCTCCGGAGAGGTTTGCCCTGGTCATATCGGCATAGGGCAGCGTTGCGGAAGTCAGAGTAGCGCCTATCAGCTTTGCCTCGGTCATATCAGCATATGCAAGATTAGCAGAGTTCATCTTGGCTCTCGTGAGATCAGTCCGCATCAGGTAAGCCCTTGTAAAGTCAGAATTGCTGAGGTCTGCATTGCTCAAGTTGGTGCCGTAAAGCTCGGCCCTGGAGAACTGACCTTTTGATAAGTAGCTTCCACTCATATCCGTCCAGCTTAAATGGGCACCTATCATATTGGCATTGACCAGATAGATATCTCGCATGTTGGAACCACTCAGGTCGGTTCGAAAGAGCCTTGCACCGGTCAGATCGGCACCTGTCAGATCTGAGTCCGACAGATCCGACTCGGTCAGATCTGTTTTGATAAGGCGAGCCCCAACGAGCTTCACTTTGGACATCCGGGCCCTTACTAGAACGGATTCGGATAGATCTGACCCGTTTAGATCAGCCCCATTGATCACTGCACCGGTCAGATCGGCCCGTATCAATTTGGCATCCTGGAGATGAGACTCCATCAACCAGGCCGACCTCAAATAGGTTCCATTCAAATTGGAGCTGTTGAGATTTGATCCTTGAATGTTCGATTGGTTCAGATGCGCTCCAGCTAAATCTATATGAGAGAGGTTCATGCAAGTAAGATTAGCGCGATCTGCCACCTTTCCCGTGAGGTCCATAGACAGCCCTTCAGCCACGAGGCAACTTGCTAAGATAATTGCGCCAACCGCAAAGTGAACCAATTGGATCGACCTCATCTATCCTCCCACATCAACCTATTATTCGATACAACTATTTTTTCCAACACTAGCTCTTCGTTCTTCTGCCACCGTATTAGCTCTTGTATCGTCTTCTACAACCAAACCACGTCGCGCCTTTTTTGTACATGAACCTGAGCAGTTATTCCGCGATTTAGATAAGGATCTGTTATACGTAACATCATTATAAGGTTAATGGTGACGTTCACAATATTGTTTAACTCAATTTCCAGCTTGGATTAATCGAATCCAGATATTTTATATCATCGAAGCTGTAGGGAGCCGTATAATATACATCATCTGTCATGACTCCGTAATAACTATCAACGGCCAGCCATTTTCCGCGCCGGTCCTTGTCTTCTACCGTTACCCAAAGGTGTCCCTGGGTGTATCCGCCTGCACTGGGATCGTACATGTAAGATATGTTATATCCAAAGCTACTGTAAGTTCTGGCAACTTGCTGAGATCCATCGAAGCACATTCCCAGAGGTGCAACGGGAAATATAAGTGTTCTAGTGACTGCCTTTATGAAATCTGGGTTTGTGGCCTTGGCGTAGGTCAGATTTTTCTTTATGGCTTCAGTTGGAATTACTCTAATGGGACCCGAAGCTTGTGTTGGCGGTGTCATCCACAGATCAGCGAGGCCAGGCGAGGCACCGTTGGGCGTCAGATACACCTCTTTGTTGCTGGAGAACTTCACGGTCACATACGTATCGTGGGGCTCAGCATTGTAGCCGTGGGTCTCCAGAAAGAAGGCCAGATCTTTTACGGTGATGCCTAAGTCCTCGTAGCTGGATAGCAACAACCAGAGGTCATTCTCTTCTGTCCCACTGCAATATAAGACTAATATGAATAATGCAGCGACGACTATAGCACCGACTACCTTAATCACGCGAGTCCTCTGAAGTCTTTGATTCTCCTATTGTCTACAATTAATATATTAAGTATGCGTTGCACAATAGGCTCCATCATTGAGCATATTTATGATCGTGGATTGGATTTGCGTGATTAGATTCTGTATGGCAGTGTAACGATTTTTCTGTACTTTGATAATAAGAATGATTATCGGCCCTGTATCCTATCCAATCTTGAGAAAAGGAGGACACAGGACCATGATACCCATAGCACTCTTGGAAGATTACCTTATCGATCAGGAAGATGGACTAAAGAAGCTTCTGACCTGGTTCTTGAACCTTGTAATGCAGCTAGAAGCGGCGCAACAGGCAGATGCAGAACCGTATCAGAGAGTCGAATCCCGAAAGGCACATAGGAATGGCTACAAGGAAAGATCTCTGAAGACGCGAGTTGGAGAGCTCCGACTCAAGAAACCTCAATTCCGTGAAATTTCCTTCGAAACCAAGGTGTTCGACAGATTTTCGCGCGTAGAGAAGGCTTTGGTCAACGCTGTACTCGAATCGTATCTCCAGGGGGTTTCAACCAGGAGAATCCAAGATATTGTCTCTCGATTTGGCATCGAGAATTTATCTGCCTCTAGCGTTTCCAGGATATCCAAAGAGCTTGACGAGAAGGTAGAAGAATTCCTGAAGAAACCTATCGAACGTCCTATTCCTTATCTTTATGTAGATGCAAGCTACTTCAAAGTAAGAACAGAATCAAGATATGTTACCAAAGCTTTCATGATCGTCACAGGTGTTAGAGATGACGGTTATCGCGAGATACTTGGCGCAAGAATAGCTGACAGTGAAGATGAACTCTTCTGGTCGGGATTATTTCAAGATCTGGCGGATCGTGGGTTGTCCGGAGTAAAGCTCGTGATATCAGATGGTCATAAGGGAATCCAGAAAGCGGTTGAGAAATCATTTCTTGGTGCTTCATGGCAAATGTGTCACGTTCACTTTTCAAGAGCGGTCTTGAGAAACGTTGCCAAGAAGTATCATAAGGAGATCGCCGATAAGATCAAGATCGCTCTGGAAGACGAAATCAAGATACAGGACTTAGCGAAAGAATTGAGGGAAAGAGGTTATGCGAAATCTGCTGACACTATCGACCGCTTCAGATTCAGTCTGTGGAATTACAGGGCATTCCCCAGAGGTCACTGGAGAAGGATTCGGACTACAAACGGGCTGGAGAGGATCAACAAGGAGCTGAAAAGAAGATCCAGGGTAGTCGGTGCCTTCCCAAGTGAGAGCTCGTTCATGAGGTTAGGGGTTTCGATCCTCATCGATATCAACGAAGAATGGCTGACCGCTAAAAAGTATTTATCTATGGATGCTGATTGAGTATGTTGGGATACAGGGCAACTCCAAATTACAGAAATCTCGGCACACTACCTTCTGTATTCCTTGGCATGGCATTTCTTGGAGAAGGAGTGTATATTATATTAGCGAATTGAATATATTATTTTATTCGAACGTCTTGCGTTGCTAGAGCTTATTATTAAGAGTTGTTTCTTAACAAACATCAGTAATTATTTAAACTAATCCCGAAGAGAGATACGCTCAATCACAATTTTTAACATGAGGGGAAAGATGGCAAAATCGGAGAAGGACAAAACCAGTCTGAGTGAAGATGAATTTAGTAAGCAATTCCATTATGAAGCGAATTCGGACCGACGGTTTGCTGACGTAGTGAATTTCCTTCCTGACCCAACCTTTGTCATAGATAAAGAAGGCATTGTCATCGCCTGGAACCGGGCCATTGAGGACCTAACTGGCATCACGGCCCAAGATATATTAGGCAAAGGGAACTGTGAGTATGCTGTTCCATTCTATGGAGTCAAACGACCTGTTTTGGTTGATCTGGTCTTCCACCAAGATCTAAAACTAGAGTCAGAATATAATAGCTTGCAAAGAGATGGCATGAACCTTACAGGCGAGTTATTCTTGCCATTCTTTGGCAAGAATGGCTCTTACATTTGGGCTAAGGCTGCCCCGCTATATGACGACTCAGGCAATATTATCGGGGCAGTAGAATCCTTGCGCGATATAACGGAACGCAAAGAGGCAGAAGAAGCTCTCAAGGAAAGCGAGGCCAAGTTCCGGCTGCTGTTCGAACGATCTGCTGATGCCATGTTTCTGTTAGACGGCGAGAAGTTCATCGACTGCAACAGAGCTGCTATGGATATGATGAAATGCACTACAAAGCAAGAGCTACTGAATCTTCATCCATCTCAAACTGCCCCGGATAGACAGCCAGACGGTAGTCTATCCTTTGAAAAGGCAGAGGAGATGATGAGAATTGCCTTTGAAAAGGGAACACATAGATTCGAATGGGTCCGTCGCAGAACCAATGCCGAAGAGTTTCCTGTCGAGGTTACGCTAACAGCGATCCCCTGGAAAGGCAAGCAGATCTTACACGTCGTAGTAAAAGATATAACTGAACAAAAGCTCGCTGAAAAAGCCTTAAAGGAATCCGAGAATAAATATAGAACCATTTTTGAGAATACGTGTGCAGCCACAGTTATACTTGAAGAAGATACTATCGTATCGCTTGCCAATGCAGAATTCGAAAAGTTAACCGGTTATTCAAAGGGAGAGATAGAAGGCAAAAAAAGCTGGACAGAGTTCGTCGAAACAGAAGACCTGGAAAAAATGATAAAGATGCATCGTCTAAGAAGAGAAAATCAGGATCTGTCTCCCAAAAGCTATGAGTTTCGGCTAACGGATAAAAGGGGTCAGATCAAGGATATTCTATTGACCGTTGACATGATCCCCGGAACAAAAAAAAGTGTTGCCTCTCTTTTGGACATCAGCAAGCGAAAACAAGCTGAAATTGCCTATCAAGAGAATTTGAGATTTCTTCAAAATTTGATTGATGCCATTCCAAACTCTATCTTTTACAAAGACACAAAAGGTATTTATCAGGGCTGTAATTCCGCCCTTGAGAAATTCTTGGGTTTGAGCAAAGAGGACATTATAGGAAAATCGGTATACGACTTATATTCGATTGATCTCGCCGATAGCTACAATAAAATGGATCAGGCGCTATTTGCCAAGCCCGGCTCCAAGGTCTATGAATCTTCTTTGCACTATGTTGATGGCACAATGCACGATGTCATCTTCAACAAGGCCACTTATACTGATGCAAACGGCAGATTATCCGGGCTGGTAGGGATCGTCCTCGACATAACAAAACGCAAGCGTGCGGAGGAGGCGCTGCGTGCATCACATCAAATCATCGAAGGAATTATCAACGCGATACCTGTAAGAGTATTCTGGAAGGATAGAAATCTCGTTTACTTGGGCTGTAATGCGATATTCGCGCACGATGCGGGTTTTGCCGATCCGAAAGACGTAGTCGGCAAAGATGATTACCAGATGGGGTGGCGTGACCAGGCGGAATTATATCGCAGCGATGACTGTCAGGTCATCGAAAGCGGCCGCCCCAAATTACTCATCGAAGAACCCCAGACGACCCCCGAAGGGAACACCATCGTTCTTCTTACGAGCAAGATACCTTTGCGCAGTTCTGAGGGGAAGATCATCGGCGTGCTCGGAACGTATATGGATATCACTGAGCGCAAGCGGACGGAGGAAGCGCTGCAGGAGAGTGAGGAGCGTTTCAAAGCTCAATACCAGGGTAGCCCTGCTCCTACGTTTACGTGGCAAAAGCACGGGGCCGACTTTGTACTTGTAGATTTCAACGAGGCTGCAAAGGCTATCACCGATGGGAAGGTCACTGAGTTCGTTGGACTAAAGGCAAGTGAATTGTACGCAGATAGACCGGAAATACTGCGAGATCTCCTACGGTGTCATGATGAAAGAGAAGTCATAAAAAGAGAGATCAGATCCCAGAATTTCGTGCCTGGTGCACTTGTAGTAACCACTTTTGCATCTGTTCCGCCTGACCTAGTATTGGTGCACTTGGAAGATATCTCCGAGCGCAAGCGAATGGAGAAAGATCTGAATCGGTCGCGGGATGATTTGAAGCAGCGGGTTAGAGCGCGGACTGCAGACCTTGAGGCTAAGAACGCGGAGATGGAGCGATTCATCTACACGGTTTCTCATGACCTGAGGACTCCACTGATAAGCATGAGCGGTTTCCTGGGCTTTCTCAAAGCAGATGCAGAGAAGGGCGACATGAAACGATTGGATGCTGATCTTCGAATTGTCAGTGACGCCGTTACAAAAATGGACAGACTTCTTCTAGAAACCTTAGAACTATCCAGGATAGGTCGCATTATCAGTCCTCCGGAAAATGTGCCATTCAGAGAAATCGTCAGCGAAGCCCTTGCGCAGTCTTCAGCAAAGATGAGTTCTAAGAATGTCTTAGTCACGGTGGAAGAGGATTTGCCTATCGTCCAGGTAGACAGGATGAAGCTTGTGGAAGTCCTGGTAAATCTATTCGAAAATAGTGTGAAGTACATGGGCGATCAGCCACAACCGGAGATAGCGATAGGCAAACGATTGGACGGTGAAAATACCGTCTTCTTTGTCCGTGACAACGGAATCGGAATAGACCCCAGCCAGCACGATAAAGTCTTCGAGCTGTTCTATAAAGTGGACAAAAAAAGCAAAGGTAGCGGAGCAGGTTTGGCTATTGTCAAGAAGATTATAGAGGTCCACAGAGGAAGTATCTGGGTAGAGTCTGGATTAGGAAAAGGATGCACAGTATGCTTTACGATACCACATGCCCAAGATATAATTGAACCTTAAACAATGGCAACAAAAATTGTGTGGTGTGAACATGAAATCCAAGGAGCAATAAATGGGTTCTTCCATAGATGCCAAATCGTTCATCTCGTACAGGAATGCCAAGGTACTGGCAAGCCTCTTTGTGCTAATTAGTTTGACGATAACAATTTTATTTAGAGAGAATCTAGCAGTTCGCACCTATTTTGGCGATGTATCTGTTACGGTGGCGAGCTGCTTCGGGGCAGCTGGAATGGTCTATGCTCTGTTAAACGCTGGCGAACAAGAGAAGAATGTTCGAATCGCATTGATTTTGATGGTATCAGGGCTAATTTTCGACGTTCTTGCGGAGGTTGTCTGGACAACCTTCGAAATTGTGCTTCACCAGCAACCGTTCCCTTCTTTGGCAGACGGATTCTATCTTATGTACTACCCTCTGTTCGCGTTGGGGATAATGTTCTTGCCTGCTGATCGGTTATCCGCCCGAGAACGAAATAAAATTATAATAGATATTGTTATAATAATGATGGCTGCCGTTCTGATATTCTGGGATTTCATAATCGAGCCCATCTTAGCAAACGGCGGCGAGAGCTTGCTGGCCCTAGCGTTGTCCATAGCCTATCCGACCCTGGATATAGTGCTTCTGTTTGCTCTTTTAGAATTGCTGTATCGGCGGTGGAACTCCCTGCACATGGGGCCGATGTTGTTCTTGTTAACTGCAATCGTTGCTTCCATAGTTTCTGACATCTATTTTAGCATGCAGAGCAGTGCAGAAACATATGAGAGTTTCGAAAAACTAATCAATCGAAATACTTATATACTATTAATACTATAATATAATGCATGAGGACTCTCATTGATTTTGCCATTCGAGCAGAATATGCTCGAGTAAAAGCCCTCGGAGATGATCTATCCGAGATCGGATCGTTGATCAATTGGGAGCGTTTCAGATTTTTGGAACCATTGATATACAAAAATAAAACTAGCCGCGGAGGTCGTCCGAACATTGACATCGTGATTATGGTGAAAGCTCTCGTAATTCAGCATTGGTTTGGTCTAACAGATCCAGAACTGGAGCGACAGGTTGCGGATAGGATCTCTTTTCGTATTTTCCTTGGCACCACTGAAGTAATTCCTGATTTCAGCACAGTTTGGCTATTCCGTGAACGTTTGATTAAGTGCGACGTATACGATGATCTTTGGAATGAGCTTCAAAGGCAGCTCGATGAGATGGGGTTTACTGTAAAGAATGGCACTATCCAGGATGCAACCTTCATAACTTCGGACCCAGGTCGGAAGAGGAACAAGAAAGACGAGCAAGGCGGGGACAAAAAGGAAGGTCAAGATTCCGAAGCCACCAGTACGAGCCTGAATCAGGAGTTTGATAAAGAGCTAATTGGTATTTCAAATAATATTATTGATGACAAGGCCAAACCACAGAGACTCGAAGAAGAGCCAATAAATGAGGGAAGTTGGGCAAAAAAGGGTGTCAAATCCTTTTTCGGATATAAAGGTCATATCTCAATCGATACCAATTACCACCTTATCAGATATTTTGAGACTACAACTGCTTCTGTACACGATAGTCAGGTAGATCTTGGAATTGAAGGGCTACCACGTTACGCCGATAAGGGATATGATGGTGCAAAAACTCGAGGATATGATGCAGCCATGAAAAAAGCTACAAGAGGTCACAAGCTTGGAATCATAGATCTTCTGAGGAATAAGAGAATCAGTAAAACGCGATCGCACATCGAAAGATGCTTCGCTGTTATGAAGCGGGGGCATAAGGGAGCACATGTTTATGTAACAACTGTCGCAAGAGCTGGAGTAAAATTCATGATGAATTCGGTCGTTTACAACCTGGAACAGTTGAAATATTTAGTGCATAAACAAACAGCCTAGCGGAAGCTCTCTAAAAAAGCGCAAAAATTAGAAACAACAAGGTAAATTGAAATCTAATAAGCCAATTTAGGGGTGAAATATGCTAAAAAACCACTATAAAGATTGAAAATATTAACGCAAGAATTTAAGGCTTCATTAACCAACACTAAATCGAAACCCTCATATGTATCCGGCGGCCTAGTCGATCTGGGATACGTGTTGAGCTACTCTTTTTTCGGACTAGCAGGGGTATCTCAGGCCGAAAAATGGGGACTTCCTCTGACGAGGACTTCTATAAGGACTAGGTACGATCAATCGGCCTGGACTCGATATCTGCCGTACTTTGGATTAAGTGCTGCCTATCTGCTCCTAATCTGGAATCAGGCCCACCTATTACCCTTTGATTTATCTATTACTACTTGGGGGGTCGGGGGAATCATTGGGCTCGTCCTCGTTCGTCAGATCATGGCTTTGAATGAGAACAATAGCCTGTACATAGAAGCCAAGATAGAGAATGAGGAACGAAAAGCTGCGGAAGAAGCTCTAAGTGTATCAGAGGACAAATACAAGGCCATCTTTGAGAATACAGGTACTGCCATGCTCATTGTCGAAGAAGACACCACAATCTCGCTTGCAAACAAAGAGTTCGAAAAACTGACCGGTTATACCAAGAACGAAGCAGAGGGCAAGAAGAGCTGGACAGAGTTAGTCATGAAGGATGACTTGGATAGAATGATAAGCCAGCACCGTCTAAGAAGGCAAAATCCTGAGGGCGCCCTCAAAACCTATGAGTTCCGGTTAATGACTAAAAGCGGTCCGATCAGGGATATTCTATTGACCGTCGACATGATTTCCGGAACAGGAAAAAGCGTTGCGTCTCTAATGGATATCAGCGAGCGAAAGAGCGCAGAAAAGCGTCTTACATCTCTACTTCGTTTCCACAATGAGATGCTGGACACCGCAGCCATCTGGATCGACATGTTCGATGCCAAAGGTTGCACCACTTTCTGGAATCTAGCAGCTGAGCGTATCTCTGGCTACTCTAGAGACGAGGTACTGGGCCATGCAAGAATATGGGAGTGGCTATATCCCGATCCAGAGTACCGATCTAGGATGATCGACGCTGTGAAGAGCATGCTGATAAGAAATGAACGCCTGGAAAACTATGAGACAGTGATCAGGCGCAAAGACGGCGAGGAGAGGATTATTCGCTGGCACTCCAACAATTTCGTTGACAAAGAAGGAAAGATCTTAGGTGGTATCGGCATCGGAGACGACATCACCGAGCGCAAAAGGTCAAGTGAAGCGCTAAAAGACTCCGAGCGGCGTCTGTCGGACATCATCGACTTTTTGCCCGATGCCACCTTTGTCATAGACAGAGATGGCAAAGTAATATCGTGGAACCGTGCCATTGAAGCCATGACTGGAGTCGAGGCAAAAGACGTTCTGGGAAAAGGCGACTATGATTATGCTGTGCCCTTCTACGGTATAAGGAAGCCCATCCTAATCGATCTGGTGCTCAAATCTGATGAAGAGATTGAAAGAAACTACTTTAACATGGAAAGAAAAGGCGGAATCCTGGAAGGAGAAGCATACATGCCGAACCTGAAGGGTGGTGAAACCTATCTTTTCGGAACTGCTACTGCTCTATGTGACTTCAGGGGCAATATTGTAGGAGCTATTGAATCGATACGCGACATCACCGAACGCAGGCAAGCAGAGGAGGCGCTGCGCAAAGCGCATGATGAACTGGAACGCAGAGTTAAAGAGAGGACTGCTGAGCTGGAGTCCAGGAACGCGGAGATGGAGAGGTTCGTTTACACTGTTTCCCACGAACTGAGGTCCCCCCTCATCTCAGTTGGCGGAGTTTTGGGTTTTCTGAAAAAAGATCTAGAGATCGGGGATACAGAGGTGGTCGGTAACGACTTGAGGTTGATCGGAGGTGCCGTCACCAGGATGGACAAGCTACTAGGCGAGACACTGGAGCTGTCCAGGATCGGTCGGGTTGCGAACCCGACAGAGAACGTACCCTTCGGCGAGATCGTCAGCGAAGCCCTAGACCAGGCAGCAGAGCGGATTCGTTCGAATAATGTCGAGATCTCCGTTGGCGAGGATTGGCCTGTGGTTTATGCAGACAGGATGAGGCTTGTCGAGGTCCTGGTCCATCTAATCGAAAACAGTGCAAAATATATGGGCAACCAACCTCGGCCACGAATAGAGATAGGCTACAAGCTTGACGGATCACTTCCAGTTTTCTTTGTCCGAGACAACGGTATCGGAATAGATCCCAGCCAGCACGATAAGGTCTTCGAGCTGTTCTATAAGGTAGGCGGGACGACCGAAGGAACAGGAGCAGGTCTAGCCATTGTCAAGAGGATCATCGAGGTTCACGGCGGACGGATCTGGATAGAATCTGGCTTAGGAAAAGGGTGCACTATATGCTTTACACTGCCCCTGGCATAAATCCTGTTCTAATCGGTGAGAGCTGATTGATTGATTTCATAATTCGCTACTCCTGACTTTCAGTAGCCCCCAAAGCAGGCCTCTCACTCTGCAGCACATTCAGGCTTTCCAAAACAGCCGTTTCAGACTTGTTCTCCAACACTGCACTAATTCCTCTGGTTCTGATCATTTCAAGGATTGGCTCGAATTCTATATTCCCCTGGCCCAGCGGCATATGATCATCGCTGCAACCTGCATTATCGTGAAGGTGAACGTGCTGTACGTCCTGCTCGGCCAGGAATTCATCCAGCGAGCCGCAGGTGTTGGCATGGCCCACGTCCAAGACTGTTCCAAGGCCCCTGAGGTCCAAGCCCGGATGGGTATAGAATAGCCAATCGCTCTTGGGCATGTTCTCCACGCAGATCGAAATCCCAAACTCATCCTGCATCAGCCGTAGCTCCTCCAGAGATTTATCAAGAGATTGTAGGGCTTGATCTCTGTAAAAGGGCCAGCTTGTAAAGCCTGGATGAACGACATAGACGCTAGCCCCCGCGACAGCGCTCGCCTCAACAGCCTTACGGTGGAGCTCGACTGAGGCGGACCTGATGGTATCGTGTATGCTGGCTATGTTGACGTCGGTTATCAATCCATGGACTGTGTATTTCAGGCTGAAAGAATCCAGAGCCTTCAGATTAGATGGATCAAGAAGACTGTGCTGCGCTTCGCAAAGGATCTCGGCGTTGTCTGAGAGCGAGACAATCCGCTCCAGAGCATCGCTGAGGGATAGATCCTGATAAGCCCATGTGGAAATTCCGATTTTTGTGGTCATTTTTTCTTCGAACTTTCTAAATCAAAGATCTAATTAAATCCTGCGTGCTCTAATTTATCTCGAAGCTCTTTCCCTCGCGTCAACCTTAATAAAGAAGGCTGCAAAGGGCGAAGCGTGGTATAATATGTCATGCGAGATCGAAAGAATTCACGCCCGCGAGATCCTGGACTCGCGAGGAAACCCAACAGTAGAGGTTGATGTCTGGACTTGCTGCGGCTTCGGACGGGCGGCGGTACCGTCGGGCGCGTCCACAGGAACCCACGAGGCCCTGGAACTCCGCGACGGAGGCGAGAGGTACGGCGGAAAGGGCGTCCAAAAGGCTGTGAAGAACGTCAACGAAGTCATCGCCCAGGAGGTCCTCGGAATGGATGCCTCAGCACAGCGAGAGCTTGACGATATGATGATCGAGCTGGACGGCACGCCAAACAAGGCAAACCTTGGAGCCAACGCCATCCTCGGTGTCTCTCTAGGCGCGGCCAAGGCTGCAGCTTCATCGATGGGCATGCCGCTGTACAGGTACTTGGGAGGCGTGAACACGTGCCGCCTGCCCGTCCCGTCCTTCAACGTCCTGAACGGCGGCCAGCACGCCGGGAACGAGCTGTCCATCCAGGAGTTCATGATCCAGCCGGTCGGCGCTGATAGCTTCAGCGAAGGGTTGCGTATGGCAGCGGAGACCTACCACGCCCTGGGTAAGATCCTGCAGGGAAAGTACGGAGTCGGCGCCACGAATGTGGGCTTCGAAGGAGGATACGCACCGCCCCTTACCAAGACAAGGGACGCCCTGGATGCAATCATGGCTGCTCTGGATGTCACGGGCTATGTCGAAGAGATCAGGATCGGCCTGGACTCTGCAGCCTCAAGCTTCTACCTGGACGGCGGCTACTCTGTGGACGGAAACAGGCTGACGCCTGGAGAGCTTATCGATTACTATGTGGATCTGGTTCACACCTATCCCATTATACTTCTGGAGGACCCCTTCGAGGAGGAGGCCTTCGAGGACTTTGCCAAGCTCACAGCCAAGATTCCCCAGACGATAATTGTCGGAGACGATCTCTACGTCACCAACATAAAACGCCTGGAGAAGGGCATCAAGATGTGTGCCACCAACGCCCTGCTGCTCAAGCTCAATCAGATAGGTTCAGTCTCTGAGGCCTTTGATGCAGCCCAGATGACATTCCGCAACGGATGGAAGGTCATGGCTTCCCACCGCTCGGCAGAGACGGAGGACTCGGCCCTTGCTGACGTTTCTGTGGCTCTTGGCACAGAGCTGCTCAAGACAGGAGCGCCAGCCCGTTCGGAGAGGACGGCCAAGTACAACCAGCTCCTGAGGATACAGGAAGAGCTGGGAGACGCTGCGGCCTACGCTAAGATTTAGGCTAAGCTATTGCGCTATATTTGCCCTTGGCGCGATTTCGCCTGAGGGCGATTTTTATTCTTTCTTATTCAGCGCTCGAACCTTAGTGGAGCTTGGTCGGGTGCCTGTCTGTGCTCTGTGCTCATCTCGAACTTCACTCCTAAGGGACCACGCTGATCCTTTCGATGCTCTTGTGCAAGAGGACAAAGAGCATGGCCTTGATTAAGAAACTGAACAAGGCTGAAAAATTAGTCTCCTGCAATTTTGAAATCACAAATATGTAGATTATAAATAATAATAGCAATAGGAGAAAAACAAAAATGTATATCTGTTCCCGGGTTATCTCCGAAGGTTGATCTATTTTGCTGAGAGCACGAAGGTTTCTAATTGCCTTGACGTTCTTTATATCCAGCCTTATAGCTGCTGAAATCTCATCCCTGGCGCTATCGTAGAGCTTCTTCTGTGTGTACACACAGCCCAGGTTGATGTGAATCTCAGATTTGACAGAGTCGTTCGCATCCAGTGGTCTCATGTGGTAGGGCTGGCTATTCA
This sequence comes from Methanotrichaceae archaeon, assembly GCA_963754945.1. GTDB lineage: Archaea > Halobacteriota > Methanosarcinia > Methanotrichales > Methanotrichaceae > Fen-7. Next base: position 50,237 of record CAVWIG010000014.1, read on the forward strand.
TTCAGATGCCCTCCGGACGGAATATCCTTAGGCTACCATCCTCCAATATCTGGAAGTGCAGATCATCGCTCTTTTTAACTCCGAATGCAGCGCAGCTAATATGTTGAATTCTGCGCCATCCTATAGTTGTGGCTTGCATGAGATCATATTGTCAGGTATTAATATTTATTACGCCATTAAAGTTGTCCTTTTTTGAAAACCGGACAACTTGAAGGCAGCCTGACAAAAACTATTTTAATGATTGAATTAGTATAGACTTTAATGGATGTCAGTGGACCCTTATCACACAATGTTCTTCAACTTCTAGCTGATGGCATAAAATATACTGAAATAGGTTTGATTGAAAAAGATATAACATGGCAACAAAGAAATGTTGCTTTTTTTCTCTCATCTGCTATTGAGAACTTTAATAAACACAAGGAAGAATATTTGATAGAACATGTCGCCTCTTTTCATGGAAAAATCAAACCCATCGATCCAGGTAATTTATCAAAAACCGTCAAGAACCTATGGGGATTAAGATTTATTTGCCATAAATTAGTCATTAAAAAGGGAAAAGAATATCACTTATATTATCTTCAATGGCCAGATTCATATTATATTATCCTTAATTACGCTAAACACCTTGAGAAAAGGTACGCTCGTGAGATGGATGGATTAAACCTTGCAGATCCGAAACAATTAAAGACGTATAAGAATATCGATAAAAAACGCGATTTATGCAGACAAACAGTAGCTATATTTAATTTCTGGATAGAAGAGTTTGAAAGAAAACAGAAAATGGAACTGGAAGCGGCCTTCTTAAACGAGCACTATCCTATTGCTGAGCCCTGGTCGCCTGACTTGTCGAAATTCAAGAAACTGGTCACTTCAATCAAGCCGCTTTGCAAGATTCCGGACAAAAATAGTGGTCCTGAGGACGCATTTGCAGATGTGATAGTATATCGGTTACGACCTGGGCTGTTGGAAGCCCATTTTAAATGGCTAGAGGAGAATCCGCTTCCTGCCACATGTGATGATCGAAGAATTCGATATGACGGCTACTCTTATTGGTATCACCTATCTGATGCACCGTTTCAGCCTTCCCAAAAAGGCCATTTTGAAGCAGATGGAATGAAGTAGAAATGGGATCGCTCAGCTACCTAGCTGCGATATATGCGCCAGATAGCTCCCTCAGCTCTCTCTTGTCGATATAGTTGAGAATCGATAGCCTCATCTCGCGCTTCTGCCCTCAAGCTTTAGGGGTATGATGCCCAGCTTACATCATGCTTTGATGGCTTTTTAGGCACGCTTTCAATATTGCATATATGTAGTTTCGCCTGGGGTTCCATCAAGTTTATGTACCGGCTTAAAGTGGTCGAAGGTCGATATGTCTGGGACAGTATTGTTATTTGAGATCATCTTTGGAAGCCACATCTTTGATGCATTGCCGCTGAAAGTTTGATTCAAGTGGTCGTTGAATTGCTGTATAGCAATATTGTACTGACCTACATCATTGACTAGCTGCCCTAGCTTCAGGCCTTCTTTCACGCCATCGATATATGCCTGCTCTACAGGAGACAGAGCCATGCTTGGCGCAACGAGCACAAGCAGTACTGTCAAAACTATAACTGATCTCATTCTAACGATGAATGGTTTTAGTTGATTTAAGCTTTCTTGAGTAACGGGAATTATCAGACCACCATAGCAAAAAGGGAGAGAAAAATAGATGTTAATTGAGCTCTCAAGTTTGGGGCCCGTTCAGCCACATGTTGGACCAATAATACCAGTTATCTGCGCTTTGAGAGTTTTGGTAAATATTGTTCCACTTTTGAATTGCTTTATAAGTATTTGCCAGCTCCAGTGCAGCTTGCGGATCCGTGAGCGCATAGGGATTTTGAAGTGCTGTATATGGATTTCCGCCTAGCGACGTAACCTGATAGATGTTCTTCTCGGACGTATTCTGAATCACCTTAAACAGTCCTTCACGCTCTTGTGCAGTTTGAGGGGCCTTGCCATAGTTAGAGTTAAAGTAACTCTGATCAGCAGCACCATTTCCTAGCATCATCGCTGTTAGGAAGACTGCAATGCAGAGGCCGGCGGAAAGGAATCCCGATATCTCCTTACCTTTCATTTCTTATCACCAAGTATCTAATCTCCACGATTAGTTTCCATCTTATTACCTTGCACTAATAACACGCTTTGAGAGATATATGAAGGTAAACATCATATGAGATCTCTAAGAGTCCCATGTAGAGTCTTCAATGTACATTTTATGACTTAAATAAACAGGTTGAAACATCTTAAGGCCCAGATCAGCGGATTTATTATGCCCGGTCAATGGAAGGATGAAAGAGAGACGTCTCTAGTCTCATGGCTGCGATCTCTCGGCCCGATCTCTCTGCCTGGAGCAAGATTCTTCATTATCTTCAAATTATCCAAAACCTTTATAAGATAACGATCGTTACATAATTCACAATCGTGAATTGTCCTTTCAGCATAGCGGTCGCTGAAATTTGCAGAGTATTGCAGAAAATGAGAAGAAGGTTTTCAGCATTGACACATAGAGATGGAAGCCAAAAAGGAAGAAGCCTGAAAGGATACCAAATGCTTCTCATAGTGGCGGTTTTGGCTCTCGCTTTCTTCTGGATGGCTAGCGTCTTCAAAAACAGAGCCGCATTGCTGCCCCTTCAAGCCTCGATGCTCCTCCTCTTTGCAATCGTCTTTGGCAGGATAGCGCGCAAGCTGCATCAGCCGCCGGTTCTCGGTGAGATTGTCGGAGGAGTGATGATAGGGCCTACCATCCTTGGAACATTGGACCCGTCTGCTTACTCCTGGATATTTCCGCCATCGCCTGAGCTGAATGCGCTCACTTATTTCGGTCTGCTCTGCTTTGTTTTCACGGCAGGCATGAGCGTGGACATATCCTGCCTTAAGCGCCGAGCAAGAATCACTGCGCTGACAAGCATCTCGGGCATCCTCCTGCCTTTTGCTTTGGGCTTCTCTATGGTCTTGCTGCTTCCGGGATTATGGGGATCACCTGCAGCCAACCTGTGGATCTTTGCCCTTTTCATGGGTACCGCGCTATCCATTTCAGCTCTCCCGGTGATAGCCAGGATACTAATGGACCTGGACCTACTTAACAAGGAGCTGGGAGCGATTATACTAACAGCGGCAACCATCGACGACATGACGGGATGGACCCTCTTCGCTCTGATCCTGAGCTTCCTGAACATTGGAGGGAATCCCTTGATCAACCTCTGCATGACCCTGGGGATCTCTGCCCTAACAGTCTGTCTGATATATCTCCGTGCCAAATACAGTGCGAGCGACCTGTTAGACCGCGTCGTAGCGTTAACCGCTCTGGCCATGCTGGTTGTATCTTTCATTGCTGAATTTTCAGGTTCCAACGGAATCTTTGGCGCCTTCTTGTCTGGAGTGGTTTTGTCTCAGGCACCTAGAGAAAGAAACCTAATCAACGGAATGGCGTACCCTGTGGTAATGGGGATTCTCGCACCGATCTATTTCGCTTCCATTGGGCTAAAGGCAAACTATGCAGCCAGCTTTGACCCGATGATCGTTGTTTTGATACTGATGGTGGCCTGCATAGGCAAGCTCCTGGGCTCTAGCCTCGGGGCAATTGCCGCCGGGATCGGCTGGAGGAATGCCCTTGCTGTTGGGTTTGGCATGAACGCACGAGGGGCGATGGAGATAGTCCTGGCATCAGTGGCCCTTGATTATCACCTGATAGACAATCGAATTTTCGTGGCTCTGGTGGTAATGGCCTTCACAACGACAATGATCAGCGGCTCGATGATCCAGTATTTAATTTTGTCTGAACATTTTGCTGAAGCCGGGCCCAAGGTCAGAATTGCTCCCACTAATCATTAGAAAGTTTTATCTTCCAAGTTATTGATCAGCAATAAGAAGCAATCGGACGATGCTAATTTATGTGGCCTGTGGCAATAATTTAGAATCTCCTGTGGTTCGGACATGAGGATGCAAGGAGCTTTCAAATATGCTGCTGATGGATAGGCAAAATAGCTGTTGCGGAAAATGAAGCGTCTGATTAGAGGAAATATATATGATGGTTGGGAAAGTTGGCCTTGGATTCATCGTCGTAATAGCTAGCGTAGCCTTTGTCGCGGCGATAGTGATGTCTACGTGCGTTACAGGCACTGTATCCGAGAGGGCTTACAGTGATAAGGGAATGCTCTATGATGAGTCCTCAATAGTCAAGGGTACAGGAGATGTTTCCATCAAAGGGTCCTTTAACGACCGCGCCATGGATTCTACAAGCTGGATGAAAGGAACTGGGTCCATGAACCTCGAATCCCTGCGCAGCATGGACAAGAACCGCCCAATGGTAAATTTCACTCAGAAGAGCGATCTGGTATTCGAGGGAGGACAACTCAAAGGCGAAAAGATACTGGAATCTCCTCTATTCTATGGACGTATAGGAGCAAGCGTCTATGAGAGGTTCAATGTGAGCCATGTGGACAAGAGCGAGACCGACTTGATCAGTTCCATCAACCGTTGTGATAACACATTGGGGTTCAAAGAAGATCAGGCATTCGATGGGCTCTGGGCTTTAGTGACCAAACAAGGTTGGTCGTTCAATGCGAAAAAAAGTGAACAGCGATATTCAGGATCCTTCCAAACTCAAAAGAATATCCAGTTCCAGGATCTTGGGAAAAAATGAGGAGTTAATATCAGCCAATTCCCGGACCTCATAGGCCTTGAGCCACTGGCCCGGGAGTTGAGAGATTTTACCAGCATTAGTGACTATGTCTTCATCACGGCTGCCTAAGATGTTCGTGATACTTTACAGACAAACTCGCGAACATCAGCTCCTTCGATTGAATCTTGCCCGGCATGATAAGATCACCTGGAATCAATTTAGTTAAGGTTAGATGATGTTTCAAAGTATGATATTAGAAGGTTTTGACTGTTTGGAGCCCCCCGGCAATGCTTCTCAAGGATAGGCCCCAGGGTAGAGGACGGAAGTATCCGTGCGATGCTTCGGCTTTGATGGAGTCGTTGAGGAGTATTACAAACTCAATGGTCAAGGGCCTGGACAGTCTAGATTACAACATAGGCAGCCTAGAGAATAATGATTTTGTAACCCGACTTATGATGACGGCCTGGCCTTCTCGGAGTATTGGGGCAATATCAAGCAATCCATCTTTCGGCCTGAAGACGAGGCCACATGCGGGCATAACTCGCCGGAAGGTTGGACGTTTCATGTGTAACAGCCCGCCAGGTCCACAGAGATGTAGAATCAATTGATATACGATCGGGATACTCTATCAGCATATAGATCTAACAATTGGCTTATGTGAATCATGTGGTAGAACTCGAGAGGTGTAAAGTATGAGAAACGAAACCTGTAAAAGCTGCAAACTTGATAATGTGACGCCACGAACTGAAAAGAACATGCTCTGCAACATATCCGGGTTCCAGAGTTATAAACCCGGGGTTCCTCCATGTGGTAGCTGCCCCGCACCCGGGCACGGTGAAGATTGGTATAAACAACATCCGACGGTGGAAAGAATGAAATAGATGTGTTGCTATTTTTTGCCGATATGCTAGATGACAGCATGGGCCACGGTAGGTGATGATATGGCTGACAAAAACCGAGCCCAAGGCAAAAGTAAAAAAGCGATGACCAAAAAGGCAAGGCTAGAAAAGAAGAAAGTGAAATCATGAGCGAAGCAAGAGATAAAAAAATGAAACTTAAGCGCAGACTAGAGGAAGAGAAGGCCATTAGAGTCATGAGAGCTTGCAGGTTCAGGCGGTATGATGAGAATCGGTGAGCCTTCTTTTTTTCCGCCGAAAATGTCCGTGACATTCTGTGCGACGCTTGAGAAAATGTCATAGACCGATTTTGAAGTGTGGCCCAGATAAGGACGATCTTTTGCCGAGCATAGCCATTCTCCCCACAGCTCTGAAGAGATCACTGGCCAGGTCCTGCCCATTCATTGTTGGAAGAGAACCGGGCCTTAAGGTCTTCAAGGATTTTTTTAATCTACAGATCTAATGGGTATGGGATTTCTAGGAGAACAAGCCGGGTACAGAGAGTTATCATATTCCCTTCTGCTTGTTCAGCCTAGCATCGATTATCTGCGTCTCCTCGATCACTAGACCTGTCTCAGTCCAGATCTTTGTTGAGATTGCTGCAGGAGTATACTCCTCTTCTTCAAGCTCTCTGATCCTCTTGAGAATCTTGGGCGGGATATCAGACTCGACGGCTGGCTCAACAGGCTGGCTTGTCCTGGCCGATTCGAGCTTGGATTGGGATGATTTTATCTCAGGAGTCTTGCCTTCATCCTTGGGGGTCTGGTGGGCTTCCTTGGGCCCCTTTCTGGTCATGAATGTGATTCTGCCTCGGACCCGCTGCCATGTAAGGAAAATATCACGTTTTGCTAGCTCTTCGGAGATCTCTCGGCTTGTCTTCCCTTCAGCATTCATGCGCTTGATTTCTTCATCGACTTCTGGAGCCATCTGAGTATCCATCGAACGTCCTTATTCTTCTCTGGTTCGGTTGGCTTCTCGGCGGGACTGTTTTGGAGATATCTTATGTTGCCCCTTGAAAATACGACCTGGGTAGCATAGGATGTGGTTGTTGATAAATAGAAACTTGCATTGCCAAACTCCAATTCAGCACCTTCAAGGTCATTCTTTTCTTTTCCCATTTATCCAGGCCTTTTTTCATAATTAGAAGATGATTCAGACAGAAACTTTAGCATATTCATCTATCATGTTCTGTCCAATCCAGATCTTTGGAGACATTGTGCTCCTTTTTCTGGACTTTTTAATTCTCCAAGACATTTTTCAAACGTCCTTACTATTTCTTTCTTAGAGTCCTCATTTTGATTATCACTTTTTTTTGTTAATTTTCTAAATCCCAAATTGCATAAATGGATATCAATAGAGCTTCTAAGCCTATAATCCCCATAGCCATCCAGGTAATGCTTCTAATAAGGAGACAAGATCTGACACTGGCATTAAGGTAGCATAAGGTATATAATATTATCTACTTTGTGCTTTAATCTCCCAAGCCTAAAGCAATCTGGAGGACATAAACCAGCAGTATTCATCAGGATTTACACAAGTGATCATAATATTGCCTTCACAGACCAGGCATCTTCCGGGCCAAAGGCTATTTCTTTTTGCCATGTCAAAAATATCATGGTGTTGCGATGGATTTACTCTGGCTATCCGAGGACGATGTTAAATCATTACTGGACATGGACAATACAATAGCGGCTGTCGAAAATGCCTTTCGAGATCACGGTATGGGAAAGACGCAGATGCCGCCGAAGTCCTATCTGTACTTTTCCAAGTACGAGGGCGATCTGAGGACTATGCCGGCTTACCTGGAAGGACTGGATTCGGCTGGAGTGAAGATCGTCAACGTACACCCCAAAAATCGAGACATCGGGATGCCTACTGTCATGGCCGTGTTTGTCCTTAACTCTCCAGAGACAGGCGCTCCGCTCGCGGTCATGGGAGCGACCTATCTTACCAGCATGAGAACTGGAGCTACAGGTGGTATTGCTGCCAAACACTTGGCCAGACCCGAATCCAGAGTGGTGGGAATGGTAGGTGCCGGGGCCCAGGCCAGGACTCAGCTCATGGCTCTGAGCAGGTTCTTCGAGATAGATCTGGTGATCGTGTACGACCGCTCCATCGAAGGCTGTAGGGCTTTTGAGAGGGATGCCAGGGCTTTTCTGGACTGCGACTACAAGCTGACCACAAATCCACTAGATGCCTGCGACTGCGATATTTTAGTTACGACGACACCCGTGCGCTCGCCCATCGTAAAGGACTCCTGGGTCAAACCTGGAACACACATTAACGCAATAGGAGCAGACGCGAAAGGAAAGCAGGAGCTAGAGACCGCACTGACCAGAAGGACAAAGATCGTAGTCGACGATGCGGCCCAGGCGATCCACTCAGGGGAGGTCAACGTGCCAATATCCGAGGGCAAGCTTAAGCCCGAGGAGATCTATGCCCAGATTGGAGAAATCGTAGCCGGAAAAGTCACAGGCAGGACCAACAAGGATGAGATCACAATCTTTGACTCCACAGGGCTTGCTATTCAAGACGTGGCAACTGGACGGATTGTCTATGAGACGGCTCTAGAATCCAGCAAGGGGTTAAGGCTGAAACTTATGTGACTTCATTCGTGAGTTGGATCTTCCAATCTTACAAGCCGAGGATCACAGATATATCTGATAGATGCATAAGTGAAGATAAGATATGTACGCGATCATTGCCTGTGGCGTTTTCCAGAAAGAGCTCGAGAGGATAGCGGATGATCTTGGATTTCCCTTCGAAGCGCACTATTTAGGTGCGGGACTCCACGTCGACTTCGATGAGCTGGCGGATGCATTGAAGACCGAGCTGGAGAAGTGCAAAGGCTGCGAGGGCATAATTGTGGCGTACGGTGAGTGCCATCCCAAGATCGCGGAAATCCTCGAACCTTACCATGCGGCTCTGATCAACTGCCAGAACTGCATAGACGCCTTCGTCACCAGGAAGGCCGTTGAGAACATAGCCAGGAAGGGGCTTTACTTTTATCTCTCGCCAGGCTGGATGGAGTGCTGGAGGGAGATCCTCGCCAGACTGAACTGGGGCCAGGAGGAGGCCAGGCTGCAGCTAGGATCATTCAAGGGCTCGGTCTTCATGGACACCCTGAATAACGCTGCAGACTACGAGCAGGATCTGATAGAGTTTCTGGATTTCACCCTGCTCCCTTACGAGATCATGCCCACCGATCTGGAACACTTCAAATCGCTTATCTTAGAGGCCAAGAACCGACTGGAGGAGTAAGCTTGGACGAACTTGATGAGATAAGAAAAAAGAAAATGGAGAAGATAATGAGCGAACAGAACAAGCCTTCTATGCCCAATGTCGAGTATCCCAGCAAGCCTGTCATCGTTACCGACAGCACTCTGGAAGCAGCACTGAATCAATATCCATTGCTGATCGTGGACTGCTGGGCTGAGTGGTGTGGTCCTTGCCGGATGATAGGTCCGATAATAGAGGATCTGGCAAAGGAAATGAGTGGCAAAGCCGTCTTCGGGAAGCTGAATGTGGACGAGAACATGCAGACGTCGAACAAGTACAGGATATCTGCTATACCTACTCTGCTGGTCTTCAAGGATGGAAAGCTCCTGGACAAGCTGGTAGGGGCCTACCCTAAGGCCACACTGGCCGGAAAAATTCAGAAGTATCTCTGAGGAAAGACCTCAGAGATATCGATTCTTTATGCGGGATTTTTTTAAATTCAAGCGGCGCTGCCGGGCACCTTGACTCTGGAGTAGCCCTCCAGGTTGACGACTGGCGTGCTCTGGTTGTAGCTGGAAAGATCGGTGACTTGGTTAGGTGCAGAGTAGCCAGGGCTGTAGAATGGTTTTGTCGGGTTGTTGTTCTCTATGCTGACCAGAGGCTTAACAACGTTCGTGACTGTCTGTAGCGGCTTGACATGAGAGTATGCGCTCACATTGTAGGCGGGCTTGGTGTTGGAGTAGGCCTCGATGTTGTAAGTGGACTTGTTTCCGTACATGTCTACGTTGTTGATGGATTTAGGTGGTAGGCCCACAGTATCGACAGCCTTGACGGAAGTCATCCCAACATGGATTGCAGGTTGGGAAACCGTCTGGTTCAACTCTGGGGTGTTATTCGTCGGCATGGTGTTGTTCAACAGAACCGCATTGTTCCCAGGGACTGGGTTGCTCACAAGTGAGGAGTTGCTAATCGGAGTTGTCTGGTCCATCAAGGCAGTGGGAGACGCGGGAGCGATATTGTTATCAAGCGATGTGTTGTTCGAAGGAGTGGAATTGTTTGCAGGTATGGTGTTGTTCAACGGAGCAGTATTGTTCCCATGGATTGGGTTGTTCACAATCGATGAGTTGTTCATCTGAATTGCCTGGTTCGTCAAAGCGACGGGAGTTGCGAGGGAAGTATTGTTAACAAGTGATGTGTTGTTCGAAGGGGTGGTATTGTTTCCCATTATGATCTGGTTCGCCGAAGCGGTCGTATTTTCCTGTGCGGTGGCTAGCAGCATTAGGGTAGCCAGTAACAAGGAACACGCTAAGTAAGCTATTTTTGTACTCATATTGATCCTCGGCTGGGACAGTTGTAGCTATGTGCTTATCAATTTTAGGTACGGAAAGCTGGCGATGAGTCCGGCAGATCAATCGAGTTATGATGTCGGCAACAGTGCATAGTTTAAAGCAACTTTTGACCGCTTCCATCTACGCTTCGACCTCGTGCTGTCTCAAATCCCTTTTTCCTGGATCGTTTTTAGGATTCGTTCCATGGATGGCCTATTTCTGCGGGCCTCGGCCAGCGAGCGGGAGCGGTTGCCTTGTCCACTGCCTCGTCGGGTCAGGCAGCGTCTACCAGAATCCACACGGAGTATAGTATTTAACTAAATGATTCATAAGCAGAAATATGTTCGATCAAGCTATGCATAGCGGTCATAAGTTTCATATTTTGGGTTAAACACGATAATTGCCAACAACACTGAAGGATGAAATTGGTCTTTCCAGGATGCAGCCGAGGTATCTGGCGGGCATCGTCTCAATTCTGTCCCTTGTGCCCGGAACTGATTCGTCAGCTTTCGCAATCCATATAGCTTAAGGCAGTCACAGGCAATTCAAGCACCCATTCAAACGAGGCCGCGTGATGATTGCACGCAAGCTTGATATGAACCTGCATCCGAAGACACTAAAAAGTATATTAAAGCAGGCAGACATAGTGGAGATCTAGGATGGCAAAATATGCGATAATCATCGAAAAGAGTGAAGGGAATTACTCTGCATACTGTCCAGATCTCCCTGGCGTAGTTTCTGCAGCCGAGACCGAGGAGGAGACAGCGGAACTAATGAAAGAGGCGATAGAGTTTCATCTTGAAGGGCTGAAAGAGGATAGGATACCGATCCCGGAGCCGACGATCTCCGCTAGGTGCGTTGAAATCGTTGTATAAAAAGCCGATCGACAGAAAGGCAACCGTAACCATTCCGGTCTTCGGGAAATCTCAAGATTGTTTTTCTCAAAATCAGAAATATGAAGACGGGACCGGATGATGAGGAGTTCTTGAGGCTCTTAAAGGGTGATTGAATATGGATTATACGATTCTAATACACCAGGCGGAGGAAGGCGGCTTCTGGTCCGAGGTTCCGGCTCTACCCGGCTGTTACTCTCAAGGAGAGACCATCGATGAGACCATGCAGAACACTAAAGAGGCCATAGAGGCTTATCTTCTGGTTTTGAAAGAGGACCAGGTTTCGGCTCCAGTCGATGAGAGTCTTATCATAGGTAGGGTCAAGGTGGAAGTCGCAGACTGATGCCTCTACGTAATGCTTTTCCGCAGCTTTGAAATCCGCTTCGCTCTAGACTATCCTCGACCGTCTGAGCAAAACTGCCGCTACCAAAGCTGCAACGCTCAGTTCAGGAGATAACGGGCTCTGTTTCTGAGTCGTGGTGTTGTTGCCCGACTTGGGAAGGGGCTTGGCCTCAAACACGCTCTCTTTGACATCTCTCACATCACCGCTGTTGCCCAGCAGAACAACACTTAGCTGATAGACCCCTGGATCCAGGGTTTTGTTCCATGATATCTCAACAGTCTCATCTTTGCCTGTGAGCAGCACAGGAGTCTTCTTTTCGATGGTCTTCAGAACTGTCCCGTTGTGGGTTAGCGTGAACCTGAGCATTCCCATGAAAGGAACCCTGGAGTCGCCGAGAACAGTAGCGCTGGCTCCTGTCTCGTCCTCGTAGGTCTCCGTGATTACTGCGTCGTCCTTCGCGACAAAGTTCATCATGTAGGCCCTGGTCTGATTGTGGCTGGGCTCGACTATCTTGACCCTTCCAGAGTAATTTTTTCCATCAACCAGGATCTGGTGCCAGGGCCTGTCGAGCTCCAGGGCCACCCCGGTGGAAATGGGCACAGACTTATCCTCCGATATGTAAATGGCCTTGTTTCCGGTGATGAGCATGTAGTAGATGTCCACGATTGTTGGGTCTTGTGAGAGTATGGAGAGATGGATGCCTCTGGAGTCTGCGTTGAAATCCCTGACATCGAATCTTACTGGAGTTTCACCGGCGTAGAAAAACCTGTAGTTCCCTTCTGAAAGGGTCTTGTTGTTTCTCAGTAGATTGGCGCGGACCTGGTAGGATCCTTTTTCGGCCTCGAAGGAATCCCAGGCAGATATCCAGGTGCCCGGCCCGTCCAGGTTTAGAAGCCTTGTCTGGAGAACCTGGTCCCCAAAGATCAGATCTAAGCGGAGCTGGTCGCCAGCCACGTCTCCTTGAACTGTGACATCGGATGACCCGATGTTGGAGTAGACATCCGTGATCTCCTGTGACTGCGTTAGTCCAATAAGTGCCAATATGGCGACCGCAAACCAGATGGGATAGGTTCTCATGTGCATTACCTGTCAATTGTCTGTGATGTCTCAAGAGGGTTTAAAATTAACCCCAAACCCTGTCTTTAAAGAGGAAAGTTAATCAAGAAGCAGATGGATGGTGCGCTGTTCGAGGAGATCTCGGTGCTCGCACCTTTCATAGCGTTAAGACATATAACAACGCGCAGAAGGCAGACCATCCTGTCTGTCCTGGCCATCGGAGTGGCCGTAGCTGCGGTTCTTGTATTCATTTCGCTACAGGACGGGTTCCAGGGGATGCTGTTCAATATAATAGTTGATGATTTGTCCCACGTCACCGTCACCCCAAAGGAAGGAGACGACTACATCTATCTATACAGAAACCTCATGGACAGGATTTGGTCAATTCCAGGAGTAACGGCTGTTTCTCCTGGCTTAGGCACGACGGCAACCTTCACTCACAAGGACAATGTAGAAAACGTGGCCATGTCAGGAGTGAATCCCTCCGATATGGACAAAATCTACAAAATCGGCCAATACGTGATCCGTGGAGATCTGGCGTCCATCCAGGATGGGAACAAAGTAGTTTTGGGCCAAAAGTTGGCAGACAACCTGAAGGTGAAGCTGGGAGACACAGTCGACGCCAGCTTTCCCGATGCAAGAAGTACCAGCCTCGTGGTCTCTGGAATATTCAATTCGCCGACAGGCTGGCCTGAGGACATAGCCTTTGTCTCTCTTTCCACTGCCAGGAATTTCCTGAACAAAGGAGACGTTGCCTCATCAGTGGACATTAAGCTGGAAGATGTCTATCAGGCAGATGCAGTGGCAAGTTCTTAGAGGGTACGGCTACAAGGCTGATAGCTGGCAGCAGCTTTACCCTGAGATCCTTCGCACTTTAGTCATCGAGCGCTTCCAGAACCTACTGATAAACCTGTTAATACTGATCATTGCCGCCTTCGGGATAGGGAGCGTGATGTACATGCTCGTAAACGAGAAGACGAGCGAAATAGGAATGCTCATGGCCCTGGGAGCGACAAGCCATGCCATAAGGAATATTTTCTTAGTGGAAAGCGGCATCCTAGGATCGATAGGCGGGGTTGCTGGAGCTATTGTAGGATTGCTTATTTCCCTGTACCTGAAGAGCAAAGAGATCCGGATGGAGGCACCAGGAGGTCAGATGATCACTCTGCCCGTGGTGATCAATCCGTGGAACTTTCTGATCATCGTGATGTTGGCGGCTGCCTTGAGCGTTATAATCAGTGCATATCCGGCCTGGAAGGCGTCCCGCCTTGACCCAGTGGAAGCCATAAAGGGTTAGCCACCATGTACGAGTTCACCGTCGCTCAGAAACATATATTGAGAAACCCTAAGATGGCTCTGTTCACCATCGCTGCTGTAACCCTCGCTGTGGCTGTCGTTGTTGTTCTAATGGGCCTCATGAGCGGCTTCCAGGACGAGGTCATCACAACCACTGTCGAAAACAATCCTCATATCTTAGTTCAACCGAAGGAGGACGAGAAGTATGTTTACCTCTACAGGACCGTCTCAAGCATACTTTGGAATTACCCTGAGGTGAAGGCTGTCTCGGCCCGGCTTAGTGGGAAGGCTGCTGCAAAGTACAAGGATAAGGTCAGGGGGGTCGATTTCTTGGGGGTCGATCCGTCTGATGAAGACCGACTGATGGACATTCAGAAGGATATAGTCTACGGCAATTTCCAGGATCTTCGGACCAGGAAGTACTCAGCGTTCATTGGGACAACGCTTGCGGAAGAACTCAAGCTACATCTGGAGAACGATTTTTTGCTTTCCAGGGGAAATAAATCCGTCAGGCTCAAGGTGGCAGGACTATTCGAGACTGGATCAGCCAGGGACAAAACCCTGGTATACATCCCGAGGTCCACTGCTCAGGACCTCCTAGGCAAGGGAGACGTCGTCTCCGAGGTGGATGTCAAGGTGAAAGACATATGAGAGTTTCGAAAAACTAATCAATCGAAATACTTATATACTATTAATACTATAATATAATGCATGAGGACTCTCATTGATTTTGCCATTCGAGCAGAATATGCTCGAGTAAAAGCCCTCGGAGATGATCTATCCGAGATCGGATCGTTGATCAATTGGGAGCGTTTCAGATTTTTGGAACCATTGATATACAAAAATAAAACTAGCCGCGGAGGTCGTCCGAACATTGACATCGTGATTATGGTGAAAGCTCTCGTAATTCAGCATTGGTTTGGTCTAACAGATCCAGAACTGGAGCGACAGGTTGCGGATAGGATCTCTTTTCGTATTTTCCTTGGCACCACTGAAGTAATTCCTGATTTCAGCACAGTTTGGCTATTCCGTGAACGTTTGATTAAGTGCGACGTATACGATGATCTTTGGAATGAGCTTCAAAGGCAGCTCGATGAGATGGGGTTTACTGTAAAGAATGGCACTATCCAGGATGCAACCTTCATAACTTCGGACCCAGGTCGGAAGAGGAACAAGAAAGACGAGCAAGGCGGGGACAAAAAGGAAGGTCAAGATTCCGAAGCCACCAGTACGAGCCTGAATCAGGAGTTTGATAAAGAGCTAATTGGTATTTCAAATAATATTATTGATGACAAGGCCAAACCACAGAGACTCGAAGAAGAGCCAATAAATGAGGGAAGTTGGGCAAAAAAGGGTGTCAAATCCTTTTTCGGATATAAAGGTCATATCTCAATCGATACCAATTACCACCTTATCAGATATTTTGAGACTACAACTGCTTCTGTACACGATAGTCAGGTAGATCTTGGAATTGAAGGGCTACCACGTTACGCCGATAAGGGATATGATGGTGCAAAAACTCGAGGATATGATGCAGCCATGAAAAAAGCTACAAGAGGTCACAAGCTTGGAATCATAGATCTTCTGAGGAATAAGAGAATCAGTAAAACGCGATCGCACATCGAAAGATGCTTCGCTGTTATGAAGCGGGGGCATAAGGGAGCACATGTTTATGTAACAACTGTCGCAAGAGCTGGAGTAAAATTCATGATGAATTCGGTCGTTTACAACCTGGAACAGTTGAAATATTTAGTGCATAAACAAACAGCCTAGCGGAAGCTCTCTAAAAAAGCGCAAAAATTAGAAACAACAAGGTAAATTGAAATCTAATAAGCCAATTTAGGGGTGAAATATGCTAAAAAACCACTATAAAGATTGAAAATATTAACGCAAGAATTTAAGGCTTCATTAACCAACACTAAATCGAAACCCTCATAAGTACAATTCTTCCCTACTTTTGTATACGAAGACCTTATCAACTTCTTAACCTATATTAGCAATTAGGAATAGATCTATGGAACCTATCTTAGTTCCCTCCTAATAGATCTATTCTTTTCCCCTCAATTCTTTTACAATCGGATGGGATGTTCTAAAAATGTATTATCACTTTGATGATTCTTTCAAAAAAATAGCATATAACGATAAATAGTCTATACCCTAACGGTATATTGCGAAATTCTAGAACATCTTGGATAACCAAGAATTGAAAAGAAGAGTGGTAAAGAGCTAGCTGCTAAGATGATCGACTGTGGATATGAGAATGCAGTATATGAGCAGGAGAAGGAGTTCAGGGAGTACAATAAGAAAGGCGAAAGCTCAGGAGGCCCGGCACCCACAGGTAGAGCCTGTGTACCTCTGACCTTTGATGAAGATATCTCAAGCCCAAAGCTATAGGCTATAGGCCATTAAGCCGATGGGACCTACCCTCCCCTTTGGAGAGCTATCGATTTTGATGTGGGCAATTCTCAGTGCTGTTATGTGCATCCTCAATTCAGTTCTATTACCTTTTCTTAATCCATCCAACAACGAACAGCAACACGATCGCTCCAAACACTGCAGTGATAAGAGATCCTATGAGCCCACTCGAAGATAGACCAACCAGGCCGAAAAGAAATCCACCTACAAGAGCTCCGATCACCCCTATAACCAAGTCTCCAATGAGGCCAAATCCACTTCCTTTCGTTAGCTTGCCTGCCAACCAGCCAGCAATCAATCCTATGATCAGAAACCAAACAAACTCGAACATAATAGTCACCCATATCAAAAACGCATTATAAAGTTAAAATACTTTTGATTGTGAAACGATTAACCACAAGACGCACGCCATGAAAGTGGCCGTGAAAATCGTTTTTAATGCTGAATCTCTTGCAGGAAGAGCGAGAGAGGGAAAAAGTGAATGGGAAAGCCGACAAAGTAGGAGGGATTCCTAGGTGACTAAAGGTATTGTCGACTCTCACCTAAGGGATACTTAGACAATTGCCGATATAAACCTATATGGCTAATATGAGTGCCATATAACCGAAAACCCCGGAAGGCCCTGTTATGCGCGATCGTATTCTTGAATACTGATCGGCAACGGTAGAAAGATGGAGCGGAGAAGATTGAGCACGCACATGAATGAGATTTGATCCTGCGGCTGTTTCACAAGTGCTTTTATAACATATATATTTTTCAATAGCTCATCGGGTAGGCCATGACGCTCTTTCAAATATTCTGGTTTATTGTAAGAAAGCCAGACTCTCCCCAGTTCGTCCTCCCACGCTAAAACCTTTAGAGGAAGATCGATAGCTACGCTGGGCGAAGCCAAAATCAATGGCGTTCCTGCCTTGGGAGTGGATAATAATTTATCTAAAAAGTTAGGACTTTGAGATTATGAGCGCGTTCACTAGTGTATGGCTTCCAAAATGAACTGACAATGGAACAAAATGCATTAAGACCGTCTGATTGCTAGGTTATTTTGGAATCGCTATACTAGCCAGGCACATAAGGTTACTTGACAGCGGCATTCGCTAGTTTCTTTCCTGCTTCGGTGCACTTTGCCAAGATCTCGGGCGACGGTGCCCTCTCAGCAGACACGCCCTCAACGACTTTATTAAATTTGAATGAACCGCATATGCGATCAAGCACCTCAAGAGCCCTGTCTCCGCCTCTCCCACCGGTAGCGAATGCAACATATGGCTTTCCTGTCACTTTGCCTTGGGAAGGATAGTAAGTTCGATCGAAGAAATCCTTGAGTGCTCCTGCGATGTAGCTGAAATAATCAGCAGACCCGAGAGCTATTGCGTCGCAACCGAGAAGATCTTCCAGGGTCGCATCCAACGCTTTCTTGATGACAACCTCGGCACCCTGGACGCTCTTCACGCCTTCAGCTAAAGCCATCGCCATCTTTTCAGTGTTTCCTGATAGCGTATGATACACAATCAATACTTTGGTCATCTTTTCACCATAATCCCTTTTCTTGGTCAATTACATTACACCGATCGCTCTTATAGATGTTCATAAACTCTATCTAGCTCTATCGCAAAGCGGCATAAAAATGTGTCTGCTATTTCATAAAGCAGAGAAGATTAATTTTTAAAATAACCTTTACGGCCCTTAATACCGCCCTTCAATGAATCATTGCCATGGCCAAAGAAAGCTAGAAGGCTTTGGATGGCTGTCTAGGACAGGCAAAAGATTCTAAAGCTCCGGCTCCATCGTATGAAGAGGCCCAAAAGAAAGGATGGTGGAAGTTATGGAAATGACAGGCCCATTTCAGTCTCCGCGTGATCGTGTCCTGTGGATACTGGCCCACCACGGCGGGAAGATGAAGCGAAGCAGATTGAGAGCAGCCACAAAGATGCGAGAAGCCTACTTGAACCGATCCTCGGGGAGCTGGAAAGAGAGGGAAGGATCAGGATATCTGGGGATATCATAACACTGGAGAAGGTGATCTGATTCATAAGCCAAGAAGATTATTTTTAAAATGGCCTTAAGGCCCCTTAAAACATCCGTTAATGATCATTGGCCTGGCCACAGAAGGCTAGAAGGCTATGGGATGGCATGGCCAGGTCGGATGCCGGAGGCCAGGGTTAAGCCTAGCTTCTGGCGGATCATTTATTAGATAAGACAGGTAAGATTAGGCATTAGAAAACAGATAGAAATTCGCGCTTTCAATCACGATTGACTTCCTCTGGATAATTAATAAACAGCGTCTATAAATACTAAAAAGAACACATGAAGCTGATAATATGGCATGCTCAGATAACATTGGGGAGAAGAAGAAATTAATGATCTCCAACATTACGGAGGAAACCGCGCTGGAAGAGTTTAAGGCTGGCGTAGTTCGGAGCATGAAGCAGTACAATGCAGGCTTAGTGAAGACGTTCACTGATATAGACGAGTTCCTGGACGACTTGCACAACCCAGAGTAATCTTCTTTCTATGCAGTATAAAGTTGGCCGAACACAGGAATTCGTTGACCAATTTAGAAAATTGACCAGGAAAGACAAGGCATTACAGGAAAGGCTTGACAAGAAAATCAGACAAATCAGAGAAAATCCATACCTGGGCGATCCAAAAACCTATAATCTGAAATACACTCGCGGAACACACGTAAATCCTTACGTCATTGTTTACATGATCGTCTGCGATACGATTTTGTTCTTATATGTAGCTCATCATGATGTCGTTTACGAAGAAGCCCCTAAAGTGTTTTAGGGATATAGAACTTGAATTTCCTGAACTGTGGGCTGTGATGTCACCCGATTTAAAACGCTACTTAAGACGGTGAGTAAGCGCCAAATGCGCGCATTGAAAGAGCATAATCGAAGAAGCAATTCGCTAGCTGGAGCAGCCGGAAGATAATTGTAAGAATTGCAACCAAGTTCGGGACTGCGATTTAAGCGCTAATTCTCTGGCCATCCCATTGAGAAGTCATTATGCCAAAGGTGATCGAAGATCGCCGGGCGCGTGACTGGCCGGAGCTGAGGAGCTTTGTGATTAATTGCCTCCTGCCCTTCCCGCCAGCGAAAAAGAGCGTGATTGCAGCTTTGGAAGAGGTGAAAGATGAGGCTGGATGATTGAAGAGGCGGCTTTCGGCCTTTCCTTAATCCGGTCGAGGTTGCCGTTATATCAGGCCGTTGCGGCTATGTCCGAAGAAGAGCAAGATGCAGCTCTCGTGACCCTGGATCTGGAATTGGACCAATCTTGTCTGATTCATCCAGCATGTCCACACTGCCTGGAGTCGGCGGCATGGCTGAGGAGGAACTTGATGCTATATTGGCTAGGCTGAAAAAGATCAACGAGGGCATCAATATTCACAGATGTCCGAAGTAGAGCTTGAGTCTTGAATCCAGCAAAAACGAACGATTCTGATGAACAAAATCATGGATTCAGGTCACTCTTTCTAGTCAATACCCTTATGAGATCATTGAAGATATTCCTGGGCTGGTAGAGGTTCACCTACCATCATCTCTTCATCAGGTCAATAACCTGAGAGATGTCTTTCCAAAGGCTAGTGACTGACATTGAAAAGAGGAGGCTCAAACCCTAGGTAGAAGAGATCTTATCATGTGGGAGTAACCAGATTCCCTACTTAAGATACCCATCTTTATCAAAAATAACATTATACTGAGATTCATATATATCTGTGATAAATAAGCTCAACAATTGTCGCGTAGGCACATCCTCTTCTGAAAACCCGACTTCTGATCTTATATTACGATATAACTCAGCCATTCTTTTTGCTGTTGTAATGTTGTCATCCTTTCTCTCTAATCCTGCCTTTATAATCAATGTGTAAATATCTATCACTTTGGGGGAAGCATAGACAATCAATTTTGGGCGGAGCTTTCTCAAGTCCGTTTCTATTTTCCCAGAGCTATCAGGGTCTTTCTCCTTTGTCATTTTGGAAATATTTTCCATCATCTTAAGAAATTCTTCATATGTCTCCTTCCTTTGTTGGTGGATTCTAAATTGAATTTCCCTCTCTTTTGTGGCCTGGACCTGGTAGCTAATTGCTATGGCTGCAATAGCAATAGAGGTAAATTGTCCCAGCGCAGTCAGCACCTTAAGCTTATCGTCAAAATTTGACTGCTGGGATATAAAATGATTATATACTGTTAAATCGATAATTATAATAACTAGGATTAAGATGACTAATAATAGATTCAAACTCCAAAATAGCCATCTGTGCTTCATTAAGATCCTCTTTGGAATCAGAAAGCATCCCTCAAGATAAGGCCATGATGACTACCTATGACTTAAACATTTAGGTAAGAGATTCAAAGTCTCATGGCATTTGGGCTGTATAATGACTCCCTGGAAAAATGATCCCATAAGCTTCAAGGCAAGCCACAAGAGGCCTAGAGAGACATGGTCAGCCTATTTCTGAGACAAGAGAAAATATAGTTTCGAAGGAGAAAGATAAGATATTATCTACGGAAACGACGAATGAAGGGTTCTGAAAGCTTTCATCACGATATTTCAACAAAGGCAGAAAATTTTCGTGAAAAGCATGAGAAGTCAGTAGAACCACAAAGGCTCTACTGAACTTCCTAGCTTACGGGATTTTAGGCGCCCGGACCGGGATTCGGACCCGGGTCGAAAGCTCGACAGGCTTTCATGATAGGCCACTACACTATCCGGACACAACAGATCCCGCCTCCCAGATTCGAACCGGGGACATCGCGGTGACTGCGCGTAGCACCCTTCGGTGCGAACTTACTTACTACAGCCGCGCACTCTACCAGGCTGAGTTAAGGCGGGCCTCTGGGTACGACGTATTTCTAATACTTAGACCTTTCGACACGAAGTGCACCGGTGGGTTTGGCTTTGGTTTCTTGGGTCGATTGGCATTTGCTCGGATATCGGTTCGTCAGATAGTGATGGCATTATCAAGGCCGTAGGTATGTCCGAGTGATTATCAGATAAGGCTAAAGTAGATAGCTGCTTTTGCGTATATTCGAAAGGTGATATCATGCTCATTGGAATTATGTCCGACTCTCACGACAACATCCAGGGAGTTAAGGATGCGCTTAAGATCTTTCGGGAACGAGGGGTGAAACTGGTCCTCCACGCAGGCGACATGATCGGCTCGGGAAACTGCTACACCTTTGAAGGCTGCGGCATGGACGTTAAACTGGTCTACGGGAACAACGATGGCGACAGAGTCGGCCTGATGAGGGATTTTGGGCGCGTCGGCGGAGAGTACCTTGGGGACTTCGGGGAGATCGAGGCAGATGGCCGAAAGATCGCCATGCTACACGGTACAGACGAGCCCCTTGTAAATGCGGTCGTGGCCTCGCAGCTTTACGATGTGGTTGTCAGGGGCCACAACCATCGTGCTGAAGCGACACAGCACGGCAAGACGCTGCTCGTAAATCCCGGTGAGGTCTGGGGCCACTTCACGGGCATGAGGTCCGTGGCTGTGATGGATACATCGAATCTTAAGGTCGAAATGGTTGAGATGGGAAGATGCAAGTCATTCCGGGAGATGCTCAAGGAATGAATGAAAGGGTTAGCATCGTAGAATGCGCTCGCTTCGAAGCACTGGGCTGCTACCTCGTAGTGGAGCGGCTCGGAAACAAAATCACAAAGGTCTTCTTTTCGGCCGAACAGCCATCCCCCTCAAGGAGTTCTGAGCTTGCGGAAGGACTCATCAAGTACGTTACAGACGGCACTTCGTGCCCCGAGGTTGAACTGGACCTTTCGGGCTTCAATGATTTTCATAGAAAAGTTATATCAGTTGTCATGGGCATTCCCCGCGGAAGAAGGATGACTTACGGGCAGGTTGCCGCATTGGCCGGCCATCCGGGAGCTGCACGGGCTGTGGGAAGTGTCATGGCCAAAAACCCTTTCGTCATCCTCGTGCCCTGTCACCGAGTGGTCGCTAAGGAAGGGCTGGGCGGTTTCGCCTGGGGAATTGAGGCGAAGAAGAGGCTGCTGGAGTTCGAGGCTTCCAATCCCTAAAATTTATTACCAAATAGCTCATTATCTTTTGTGAGTTTCATTATGAGGCTATAGATGGTAAGAAGACTAAAGGACCTCAGTCCATCGGAGCTTGGTCTGCTTCCGAACACATCCAGCGATCATTCGAGCATGGGCGAAGAGATGATTTACTTGCATCTGTTCAACCGCAAGAAGATGAACTGGTACCTGGCAGGGTACAGCTCGATAAGCCGGAAGTTCTTCGGATACTTTGAAAACCCAGAAGACACGATAACCTCAGGGTCCTACACCTTTGAGGGTATCCTGAGCTACGGAAAGAAGGGTGAAGACTGGGAGCCGATAGTGGATGATGGCTGGAAGCCCATGTTGGCAAAGGATATTCCGCCGCTTCAGGGGTATATCGAATTCATCAGAAATGGGACTGATGATTTCACTTGATTTTTAGACGGATTCTTTTGATGAATACCCGCAGCCACTTGTGCCACCGCAAATCCTGCTGAATATCTATCTCCCTTGGGTTCTAGACCCGTTTATCAAGGCGGCAAGTGCAGTTGCAAGGTAGGCTCTTCGTCGGCTTCGAAGCGTTTCGGTCAGGTAGAGGTAGGTAGCGGTTTGTACAGGGCCTATCCAGGTCGTTCATCCAGCGCTCTTTTGACCTGGTTGACGTACTCATGGGCTAGCCTGCAGGGTTCAGGGAGCTTGTGATCTGTAAGATACTCACGTGCCAACTCAAGCGACGCGTCGACTGAGACCCGGTGTCCAGGGGCTATAACTATTGGCCGGCACCCTTCTTTGATCTCAGTAGGTGGCCGACCTGTTTACCGTTATAGATAAGTGGCGTGGATTCGCCAGCCCTCTCCGGCAGCTTGTAATCACCGCACAACACGCTTTTGCTGACTCCTATCGTGGGCAGATCTAGGGCGGCGCCAACGTACGTCGCCAGTCCTGCTATCCTGGGATGGTTTATGCCGCAGCCGTCAACGAAGAGAAGGGTGGGTCTCACTGAGAGCTTTTTCACGGCTCTGACGGCCGCAGGCCCCTCCCGAAATGAGAGCAGTCCTGGTACGTAAGGAAAATAGGTCTTGACCGAACAACTGGCCTTGTCGGTGACTTCGAAGCTCGGACCGAGGACCACCGCACCTGAAAAAACGAGATCACCATCAAAGGCCTGATCTACTCCAGCAACCGCTTCTGTGGAGTAGCTGTTCTCTAAAATCACGCGAGAGGCTATCTTCCTCTGGACTTCAAAAAGATGTCTTTCCAGAAGTCTGCCTTCCGGGCGGTTCATCCCTCGTGGCCTATCGTCACGTTCGCGTGCTAGAAGCAGCTTTTGGCTCGACCATGGCATGGCTCAGGTTTATGGTCAGCTCGCCTATGTTCATTATGTAATCTAACATACGCTCTATGCTGCTGGCCACAATCAGCCTAACCATCATCTCGCTTCTGTCCTTCAGTTTGGTTGAGTTGGCCAGAATCTGAACCTTATCGCGGATCTCTCTGGTCTTATCTATCAGCGCGTTGGCCTTCTCTGAGTTCATCTGGAGCAGGAAGGTGATGGAGTCGTCGATCAGCTCACCGAAGGTTGATTCAAAACCAGTGAGCTCTGCTACTATCTCATCCGATAATGTGTACTCGCACTTGCTGGCCATCTCTGCAATCCTGGATGCGTGGTCTGAGATTCTCTCCAGGTTTGATGAAGCCTGCATGTAATTGAACGCGGTTATCGAGTTGAGGGTCTCCTGTTTAACCGAGCCTGATCTCAGAATCTCTGTGAACTGGCGCGAAATTAGCAGGTTCAGCCTATCGACGTCGTTATCCCTCTGGATCACATCATTGGCGAGATCCTTGTTCTTGGTCACCAGGGCATTTATCGAATCCTGGATCATGGACTTCACAACCGTCCTGATCCGCCGGAGGGCTCGCTCAGACTGAAGCTCCTCTGAACTCAATAGGTCCTGCATGACCACACGGTTGATGGTCTCCTCCAGGATCTCCGGGCCGATGAGCTTGCCCACGATGCTGTGAATATCCTTCTTCTGCGCAGAGGACATATGGCTGGAAATGACGTCTATCGTCCGGTAGCCGGCAACATAACACCCTATGATGTCCCTTATCAGAGGCTCTCCCGACTTGTCTCCTATGTCGAGCTTTATCTTGAGATCCTGCTCGGACCTGTCCGTTGAGAGCAGCAGAGACCCGTTATCGCTCTGGGTGATATAAATTATCGAGCCGGCCTGGACCCCGTTCTTCGTCGCCCAGTTCTTCGGGAGGGAGACTATGAAAGTAGACTTGCCGGTCCTCTGTACCTTTCTGGTGTCCATGATCATCTAGTTCAGGTGCTCTCTCTTTGCTTCTACCATATATACAATGGCCTCACAAATGTTGCATATGTGATCTCCGGCCCGCTCAATTTGCCTGTTAACCATCAGTAGTGATATCGCATCGTCTATGAACTTCGGATTCTCTATAACTATCTTAAGCAGCGAGTCCCTGGCCTTTACGTACAACCCGTCTATTTCATAATCCCATTTGGTAGTCTGCCTTGCCAGATCAGCATCATCGTCCTTGAGGGCCTCCATCGCCTGGTCAAGCATTTTCCTGGCGATGTCTGCCATGCGTGGTATGTATTCGAACTGGGCTATACGGGCCTTGTCCCTGAGCTGGATTGTTACCCTGGCAATGTCCACAGCCAGATCCCCGATCCGTTCCAAGTCTATTCCGATCTTCAGTATGCCTATGATCATCCTCAGATCCTTTGCCATAGGCTGCTGAAGGACGAGAAGCTCCGTGCACCTCTTCTCGATCTTCTGGTTGAGCTCGTCAACCAACTGATCCTGTTGGATCACCTCCTTGGCCAGATCCAAGTTCGACTCCTCCAAGGACTTTATCGATTGCTCTATGGCGGTGCTGACCTGATCAGCCAGACTCTCCGTGAAGACCTTCAGATCATCGAGCTGCCTGTGATACTTCTCTCTGTACGGACTAATCTCCACTCCACCTTCGTTTATTAATTGAATTATATTGATTTAGATTTGTTAATCGAAAATCCGATATGCTCAACCGAATCTTCCCGTTATGTAATCTTCAGTGCTCTTCTCCTTTGGCATCTCAAACAGGCGCTTAGTCTCTCCCACCTCGATCAGTTCGCCAAGGAGAAAATAGGCCGTGTAATCTGAGATCCTAGCCGCTTGCTGCATATTGTGGGTGACAATGATCTGGGTGTACTTCTCTTTGAGCCCATCCATCAGGCTCTCAATTTTGCTGGTAGAGATAGGATCGAGTGCGCTACAAGGTTCGTCAAAGAGGATCACATCCGGCCTCATAGCCATCGTCCGAGCTATGCACAGCCTCTGCTGCTGGCCTCCGGACAGTCCCATCGCAGGCACATCCAATCTATCGCTTACTTCTTCCCAGAGGGCGGCCTCTTTCAGGCTTCTTTCCACTATCTTGTCTATGTTTTTGGCACCGTGGATCCTGGGCCCGTAAGCTATGTTGTCGTATATGGACATGGGGAAGGGGTTTGGCTTCTGAAAGACCATTCCTATCCTTTTTCTGATCTCCACAACATCGACATCTTTGCAGTAGATGTTTGTGCCTTCATACAGCACCTCTCCCTCGACTCTTACTTTATCAATGAGATCGTTCATCCTGTTCAGGCAGCGTATGTAGGTTGACTTGCCGCATCCGGATGGACCGATCAGTGCTGTGATCTTGTTCTCAAGGACACCCAGGTTAATGTTCTTCAGGGCTTGCTTTTCGCCGTACCAGAGGTTCAGGTTCTTGGACTCAATCTTGAAACTCAATGCAGGTCTCCTTCCGATACTCTAACAAATTGCAAATATCCCCAACTAATTCCATTGCTGCTCATACTGTGGCTGATTCCGGAATCCCTATATAGAATCTTCCTATATAGTCTATATGTCATTTCCCAAACAGACCACGGAAATATTTATATAGAACTTTAAACTGCTAATAAGCAAAGAAGCTTGGGAGGATTCTATTTGGCTGGCTTGAGCGGCATACCAATAATCATATTGAAAGAAGGAAGCAAACGCGAAACGGGAAAGGATGCACAGAGGAGAAACATCGCGGCGGCCAAAGCAGTAGCTGATTCGATCAGGACCACTTTGGGGCCCAAGGGCATGGACAAGATGCTCGTCGACAGCATGGGCGATGCCACCGTAACCAACGACGGCGCAACCATTCTCCGAGAACTAGACGTCGATAATGCAGTTGCTAAGATGATAGTCGAAGTTGCCAAAGCTCAGGACGACGAGATCGGCGACGGGACCACTACGGCGGTTATAATAGCGGGAGAACTGCTCAAGAACGCTGAGGCCCTTATCGATCAGAACGTCCATCCAACTATAATCGTCTCTGGGTATAGGCAGGCCCAGACTAAGGCCCAAGAGATCCTGAAGGATATGGCTGTCGATGCTTCGGGAGACCGTGAGATGTTATTGAAGATCTCTCAGACTGCCATGACTGGAAAGGGAATCGAGCTTTTCATGAAAAAGCTCTCTCAGATTGCGGTAGATGCAGCCACCGCAGTGGCAAAAACCGAAAGGGTGGACCTTGAGGAGAGCGTTAAGATCGTAAAGATAACTGGCGGTTCTATTAAGGATTCTGAGATCAACTATGGCCTCGTGTTGGAGAAGGAGAGGCTAGATCCGATGATGCCCAAAAGGGTAGAGAACGCCAAGATCATGCTCTTAGAGGGAACCCTGGAGATCAAGAAGCTCTCGACGGATGCCAAGATAACCATAACCGACGCTCACGAGATGGCCAGCTTCAAACAGGGCGAGGAGAAGGTCATGGCCGACCAGGTGGACGCCATTGTTCGATCAGGCGCGAATGTGGTCTTCTGCCAGAAGGGAATAGGACAAGCTGCCTCTCACTACCTGTCCAAGAACGGAATCTTGGCCGCTAGAAGGGTCAAGGATGAGGATTTGAAACTTCTCGCACTGGCCACAGGTGCAAAGATCGTCGGAGACGTCATGACTGTGACCGCCAAGGACCTGGGAAGCTGCAAGCTGGTCGAGGAGCGAAAATTGGGCAAGGACAAGAACATGATCTTCGTTGAGGGATGCACCAAAGCTAAGGCTGTGTCCGTGATTCTCCATGGATCCACCGAGGTCTTTCTCGACGAGATGGAACGGGCCCTTGAGGATGCACTCTACGTCGTCCTGGATGTGATCCGCTCGGGAAAGATAGTTCCTGGCGGAGGCGCTCCTGAGATAAGAGTTGCAGAGAAGATCAGACAGTACGCAACAACTCTGACCGGCAGAGAGCAGTTGGCGGTAACCGCCTTTGCAGACGCAGTAGAGTCGATACCCCTGGCCCTAGCAGAGAACGCCGGGTTCGACCCTGTCAATACCCTCATGGCCCTAAGATCGAAGCACCAGAAAGGGCTCCAGAATTTTGGCCTAAACATAAACACAGGAGATCCAACCGACATGTTGGCAGAGGGTGTGGTCGAGCCTCTGAAAGTCAAGACACAAGCCATAAAATCTGCAACTGAGGCGGCAACTATGATTCTCAGAGTAGACGATGTCATAGCGGCCAAGCAGGAAGGGCTAAAACCCAAGCCGGGACAGAGTCCCAGCGATTACACCAGGCCACAATATTAGAACCAAAGCCGGCATTTGATGTCGGCTAATCCCCTCCCTTGAATTAATTCTTTGGTTTCCTACATCAGCGGTGAAACTATGGCTGAAGTGAAAACAGACGAGGTTGAAGAGATCGAACCTGAGGAAAGCGAGCTGATACAAGAAGGCGAGCTGATCCAAAACTCGGAATCGAAGGACCTCTTCGAGCTCAAGAAACGGCTGGAAGAGGCACAAAATCTGGCCGAAGAGCGCTTGGACCAGCTTAGGCGGTGCAGGGCGGATCTGGATAACACCCTAAAAATCGTGGCCAGGGAGAGAGAAGAGCATGCCAGATATGCTTCTGAGAAGCTGGTTTCAAAGCTGTTGTGCGTCCTGGACAGCCTGGAGCAGGCATCGAAGCACGACGAGGGTTGCAAGGTGCTGTACAATCAGCTTTTGGATGTCCTGAAGGGTGAAGGCCTTGAGCCCATAATTGCTTTGGGTCAGAAGTTCGATCCTTACAAACATGAAGCCTTGATGCAGGTCAAATCGGATGAGCTCGATGAGGATTATGTGGCCCAGGAGATCCAGCGCGGATACACTCTGAACTCGAAGGTTATTCGCTTCTCCAAGGTGGCCGTTGTTAAGCGGCGATAAGTTTTAAATATTTATGATGTATTGGTACTGTTCAATTTCAGGAGATGAATATCTTGGCTAAAATTATCGGTATAGATCTGGGAACCAGCAATTCGGCTGCAGCGGTTCTCGTCGGCGGTCGGCCAACAATAATACCCAGCGCAGAGGGAACCAGCCTCGGAGGCAAGGCTTTTCCGTCGTACGTAGCCTTCACTCGAGATGGGCAGGCGCTTGTGGGCGAGCCAGCTCGAAGACAGGCAGTGACAAATCCAGAGGGCACAATAACCGGGATCAAGCGCAAAATGGGAACAGATTACAAAGCAAAAGTGTATGGAAAGGATTACACCCCCGAAGAGGTTTCTGCCCAGATTCTGAGGAAGATTAAGAAAGATGCAGAGACCTACCTTGGCGAGTCTGTAGAGAAGGCAGTCATAACCGTTCCTGCTTACTTCAACGACAACCAAAGGCAAGCAACAAAGGACGCAGGAACCATAGCCGGCCTGGACGTTGTCAGGATCATAAACGAGCCCACTGCAGCCGCCTTGGCCTATGGCCTGGACAAGGTCGGTGAGCACAAGCTGCTGGTCTTTGACCTGGGCGGAGGAACCCTTGACGTTACCATCATGGAGATAGGTGAAGGCGTCTTTGAGGTACGATCGACTTCCGGTGATACGCAGCTTGGCGGCAGGGACATGGACGAAAGGCTCATGGACTATGTCCTTGAGAAGTTCAGGCAGGAATCGGGCTTAGACCTGCGCAAGGATTCCATGGCCATGCAGCGACTGCGGGAAGCAGTAGAGGTGGCCAAGATAGAGCTGTCCTCGGTCCTGCAGACCAACCTCAACCTGCCCTACATAACAGCGGATGCGTCAGGCCCTAAACACCTGAGCATGACCTTATCCAGGGCCAAGCTGGAAGAGCTTATCAACGACGTCATGGAGCGGTGCAAAGGCCCCATGATTCAGGCCATCAAGGACTCCAAACTAGAGAAGACGGTCATCGACAAGATCATCCTGGTGGGCGGACCAACCCGCATGCCCATCGTTCAGGATTTCGTCAAGAACTTCATGGGCGAGGACGTGGAGCGCGGGGTTGACCCCATGGAGTGCGTAGCGATGGGCGCGGCCATCCAGGCTGGAGTTCTAGGTGGAGAGGTCAAGGATCTTCTCTTACTGGACGTCACGCCTCTCAGCCTCGGCATAGAGACCCTTGGCGGAGTGACTACAAAGCTCATCGATAGGAACACAACCATTCCTACCAAGAAGAGCCAGATTTTCACCACCGCCGCAGACAGTCAGACAAGCGTTGAGGTCAACGTTCTCCAGGGAGAGAGGCCTTTCGCGAGAGATAACATCACTCTAGGCAGGTTCACTCTGGTCGGGATACCGCCCGCTCCCCGAGGAATACCCCAGATCGAGGTAACCTTCGATATAGACGCGAACGGCATCATCCACGTCTCGGCTAAAGATCTGGCAACCAAAAAAGAGCAGAAAATAACCATTACCGCTCCGCACAAGCTCAACAAGGATGAGATCGATGCCAAGGTAAAAGAGGCAGAGCGTTTCGCTCAAGAGGATTCCCAGCGCAGAGAGGAGATCGAAGTTCGGAACCAGGCCGACTCTCTCGTGTACTCCTCGGAGAAGATGCTGAAAGAGGCTGGCGACGTGGCCACGGCAGAGCAGAAGGATAAGATCCAGAAGGGAATTACCGAGCTCAAGGATGCCATCTCCGGCGGAGATGTGGCCGCTATCAAAGCCAAGACCGAAAGCCTGCAGAGCTCCATCTACGAGCTGTCCGCAGCGATGTACCAGAAAGCCTCGCAGCAGCAACAGCAGGCCGGGCCGTCCGCTGGTCAGACCGGACAAGCCTCTGGTCAGCAGTCAGGACCACAGGGCAATTATGTGGACGCGGACTACGAGGTAGTAAACGATAAGAAGTAAGGACTAGAAAGGAATTCGAAGATCAGTATGCCGGAGAAGAAGGACTACTACGAAGTGCTTGGGGTACCCAAGGAGGCGGGTGAGAAGGACATCAAGAGCTCCTATCGCAAGCTCGCCATGAAGTACCACCCCGACAAGTCGGATGCACCCGACGCAGAGGAGCGGTTCAAAGAGATATCAGAGGCGTACGCGGTCCTCTCCGATCCGGATAAGCGCCGGCAGTACGACCAGTTCGGCCATGCCGGAATCAACAGCCAGTACTCCCAGGAAGACCTGTTCCGTGGAGTGAACTTCGAGGACATCTTCCGGGGTTTTGGTGGTGGAGAGTCCATCTTCGATATGTTCTTTGGGGGAGGACGGAGGCGTGGGCCATCACCGGGCAACGACCTTCGGTACGACCTCGATTTAACCCTTGAGCAAGCAGCGTCAGGCCTCGAGACCACCGTCGATGTTCCGAGGGCTGAGGTCTGTCCAACCTGTTCCGGTAGTGGATCCCGGCCGGGGACCAATCCTGTGAAGTGCGCTAGCTGCGGGGGTACAGGCCAGTTCACCCGGGCACAGAACACGCCCTTTGGCCAGATGATCTCCTCCAGTGCCTGTCCCAAGTGCGGTGGAAGAGGGCAGATTGTTACCACTCCGTGCGAGGACTGCCGGGGAGCAGGGAGAGTTCACCGCAGGCGGAAGATAAACATAAAGATCCCCCAAGGAGTAGACTCCGGTCAGCACCTCAAGCTCAGGGGACAGGGCGAAGCCGCCCCCGAACCTGGAGGCCAGGCGGGAGATCTCTACGTTTTCATAAACGTCCGGCCCCATCCCAGGTTCACCAGGTCGGACAGCGATCTAATGCTTGAATCGCCCATCAGCATAACCCAGGCTTCCCTCGGATCGGACATCGAGGTGCCAACTCTCAACGGCAAAGCAAGGATTAAGGTACCCTCAGGTACCCAAACCGGATCTGTCTTCCGGCTGAAGGGAAAGGGCATGCCCAGGCTTCATGGATCTGGAACCGGTGACCTGCACGTCAGGGTAAACGTCAGAACGCCTCCGGCGCTCACGGCTCGCCAAAAGCAGCTTCTTGAAGAACTGGCGGCCGAGTTCGGTGAACCGAAGGCTGCAGAGAAAGGCGACAAAAGGAAACCTGAAAAGGGCGAAAAGAGTTTTATCAATAAGATAGTGGACGAGGTGAAGGGCGCGGTTCAGTAGATCCGCTCTTCAATTTGGTTGTATTTTATTTCCAATTTCAGCTTCAAGCGCTGCCTTCACGCGCTCGAATTCGGTCTCTACCTGGGCGGCTTTTTCTACAGATCCCTCAAGGGCACCGCTTCGCCCCATGAATTCGAGCTCCTTAGAGATTGCCGACAGCTTCAATGCACCGACATAAGAGCTGCTTGACTTGAGGCTGTGCGCCGCCATCTCCAGTGCCTTGGCGTTTCCTTCTGACGCTGCTTTTTTTATCGTTGCAATCTTATGTGGAGCGTGTTTTAAGAACAGATCGCCTACCTCAGCTACGATGTCCGGCTCGCCCTCCTCCTGTAACTCTCGCAGGCTGGCCAGAACGGACCTGTCCAGGACTTCCTTAGAACCCTCTGCTAAATCAGTCATTACAGTACATCCCGTCAAACACCCTATCAAAAGCGTTTGAGCTGATGGGTTATTCCACTTCTGGCTTTTCATTCTTTTGCTTCGTAAATCCCCGCCACATGAGCTGAAAATTGTCGTCTGCAAGGCCCGGAACTTCATACGCGCGAAATATTCTTTTTCCTGATAGACGGATACTTGCACAAGGGCGCCGATCAGTTCTTCCATTCTCATAGGCTTGCTGATATAGTCGTTCATGCCGGCATCAAGACATCTCTGCCGGTCCCCTTCCAGGGCATGGGCTGTTACCGCGATGATGTGCGGGCTCTCTTCACCAGGCCAGTGCTGCCTAATGAATTTTGAAGCTTCCAGGCCGTCCATCTCCGGCATCTGGATATCCATGAGGATTATTTCGTATGGCTGACGCTCCAGAGCCTGTAAGACCTCCAATCCATTGGCCGCTACGTCTGCCCTGATTCCGAGTTTATTGAGCATTCGCAGGGTTACCTTCTGGTTTACCTCGTTGTCCTCAGCCAGCAGAAGGCGCAGAGGACCAAGCTGATATGGTTGAAGGTGGTTCTGAAGAGGAAGCTCTCTAGCCTGGACCGGCTCTGCGATAGGCGCAGGATCTGCAAATATGCTGAAGAAAAAGGTGCTTCCCTTACCAGGCTCGGTCTCGACCCATATTCTTCCTCCCATCAGCTCTACGAGCTTTTTGCTTATGGCCAGCCCTAGGCCAGTTCCTCCGTACTTTCGAGTTGTAGACATGTCCACTTGGCTGAACGGTTGGAATAGTCGGGCAGTGAGGTCCTCGGGAATTCCTATGCCTGTGTCGCTTACTGAGAAGTTTAGCTTGAGGCGGTGATCTTGATGCTGGCTTGTAACTGAGATAGATATCTCGCCGGAGAACGTGAACTTGACTGCATTGCCAAGAAGGTTGACTAGAACCTGGCGAAGTCTTGTAATGTCGCCAATCAGATTCTTAGGCACATCATCGTCTACAATATATGTTATGGTGAGGCCTTTCTTTGCAGCCTTAGACGCCAAAAGATCGATGGAGCCTTCGATGCAGCTTCGCAGATCGAAAGATTGGTGCTCCAGCTCCCTTTTTCCGTCTTCCATCTTGGAGAAGTCGAGGATGTTGTTGATGACGGACATGAGAACTTCTCCACTGTTGCGAACTGTCTCAACCAAGTCGAGCTGATCAGGGTTGATAGGTGTATCCAGAAGAAGGCCGGTAATACCGATAATCGCGTTGAGAGGTGTCCTGATCTCGTGGCTCATATTTGCTAAGAATTCCGACTTGGCCTTTATTGCAACTTCAGTTTTTTCTTTGGCCTGCTGCATGTCCTCCATAGCGTGCTTTTGCTCAGTGATGTCCCTAATTGACTCGATGGCGCCTGATATTTTTCCATCGAAGTCGTATAGGGCTGCTGCAGTACCAAAAAGATAAACTTCTCCGCCCCTCAGGTTGGGCATGTAGGCTTCGCCCGAAAGTGTGCCGTCTTCAGATCTCTTTGTAATGGCGTACGTATTTTCAAAACGCGGCTCGGGCCTGAGCACTAGATCTATAAGTATCGGCCTTCTCTCGCCGTAAAACGGCAGGGCGTATTCATAGTTGCCCTTGCCCAAGATCGCCTCTGCCCCGATACCTGTAAGAGCCTCGATGGCACGGTTCCAGGCTATCACCTTACCATCTCTGTCAATCACAAAAGTGGGGTCGGACAGGAAGTTGATGATGTCCGTCAGGTGTCGCTCTGACTCTTTTAGAGCATTCTCGATCCTCTTGCGATTGCTGATATTCACTGCAACGTTGACTACTCCGGTTACCTTTTCATTTGCGTCTTTGATGGGGCTGCTGCGAGATAACCAGGTTTTGCCGTTCGGAGTGACGAGCTCGCCTTCCTGAGATTGGCCTGTCTGAAGGGCTTTAACTACCGTGCAACACGGACACGGCTCATCGAGGCCTTGAATTAGCCCATAGCAATGCCTTCCCCTCAACTCATCCTCGGAAAGGCCGAGGAACTTTTGCACGGCGGTGTTCAACCAGATGATGCGCATCTGAGGGTCTAGGTATTGAACTGCCACGTTCTTCAAGCCGCTGAGAACGGCAGCCTTTTCCTGTTCAGACTTGCGCAGGGCTTCCTCAGCCTGCTTGCGTTTATTGATATCTGTTAATACCCCTCGAAGGCCAACGATGTTACTCTCCTTGTAGATAGGGCGGCTTGAGCCTTGCAACCATTTAACTTCCCCCGAACTTGTATAAGTCCTAAACTCTAAGGATTCAGCGCTGCCACCTAGAACCTTCTGAATACGTTCTACGACAACAGGAAGGTCCTCCTCAAAGATGAAATCGCTGAAGCTCCTGCCCGTAATCTCTGAAGGGTCGTATCCGCCTAGATGTTTCACTGCAGGGCTAACATATGTGAACACACCTTTCTCGTCAAGGGAATAGATTATTTCGCTGATGTTCTCCACAAGGTCGCGGTATTTCTCCTCTGACCGGCGCAGCATGTCTTCTTTGAGCCTGTGGTCCGTGACATCTAACATCATTCCCACTATTCCTGCAACATCTTCAGAATCATTTGTCAAGGCCGCCTTTTTAAAGCAGAAATCTCGCCGGATCCCGTCAGAGCACTGCACCTGGGACTCATACATCTGGATGCCACCCTCATTGATCAGTTTCCTATCTTCATTATAATATATATTTGCTAAATCTCGCGGAATAGCACATTCCAAGTCGTAAATTGAACGGCCAACGATTTTTCCCTTGGGCATTCCGAGAATTTGCTCGGCAAATACTTTATTACAGCCCCGGTAGATACCATCTTTATCTTTATAAAAAACCGGGCTTGGGATGGTGTCGACTATAGTGTCCAGAAGACGCAAGTTAGCATGCAACGCCTCGTCTACCCGCTTGCTATCGGTTATGTCTTCGCAGCTGATCAGGTTCCCCCCATCTTGCTGCTGTACAGCAACGAACTTGATGGTCTTCTTAGTGTCATCTTTGCAGGTAACTGTGAAGGTCCTGGGCCTTTTTTCTCCAGGCTTGGAACCCTTCAGGTCATTAATCCAAGCTGATATCGTCTCGTGCCTGTAAACCGGGTCGGGATAGCCCTTTCTAAACCATTCTCTCCCGCAAGGAATGTCCGATAGATCGTAACCGAACATCTCTTTGAACTTAGGATTAATGTAGCTGAAAGTGCCGTCTTTGTCGATAAGGGCAATCCCGGGTCGTGGGTGAATATTGCTGAAAATCATTGCCCAAATCAGGTGCTAAGGGTCGATTTCCCGGTAAATATCCATTTGGACACTTGTTAGCGCTTTTCAGTAGCTCACATACACGACCCAATCCCGAAAGGGGCATTTTCTTCAAAGGTCCACTGGTTTTGCTCTTCATTATGCAGATCCTCAAGGCAGTTCCTGAGATCATTTAGGATTGGTTCTATCTGATTTGACTCCGGATTACCAGCTAATCGTTGTTGGAGGTCGTCTATCCTCGACCGAAGCTCTTCAAGCTTATCTTCAAAGTCGCTTCCATTCATGGAGACCGCTGCCATGGATACAATATTCTTTCACATTGATATCCATTTCGATGTTTTTAATATCGTCAGAAAAATGAGCTATTGAGTATCAAACAAGAAAAAGAAATGCTGACATTTTACTTATTTTTGTAGGTCTCCAGTTTGGATTTCATAGAGATCTCCTTGTCCAAGCGGTAGTCGATGTTGATGGTTGTGAGGATCCTCTGAACACCTCTCTCTGCCAGCACTTGATTGGATTGCTCTACGACATCAAATAGATCGTCAAGATAATCCACTTCAAGAGCTGTGGACATGGGGCCAGGCATGTATTTTATCCCTTCTTCATCCAGAATATCGTGGACGGCTTTAACGTGCTGACTCATGCTGGTGCCCGTGCCCACGGGTACTATCCGGATATCTGCTACTATCATGAATCTGACAATGGTCATTCGAAAGTATAGAAGACTTTTGAAACTGCTTTTCTATCCATCTTTACATTTTATCTATACTTATTATATTTATTTATATTTGCGTTTTTGTCTTTATCTTCTTTTACCTATAATTCCGAATATCCGATTCTATGCGTTTCAATGATGCAATTGGGTCTTCTGATGATGTTACTGACCTGCCAATAATCAAGTAGTCCGCACCAGCTTCCAGGGCAGCTCCTGCAGATCCGCCCTGGACGCCCACTCCGGGTGATATGATGATCTTGTCGCCCACGATTGACCTGATCAGCCTGATCCTCTCTGGCCTCGTAGCTGGAGCCACCACTCCATCTGCTCCGGCATCGACGGCCAGCCTGGCCAGCTTCTCCGCCAGGGGAGCCATGAACTCCTCCGCTCCAGGGTGGCTCATCTCAGTGACGGCGAAGACTTTTGCATCGTAGCAGGCTGCAGAGTCCACACATGCCCTCAGGGAATCGCTGCCCGGAAAGGCATGGGCTATGAGGCCCTCTGCGCCCGCTCCAAGCGTAGCTTCACAGATCAGCCTGTTTGTGTTCGGTATATCGGCGATCTTCAGGTCGGCTATGACAGGCGCATAGGCCGATATCTCCCTCACAATTTCCAGACCAGTGGCTAGAATCAAAGGATAGCCGACCTTAATGGCATCAAAATAGTTTTCCAGCGATTTGACTAGAGACAGTGCCCTTTCTCTGGAAGTGACATCAAGAGCCAGGATCAGTCGAGTATCCTTTTCCATGAAAAGAGCAATAGCTCGATTATATTTATCCTTTTCATGAAGCAGCAAAAAGGTTCAGTAGTGATTTCAGGCAAAGCTGTCTATCTGCTCGACAGCCTCTCGAAGGTCGCCAACTACCTCGCTGCCACTCCTTATCCCTTTGCGGTCAAGGAAAAGAGCATCCAAACCCGCTTCCAGCGGAGATTCGTAATCGTAGCTGTAGTGATCCCCAATGTGCATGACCTCCAAGGGTTTGGCTTTTAGCTGTCTGCAGACCGCACCATAGACCAGGGGCGACTTTTTGACCTCTCGGAAGTCGCTGGTGGCAGAGAATGTCTCGGAAAAGTAGTCTGCTAGGCCGTCCAGCTCCATCTCGATGAACTCTCTGGCAGCGTTAGATGTGACAACTAGCTCGTAGTTCTCGGAGAGGCGGTCCAGGGCTTCAGTGACCTCTGGATAGGGCTCAATATGGTCCTCGAACCTCTCCAGAATGCTCCCTGGGCTGGATTTTAGCTCGAACTTGTCCAGCCAGTACTGCAGGTTGTACCACTCCAGTTTATCGCTGCCTATCTTCATGTACTCGCCGACAACTAACTCCTTTGCCGCCTCGAAATCCAACCCGTGTTTCTCCGCGTACAGCTCGGGCATTCCTTGCATCCATACCAGGTCCACGAACCTGGAGTTGACCAGGGTTCCATCCATGTCCAGGGATACGAAACGAATCATCTAATTCTCCGGTTGATGAGATCTAAGTCAGCCTATGGGTTATTATGCTTTTTGGGACGAAAGAGGCAGAACAGAATCGTTTCATTCCGATGCTCTCGCGAGTGTGAGAATTAAATGATCTCGATTTTTTAACGGCAGATACAAAATGTATATTCATTGAGATACAAAATTTATATTCATTGAAGTCGAGTACACTGCATGCTGTAAGTATGAACAGCATGCCTGATCTGGCAATCTTTGGTCATGATGGGATCTGTGCTTTTGTAAGCGCTAAGAGAATATCTGTTTATCGGGCTTTTGGGCTCGGTTCAGAATTATTTCCGATTCAGTGCGCTTGATCATTATCTCCTGACGTACGGGCTAGACCTTGGGCATAAAAACCATCTACATCTGGCGACCGGAGCCGAAATACGGCAAGACGATAGTCAGGACGGATGAGTACGAGAAGGGCTTATCTCCACTATCTTCCACGACCAGATGTAGACGTTGCTGGAGAAATAGATGGATGCTGGGCTTCGTACCTGAGCCGGAGTAGCCTCGGGGGATATCTGCTGCAGCGCCTTTCGAAAACAACTACCTATTCCTCGGCCTATGCAAGGGCGGCTTCGACTTTGAAGACACCTGAGTTAAGTCTTCCTCCAAGATTGCCTTCATCTCTGGTGTTCCATATCTGAAATCAATGGGGTGAATAGCTATGAGCGAGAGGATTGCCAAAGGGATTGATGGAACTTTGGGCAGGGAGAGGATGGCAACCTTTGCGCGATCGGGGCTATAGCGAATATCGCGAATTATGTGCTGAGAAAGGACATAAAAAAGCGCAGCTTCTTTCGCGAAACCCAGGATATAACATGCATTACTAGCAAGCTTTAGAGATTTTTTTTGCGTGTAGTTGATGGATAATTGTTCCACAACGACGGCTACGTGCGGAGGATGAGACTTGCATGGTTGATGCATTAGATTAAGAATTGGACAAAATAATTCGTCTATCTACTTGAGGAAGTGATAGACAATAATCGTGTGTAGCTTGGTTACAAACTCTCGATAAGTATTTCCTAACTAAAAGCCCTGATGATGTGCATGTCGATCCGGAGAAAGACCCTGCTCATAATTTCCACTACTACACTATTTCTCGTTTTGCTTCTCTATGGAACCTCAGAAACCTTCTTGCTTGGCAACTTTGCAAATCTTGAAGAGCATATGGTTCTCCAAAATGTCGATCGTGTCCAGTTGGCTCTATCATCCGACATCGACCAACTGAACTCAACAGTAAGCGACTGGGCTCCGTGGGATGATACATATAACTTCATAATGGATCGAGACCAAAATTATATTGATAGGAACCTTGATGTTGAAACCTTATCTAATCTTAGGCTCAATCTAATATTGTTCATCGACCCCTCAGGTCAATTAGTCTTCGCCAAGGCCATAGATTTTCAGGCCAAAAGTGAACTGCCAATTTCGCAAAATTTGCTGAATAACCTCTTTTCTAAGGGAAATCTGGTCTGCCACAATGAATCAGACAGGTTCAAAGGCATTGTCCTCCTTCCGGAAGGCCCCATTCTTATTTCCTCACAGCCAATCTTGACCAGCACGTGGAAAGGACCTGTTAGGGGGACGCTCATTATGGGACGCTACCTCGAATCAGACTTAGAGCGTCTGAGTGAACTGACACAACTGCCTCTCGTTAGCCGTAGAATTGATGATGTAAAGATGTCATCTGACTTTGCTGCTGCGAAGTCTTCTCTTTCGAAAAAAAGACCTGTTCTAATTAAGCCATTATCGGAAAATTCAATTGCCGGATACACTCTTATACAGGACGTTTACGGGAATCCAGCTCTCATTTTAAGAGCTGATATGCCCAGAGATATCTATCAGCAAGGTCGGACCACGAGTTATTATCACTTTTTATTTATTTTATTAAATGGAATGATCTTTGCGGCTGTGACCCTCATTTTGTTGGATAGAACAGTTCTCTCCAGGATCGGTCAGCTTAGCTCCAATGTTCGCAACATTGGCTTGAGCGGAGATGTTTCGACGCGAGTTCAGGTTTCGGGGAAAGACGAGCTGTCGAGCCTCGCAGGCATGATCAACGATATGCTTGACAAGATCGACAAGTCTGAAGGAAAATTACGGAGAAGCGAACGGATGGCTACCATAGGCAAGACGGCAGTGATGGTAGGTCATGATCTGCGTAACCCCTTGCAGACCATAGTGGTTACCACTTACCTGGCTAAGGCAAAAATAGACAACCTATCCACTCAGGAACGGATGAACTTGGAGAACCAAGGCATTCTGGAAGACCTCAGGACTATCGATAAACAGTCGAATTACATGAACAAAATAGTCTCCGACTTGCAGGACTACGCACGACCCCTTTAGCCCGGAGATCATGGACATTGAGCTTCATCCATTCGTAAAGCATGTTCTTGCAGAAGTGAGAATTCCAGAAGACGTAGAGGTTCAAACGGAAATCGAAGGCGGATTGACCTGGAAGGTTGACCCAACTATGATGGAGCGAGTCCTGATAAACATTGTAACCAATGCCGTCCAAGCAATGCCCAATGGCGGCAAGCTGGTCATATCCGGGGCTAGTTCGAAGGAAGATACGATACTAAATGTCGTGGACACGGGTGAAGGCATACATCCTGAGCATATCTCCAAGATCTACGATCCACTCTTTACCACCAAGTCCAAGGGCATGGGCATGGGTCTGGTGGTTAGCAAGAGACTGGTGGAAAGCCAGGGAGGGAGTCTCAACATAAGTAGCGTGATGGGCAAAGGTACAGTCGTTGTTGTGAGGATGCCTAGCAGAAAAACTTGAATATTTTGACGTATGAACTGGTCTGATCGATGAGTCACTCGCCTAAAATAAAGGTCTGAGTATGTTGATCGCATCTACCCGATTCCACAGTTCATTTTATCGTAATACCCCACAGCTCTGCTGTGGGGATGAAGTGCATAATCCAGCTTGGGAACTGATCAGCTAATATGTTTCCGTCTTCATGCGGCGGCGCCTCGCATGCCCCGTCAGCTCTGCTGCGGGGTGCGCCGCCGCTCGTTTGACTTTGAAGGGAGCATTTCTCGACCTTCGAGAGATGCTTAAGTTGCATTCAACCCTGCCCGTCCCTGGCGGCCACGATAGTGCAAGTTATTGAGAAAAATTATGTGAATTATGCCCATCGATCCATATTTTGCCCATCTTGCGCTCTTAATCTCAGCAGATAATCCACCGTATCCTCGTACAACATATCCCCAGCTTCTTGTTCTGCTAGTTTGTTAGCGATAAACTCTAGCAGTTTGCCTGGCATCACCGGCTTTTTCAGATATCCATCAGCTCCAAGGTTCAGAGAATCAATCGCATATTCCTCAGTGGAATAACCCGTGATCACTATCTTTTTCATCTTCAGTCCAAGCTGCTGAAAAGCCAAAAGCAGCTCAGTCCCCTCCATATCCGGAAGCCTGATGTCTATCAACGCCAGGTTGTAAAAGCCATCGCATACCCTCATCATGGCCTCTCTGCCATTTTTCGCTGTGTCCACCCTGAACCCATTCATCTCCAGGAGAGACTTGAGGCTTGCGAGAATGGCAATATCATCATCAATTATCAGTACGCATTTCTTATCCATTTTAGCACACCTTATCTGTATCTAAGTGGTCGCTGTAGTTCGTATAGTTATATGAACAAATGCCAATATAAATTTTTGCATGTTATTATTTTGAAGACCTCCAGCTCTGTTGCGTGATGCGTCGCTGCAGTTTGACTTCTAAACAGCGATTTCAGTGCGCTGCAAGGTTCTGACCTCAACGAAGATCTTGTCGACATTTAGGCCGCGAGCGACATCCAGCAGATCATCTCAGCGTGTCTGTTGCGCCGAGACGAATCCCCTCGCCTGAGCGAGGACAGACTTCCATGGCCAGGACAGTTGCCATCATATCGTGGCCGATCTCATCCTCGATCTGCTTGGCGCGTTCTGGGCTTGCCTTCAAAGCAGCCTCGTCGATATCTCTGCAGCAGCGCCTTTCGCAAGCAGCCTGACCTCTTACTCGGCCTAAGCAAGGGCGGCTTCGACTTTGAGGAGACACATGAGCCTGAAATCTTCCTTTCAGATTGCCTTCATCTCAGGTGTTTCATACCTGAATCAATGGGATAAATAGCCATGAGCGAGAGGATTGCGGAAGTGATTGATGGAACTTTTGGTCAGGGAGATGATGGCAAGCCATGTGCAGTCGGGATATCGCGTTGCAGAGGACTAATATAAAGCTAAACAGTTATTCATGAATCCCCCAGCCTTGTAAAATGATCACCAGTGAGTTTAGAGAATAATTTCTCATATGCCTGTGGATAACTGATTCTGCAACTATGATTACGTGCGGAGGATGAGAACCCTCACACTTTCCCATTTTGCTTATGCTTGTAATCAGGTGCTTATCGAACAACCGAAAAACCTAATACGCAAAGAGGAATGATTATACTATGAAAAAATTGCCAAGAATAATAGCGAATGCCTTGCTTGTGAGCGTTCTTGTTCTTCTGCTTTTGGAAACTGTGAGTGGTGCACCGTACTGCTTGCTTCGAGCACCATATAATCCGCCACAAGGCAACTGCTTCCAGTTCTATTTAGCAGACACGACGACGTCACCAGCAAGGGCAACTGCCGCTGGAGGCGTCTGTGCCGTCACGCCTCTAGCCGCCCGTGAAGGATGGGAACCTGATCCCACATTCCCTGGGCCACTTTCAACTTGGGCCGCTGGGGATGCGGCGATGGGTGTAGTGAGCCCGTATTTCGGCGATGCCTATGGATGCCAAGCGTCAGGCGGTAATAGTACGGGGGTCGGAAATGGTGGGGGAGTCAGTAGTAGTGGAGGGGCTGCACAGTACTGCCTGCTCCGAGCGCCTTATAATCCGCCACAAGACAACTGCTATCAGTTGCCATGAAAACGCCCTAAATAAAAGGATCAGCGGCCTTAACCGCCTTCCCTGTATTCGTTTCTCCTCACCTCATATCCTGCTTTGATGATAGTTTTGATCATTTCATCGAGGCTCATCGATGTAGTTGAATGTACACTGGAATGCTTAACACATCTTGGTTTGCTGAGCAGGTCATCTTGATAGAGCTCTTGACTGATCAGCAAATGATAAAGTATGCAGA
This sequence comes from Methanotrichaceae archaeon, assembly GCA_963754945.1. Classification (GTDB taxonomy): domain Archaea; phylum Halobacteriota; class Methanosarcinia; order Methanotrichales; family Methanotrichaceae; genus Fen-7. Next base: position 92,682 of record CAVWIG010000014.1, read on the forward strand.
GCACTTTTCTTGCAAGAGCAACGACACCAATTTTTGTACCTCTTCTTGCCTTGATCCTCAAGAAGAACTTCTTGAGTTTCGAGTTTCGCTTTGATCGAATAATGGCATGTGCCACCTCAATAATCATCCCTCTTATGTGAGGTGAACCATGCTTTGTGATATGGCCGTTTATCTGCTTGCCTGCCGATTGATAAACAGATGGCACAAGTCCGCAATAAGCAGCAAGCTTATTCGGGGAACTGAAGTCTCTGAAATCTCCGACCTCTGCCAGGATAGTAGATGCAGAAACGACTCCCATTCCCGGCATGGATAAAGCGATCCTCATGTCTTCATTCCGTGAAGAGATCTGATCCGAAATCTTAGCGTCGATTTCTACAATCTGTTTGGTAATGGCATCAATCATATTCAGATGAGATCGAAGGAGAAAGATCTGTGAAGGAGATAGGTTAGCCTGGATGATTCCACGTATCTCCTCTTTAATCGCTCTTACCCTTTTCGAAGGTATGCTTTCCAATATCTTCTCCAAATCCATGCCGTTAAGAAGTCCATCGACGATATGTCTTCCTGACTTGCCAAAAACGTCAGATAGCACCGAGGAAAGCTTGATACATGCAGCCTCTAGCTCGTGAGTAACCCGATTCTTGATCTTGGTTCTTACTTTAATCAGGCTCTCTCTCGTCCTTGTAAGAGATCTCAATTCGCGGTGATCTCTGGGAAAGATTCGGGATGGAGAGATCAGATTCTTCAAACAAATCTCCGCAATCCACTCGGAATCCAGCGCGTCTGTCTTTCTTCCTGGAATATGCTTAATCTGATAGGCATTTGCCAGAATAAAATTTACAGACCCCTCTAAGACATTGTAAATCGGAAGCCAGTAATTGCCCGTAGATTCCACAGCCACTTTATGGCAACCATTCTCCTTTAGCCAATTCTTGAACTTCAAAAGCTCTTCTAAGCTTGTTTCAAATCGATCTTGAAGCTTCAAGCCGTCGCTGGAAAGAATAGTCGCCACAATAAACTTATTGTGTACATCAACTCCGCAAGCTATTTCTCTTTTTCCAGACATTATGCCCTCGCAGTTGCGATATGGGCAGATGAGTAATCCCTGGTGGTGAATTGCCATTCGCGTTCAGCGACGCATTTGGGTGCTCAAGAAGTCTGGCTACTTTCTATGACGGGATCCAAGTCCCGAACTAATTAGCAGCCTTCACTACCCATATCAATACTGCAATCCGCTGCAATCGTTTTCATAGTTTTGGGTGCGAATCAGGATTCATGATTGCTTTCTATGTAGCATCCACGACAACTTCAGCAGCAAGGGCAACCGTCGTGGGTGGCGCCTGTGCTGTCACGCCTCTGGGGGCTCGTGAAGGATGGGAACCCGATGCACTCTATCCTGGACCGTTCTCAACTTTTTCCGAAGCGGATGCAGCGATGAGTAAAGTAAGCCCGTATTTCGACGATGCCTATGGATGCCATGCTACAGGCGGTAATAATTCATCCGGTAATGGTGGAAGCGGTTGTCCATCAGGCCAGACAAATTGTGGTGGAACATGCACTGATACAAGTTCCGACACACAGAACTGTGGTTATTGTGGAAACGTTTGTGGATCAGATGCTAGCTGTGTGAGCGGGAGCTGTATGAGTGTCTCATGTCCATCAGGTCAGACGAGTTGTAACGGGACGTGTATTGATACCAGTTCCGACTCAAATAACTGCGGTTATTGTGGCAACGTGTGTTCATCAGGCACTAGCTGTGTTAGTGGAACCTGTTCGGCCTCCAATGGAACCAGCGGACAAAATGCTGCAAACGGAACTTCATATCATAAAGGGTCGCTTCTTGCAGGGCCGATATCCCTTCCAGCCAATTTGTCCACATTCCAAGACGTCGTCTTCCTGGACAAGGACAAGCCTTACTTCGTAGTGGGTGAAGGGGTATGTAGCCTTTGGGACGACCACACAGACGGCGTTGACTCTGTTTTCTGCTATGCTCAATGGAGAATTGGAGATACTCCGCAGGTATGGGGGCAGCTCGAGCTATCTGACCCTTCAATTCACCTAAGCGATCTTATAGCGCAGAATACAGGGAATCCCGCTATATACAATCCATCCCATGTTTACGAGGCAGTAGTTATCGGTGAAGGGAAAACTCTTAAAGCCAGGGTTTTCGATGGCGGAGGTTATTCGGACAACCACGGAGAGCTGAGAATCAGCGTTTACCAGGCAGTTGCGAATACTTAGGCCTCTAAAACTCGAGAGCAGGTAATGTACAACCTGCTCGTCTTCTTCTTTTAGGTTAGGCACAGGATCTAATTTTTATAATAATTTCCTAAACCCAATATTGGACCTGGTCTTCCAGTTGGCGTGCAGCCTATCGTATTTGGTAATTGGTAAATCGTTTTTTATTTCTGGGCTCACTTCAAGCAGCCTCGGCGATATCCGCTGCATCGCCTTTCGGAAGCAGTTCCCGACCTCTTCTTTTGGCCTATGCAAGGGCGGCTTCGACTACGATCTCGTGAAGGATCTGGAGGGCTACGTGGTCAAGCTTTGCAAGTTCGCGAAATGTGCGCAGATCTTAAAGAACTCCATGGCGTAAAAGGAGACGGCTAGCGAGAGGTTCGCGATGAAGGATCTATAAGTATCGAGGAAACAGAGATTGGGGGCGCTTTTGCAAGGAATGCGAACTTCTGATCATGCTGTGCCTTTTCTATATGGCATTTTATAGATTATCCTACATATGTCATAGAAATATTACACGCACCAATAGCGTTTGTTGCTCAAAGGCTATTATACAATCATTAAGATCCAGCCAAAATGCTTTTTATCTTACAAATGATCCCAGAGACTATAAGCACAAATCCGTTAGCTAGCCTGCTATTGATCTATTGCTGGCACAGCATAGTGGTTTTGATAATCTAGAACCTGGAGCGTAAAGGCATACGCCTTTGCATTTGAAGATGGTATTATAAAATACGGCCCTGGATTTGGAGATGCCAAAAACGGAAGATTGAGTTTGCAGGTTATATATAGGAAGAGCTGGGATGGCTCTAATATCCCAACTCCTTTTTATCCCTTGCCTTACTTCTTCGGATCGAACTTTATAGCCCTATCATACAGGATCTCTGAGTAGGATGGACCTGTTTTTGTGGCCTTTTCCATGTAGAGTCTCCAGCCAATGAAAAGCGGCTGATCCAGACCTATACCATAGGCTCCCGGACCAGTAGGAACCTTAAAGCAGTGTGGATCGCCATTACAATTCCTGGCAACCTTATAGACGTAGAGGTATTTCGCGTTAGGATTGTCAGGGAGGTATTCCTTAGCAGTTCCATTGAACTCCGCATCATTAATTGATCCAACGCCATTCCATCCATCTGCTCCATAGAGGACGAAGTTCGAGTACGTAGCCTTCACTGTGGCTACATGGTTAACACCATAGACGATTATGAACTCATTGGAATCATTGCCCAAAGTAATTGCTTGAGGCCGTAAGAAATCATAGTACTGCGAGAGATTAGGGAAAGGTGGTGTCGGCAAATCGGCAGTTCGGTTTGCTGACCATAGATAGCAAGCATCGTTGGCAGGTCCTACAGCATCGATTCCTCTCTGAATAGCATCACTCCCCGATGGGACTGCTATACTGGTTGGAAGCTCCGTGGCTTTCAAATTGCTATATTTATTGAGAATCGCCTTCCTCAGCTGTTCGAGATCATTCGCAAGGTCAAACTCTGTTTTGCCCGTTCCACGTACCTTTAGCTCTGGATAAGTATACGGATCTAGCTTTGTAGTTTGGTTGGGAGTAATCCGGAAAATAGTCGCTGGTGTGTTATTGAGGTAGTCATCGCCAGCTTGCTTATCCTTGTAAAAATTAGGCCGAATAAGCATTATAAAATTATCGGAGCTATTCTCTAAGCCCATGTTCAACATAGCCGAAGGAAACACCTGGGTGTTGAATATATCGCTCGAATATCCTACAGATAGGGCAGCAGCCCGGATGCGTTGATCAATGCCCCTATCGGCCGTAGCGACCATCACAGTAGTTTGATTGAACGGATTTCCAGCCGACCCATTTGGCGTTCCTTCGGTATTGATGGTTAAGCTGTTCACTGTGTCGGCTAAGTTGGCAAAGAGCCATCGGGTCTCATTTCCATATGTCCTGGACAGTATATAATCATCGTAACTGAAGTATCTGCATTCAGGCGGTGTCCGTCCTACGAAAACAATGGCTTCATCTGGACGAATATTCCAGAAGGCAGATACGTTCGTGCCCATGCCAAGCGCTACGGCTATTTTAGCAAACAGTCCAGGTACCTTATAGCCACGTGCCGGTGGAACAAAATATGTCAAATATTTTGTAGCAGGGTTGTTTCCATATGCTGCAGGCAACACTCCCCTGTCATATAATTTGATCAGATCCAAATAACCTATCTTGCCTTGTTGTACAGTAAATCCATCCTTTTCTAAGGACTGTTTAAAAGCCGTTACATTGCCTATGTTCACATCCTTCGCAATGCTAGTGCACCATAACATTAATTTTGCAAATTAATATAATGCCTGTTTAGCTTTAATCTTGCATCATTCTTCGTGAATTTCCATCTTACAGTAGTTTTTTTTGCGTTACGTTCTTGTGCCCACACCGAAGCCTCTTTGGTTAAAGTATCGATGTCTCCAATCCGACGATCGAGGCATTGCTTCGATAGGGCTGAGAGTTCTATCTCAGCCATGTTGAGCCAGCTACCTTTCTTTGGCGTATAATAATATTCGAACTCCTTAGCCAGCTCAAACGCCTCTTCAGGCGCAAAAGCATTATAAAATGAGCCTGAAGTATGCGTATTGAGATTATCCTGGACCAATCGAATGGATTCTACACCTGGATATTGCTGGGTAAGTTCTTTCATGAAATGGGCGTAGTCCACCCTTGTCCTGTGCTCCATGACACGAATCATTCTTTTTCCTGCATGAAGATCAAAAGCAATAAGGATGCAACATGTCCCGTTACGGACGTATTCATAATGCACCTTCTTCGGACTGCCTGGTTTCATGGGTATAGGCACTAAGACATCGCCTATCAGTTGGCATGGCCTCTCGTCGAAACAAACCACAGGATGCCTCGGATCATATGGTTGCTCGTACAGAGTTAATACATTTTCCATGTTCCAGATATATTCGCTCGTCATGCTCCCTATGCACCATCGCTGTTTGAGCCATGGCTTTATTTCATTTTTTTTAACGCTCTGCAAACGCTCATTCCTGAGATCGAGTCCACTTCCCCCAGCTCAACAAGCTTGTCGGCCAATAGATTCAGCGTCCATCTCGATCTGCCTTCAGGCGGATCTGAGCAAGCAATGCCGGTCAGTTTAGCCTCAACTCGTGCATCTATCTTCGGAGGCGCTCCACTGCGAGATCTTTCATTCAATGCAGATTCCAGGCCACCCTCGAAATATCTCTTTCTTATCCTCACTATTGTCGTTCTGCTCGCCTTCAATGCATCAATGATCTCCGCATCGGATTGCCCTTCGTCGGCCAGGAGCAGTATTCTTGCGCGAGTTAAACTCCTTGCAGACGACTTCCCACGACGGATGTACTGGTTCAACTCTTCTCGTTCTTTCTCTTCCAGTTTCACACAGAATTTTGTTTTTCTTGCCACGATCTATATTCTAGACCTTTTATAAGATTTAAAACTTGCGTTATGGTGCACTAGAGCGGTTTTCTCTCGGTTCTCCTTCTTTTTGTTGGGCGATTCATCATAAGATTAGCATTTTTATCATGGTGGTTGGTGGTCAGCTTTTTACAGAAAAACAGATGAAAGTGCAGAATAGTATTCATGTAGTTCATGTCTCATTCCAGTGCGTGCCCTCAATCTGCCTGGCAGTGTAACGAATTTTCTGTACTTTGATAATAAGAATGATTATCGGCCCTGTATCCTATCCAATCTTGGGAAAAGGAGGACACAGGACCATGATACCAATAGAATTCTTGGAAGATTACCTTATCGATCAAGAGGATGGACTAAAGAAGCTCTTGACCTGGTTCTTGAATCTCGTAATGCAACTTGAAGCGATGGAGCAAATAGATGCAGAACCATATCAACGAGTTGATTCCAGAAAGGCCCATAGAAATGGCTACAAAGATAGATCTCTGAAGACGCGAGTTGGCGAACTCAAACTCAAGAAACCGCAATTCCGTGAAATATCCTTTGAGACTAAAGTTTGAGACTAAAGTCTTTGACAGGTATTCGCGAGTTGAGAAAGCTCTGATCAATGCCGTGATTGAATCATATTTGCAGGGAGTATCAACCAGAAGAGTCCAGGATATCGTTTCTCGATTAGGTGTTGAAGATCTGTCTGCCTCTAGCGTATCAAGGATATCCAGAGAGCTTGATGGAAGGGTGGAGGAATTCCTTAAGAGACCTATCGAACACTCAATTCCTTATCTTTTTGTTGATGCGAGTTACTTCAAGGTCAGAACTGATTCAAGCTACATCACCAAGGCTTTTCTGGTTGTTACAGCCGTCCGTGATGACGGCTATCGAGAGATACTGGGCGCAAGAATAGCCGATGGAGAAGATGAACTCTTTTGGACTGGACTTTTTGATGATCTGAAGGACCGAGGGTTATCTGGAGTAAAGCTTGTAGTGTCAGATGGTCATAAGGGAATCCAGAAAGCAGTAGATAAATCCTTTCTGGGTGCTTCATGGCAGATGTGTCACGTACATTTCATACGGGCTGTCTTAAGGAATGTAGCCAAGAAATATCATAAGGAGATTGCGGATAAGATCAAAATAGCTCTAGAAAGTGAAACTGAGATGCAGCAACTGTGCCTCGATCTGGAAAGCAGAGGCTATTCTAAATCTGCGGTCCCATTGAGCATTTCCGATTCAGCTTATGGAATTTCAGGTCATTCCCCAGAAATCACTGGAGAAGAATAAGGACTACGAACGGACTTGAAAGGATCAACAAGGAGCTGAAGAGAAGAACAAGGGTTGTAGGAGCATTTCCCAGCGACCAGTCCTTTATGATGCTAGGTGCATCAATTCTGATAGATATCAATGAAGAGTGGATGACAACTAAAAAGTATTTATCTATGGATACGGATTGAATATGTGTGGGATAACAGGGCTGTCCAAATTACAGAAATTTCGGCACACTACCCAGCAATATGAGGCCGAGAGGAGCTTCATCCTTGGAGCAGTGGGCGAAAAGATTCTCTCCATAGATCACATAGGCAGCACCTCAGTCCCGGGTCTGGAAGCTAAATCGATAATTGATATAATGGTTGGAGTGGCAGACATGAAGACGGCGGAGGAGATCATAGGGATCTTGAAGCCTCTTGGATATAATCATATAAGTAAGGGAGAATATCCTGACTGGTTCTGCTGCGCCTGCCGTATCGCCGGAGGGGTTCGTTTTCACTTGCATCTGGTTAGGTATGATAGCGATTTTCATCGGAAGCTCATCCTCTTCAGAGACTGGCTCAGGGTTCATCCGGAGGATGTCAGGAGATATTATGAACTGAAGGTGGATTTGGCCAGGAAATATAGTCATGACACGATTGCCTATGCCGATGCTAAGACCGATTTTATTAAAAGCATAGTGGAGAAGGCTAAAGGAAGTAAGTAGAAAAGCAATGTCAAATGAAGGAATAGAGGTGGATTGGGGGCACTTCTTTAGCATCTCGGCCAGTTCCCTCATTTTTCCTAAATATTGTCCGACACTTTCGGCATTCATGGATAAAAACGCTTCTTCTACAACCGAGTCGTATAGCTGACCCTTCTTACAGTGCCGGACGAGACTGCAGTATTGTTATTGAATACGCTGTACGTCTTCGCAGGTGTCTGGCCACTCAAGTCCAGAGATAGTGAGTAATGCTCTTTGCCAATCACAGGAACTACATCCATCTTGAGCACGTTGCCTGAGTAAGAGCCTTTGGCCGTCGCCTCTTGAGATGCATTGCCCGAAGTCACATTGCCACGGCCAGAGACCAAGCTACCTGATTGAGTGAGGATCAAGTTGATGTTTGTTCCATTTCCCAGCTCAAGATGCCAGCTGCCAGTAAGGTCTTGTACCGATGCCAATGGAGTATCCATTGCATTTTCCATCTCGCTTATAGCGGGGTCGTCTTGAGAGTGCACCAGAAACACGAGACAGACAAGTCCCGCGATCACTAACGCTAATCTACTATACGTCAATCTACCCACTCCAGGACCTTTATGGAGTATTCTGGATATGAAGACTTTGTTACATACACCTCGTTTGCACACGACTCAAATCGAGTCATTGCCAGCTTGGTACTGGGTGAGCAAGTTGAGTTGTTCTCCGAGATCTGCCTTCAATCATCATCCAAGAATCGAATAGCTCTCTTCTAGCAACATTTACAACATTTCTTGAATTAAACAAGTGAACTTTACTCAGGTCCTTACGTAAGAATTCTTATTCGATATACAGCCTTTGCTACTTGATACGTGAGGAGAAGCTGCCAGAACTACATGAGGTCCACGGGCTTCAGGGCGATGTCTCACTCCGCTGTTGGCCGAGGACACTGGCCCAAGTCGGCTTTCCGATTGGCAGCCCGTCCAACTGGCCAAGGGCGACATGATAGCTGGTTCTAAGCAAACTAAATTCTATGACATTGAGGAAGATATTGTAAAAAATGTCATAGAACAAATGCTTTAGTTACTGTACAGTGGCAAAGGAACAAGTCTCTACAATCAGGAATCCTCGATTTTTCCGCAGGTGCCCTTGCGAGTCGTTTCTCAATGGCCGGGGTGTCATATAATTTTTGAATAAACGTGGGGGGTGCTGAGTGCCCTCAAGCAAGCGGATGATCCCGATGACCACTGCATCTGGATGAAGGGCGAGATCTCCTTTCTGAGGAGGACGTCGGGGAAGCACACCAGTCTCCTTTCGCAGTCTCCTCACATACGATGCAATGTCCCCTGAGCTTTGCCACTGATCAACTTTCTGCGGTTG
>CAVWIG010000015.1:0-112077 GCA_963754945.1 Methanotrichaceae archaeon
GTAAGAAAGATGAGTATTTGATTTTTGGATCAGCTGGAGACTACGGATCGTCCAACTTAGATGCAAAGGAAAAACACAAAGTCTTTTGGGATAACGTGAAAGAAAAAATGTACCTGGCAGATAATGCCCTGGCTTCCGAATTGCGTAATTATTTTTTAGCTATGGAGACGTTTAAGAATAGCGGATATATAAGTGCATATGCAGAGATCAGAGGATGCCAAGAATGCATTCAAGGCTGAAAAGGATAAACTTATCAGACAGATTGAAATAAGCTATGAGATTCTTCTGCAGAATTTGCATAGGACAGAAACTGAACTGAAGATCAGATGATACCTTGAATAAACGAGGGTTGAAGTGTTACTGTCGCAAGCAGCCGGTAACAGATCAAGTTCCTGAACTCATCTTTCATCCACCAACTCCCTGGCCCGCCTGATCGCCCTGATGGCATCCTCTTTTTTGAGATCGCTCCTTTCTATATCGATAAACATCTTGAAGCGCTCCAGCAGCTCCTCGGCCACCCGGCCCTTGCAGGCGTCTATTATCTTGACATAGGTTCTGTCTGGAAAGTAGAGTGACATGGCTTCCTGCAACAGGGCCTGACTGCTCCCTTCATCGAGCACTCCCTCCTTCAGGGCTATTTTCAGGTTGTGCCGAATATTGACAAGCGGTTCGGATAGCGGCTCAAAAGAGTACGGGTCGAAGATCAGGGCAACCTCGTCATCTGATTCAAGCTCTCCGTGCCTGTATGCCTCGTATATCTCGCCCACGCCTTCCATGCCGTAAACATCTAGTTCAGATGCGCGGAGGGCTCCCATGCTTGAAGCACCTATGACATTCACGCTACTGTCCAGGGCGTACAAGACCTCTTTGTGGGCCACTGAACAATCCTGGAAGAAGACCCCGTCTATCAGACAGATAACCTCGGCTCCGTCTCTGGCCGCTCTGAAGAGATCTCCTCGCTTGGCCGGTGGAAGGTACTCGACATCGGCATTCAGAATTTCGCGGGCCTCCACTTCAGGAAGGCTTGGCCCTAGGAACACGACGATTTTTTGCATTCTTGGCATTCTTAACTCGCGCTCCAATCCTCTCAGAATCCACCGCTGAGATCTCCAGTCCTGGAACTATTACTCGAACGACTGGAACCCCTATCTCCTCCCTGGTGAGATCGACGACAATCGCCCGATCGAGTCCGGCTTCCTCCAGGTGGCCGGTCATGTTTCTGATATCCTCCAGGAAGTCGTCGGTATCATAGGATTTCATCTCTGCAAAGTCCCTGGTCCTGGAGACGTCGAACCAGTGCTTGTTGAGCCTCTTGGTCCTATCATAGCCGATCTGCTTCCGAAAATCGGCCACAGTTGTATCCTCCCTCGCTCCGTGAATCTGGGTGAGCCTGGACTGTGCTACCTCAGTCAGGGCTCGCAGAACTGCAACACTGGCACAGGTGTGGGTTCCCATGCCTGTTGTGAGAAGGGTCGGGTCCTTGAGCTTTACGTCGTCTGAAACGGCTGCACAGGTGGGAATGCCGATATCGCTTGTTATATCCTTCAGATAGACATCCACCTGAGCCTGCGAGAACTTCTCCAGAAGGTCCCCGGCCAGGCCGTCTCCAACGTTCTGGATTATGGGGCCTGTGTTTCGGGTGGCCTCCACCATCGTCCAGGCATCCCTTTCTATAACCTCAGCCAGGCCATGAAATATCGCTTCCTCCAGCTCGTTTCCTGAGGCTAGACCGCTGGTGTTTGTCCGAAACAGCAGCTTGTAGCTGTGAGCCAGAGGATGAAAGACAGCGTTGGCCGGGACAAGGATCTCCTCGTCGTTCATGATATCGTAGCCGTTGACCCAGGGAATATCGCTGTCAGGGTCCGCCCCCTCTGGTAGGATGAGCTCTCTCGGATCAAGGGCGCTATGCTCTTTTTTCAATTCCGAGAATCGGGAGATCAAAAGTTCTCTGTCCTTCACCTCTCCAGAGTACCTCTCTATCCCCTCCATCATGGCCGAGACCTTGGCCTCAGTCGGCGTTGCACCCTTGCCGTTGTAAACTGATATGGCACCGTTCTCCGCCATCGGCCTTATCGACGAAAATACCGGTATCCCTATCCGATCCAGATTGGTGATGTCTGCAACTCTGGTGATGCCCGCTGCAGGCATCTTGGAATCTATTCGGGATAGCGTCTCTTCGGGAGCTAGAGCCCTGTGTGTATCGTCCTTATACCTCTTCAAACACGACCTTAGCCTCATTCGCGCCTCACGTTCAGAGCAAAGCCGGGATGCCATATAATTCTATCAGTCTTGACAATGCTGACAAGGCAGGCAAGGAAATTTGCTGGCCAGGAACATGTCAGGAGTTGACGTGACTCGACTCACAGAAAAGGAAGAGGGTCCTTCTTTCTGTAGGCCATCGCCTGACAGGTGGCAATCAGGTCTCCCTTATCGTTCTTCACCTCGATACGATAACTGGAAATTCTCCTGGATCTGGAGACCTCTCTGGCCTCGGCTCGAAGGGTATCGCCCGGAACCGATGGATTGATGTATGAAACATTCACGTTCAGGGCTACGGCCACTGTCCCATGAGAGTTCGCAGCAACCTCGAAAGCACCATCGATGAGGGAAAATACTGCTCCCCCATGGGTTACTCCGAAGATGTTCTTTGTATCCTCCGATAGCTTCAGCTCAACTAGCGCAAATCCTGGGCCAACCTCAACCAGCCTCAATCCCATCATCTTTGCGTACGGCTCTTGTTCGAACCCTCGGCGCATAGCCTCGAGTGTCTCTTCCAGTGAATATTCCTCCATATTCTGTTATTATGCTCTATTATGCTCCGGCGTTTTCTCGGGCCGGAGTTCAACTAGTCCAACTCTCCAGAGGTCTTCGAAATGGTTATATCAACTCTCCGATTATCCTTGACTAATGGATGTGAGCCCCCGCCAGGATTACCTCTCAGTAGAGATGAGCGGAGCAACAGTTTCCGTCCTCCTCAACCAGGGGACCATAAACCTGTGGTTCGGCCGAAACGCGGAGAAGTCTCTGGTTTCCAAAATCTTTCTAACAATCTCAAGGGCGGCCGCAGCCGCAGAGCTGGAGAGGGAAGTCATGTGCAGTTTCGAGGAAATAAGTGGGTTCGAGAACTTTGGATACATTCTGACATCCTACGCCAGGAGGGGTGATAGATACAGGGCGGTCTTTCTGGTCCCCTTCTCTGATCCCAGGGCCCTCGAAAGGCTGATCGGATCAATTTGCATTGACCTGGAGCTTGGAGAAGCCAGGATGACCATCTCCTGGAGGGGAGGAAGAACCAGGATGAACACGCTGCACCAGGAGCTTTCCAAGCTGAACTGCTTTTCCTTCTCCAACATAACTTATAAGGATGGCTAGCCAGAAGACGCAATCATAATGCTGCTCCGTCATAGACCAGCAATAGACAAGCGTTTAGATATTAGCTCGGAGAGAGACCATGAAGTTTGCAAGCCACATAAGCGAGATGGATATATCCGGGATAAGAAAGTGCTTTGAAGGCGCAGGGCCTAATGCGATCAACCTTGGTTTGGGCCAGCCGGACTTCGATACTCCGGCGCATATCAAAGAGGCAGCGATCAAGGCCATTCAGGATGGGTTTACGGGTTACACCCCCAACTGCGGTTTCCCTGATCTGCTCCAGGCCATCAGCCAGAAATTCTTGCGAGATAATCGGCTAAGATACTCGCCCGAAGAGATTATGGTCACCAGCGGAGCAAGTGAGGCCCTCTTTCTGGCCATTGCTGCCCTGGTCGAAAGAGGAGACGAGGTCCTTGTGGGCGACCCCAGTTTTCTGTCTTACTCGGCCCTGACCAAACTGGTGGGAGGCAAACCAGTTGGCGTGCCGCTAAACGACCAGCTGAGGCTTACACCCGACGCCGTGAACGAAGCGGTCACCGAACGTACGAAGGCCATTATAATCAACTCTCCAGGCAACCCAACGGGTGCCGTCCAGACCGAAGGTGAGCTGCGCGGAATCGCGGAGATCGCCGACGACCGCGATATTGCAGTAATTTCCGACGAGGTCTACGAGCATTTCATCTACGACGGACAGCACATAAGCCCCGCCAGGTTCTCGGACAATGTCATCACCGTTAACGCAGTCTCTAAAACCTACGCCATGACGGGTTGGAGACTGGGCTATCTGGCGGCAAAAGGCGGGGCGCATGAGCAGCTTCTCAAAGTTCACCAGTACGTCCAGGCCTGTGCCTGTTCCATATCCCAGAAGGCGGCGCTGACGGCCATTGCCGGTCCCCAGGAATGCGTGTCCATGATGAGAGATGAGTTCCGTCTCAGGAGAGACATGCTGGTGAAGGGTTTCCTGGAGTTGGGAGTGGACTTGGTCAAACCCCAGGGTGCCTTTTACCTGTTTCCAAAGGTGGAAGACGGTGACGCCATCGTGTCAAAGCTGGCCAAAGCGGGTGTCATCGCAGTTCCAGGATCGGCCTTCGGGCCAGGAGGCAAAGAGCACATCAGGCTCTCCTATGCATCATCCAGGAAGAACCTTGAGGAGGCTCTAAAGCGGATGAGAGGTATTCTTTAAATAGGAGAGTTGCATTCGTCGCTAGGAGTGATGAAATAAATGAAAGAGCAGGTTGAGGTCAGGGAGCTGAAAGAAGGAAGATACGTTATAATAGACGATGAGCCCTGCATAATCAAGGCAATATCCCACTCCAAGCCAGGCAAGCACGGTTCGGCCAAAGCTAGGGTTGATGCCATCGGTATCTTCGACGGCCAGAAGAGATCAGTAGTCAACCCTGTTACCACAAAAACATACGTCCCGACAGTGGAGCGCAGGACCGGTCAGGTCCTCTCGGTAAGCGAGAAATCCGTCCAGCTTATGGATATGGGAACTTACGAGACCCTTGATGTCCCAATCACACAGGAAGACAAGCCGAAGCTTGAGCAGGGAAAAGAGGTTGCATACCTCAATGTCATGGGCAGAACTAAGCTGGATATTCGTTGAGTCTCTCCATTCAGCCGAGCATTGGCTCGTAGAATCGGGCTTACTAGATGCGACTAAGCCGGCAACCGAGTTGCCCTGACCTGGCTATCTCTTTTCTTATGAACTGTGTTGTCCAGGGCCGATTTAAATCTTCAACGTGAGACTAAATCCTGTGGTTAAATGAAGTACCCAAATCTTTGCAACTAGCTCGTTATTGTCACGTACGAACTGGCCCTTCTATACGACCATGATTATCTAAAGGTCTTTACTATTTGCCGTCTTTCCTGCACGAGGATTTTACCGCCGAGGCACAATTGGTTAGGAGCGAGCTTGCCATTGACTGGCTCGGCCAGGACCCGAGGCCGCAATCAGGACCTACAGCCCTCAGCCTATCGCCAAAGGATTTGCGTGCCATCTCCAGCCTCTTCTTAATAACTTCAACCGACTCAATGGCCAAGATCTCTCTCTCCAGCCTGGCAGGATCATCCCAAAGATTGGTGCGCAGCCGATCGTTCAGGCTAGCTGCCATGGAAAGAATGTCTGTCCTGGCAATGCCCGCCCGAAGGTAGGTGTCCGTCTCCTCCAGGAGCTTCCTGTCTATCAGCTTCAGGTAATCTGGATGAGCCGCAGACTCGACGCCTATTATGCTCAGTCCTGGAACCCGGGCGCAGGGCTCAGCGTACAAGGGGGAGTGAAGGTGGACCTCGCAGTCGATCCCTTTGCATGGATCGCTTGCTATCTCCAATGCCTTGAGGATCTCCTCCTCCTCGAAGACCACTGTGGAGCTGAGGCCCAAGGACGGCTCGTCTAAGGAGGCGACTGCCACATTTACCGATTCCCTGGCTCGCTCAAGAAATCTGGCTACGCTTCTTGCTAGGTTATAGAGTATGTCAGTGTATTTCGTGGCCCCAAAAGCTGAGAGGTAAAGCTCTACCGGGCCAGTAACACAAACGCGAACCCTACAGCCTAGCGGGATTGCCTGAAGCTCAACTATTTCCGCATTTTCTTTTTTTATTAGGTAAGGGCTCTCCTGGTTTTCAGGTTTCTCAATTGGGTCCAAGAACATCCGGATCATATCCCTGAACTGTGGATAGGTCGGCACTTCCACTCCCGCAGCTATTTTCTGGGCCAGTGTGTCTTTCACCATTTCCAGGTACTGCTCCCTCGAAAGGCCATCAAGCCGGACTCCTTTGGGCAGGGGATAGCTGCCTATGTCGTCGAAGAAAATGCCTTCGCAATCAGACAACATGTCGAACTTCACTGCTCCTGGGTTTTGGCAAAACGCCGAAGGTAATCTTTAAGGGATTCGTAGTTCATGTTGATTTTATCGAAATGCTCCTCTAGTTGATCAAGCCGGGCCATGGCCTTGGGCAGCAGCGGGTTTACTCCGGTTAGCCTGACTATCTCCTCAGGGAACTTGGCAGGGTCAGCGGTCTCTAGAGAAACGCAGGGGTTCCAATCTTCAACTTCTTTCAGGTATCTGGAGAGGCCGGCCCAGCCTACGGCGCCGTGGGGCTCCAGAAGAACCTTGTACTGGCTGTAGGCCTCCTTTATCGTCCTCCTGGTTTCCTCGTCGGAGATGGAGACGGCGAACAGGTCTTCCCTCAATGCCTGCATGTCGGGCTGTTTGTTTACGTGGCCGGTCTCGTCCATCTGGCCGCCGTAGAGACAAAAGAGCCGGGCTAAATTGCTTGGGTGGCCCACGTTCATGGCGTTGGAGATGCAGTTCTCGCTTGGCCGGATGGGCTTGTAAATGCCTGTTTTCACGAAGTTGGGGAACTCGTCGTTCTCGTTCGTAGCCGCAATGAACTTATGGACAGGCAATCCCATCTTCATGGCTATCAGTCCGCCCATGAGGTCGCCAAAGTTACCGCTGGGCACGGAGAAGACAATTGCACTGCCATCCGTGGCCGTCCGGGAGTAAGCATAGAAGTAGTAGACCGCTTGTGGGAGGAGCCTTCCTATGTTTATGGAGTTGGCTGATGAGAGATTTAGGCCCTTCAGGTCGGAATCCGCGAATGCCTGCTTGACCAGAGCCTGGCAGTCATCGAACTTGCCATCTACTGCGAGGGGAAATACGTTCTTTCCCAAGGTAGTCATCTGCTTGCGCTGCCTAGGTGTGACCTCCTTTTCAGGGAAGAGAACAACGACTTTTACGTTCTCCAGTCCAAAGAAGGCGTGAGCTACAGCCGAGCCTGTATCACCGGAGGTTGCTGTAAGAATGAGAAGACTCTTTCCGTCCTTCTTCAGGAAGTACTGCATCAGCCTTCCCATGAGCCGAGCAGCGAAGTCCTTAAAGGAGCAGGTAGGTCCCCTGTCAAGGCGCAGGATGTACTTGCCTTCGTAGACCTTCTCAACAGGAACGTCGAAGTTGTAGGAGTCTTGGAGCATGGTCCGGAAGGCTTCGTCTGCAACTAGGTCGCCCAGATAAGGTTTGACTACCTGATAGGCAATCTCCGGATAGCTCATCTTGGAGAACTGCGAGATCTTGCTCAAGGGAATAACCGGGATGTCTTCGGGCATGTATAGGCCCTTGTCCGGTGCCTGGCCCACTAGCAATGCCTGCCGGAAGTCCACCCGATCTGAATGGCCGTTGGTACTGAAGAATTTGATGTCGGACATGGTCGAAAACGGTAAGGCGCATATATTCTATAAAGCTTTGGCAAGGCTGAAAAGGAATTGCAAAGTAATCGCAGAGACGAAGCGGATCATAAATTCAGAAACCATCTGAATAAGAACTCTGATGAGTTGGCTCTTTCCGACAATGTTGTATCGTTCTATTGGATGTGTTGAAATAAGAACTCAGACCAAAGCTGAAGAAATGCAGGTATAGAGGTTATAGTCTTTAACGCAACTTTTTTAACCTAACAAGAACATACAAAACCTCATGGGAAGAAAGCAAGAGAAAGAGATCATAAAACATATTACACTAGACGAGTTAAATAAAATAATTAAGAAAGAAGAAAAGTCCGTTCGCGTTCTTGAAAGACTATATTTTATAAGGTTTCTTTATAAAGGAGATAAGATTAAAGAAGCCTGCGAAAAAATAGACATAACAGAGCCGACTGGTTATAGCTGGCTTGATTCATGGAACAAAGGTGGATATGCTGGCCTTGTGCCAAATTTTTCGGGCGGTCCAAAGCCTAAACTGGGGGATTCAGAACGGGAAGAATTAAAGCGATTGCTGGGCGAAAAAGATGCTTGGACATTGAAAGAAGTGCGCTTATTGATAAAAGAAAAATTCAATGTAGAATATTCCGAAATGCAAGTTTGGAGAATGCTGACGTCGTGGAATATGCATCATGCCAAGCCCTATGTTCTAGATAAGAGACGCCCAGATGATGCCGAAACTATTTTAAAAAAAACTTGATTCTTAAAGAGGGGGATATCTTAGGATTTGTCGATGAGTCATCACAGAATGTCAACTCAAATACCGAACGGCTCTGGTCGTTTAAGGAACTTAAGATGAAAAAGATAACCGCGCATCTCAGCGCTAATTGCGTAGGTTGTTTTATGCTTAATGGCATTGATACGATTGAGTTTCCAATTCATACCAAAAAAGAAGATTTTTGCCAATTTCTATACGAAGTTGCTGTGTCGATTAAGCTTAAATAGTTTAAATATAAATATTGTGTTATGAACTATGTTGATAATAGAGACTGGCCAGAATATAATGCCCAACTTGTTCGAAGAGGCGAATTCTATCTCGATTTGAGTTGTGTGAAGAACTGGAGTTGGGAATTAAGAGAAATGAATAGAAAGAAAACAGGCGCTCCATACAAATACCCTAACACTTTTATAACTTTTGCATCAATAATATACTCTTTTTTCCGAATGCCATATCGTCAACTTGAAGGATTCTTTGGACGACTTTCGACCTATGAACCAGGATTGGTGGCGGCAGATTATACCACCCTCCATAAGCGAATCTCTAAGCAAGATCTTGGAATAGAGATACCAGAGAACGACGCTGTTGTTGCAGTTGATTCAACTGGGATAAAGGTAACAAATAGAGGGGATTGGATGCGCGAGAAACACGGAAAGCAGCGGCGAGGATGGCTTAAAGTTCATGTGGCAGTCGACGTTGAATCAAAGAGATTATTGTCTATGGAAGTTACAGAAGAAGACACCTCGGATAGCGAGGTTTTGCGCCCTTTGTTGAAAGACGTCAATATTGAGGAGGGGTTGATGGATGGCGCATATGACACAAACGACGCATTTGAATTTATGAAATCGAAAGGTGTAGATTGTCCAGGGATTAAGATCAGAGAGAACGCGATAGTAGGTAAAGATGCATCAGCCAGGTCAACAGCTGTTCTGGAATTCAAAAAAATGGGCTACAAGGGTTGGAAGCAAATGCATCAGTACGGTAGAAGGTGGGCAGTTGAAGGCTTCTTCTCATCGATCAAGCGTATCTTTGGTGAGACGGTTCGGGCATCTTCACCAGAAGGAATGGTCGCCGAGATTAAAAGAGCATTCATTTTGTATAATATACTTAGGAGCATATAAGTAATTAGTTAAAATAAATTATGAATTCTTGAATAACGAAATAATACTATAATAATCATGCGACACAGCATACGAAGTCAGAAGAAACAACCCTGTAAATAGAATTTGTTTGATTCTCGATAATTCGCAACACATAAAGCAAAAATTGTAAAAGAAAAAGCAAGAGCGTTGGATATCGAATTGATCTATCTGCCACCCTATTCTCCTGACCTAAATCCGATAGAATATCTATGGAAAAGCATAAAGAGGATTATATCTGCATCTGAAATTGAAAATAAGTTGGAACTCATAGAAATTGTGAGAGACAGCTTTCTTGGCCTGACGAAGAGTCTTTCCTCTGCAAGAACGTGGATTCCCAGATTCTTACATGATAAGTTAAATCTGTTATGTTAGGGACTATAAATAGAACTATAGTGTTTAACCTAATGGCTTTATAAGTAGAAAGTTGTTCGATTAAGCTACGCATTGCGATCATAAGTTTCATATTTTGGGTTAAACACTATAATCCGCCTGTAAGGTAATCCCTTCATCGCAGTATTTATAGCCTAATGGGCGGATGACGGGTCTGAAACCATAAGGTTCGAAAGGCAGATAATGACTATTTCGACGAATTTCGAAGATATAAAAACCATCGAAGACTTAGAACGAGTTTCAAAAGGAGCTGTCTGGCAGAACTTTGAAATATTAGTAGGCTTCATCTTCGAAACGAATGATTTCCAAGTTATTATAAATAAAGTGAAAACGTTTAATAAAAAACGCAGACAATACGACGTTATCGCTAAAAAAAATGATATAACCTATTTGATAGAATGCAAGAAATGGTCTGGCAACAGGTATAGACTATCCGCATTAAAGAAAGCAATTAAAAGGCATAAAGAGAGAATAGAATTTTACAGTAATCTAACAAAAAAGAAATTAATTCCTGTTATAGTCACATTTATTGAAGAAGATATAAAATTCTATGAAAACATGCCCATCATTCCAATATTTAGACTCAACTCGTTCATAAATGAAGTTGAAAGAGACGCAATTATGATTAGCGATGATACAGCGCTAAAACTTAGCCAAGATAATGATCTTAGGACTTACGCAGTTGAATCTTTCGACAATGAATAATAAGGATATTTTATATATTCGCGAATTGACTCGCGAATAATTCTTCGCTTAGATTCGAACCAACTCATTCCTATTCTAAGCCTTTCTACTTCTAATCTGAGAAACGCTCTCAGGGAGAACATTATGTGTGCTCTCTGGGACTGACTTTTTCTTGCTTGACAGCTTTCGACTCCACAGAATTGCTTTAATCCCCTGTGATATTCCTCAATCTTCCAGGAATATCCACCAATTTCTTCACGTTTAGCTTCGTCCATCTCCAGCACGTCAGTTGCCCAGTATCCTATGTCACCGTCATTAGAGACTATCCGGAATACTTTTATAAAACCATAAGCTTTTAAATGCACTTCCCTGCCTTGCAACGGTATCTCTATCTCCTGAATTTGCATATTTTTGGTGTTATTCGGATTCACTAGCCTATTTTTCTTCAATCGGGTCAGCCAGTGCCATCCAGACTTTCGTATGGTTTTGAGATTATCTACACTGGCATACCAGCTATCGAAGAGAACAATACAGGGCTGAAAACGCCGTTCTTTTGCTTTGGCAAGCATATCTCGAAAATGATCATTTTTTGTCTTGCCGTCGACATCTATATCGTAGATTCGGAAATCAACGGGAATTATAGCGTTTCCATCTGTCCACAGCAACGTACAAATATTGACTCCATTCACCAATCGATGCTGTTTTCCACTCCATTGATGATAGACTAGGCTCATATTTTTAGCATATGGCTTGTCCAACGTCGTATCGTCAATAACCAAGAAACCATTTTGAGGCTGAACAATATCCTTTACCTCATTCCACAACGTATCCGTATCTGGAGGCTGTCTTTGTAGAAGACGGGTAAATGCATCATGCGATGGACTATTTTCTCCTACTGGCTGGCACCTTGCAGCCTCAGTACAGGTAAAAACATCTACTGATGCTATCAGAAAGTGAATATAATCAAGATCATCGCACTTGGAAGGATTCAAGTTCAGCCCTATCCCATTTATTTGTTGGTATTAATATAGCATATGCAATATAAGAAGATTCTGCCAAGTGCGTAAGTCCTATGATCTGAGACATTAGTGCATCAAACTCATAATTACCTATTCTTGTCACATGTGTTAGGTGCACGCGAAGAATCAGAGAGATCCTGTAGGTAATAGATACTGCTCCATCTAGCGAAAATCTATTTATAGCTTACCGTATCTCGTATGAAGAGCGATTTGAACTAATCGCAAATCACTATCTTGCGCGGGGATAACCAAGCCAGGCCAACGGTGATAGACTCAAGATCTATTCTCGCAGGAGTTCAGGGGTTCGAATCCCTTTCCCCGCACCTTTATGATCCTCTAGATAACGAAATCGCAAAATGTCTTTTGGCTTTGATCTAGCCTATGTGAATAGAATGTAGTCTATCGAGTAGGTGAAAGAGATGGCCAAGATGAAAATTGACTGGTATTCCAGGCCAGCGAGTGATCATCATAAAGATATCATTATTGAGAGATTCAAGCGTTATCTAAAGAACATTGGTCTTCATGAAGAGACAATTAAACTTTACATGGGTAGGGTTAGAGCCTTCTTAGATTTTGCTAATAGCCAAGATCCTGATGTTGCAGTGGCAGATAAGTATAGGGCTATGCTGATCGAAAAGGGGTTATCGCGATCCCATTTAAATAATACATGCTTTGGCATAAAGAAGTTCTACGAAATGAATAAAATTGAATGGAATTTTATAAAGCTTAGACCTAATGATGCGATTCCTTATTACTTCGACGAGCAGGATGTTTTAGCTATCTTCTCTGTCTGCTCCAATATCAAGCATCTAGCAATGCTATGGACTGCACCCCTGATTGTAGACAATTAGTTAAGCAACAGTATTTAAGGCAACCTCCATTTCGAACTGCTCAGGAGACTTATAACCAAGTGATGAATGCAGCCTCTTCCAGTTGTACACTTTCTCAATAAAACGCCATATGTTTCTATAGGCATCTTCAAATGTCCCGTATTCATTCAGATATACCTCCTCGACCTTTAGAGTTTTGATAAAGCTCTCTGCAAATGCATTGTCGTATGGATTTCCTTTTCTTGACATGCTAATCAGGATGCTATGCTTTTCAAGACAATCCACATAATCTTTTGATGCATATTGAACTCCCTGATCAGAATGATGAACGAGTCCTTGAGTAGATTCTGACCAGCGGTTTTCTAATGCCTTGTCCAGGGCATTCATGGCTAGCTGGCCGTCGATGTTTCTGCTCAGCTCCCAGCCGATGCATTTTCTGCTGTATAGATCCAGTATCACGGCGAGATAGATGTGCTCATGTGACAACTGAACATATGTGATATCTGAAGCCCAAACTTGGTTTAGTCCGGTGATCTCGGCGTTTTTTAGAAGGTTCGGATATACAGGCAATCCATGACTAGAATCGGTTGTTATTGGCTTAAATCTCTTCTTCAGGCACAGAAGGTTATCTTGTCGCATCAGTCTCAGAACGCGCTTGCGGTTAACCTCAAAGCCGCGGTTTTGGAGTTCAGCAGTCATCCTCCTATAACCGTAGCCAGTAAATTCCAGAGCGATCTCTTGAATCTGGTTTCTCAGATCCATATTCGCGGATGGGTCAATTTCCGGCTGTGTCCGCCATCTGTAGTAGCCGCTGCGACTTACTTCAAGTGCCTCGCAGGATTGGGATATTGACAACGCAAGGCCGTCCGAAAGGACGTCATGGATAGTCATATACCGTCCCTCAGCGTCGGTTTGATTCTCTCCTCTCGAACCTTCTTCTGGGTCATGGCAAAGGCTTTTTTTAAAAGCTCGATCTCGGCATGGGCCTGGCCGAGCAGCCTCTCAAGTTCTGCAATCCTTGCCTGGTCCTTGTACTTGTTTCCATTACCGCTAAACGCTTTTTCGGGATTCTCGGCCAGCTCTTCTCTCCACCGAGAGGGCAAGCCTGGATGAATACTATGCTCGCGGGCGATCTGAGCAAGTGGTTTACCACTCTCAAGTTCAGCTACTACTGATATCTTGAATGCTCGGTCGTAGCGTCGCCTCGTCTTTTTCATATACTTCCCTCCCATGAGTTGATGTTGCTTAACTCATTGTCCACTCGGAGGGGTTCACTCCACTACAGACTTTATTCTATGGATGCCTGCGCTCTTCGGAGTTATGTAAACTAGATGATGGGGATCTAAATCTAAACGCGAGATCGATACATCTTCGAGAAACCAAAAATGGCAGCGATGGGATGGCATATATAAATGGTGAATGCGCTGAAACCCTGCGTTTATATTTGAAGATTAGGCCACAGGTAAAGATAGGCGATAGAATACCCCTTTTCTACACAGATAATTTGAACCTATGGTATAAGAACGATGTACATAGGATGTTTTTGAGCTATAAGAAGAAGGCGAGAATCAATAAGCCAGGTGCGGTTCATGTATTCAGCAGACACACTCCAGCTACTATCATGGTAGCCAAAGGCTGCGATATCCGGATAGTGAAAGAGGTTTTGAGACATCGCGATATCAGGACAACTTTGAGGTATGCTCATGTTTCAGACAAGACAAAGAGGGAGAAGTACGAGAAGTATTTGACTTTATAGAAACAATTTTCATTTTCTAGTAATATCATAACGATTATGCGATTCGAACGCGATTATTTAATATACATTATTCTCCTTAATGCAAAAGGGTAGCCTTCATTATTTTTATCGTAATACCCCGATGCTTGCATCGGGGATAAAGGGCATCCGTGTCCGACTTAGGAATTGATCAGATCGATTTAGTATCAACTTCATGCGGCGGCGCCTCGCATGCCCCGCCTGCTTGCAGCGGGGTGCGCCGCCGCCGTTTGACTCGAAGAGCGGAAGTTGGTTTGAGGAATTCATAGAAAATTCTAACCATCCAGCCGTCTCCTAAATGAAAAAATCTATCTTCCAGCGATACTTTCAAGATTTTATTATTATAATCCAAAATCCCATACTTATTGGCTGTACTTCCAGATTCCTTCTTTTTCTCCCATTCGCAGACTAATCCTATTTCCTCTCCTATATTAATCAATTCATCATAATCTAGACACGCTAATATCAATTTTTTCCCCAGTGCAATATCGATTACGTCTTCTTTTTTTAGGTTGAAATTGAAAATAGGATCGGAAAGAGGGCAACAAAAAGTTGATTGGAAATTTATAATCGGATATTCAACATTTAATTCAGCCATCCACGAACTAAAAGCTTCATACGCTTTCCTCAAAGGAATTTCCATGCTATATGCAGCGATATATAGGCAATTATCGATAACGTCGAGAGAGAATCCATTATTCTCACAATCCAATAACATGTTCTCAATATTATCCATGTAGATTTCCAGTTCAATTGGGTTATCCAAGATTTTTACAAATGTCCCAGCTTCATCAATTCCAGAGCCTTCATTGATTATTGATTTAGCTTTAATCATTCTATTAGCTTGCCTAAACTGGCGTTCAATTTGGTCAATTTCTTTTGGATTTAGAAATTGCAAAAGCTCGTCTTCGTCAGCGTCTTCATCACCCAATTTTTCTATGAATTTCTGAATTTCCCAATTTACCTTACCTTCTTTTAATTCTATCAAATCCCAAGATATAGAATCATCTGAATTTATATTTACTAATATCATATCACTAATCTGGATAAAAGAGGTTATATCAGTGAGAAGCGCAAATGACATCTCACACTGATTTATTTTTTTTGAAAAATCCCAAGTAGATTCTAAATTTGTATGTGAGATGGGATTGGGGTTCTTACCAATATACAAACGCCTTGCAGTGGAATGATGTTGAATGAAATGCCATGCTATCGAATCTGCCAACTTTCTCAAGATACACTCCCTATAGGTTAAATCCACAATACAATGCCTAATTTTGTTGATTAAATTCTTATTGCGGTCTTTATTGGCCTCTTTTAATTCTTTTTTAAATTTATTCTTTGAAGATTCTATCTCTAAAATTTCTTGGATTATGTGATTTTGCGCTAATCCGAAACCCTCATGCACTTTTTGATAAAAATAATTTTTATTTTCATCTAAAAATCTTATCGGACAATATCCAAAAATATATTCATAAATTCTTTTTATTTTATTTTCGAATTCCTCTATTGAATCATCCCTTAAATAGAACTTGGAAAGCGCTCCATTTTCTGCTTTAACAAATAATATATATCCATATTTCGCATTATAGCGGGAACAAGGGGAAACCGCGACAGCTCTATTATTCGCCAAAATTGTGCACATCCTACGAATGAAATTTGTTTTGCCGTAATTCGATATTACTTTTGCGGTAATTCACACCTGCTAAGTTATCCTTAAGTATTCTCAGTAACTTGCATATGCGCATCTTAAGGGGTTCATGGTGCAAGAATGAGAGGCAGAAAACCAGTTCCGGATTTCACCCATGTCATGCTAGTGTCGCGTCAGCTATCTAGTGTCGGATAAAGCCTAGATAGTTTAACTCTTGCATCCGCTGTAGTAAATTGCCAATTTACCTTTGCATTTTTATTATTTCTGAACTCCTGCCATGCCGCTACTTCATCCTTAACAGTTTCAATTTTATCGATTCGCCTATTCAGACATTGCCCTGTAAGGACATTCAGCTCTATCTCAGCCATATTTAGCCAACTGCCATGCTTCGGCGTGTACACAAATTCAAACCTATCCATTAACGCCTTTGCCTTATCTGGCGTAAACTTCTCATAAAACGATCCTGCATTATGTGTGTTGAGATTGTCCATCACCAATGTTATCTTTTCTGCATGTTCGTATTGGGCGGCGACATCTTCCATAAAGCAAGCCCAGTCCAGCGCAGTTTTTCTTTCAGTGACCTTTACCATACGCTTCCCGGCCAACGGTTCGCATGCAAGGAAAATATTTGATAAGCCGCAGCGTTTGTATTCATAGTCGTGTTTGGCAGCCCGCCCTGGAGATATTGCAATAGGTACTCTTGTCTCGGATATCAGCTGCTTTGGAGATTCGTCCATGCATACAACCGGATGATATGAATCAAACGGACGCTTATAAACATCCAATACCCTTTCCATATTTGCGACGAAGCTACCGTTTTGATTTGGCGGAATTACCCATCCTTTGCGTTGCCATGGCTTGATCTCGTTTTTTTAAAATTTGACGCACAGCTTCATGAGAAATGCTGTCAATGTAGTTGAGCTCGACGACCTTATCGGCTAACAGCCTCAAAGACCACCGCGCAAAACCATCTGGTGGTTCGCTGCAACTCAATGCAACTAAATGGGCTTCAAAATCTCCATCGGTCTTCTTGGCATAGATGCGGTTTCCCGTTCTTCTTTCAAGAGCTGAATCAAGACCTCCCTCTACAAATCGCTTTTTTAAACGGTCTATCTTTCTCATGCTTATATGGAGCACACGGGCTATTTCTTCATTCGTCGAGCCCTCTGTTTGGTACTCACCTTCATCACAACCGAGCAATATTAATGCATTGAGGATCTTCTGTGATTTTTGCTTTCCCTTGACTGTAAGGTCGCTAAGAGCTTTGCGCTCGTCCTCAGTAAGCGTTACGATATATTTCTTCATTGCTATTACCCCACATTGGATATGAAGATAATATATCTTAAACCTTATGTCACTTCAATATTGACGCGACACTAGAAGGAAACGCCAAAGAAGTTCAGCAACAAGGCTCTCAAATAGACTTCATGGCATCCGACATAACCGTCTTATCTCAGCAACCAGGCTTGGGCAAAACTCATGCCGTGATAGAATTCTGCAAAAATAACCCCGACAAGAAAATATTGTACCTGACGACGCGTCATCGGCTCATCGATGAGACTATCAAGGAATTACCTAGAGCAGCTCATTGGCATGGCTTCACGCATTTAGATAAAGGATGTCCAAAATATCAAACTACTCCACGGGTCCGAAACCTCCATAAAGCATGTCAAAATATATCGCTCACATGCTATTTGATGGGCTGTGATAAGAGAAAATGTCAGTATTGGAAGCAGTTTAGTAAAAGCGATATTGTGTTTGCACCGGCAGTGTAACGATTTTTCTGTACTTTGATAATAAGAATGATTATCGGCCCTGTATCCTATCCAATCTTGAGAAAAGGAGGACACAGGACCATGATACCCATAGCACTCTTGGAAGATTACCTTATCGATCAGGAAGATGGACTAAAGAAGCTTCTGACCTGGTTCTTGAACCTTGTAATGCAGCTAGAAGCGGCGCAACAGGCAGATGCAGAACCGTATCAGAGAGTCGAATCCCGAAAGGCACATAGGAATGGCTACAAGGAAAGATCTCTGAAGACGCGAGTTGGAGAGCTCCGACTCAAGAAACCTCAATTCCGTGAAATTTCCTTCGAAACCAAGGTGTTCGACAGATTTTCGCGCGTAGAGAAGGCTTTGGTCAACGCTGTACTCGAATCGTATCTCCAGGGGGTTTCAACCAGGAGAATCCAAGATATTGTCTCTCGATTTGGCATCGAGAATTTATCTGCCTCTAGCGTTTCCAGGATATCCAAAGAGCTTGACGAGAAGGTAGAAGAATTCCTGAAGAAACCTATCGAACGTCCTATTCCTTATCTTTATGTAGATGCAAGCTACTTCAAAGTAAGAACAGAATCAAGATATGTTACCAAAGCTTTCATGATCGTCACAGGTGTTAGAGATGACGGTTATCGCGAGATACTTGGCGCAAGAATAGCTGACAGTGAAGATGAACTCTTCTGGTCGGGATTATTTCAAGATCTGGCGGATCGTGGGTTGTCCGGAGTAAAGCTCGTGATATCAGATGGTCATAAGGGAATCCAGAAAGCGGTTGAGAAATCATTTCTTGGTGCTTCATGGCAAATGTGTCACGTTCACTTTTCAAGAGCGGTCTTGAGAAACGTTGCCAAGAAGTATCATAAGGAGATCGCCGATAAGATCAAGATCGCTCTGGAAGACGAAATCAAGATACAGGACTTAGCGAAAGAATTGAGGGAAAGAGGTTATGCGAAATCTGCTGACACTATCGACCGCTTCAGATTCAGTCTGTGGAATTACAGGGCATTCCCCAGAGGTCACTGGAGAAGGATTCGGACTACAAACGGGCTGGAGAGGATCAACAAGGAGCTGAAAAGAAGATCCAGGGTAGTCGGTGCCTTCCCAAGTGAGAGCTCGTTCATGAGGTTAGGGGTTTCGATCCTCATCGATATCAACGAAGAATGGCTGACCGCTAAAAAGTATTTATCTATGGATGCTGATTGAGTATGTTGGGATACAGGGCAACTCCAAATTACAGAAATCTCGGCACACTACCATGACAAGCCTTCATAGTCTCTGCGTGATCATATCCTTTGGATACTCGCCAACAACGTGGGGGAAATGATGAAAGCGAAGCAGATTGAGGCAGGCACACTTGATCAATTTTCGGAAATTCTAAGAATATCTCCCACTACCCAATAAGTCTCCATTACACACTGATTTACCTCAAATTCCGAAACCTCAGTATGAGGTCCTTTATTCGCAAGTTCATTAAGCCGTTTAATCTTATTACTTAATTCTTGAATTGAGGAATTAATTAATTCGCCAGAAGTTGAACGATCGGTTTGTTTAGATATATATTTCCTCAACCGAAGCAAATATTTATCCTCAGTTAATTGATATGATTTGCCATCATTTCCTATGAGGGTTTCGATTTAGTGTTGGTTAATGAAGCCTTAAATTCTTGCGTTAATATTTTCAATCTTTATAGTGGTTTTTTAGCATATTTCACCCCTAAATTGGCTTATTAGATTTCAATTTACCTTGTTGTTTCTAATTTTTGCGCTTTTTTAGAGAGCTTCCGCTAGGCTGTTTGTTTATGCACTAAATATTTCAACTGTTCCAGGTTGTAAACGACCGAATTCATCATGAATTTTACTCCAGCTCTTGCGACAGTTGTTACATAAACATGTGCTCCCTTATGCCCCCGCTTCATAACAGCGAAGCATCTTTCGATGTGCGATCGCGTTTTACTGATTCTCTTATTCCTCAGAAGATCTATGATTCCAAGCTTGTGACCTCTTGTAGCTTTTTTCATGGCTGCATCATATCCTCGAGTTTTTGCACCATCATATCCCTTATCGGCGTAACGTGGTAGCCCTTCAATTCCAAGATCTACCTGACTATCGTGTACAGAAGCAGTTGTAGTCTCAAAATATCTGATAAGGTGGTAATTGGTATCGATTGAGATATGACCTTTATATCCGAA
This sequence comes from Methanotrichaceae archaeon, assembly GCA_963754945.1. Classification (GTDB taxonomy): domain Archaea; phylum Halobacteriota; class Methanosarcinia; order Methanotrichales; family Methanotrichaceae; genus Fen-7. The sequence continues at coordinate 19,805 of CAVWIG010000015.1, forward strand.
AAAGGATTTGACACCCTTTTTTGCCCAACTTCCCTCATTTATTGGCTCTTCTTCGAGTCTCTGTGGTTTGGCCTTGTCATCAATAATATTATTTGAAATACCAATTAGCTCTTTATCAAACTCCTGATTCAGGCTCGTACTGGTGGCTTCGGAATCTTGACCTTCCTTTTTGTCCCCGCCTTGCTCGTCTTTCTTGTTCCTCTTCCGACCTGGGTCCGAAGTTATGAAGGTTGCATCCTGGATAGTGCCATTCTTTACAGTAAACCCCATCTCATCGAGCTGCCTTTGAAGCTCATTCCAAAGATCATCGTATACGTCGCACTTAATCAAACGTTCACGGAATAGCCAAACTGTGCTGAAATCAGGAATTACTTCAGTGGTGCCAAGGAAAATACGAAAAGAGATCCTATCCGCAACCTGTCGCTCCAGTTCTGGATCTGTTAGACCAAACCAATGCTGAATTACGAGAGCTTTCACCATAATCACGATGTCAATGTTCGGACGACCTCCGCGGCTAGTTTTATTTTTGTATATCAATGGTTCCAAAAATCTGAAACGCTCCCAATTGATCAACGATCCGATCTCGGATAGATCATCTCCGAGGGCTTTTACTCGAGCATATTCTGCTCGAATGGCAAAATCAATGAGAGTCCTCATGCATTATATTATAGTATTAATAGTATATAAGTATTTCGATTGATTAGTTTTTCGAAACTCTCCTATAAAAGTCTCTGCGGATGGTGGACAAAGCGCATCTGCAAGATCTTTTATTATTCTGCGGCAGGAAGTTAGAGCTTGTGAATAGGATTCCTTATCGTTTTCTTCCATCCGCTTATAAATTGAAATGAATTTGGATACCGCTTCGGGACAAATAATTTCCAGTCTCTGATCTACATATTGCCTATTTTTATTAAAAATATCAGACATTAATTGTCCGAATAATAATTGTTTTTCACAATCGCTTAGAAATTTATGCACACGTTGTTTTATTCTTTCGAGTACCATCTCGTGACCAATTATTAATGTATTCATGATATATCTGTTTTTTTCTTTAGATATTTCATCAAAATACAAATCCAGAGGGTGAAGACCTTCGGGAGGAAATGATTTTTCGACTAATTGCTTATTGTGAACTATGGAAACTTCGATTTCGCCCACGCTCATATTGGATACTTGATTTTCTACAGGCTCAAGATGTTCGTTGACAGTTGTTATTTTTCTTTCATTAATCCATTCTAATGCAAAAATTTTCTTATAGGATGCGAATTCTTTGTTGGTAAGATGTGGAGCAATTTCCCGGAAGATTTCATTGTTGAAATTTTTATCTAAAGGGCTCTTCATTTCCCAACTTAGCCATAAAAGATTTATATAATCATTTCTTAATCTGGAAATACGGATGCATTTTCGGATAACCGTACTCAAAGAAACGTCCATTTTATCAAGATCGTTTAGAGCATCTTTGACAAGACTTAGAATATATGCACTAGGATTCTCTTCTTGACTTGTCATAATGAAATCTGTATAGCTTTCTGAATGATAAATTTGCCTACGGTATATTATAAAAGAAAAATTGAGGAATCCTACGCAGGGGGTAGGGATATTGGCTTTGCTTCTCCATTTTTACAGTGTCGCAAATATGAGTATACCTTAGTGTGGTATGGATATCGCGATGCCTCAAGATGGCTTGAACGCTTCTTAGATTACAACCTTTGGTAATCATCAGCGTGGCACTTGAATGCCTTGTGGAGCAGTCAAACGTTGCGGCGGCGGACCCCGCTGCAAGCAGGCGGGGCATGTTCCCGCCGCCGCCAAGTTAATCGAATTCAAGCAAACTCATTTGCTTAAATCCTTCTTTTTCTTCCGTTGTTCCTTGCATTTCGACATAATTGCGAATTATGTCCGATAATATCCCATCACCTACCGTCCCAATATATCCCCCCATCGCTCCAAAATTCGCTGCCCCAAAGTGCTTTTTTGATTTGAGGAAATCTTTTGAAAATTTCTCTTGCGGTTATGCTTTTTATTATTTGCATAATCCTTGATGGCGAATGCTTTGGAGCTGCTCCAACGAAAATATGTATGTGATCTCCATCAGTCCCAATGGCATCAAATACAAATTGATATCGTTCTCCCAATTCTGAGCAAATATATTTGAAATATTCAATCTTATTATTTCGAGAAAGTAATTTCTTTCTATACTTTATACATAGAACCATGTGATACCTAATTTTGTACACGCAATGATTCGCCCTTCCTAATTTAACCATAAGCCGAATATGCAACTACCCTTAAGTCGGTTTTCATGCTCATCCCCGCAGCAAGCTGCGGGGTATTCACTTAAAAATCAAAAGAGAATGTTTTGGAAGAAGGGCAAAAGTCGTGAGGTATGTCGGAATGAGTGTTTTTCGCGGCTTTGCCCAACTCTTATATTAGCGTCTTAAAGATTTAAAGACGTGGTACCGCCTGATTTAAGCGCAAGAATTACACTTCGGGAATGAACGAAAAAGAGGCAAGAGTCCATCGATGCAGACAGAAGAAGTGGACGCACGACTCTTTGCCTAACTACCTTTCGGCATTTAACACATATAAAGATGTGGTACTATTAAGATAGTATCTCCTTTAATGTAATCCTAGAGCTAGACTGGTTTTTCGCATGCGCAGCAGCATTTTACAGTTGGGTCCCATGATTTAAGTGCTCGCTGGTATGTTTTCCTTTAAATGTTGAGTGGTATGCTCCAAGATCTGTTGCCGAAATGCCATCGGATTAGCGATATTCGGAAAAGATTCATGTGAGCCGCCCGTGCCATTCAAGATAACAGTTCCATAACCTAATTTGCTGCCTATAAAGCCTTGGTTTATACTTACGCCCTCTACTTTATCTAGGTTCATTTCAACTGAATGCTTGCTAGTCGATCCCCATTTCGCTATAATTCGTCGGTTGGTGACTGCGAATTCTGCAGAAGTATAGCCCCAATAGACAAGCCCCAACCAGATTAACGGTATAATGGCAATCCATCGAGCGCCATCACCAAATAACAAGAATAATAAGGTCAAAACCACAGGCCAGAAGAAGATAAACGAATGCAGGTGAGCAGAAGCAATTACTCTCTCTCCTTCCATTAGATTTTTTTCAATATATCCCAATTCAATACCCTCCTACTAACTTACTGAGTCTTGATACGAGCATAAGATAATTAAAGATTACGATAGATTTAACAAATCTTAAGAGTGATTGGTGAAAAAGGTATTATGAAAGCGAAGTATAATTCTCAATACGATATGATTTGAGAATGGTTAACCAATAATACTTCTATCAATAAATTAAAATATCGAATGCCGATTCAATCGATTGCTGCGTAGGATTTTTGAAGATCATAGCCGAGAGCGACGCTGACTCCTTGTAGACTGGAAGAAGCTAAAGCGTAAGATATTGGCTATGCTTCTCCCTTTTTACGGCATTATAGCTTAAGAAATCTTTCATATTTGTTCGCTTGATATCAACATCCAATGGATTGAATCATATTTGGTTGAATCCCTATTCAAGATAGAATGAATCTAATCTGCGTAAAAGCTTAAATAGAATGAGTTAGATTTGAATATTAAGGCAAATTAAAGCCAAGAGATAACAAAGGCAATGCGAATTGCTTCTGCGAGGTGAGAAAAGGCAGCAGCCTTTTCGAATCGAGCTATAGACTCAAGATCTATTCTCGCAGGAGTTCAGGGGTTCGAATCCCTTTCCCCGCACCTTTATGTAACGACGCTTAGTGGTTTCTCGATTCTTATTTTGACTTCAGTAAGCCCTACGTTAATATATCCAAATATATTTTGGGGTGGGCGCAGTGAGTAGGGTAAAAGTCAACTGGAATATAATGCCAACAAAAGTCTTTAAAAAAGATATAGTGTTGGACCGATTCGTGAGATACTTGAAGGGCTTAGGGCTAAGGAACGAGACAATAAAGCTCTATTTAGGTAGGGTCGGGGCATTCCTGGATTATGCCAAGAGCGATTTGCCGAACATCCAAACCGCTGAGAATTACAGGGCGAAACTGATTGAAGACAAATTATCTCGTGGCCACATAAACAATACTTGTTTTGGCATGAAGAAATTTTATAAAATGAATGATATCGATTGGAATTTTATTGTGTTGAAGACCAACGACGGAGTTCCCTACTATTTCGATGAGAAAGATGTACTTGCGATCTTTCGAGTGTGTTCAAATATTAAGCACCTGGCCATGCTTCAAACTCTGTTCTATGGATGTCTAAGAAGCAGCGAACTATGCAGGCTAGAAGACAACGACCTCGATCTTAAAGCTAGGACCTTAAGGCTTAGGGAAACAAAGGGTGGCCGCGATGACATCGTGTATATCAACGAAGAATGCGCTGAAACCTTGCGACTATATCTGAAGCTTAGGCCACAGGTAAAGATCGGAGATAAAACCTTGGTTTTCTATACTGACAATCAAAATCCCTGGACTAATGGCGACGTACACCGAATGTTTATGGGGTACAAAGCGAAAGCCGGAATTACAAAGCCGGGTGCGGTACATGTTTTTAGTCGTCACACAACCGCTACAATGATGGTAGCAAAAGGCTGCGATTGCAGGATTGTTAAGGAGATTCTGCGGCATAAAGACATTCATACAACGCTGAGGTATGCACACCTTTCAGATCAGACTCGCCGCGAGAAGTATGAGAAATTCATGGTATTGTGAATGAGGTGGATTGAATGGCCCTTACTAAGAGTGAACTGGTCGATAGTATTGAGCGTATAGATGAGATGACAACTGCCCTGGATGAGATTAGGCATCGATTGGTTCAAGAACTTGAAGAAATCGAACAGCAGAAGTTGAGTCCACGCAAATGTCATTAAGTGATTCATTACCCGAGGACAGTTTGCGAAAACTATAAATAGAAAGATTGTGCAAGGAGCCGCTTGGCTCATGATAAGAGCCAGGAGCTAAGGTGGTCTGAACACCTCGGCTCAGGGAGGCTTCTATGCCTACAAAAGATGCAAGGAAAAACTATACGTATAAGTATAAAAGAGTTTCGGTGTCTTCGCCGAAACCCACTGCGGCGGAGGTTATCTAGATGGTCCACTGCGAAGCGTTCTATAACCACATGCAGAAAGACCAAGACTTCTGCCGGAAAAACCCGGATACAGTCAAGCGTATCATGAATCATATTAAATTGCGGACTATTCTAGACTCAGAAGCCGCGAAAAGCGAAATTCTGAAGGATAGTTCTCAGCCATTTGGCAGTATCCTTAGTGAAGGAGCCGGTCGCCCATTACATGACCTGGATGAAACCGAGCTGAACAAGGCAATTGCTTTGATCGTTCAGAGGGCGGAGCAGAGAGAGATGAATTGTGACGAAAAGATTTCGGTGACGTCTAAAGAGGTAGCTGCGATCGTCCGTCAGGTTGCGCCATCGAAGGCCAAAGCAGCACCAAAGGCAAAGAAGTACAAGATCGAGGCGTTAGAGGACATCCTACAGTCTGCTTTCACCGGTGGCGAAATACCCAACGATGCGATATCATCAACCATCGTCAAGATCGACACCCTCATCAGAACTTTAGAGGCCCACAAGTCTGCTCTCACACAGAGGCAAGCAACCTTGAATGCTCGTGGTGCTAACGACACAATCCCAGAGCAGACACAACCGGAAGGGGCTAAAGCATGACCCTTCCTTTTTAGTCTTTTTACGGATTCACTAGTTTGATGAGATTCTTCAGAAAAATTTTAAGCTCGGGCTGCTATGGATTGTTCAGCATACCGAAACCGATTTTCAATATTTGGGCCGATAAGGGTTACACCCATGTTGAAATGCTGTATGATGATGTTCACAATACACTGATAGTCTGTCCGTTGTAGGTGACATAGAATGAAAGATTATCGCTATTTTCGAGCCAAAAGCATCTTAAAGAAGACACTTTCCGGTAAATCAGACGATGTTCTTGTTTCCGACGAGCTAGAGGCAGCACGACAACGGCTCATTAAATCCAATTCAAGAGGTTCCGCGCTTGAGAAGGCAAAGGCACAGGTGAAGGCAACGCTTGGAACCCCTAAGAGAGAATCGCCGTACAACACCAAATTCGATCCGGATTATGATGAATTTCTCATGATCCTGAACGAAAAGAATCGCAGTCCTGAGAAAGCCAGACAGCATTATGAGGCATTCAGAGATCAGGGATTCACTTATTTGGACGATCATCCCGAAATCATCAATCCGCAGCCCGCTATGAAATTTAATCAGACGCACGACGAATTGAAAGCACAGCTACACAGAACACTTTCGACAAAATCTAATGTCGTACCTGGCAATCGAGAAGAGGCGGAACGGGAACTGGCTACCGCAAAGGCAAGATTGGCGGACACGCTTGCGAAGAAGCGGAACACGCCGGATCGTGTCGGTGGAGTAGATCAAGATACACGTTCGTCGTGCGTAGGCCCGTTCGGTCAGACGACTATGGAATCCGATGATGACCTTGAAGCAGCAAAATCCCGTCTACGTCAGACCCTGAATAGGAAGCGGGATGCCCTTTCGAAAGCTCAACGCGAGCAGGAGCAGTTATGAGTGGCATCGAGGCATTCCTGGGAGCTGCCAAGCCTGGTTCATCAGAAGGGAAGCTTGTTGAAGCCTACAACCAGGCGAAGATAGACTTAGAGAGGAAGCAGTCCGATCTGGTCAAGTGCCTTCGTATCGAGAAGGTAGGCGACCGTCTGATCCCAGCCTTTAGCCCTGAAGCTGCAAACTTGGCAGGACCACATTGGGATTCTGAAGCGCTGCTGCTGGAGATTCAAGCAGATATACAGAAATTTTTAACATGCACTAATGGAGAGCCCTTGAGCGGCCTTCTCGATAGGCTGTCGAGAGCTCGCCGGATAGTTAATGATTCAGTGTTGGACGCCAGGAACGCAGTCGAGAGGTCTATCAGAAATCACGCTGCCCTGAACGTTCGTGAAGCAGAGGCGTTGCCCGAAGTTCAAAGCGCCTTCGACAAGAGAGACAGGACTCAGAGCGAGAAGGGTCCCATTATTTCGGATCTCGAAAGCCGGGTCCGAGAGGCGAAGAAGATCTTGGCAAAATATTAACTCCAGATCTTTTTTTATCGTCTTCACTATTTTACGTCGTTATAACGTTGGTGAGAATCATGGTTAGGCAGACAAAAAGACAAAAATCGGTAGACTCAGACAAAATGACTGATATTATCGCTCTTAGGGTAACGCCGAATGAGAAGAAACAATTGAAGCAAATGGCTAACAACTTAGGAATGACAATTTCAGGCATGATTTGGAAATGCGTCCATATCGGTGTAAAGGTAGAACAAGATAGACGCGACAAGATAAACAAATTAGGATTAGGAGAATGCTGAAAAAAGGTTAAAGGATTCAGTGCTACAACACTGATCCAAAAAGGTGTGATAAAATTATGCAAATTAGTAATTCTGAAGATAGTATAAAAAGCTTGCGGTTTAAGAAAGCCGATGAAATCAGTCGCAGTGAAGTCAATTTCCCTGATCAGTCTGGCATTGAGAAAGAAGAACAAAATTGGTATCGTCTGAGCTTAGAGGAGAGACGGGCCAAACTGAGTAGCCACAGTATCGAAGAATTCCCGGATCCATTCGAGAGTGAAGAAGAGCGTCGGCTGTATAGGGAATTTTTGAAAAGGAAACTGGCATGGACCCATAGTCCCGAGTTCGACCTGTTCGTTGACTATGATAGGCAATATGAAAAAGCGCACGGAATCATCTGAAGAAGCTTGGACTAGTTAAAACCGGATAAAAGCAGAAGTTAGAACGGAGAAATATAGAAATGTTTGAAAAAGATTTGGTAGATGAATTCAGTCCCTTTCTGGGACTGATAGTAGATATAAGATCAGAAAAGCACGATCTTCCTCTATATGGCAGGGTGAAAGCTGTATCACCGGACTTCGTGACAATTGAGAGGAAGGATGGACGGCTAGTGCACCATAACGCAAGTTTTAAATCTTATAAAAGGTCTAGAATATAGATCGTGGCAAGAAAAACAAAATTCTGTGTGAAACTGGAAGAGAAAGAACGAGAAGAGTTGAACCAGTACATCCGTCGTGGGAAGTCGTCTGCAAGGAGTTTAACTCGCGCAAGAATACTGCTCCTGGCCGATGGAGGGCAATCCGATGCGGAGATCATTGATGCATTGAAGGCGAGCAGAACGACAATAGTGAGGATAAGAAAGAGATATTTCGAGGGTGGCCTGGAATCTGCATTGAATGAAAGATCTCGCAGTGGAGCGCCTCCGAAGATAGATGCACGAGTTGAGGCTAAACTGACCGGCATTGCTTGCTCAGATCCGCCTGAAGGCAGATCGAGATGGACGCTGAATCTATTGGCCGACAAGCTTGTTGAGCTGGGGGAAGTGGACTCGATCTCAGGAATGAGCGTTTGCAGAGCGTTAAAAAAAATGAAATAAAGCCATGGCTCAAACAGCGATGGTGCATAGGGAGCATGACGAGCGAATATATCTGGAACATGGAAAATGTATTAACTCTGTACGAGCAACCATATGATCCGAGGCATCCTGTGGTTTGTTTCGACGAGAGGCCATGCCAACTGATAGGCGATGTCTTAGTGCCTATACCCATGAAACCAGGCAGTCCGAAGAAGGTGCATTATGAATACGTCCGTAACGGGACATGTTGCATCCTTATTGCTTTTGATCTTCATGCAGGAAAAAGAATGATTCGTGTCATGGAGCACAGGACAAGGGTGGACTACGCCCATTTCATGAAAGAACTTACCCAGCAATATCCAGGTGTAGAATCCATTCGATTGGTCCAGGATAATCTCAATACGCATACTTCAGGCTCATTTTATAATGCTTTTGCGCCTGAAGAGGCGTTTGAGCTGGCTAAGGAGTTCGAATATTATTATACGCCAAAGAAAGGTAGCTGGCTCAACATGGCTGAGATAGAACTCTCAGCCCTATCGAAGCAATGCCTCGATCGTCGGATTGGAGACATCGATACTTTAACCAAAGAGGCTTCGGTGTGGGCACAAGAACGTAACGCAAAAAAAACTACTGTAAGATGGAAATTCACGAAGAATGATGCAAGATTAAAGCTAAACAGGCATTATATTAATTTGCAAAATTAATGTTATGGTGCACTAGCTTTTGCACGGCTTTTCGGATACGATTCCCCTGAAGAGCTGATTGCTTCCGTCACGGATATAGGTCATCAGTTTTACGTTGATCCCCGGGACCGAGACAGAGCAATTAAGACTATTCTTGAGAAAGGTTTCCTGGAAGGATTCGAACTTGAAGCGAGGCGGAAAGATGGCACCAAGTTTTGGGTTTCCATGAACACCAGGATAGCAAAAGATGAGAACGGCACGCACTTCGATGGCACCGTTGAGAATATCACAGAGCGCAAGCAGATGGAAAAGGCGCTGCGAGAATCTAGAGATTATCTAGATAAGATTATCAATTCTATAGGCGATCCGATATTCGTTATCGATAGACATCACCGACATATTCTGGTAAACGATGCTATGTGTGCACTGGCGAATCGCACTCGTGAAGAATTCATTGGGAAGACACCTTACGATTTCTTCCCCAGGGAGCAAGTTGAAGGTTTCTTGCAGAAGGACGAAGTCGTCTTTGAGACGGGAGAAGAGAACGTAAATGAGGAAACAATTACGGATTCGCAGGGAGTCACTCGCACCGTAGTAACCAAGAAGACCTTGTATACAGATGCATCAGGGAACAAATCAATTGTTGGAATCATCCGGGATTAGGACTTACGCAGTTGAATCTTTCGACAATGAATAATAAGGATATTTTATATATTCGCGAATTGACTCGCGAATAATTCTTCGCTTAGATTCGAACCAACTTATTCCTATTCTAAGCCTTTCTACTTCTAATCTGAGAAACGCTCTCAGGGAGAACATTATGTGTGCTCTCTGGGACTGACTTTTTCTTGCTTGACAGCTTTCGACTCCACAGAATTGCTTTATGCCTCTGTGATATTCCTCAATCTTCCAGGAATATCCACCAAATTTTTCGCGTTTAGCTTCGTCTATCTCCAGCACGTCAGTTGCCCAGTATCCTATGTCACCGTCATTAGAGACTATCCGGAATACTTTTATAAAACCATAAGCTTTTAAATGCACTTCCCTGCCTTGCAACGGTATCTCTATCTCCTGGATTTGCATATTTTTGGTGTTATTCGGATTCACTAGCCTATTTTTCTTCAATCGGGTCAGCCAGTGCCATCCAGACTTTCGTATGGTTTTGAGATTATCTACACTGGCATACCAGCTATCGAAGAGAACAATACGGGGCTGAAAACGCCGTTCTTTTGCTTTGGCAAGCATATCTCGAAAATGATCATTTTTTGTCTTGCCGTCGACATCTATATCGTAGATTCGGAAATCAACGGGAATTATAGCGTTTCCATCTGTCCACAGCAACGTACAAATATTGATTCCATTCACCAATCGATGCTGTTTTCCACTCCATTGATGATAGACTAGGCTCATATTTTTAGCATATGGCTTGTCCAACGTCGTATCGTCAATAACCAAGAAACCATTTTGAGGCTGAACAATATCCTTTACCTCATTCCACAACGTATCCGTATCTGGAGGCTGTCTTTGTAGAAGACGGGTAAATGCATCATGCGATGGACTATTTTCTCCTACTGGCTGGCACCTTGCAGCCTCAGTACAGGTAAAAACATCTACTGATGCTATCAGAAAGTGAATATAATCAAGATCATCGCACTTGGAAGGATTCAAGTTCAGCCCTATCCCATTTATTTGTTGGTATTAATATAGCATATGCAATATAAGAAGATTCTGCCAAGTGCGTAAGTCCTACGGGATATAACCGATCGCAAGAAGGCAGAGGAGGAGTTACGTCAGAATCGGGACCATCTGGAGGAGCGTGTCAGAGAACGGACTGCTGAGATGGAGCGGTTCATATACACTGTCTCTCACGATCTGAGGTCTCCCTTGGTGACGGTGAGCGGTTTTGTAGGCTTATTGAAAGGGGACCTAGAGAGTGGTGACAGCCAGCGTGCATTTAGCGATCTCGTCACAATAAGCGAGGCCATAACCAAAATGGATTGCCTATTGGTCGACACTCTGGAGCTGAGCAGGATCGGGCGGGTAGCTAACCCACCGGTGGACGTGTCCTTCGACAAGATCGTACAGGAGGCAATTAGGCAGACAGAGGAGAGGATAAAGTCTCTAGATGTGGCTGTCTATGTGGCAGGGGATATGCCAAAAGTCCGCGTGGACGTGCTCAGGATTGTGGAAGTGCTGGTCAACCTGATAGAGAACAGCGTGAAGTACATGGGAGATCAGGAGAGGCCAGAGATAGATATCGGCTCCAGAAAGTTCGGCGAGGAGACGGTATTCTTTGTCAAGGATAACGGCATAGGTATCGACCCTAAGGAACACGAAAAGGTCTTTGGCCTCTTCTACAAGGTGGACAGAAAGAGCGAGGGGACCGGCGTAGGTCTGGCGATAGTGAAGAGATAATTGGGGTCCATGGTGGGCGGATATGGATTGAATCTGAGCTGGGTAAGGGATGCACGGTATGTTTTACGCTGCCGTTGGCAGATTACCAGTAAACTAATGCGGGGTCCGTCCCCGCAGGTTAATTAATCCAAAAAACTTACCGGTATTTATTTTTACGTCGAAAGCAGCAGGGTCCACAGACGCGATGTTTGACTTGCATAGGCAGCACTTATTTTCTTCGGCTCTCGACGATCTGCTTAGAGGCTGTCTCGGCTTCCAGCTCTCGGCGGCAGAACGGGCAGATCCTAACCCAGGATCGACCTGTCGAATCTGTCTGTAGATTGGCAGGAATGGTCTCTCTGATTCTCTTCAACAATGGCTCCGTCGCAAAGCCTTTCCCACACACTTCACAGGGTACCAGATCGAGAGAAACCTCTATGACGTCGGGCGTCTTGTCGCTGAAGGGAACCAGGGTCAAGGCCTTGGCAGGACAAAACTCCACACAAATATCGCATTCTTCTTTGCACTTGGACCAGCGAATAGTCCTTTTTTTGCCCTCATCTTCCTCTCTCGTTATAAACTGATTAGGGCATATGTTGGAACACGCAAAGCAGCCCAAACACTTGTTGACATCAACCTGGATCATCTTTTACCTCCCAGAATAGTGGCTCTGCCAGCTCTGGCCCTTGCTCTTTTGAGAGCAAGCTCATAGTCGTTTGACAGCGCCTGGGCCGGGCATGTGAGAACGCATGTCGGTGTCTCGTTGGGAGCGCACAGATCGCACTTGTGAGCCAGCTTGTCCGTCCACACAACCCCGAAGGGACATGCAAGCCGGCATAACCCACATCCAGTGCACTTGTCCAGGCTGAAGGAGGTGCGTTCTCCATCCTTGGTCAGGGCACCGCTATAGCAAGCCATGGTGCAGGCCGCCTCTTCGCAGTGGTGACAGAAGAGAGGGACTGATGCCCGGTCTTCACGGATGTGAACATTGACGTGGCCCTTGCCGCCATGAACGCGCTTGCAAGCCACCTCACAAGAACGGCAGCCTATGCACCGGTTGATATCTACGTAGACCCGCATCATCTAATCCCTCCCGGATATCTTGCAGGCAGCCACCTTGAACTCAGGGATCTTGGCCTCCGCGTCCCTTGCGTCTGTGGTGAGGAGGTTTGTTCCTGGATAGTGGAAGGGCATGAAAACCACTCCCTGCTTTACGCTGTCCGTCACCCTGGCCAACGCACTCGTCTTCCCACGTTCTGTTGCTACCTCAACGCTATCGCCGTCTTTTATCCCAAGTGGAGCTGCGTCCACTGGGTTTATCTCAACAAAGAGGTTCGGCGCTCGTTCCATCAGCGACGGGCTCCGTCGTGTCATGGAACCGGCATTGAAGTGTACGGCGATTCTGCCCGTAGTCAGGATGAGCGGATACTCGGTCCCTGTGTCCTCGGCTGCAGGCCTGTACTGGACTGGGGCTATCAACGCCCGACCGTCCTGCAGTTTGAAGCCCGCAGAGTGCAGAATGGGAGTGCCAGGATGGTCCGTGCTCGGGCACGGCCAGATGAGACCTCCAATTCCCAGGCGTTCCCGAGTTATTCCTTTGTAGGTCGGAACTAGTTTGTTGATCTCTGCCAGAACGGCAGCAGCATCTGGATAATCGAAATTCAGGCCCATGCTTTTTGCTACCATGCAAACGATCTCCAGATCGCTCTTGGCCTCTCCCGGAGGTTCTATGGCACGGTTGGACCACTGGACTCTCCTTTCCGTGGAGGTATAGGTCCCCTCCTTCTCGGCCCACGAGGCTGCAGGGAGAACTACATTGGCGAGCCGGGCTGTAGCTGTCATGAATATATCCTGAACCACCAGGAAGTCCAAATTCTCAAGACAGTCCTTTATGTGGGAACTATACGGATCGGAATTAGCTGGGTCCTCGCCCACGATGTACATGGCCTTGAGCTGACCCTCGCAAGCCGCATCCATCATCTCTGTGGCAGCTAAGCCTCGGCCTACTGGAAGCAAGGTGGTGCCCCAGGCCTGGCCAAAGAACTTCGCAGTCTCGGGATCGTCGGACTTTCTGTAACCGGGATAGAACTCAGCCAGAGCGCCCATGTCACAGGCTCCCTGGACGTTGTTATGGCCACGCAGAGGAAGAACGCCCGTGCCCTCCTTCCCGATCTGGCCGGAGATCAGAGCAAGGTTGGCGACGGATTGGACGTTGTCCGTACCGGAGGTATGCTGGGTTATTCCCATGGAGTAGACGATCGCCGATGCCGGGGATTGGGCATACATCTTTGCAGCCTTGATTATATCCTTTACAGGGACTCCGGTTATATCTGCAGCTCTCTCTGGTGTGTAGTCCTTTACCGCTTCGGCTAGGTCCTCGAAACCCCTGGTACTCTTGGATATGAAGGCTTTATCGACGAGGTTCTCGTCTATGATCACCTTCATCATGGCGTTCAGAAGGGCCACATCGGTTCCTGGCTTGAGCTGCAGGAAAAGATCTGCCAACCAGGCGGTGTGAGTCAGCCTGGGATCGGCTACGATCACCTGGGCTCCCGAGTCCTTAGCCCTGTGAATCCATCGGGACAGGATTGCGTGGTTCTCAGCCAGGTTGGACCCTATGATGAATATGCATTTGGAGTTGGCCAGATCGGAGATGGGATTGGTCATTCCAGCCGCTCCCAGGGTTCTGTTCAAACCGACTACGGAGGGTGCGTGGCAGAGACGTGCGCAATTGTCCACATTTCTGGACCCGAGTGTCCGGGCCAGCTTCTGGATAAGGTAGTTTTCCTCGTTGGTGCACTTCGATGAGGAGAGGAAACCAACTGAATCGGGTCCACTATTTTTGATGGCCCTGCCCAGGCCTTTGGAGACGAGCTCCAGAGCCTCATCCCAAGAAATCCTAGTCCACTCGTATCCGTTTCTCTTCATTGGATAGAGCAGCCTATCCGCACTGTAGACGACCTCCAGAGCAGCATTGCCCTTGGGACAGAGGGACCCTTCGTTGGCTGGATGCTCTGGCATATACTCGATCCCCGTAGCTTGACCCTTCTCGACTGCGACATAAAACCCGCAGCCTGCAGCACAATACGGACAGATCGTTGAAACAAGCGATTTCGACATCTATCTCCCTTGTGGCGATCTCGTTAAATATGAATTCGAGGCCGTAAGCAAGGCGATCCTTGCATTTGCCTCTGATGGCTCCTTGGTGACATATCCACTGCAGTGGCAGTGACGTGGTGCTTTTTGCAATGATTTCTGGTTCATGCGAGGTTCGGGACGCGGATTGCGTAGGATCTCGCAAGCATCCTATCCCTCAAACATGTTCAAAGCTATATCCCTTGCGGGCGCAAGATGCCTTTTTCATAATTTTCTAAATGCTTGCCGGGTGCATTTCTCGCCACTCGATCAGGCCCTCGATCTCTGAATCTCGGCTGTTTTGAGGCCGGCGTCCCTGCTGGCAACATCAGCGAGCTGCCCTTCATCCAGGAAGATCAGAGTTCCTGTTGGACATGCGTTAACGCAGGCCGGGATCTCAAGGTCCTTGCAGCGATCGCACTTCAGGGCGATTCTCTCTTCCTTTTCCCTGCCGACTACGCCGTAGGTGCAGATAGTAGCGCAGACCCAGCAGCCCACGCACTTGTCACGGTCTTTCGTGACGATGCCCGTGACGTCGTCCTTGGATGTGGCACCCGTCCTGCACACGGCCACACACGGAGCTTCATCGCAGTGGTGGCAGAGTAGGGGCATCCTCTGGCCCCCAATCATCTCAACGTAAAGCCTCTTCCTCGGCTCCGGCTTATCGGCGAGGGCACCGAAGAGATTCTTGCTGCCCGAGTGCTGCACGGCACAGGCGATCTCACAAGAACGGCATCCCATGCAGCGTTCAGGACGGACGAATATCTCCAACATAAGCAGCCCTCAAAGCCCCAGCTTTTTGCGCTTGCTCTCGATGTGGTCAATAATCAGCTTCGCAGCCTTGAAGGGGTCCGGCTCCACGGCAAAGGCTCCACCGGTGACGCCCTTTATCCCCTCAGTCAGCAAGCTTGTCACACCTTGGCTCCCCAAGATCGGTGGAATGGTGCCCAGAACGGTATAGACTCCTGAAGCCACCACATAAGCACCGATTGACACCGCCTTCTCGCTCATCCACTCCGGAGCCGCAGCCGCGGCTGGAAGGTCGCTGATGTCACAACCTAGAGCATCGGCCATGGCAGCGCAGGCTACCATTATCCTGCTGATGTCCACACAAGAGCCCATGTGCAGTACGGGCGGCACTCCGATGGCTTTACAGACGGTCTTCAGGCCATCGCCGGCCAGATCGGCGGCCTCGGGCAACAGCAGTCCGGCCTTTGCGCAAGCCTGGGCATTGCAGCCAGTAGTGACCACGAGAACGTTGTTCTTTATCAGCTCCTTGACGAGGTTAACATGGCCGTAGTCCTGCTTCACTTTTGGATTGTTGCAACCGACGACCGCTGCCACGCCACGGATAGCTCCACCGGCGACGACGTCCAGCAACGGCTTTAGCGTTCCTCCTAGAGCACCAACGATGGCCTCCACGCTGAAGCCTACAACGGCCTCAGACTTGATGTCGGGAATATGGACCTTTGCGGGGTCGCGTAGACGGTAGTTTAAGACCGCCGTCTGGACGATCTGCTTGGCAGTCTCAAAGGCGCTCTCCTCCTTGAACTCCATATGCGTTGCGCCTGGGAACTTTGCTTTTTGCGATGTAGAGATGAACTTGGTGTGGAAGCAGCCAGCCAGCGCGCCCAGGGCTGGCATGACGCACTGGACGTCCACAACCATGGCGTCCACAGCTCCTGTGGCCACCGCAAGCTCCTGTTGGAGGAAGTTGCCGGCGATTGGTACGCCATGGCGCGCTAAGACCTCGTTCCCGGTACAGCACATGCCGGCCACGTTGATGCCTTTGGCTCCCTGATTCTTGGCTAGGTCTACAAGCTCGGGATCGCTGGCTGCTGCGACTATCATTTCGGACAGAAGGGGCTCATGACCGTGGACTACGATGTTGACCTTGTCGGCCTCCAGGACTCCCAAGTTGGCCTGGGAGCGGACGGGCGTTGGTGTGCCGAACATGACGTCCTGCAGCTCAGTTGCGATCATGGAACCGCCCCAGCCGTCGGCCAAGCTCGTCCGCAGGCCGTGAAGCAGCAGGTTGACGTGATCATTGTCAACACCCATGGTTGTCCTGTGCATGCACTCCACTATCTCTCGATCGATTCCCCTTGGATCAATGCCCAGTTTCTTCCACAGCTCCTGGCGCTTTGCGGGAGCACGACGAGTGAACTGGATCGGACCTTCCTGCTTTCCAAACTCTGCCATTACAGCGTTGGCTAGATCGATCTGGGTGGATACCCCGTACTCTTTCATCAGCCGGTCGAGCTTGGCTTGGTCCTTGACCTGATAGGATGGCGCTTTGCCCTCAGACATCAGCTTGAAAGTATGGGCCACATCCCTCGCGTGGTCCGAGTGGGCTGAAGCCCCGGCGGCAATAGCTCGCAGAAGGTTACGGGCAACGATGATGTCTGCTGTAGCACCGCATACGCCTTTTGTAGCCGCCTCCCCAAAGGGATCAATGCGGCAGGGACCCATGTTGCAGTTGCGGCAGCACAGGCCAAGTTCTCCGAAACCGCATTGTGGTTGCTGCTTTTCTAACCGATCCCATGCGGTTTCCAGGCCAGCCTTGTGAACGATGGCCAGCATTTCCTGGCTGGCAGGGTCTATTGATCTCTCTTTGATGTTCGTGACCATGAATAATCCTCTTTTTATAATCATTGTTGTTTATAAACAGTGCCTCTTCCGACCTGAAACTACTTAAGCTTATCTTTATTATTTTAAAATATTTATCTTGATTTGATATTGCACAATAACTTAAAAATTTTGTTACTCATCATGATCATACAATTATCTAAATTAAATGCGATCTGGCCTTTTTTGACGATTGTAAATAAGAGCTTTTTCTAGCTAAATTTTCTCGCTAATATTTCTACCAGATATTTAAACTTGATTCATAAACTTCCAAATTTTTGATTAATTTTCTGCGTAATTCCGCGACCACATCATTCAGACAACTCTTGGCAATTATCTCTTGATGAGTCGAAACTGAAGTGACGATCCAGTTAGCAAAGCTTCGCTCAATTGATAGAGACTCTCAATGACCTGATAGACACAAGGATTGACTATTTTTTTTTCATCCAGGGCGGTGTCGGTATTTTCAGAGATCGAAATCTATTTCCGTTATTGGTCTGCTTTTTTTTGGATTCTTGGGACTGGGCTGAGACTTTTGTGTAGATGTCATTTTTGCTATTGTCTCCTGCGTGATTCTGAGATATTTCCGTCCCATTGTTAAACGACGACATGGCTGAGAGAGATGATCTTCCTTGGCTTTGTCCAGTTTTTGTGAGATTGTTACTGAGGTCGTTGTTAGGTTCTTGGATTTTGTTGGAGATGTTATTTTTGGCTAGTACAACTCTTGTGCTCGATTCAGAGGAGTTCGAGTGGCCTTTAAGGTTTCCAAAACCTTCATTGATCTTGTTTGATCCGACATTTGATGATTTATCTGGCGTATTATTGACTGAAACATTGTCGTCGCGCACCTTTGATACAATGGGGGTTAGTTTGCCCCTTTTATCCTGCACAGAAAGCATCGATTCGTTCTGGGCTTTTTTATCCTTGATTGCGCTGTCGTTTGTCGTTAGGTTGAAGGTACCATTCTCTATGTAAGTTTTATCGTTTATAAGATCCGATTCTTTGGGGGCTGATACTGCCGAACCATTTTTGTCAGAAGCGATTCTTCCTTCTGTCTCTGTAGGTTTCGAAGTCGTAGAACTCGTCTGAGGCCGCGCAGAATCTGTAGAACCAGAAGAGGGGTTATCAAATGAAAGGTTGGGTCTCCCTGAGATAAAAAGATAAGAGCTGCTTCTACTCTCATTACCTCCAAGTTTCGCGTCAGGAAGAACATTTGAGATGTTACTGGTCGGATAAGAGTCCCTCTGCTGTTCATTCCCTTTTGATTCATTTGTCAGCGATTCAACTATCTGTGAATCGTTCATCCGAGTCTCATTCATCCGAGATTCAATGATCTGGGTTTGATTTATCCGGGATTCAGTCAATTGAGATTCGTTTGTCTGAGATTCGTCTATTCGGGTATCGTTTACTCGGGATTCATTAGTCCGGGTTTCATTCATCCGAGTCTCGTTTATCGGGGATTCGCTGACCTGGGTTTGATTTATCCGGGATTCAGTCAATTGAGATTCGTTTGTCTGAGATTCGTCTATTCGGGTATCGTTTACTCGGGATTCATTAGTCCCGGTTTCATTCATCTGAGTCTCGTTTATCGGGGATTCGCTGACCTGGGTTTGATTTATCCGGGATTCAGTCAATTGAGATTCGTTTGTCTGAGATTCGTCTATTTGGGTATCGTTTACCCGGGATTCATTAGTCCGGGTTTCATTCATCCGAATCTCGTTTGTCTGAGATTCGTCCACTTGGGTATCGTTTACCCGAGATTCGTTAATCTGGGTTTCGTTCATCTGAAAATCGTTATTCTGAGGTTGATTTCCACCAATTGCGTTAAATGGAACTGCATCAGCTCTGTCAGCCTGATATGCAACACTTTTATCTTTCGAAGGGTTATATTCCCAGCACTTAACAGGCGTATCTGAGCCGCTATCGAGATCTGAGCTTCCTATTATGGGAGCGCTGGCTTTCTTTGCTGATTGAACAAGCCTTTGGGCTCGCGATGAGTTTGATGAGTTCAAAGATATCTGCTGATGGTTGAGATTTTTCATGCTGGCATTAGTCTCTTTTGCCTTAGGGACCCTATTCTTAGCCATTAGAGCCCGGGCTTTATAGCTATTGACTGCTGCTTTTTTGGCTGCCGCGCTGTTTAGAGAATTTATTCCCAGAATAGATTTGAATTGATCCATCAGCCTTATGCCATTTTCCTGCCAGGTCTTTATCGCCTTTATGCTTCCTTGAGGGACCTTGAGATCGAATCCGGTGAATGGTCCCTTGTGGGATGTGTTTGATTTGAAAGAGAGGATATCGGATAACAGGAAAGCACCCATGGCGATCAAACAGATCAGCGCCAAGGCCAGGAAAATGTTAAACATCTTCGGATGTTTCTGAATTAAGCCTTTGCTAACTGAGCTATATATGGTGCTTCTTGTTTTCTCCGGATCCCTCATACATTACATGATATTTTTTTAAGTTTATAACATTTACGCTTGAAAAAATTCTGAAGTTGACTTAGATTCGAGCCGCCTTAGAATAAGCGTGAATGCTTCTCAATATACGAATACCTCGCTGGGTCTGGTTTTCTTTTTTCCTTGCTTAATGAGTATCAATGTCTCATATTAAATAAATTAAATAGATTAAAAAACAAATTGATAAAGTACTCGCCCTTAACTCGTCGGCCCCTCCTTCCAGAAAGATGGAACTTCTCGGCCATGCCCACTAAACAAGGACGAGGCACTTAAGTCGTATAGATCTTGTATGAGGTCGCGAGGAAAGATCTATGCGAGATCATCTGGGTTTTTAAAGGTTAATCCTTTTAAAGGAAATGAAATGCGATTAAGGGAACGACTTAAGGGGATCATTCCGGAAGATGATTTAGCTCGTCTCTCAAACCGGTTTCACGTCGTCGGAGATATAGCGATAGTCTCAGTCCCTCCAGAAATAGAGATCTATAAGATGGAAATCGCAAAAACCATAGTCTCTGGACACAGAAACATAAGAACCGTTCTCAACAAGGTCTCCAAGATTGACGGCGATCGGAGGGTGGCAAGCTTTGAGATGTTGGCGGGCAATAAAACTGTAACCCTACACCGAGAGTTCGGATTCGTATACAGGTTAGATGTGCGCAAGGTCTTCTTCAACAGCCACCTTGGCTACGAAAGAAGGAGAGTGGCCCAGAAAGTCAAATCCGGGGAAAGAGTGCTCATTCCCTTCGCTGGAGTGGGTCCTTTTGCAGTGCCCGTAGCTGCTAATTGTGCCAGGGTTGTGGCCATTGAGTCGAATTCGGAGGCGTGCAAGTGGCTGGTCGAGAACGCCAGTTTGAACAGAGTAGAAAATAACATCGATTTAATTAGAGGGGATGCTCTCAGCGTTGCTAATTTGCTAAATTTTAAAGATCTTAAATTCGATAGAGCAATTATACCAACGCCCTATGGAATGGATCAGATTCTAGATATCTTATTGCCTTTGGTTAAGAAAGGATGCACAATCCATTTTTACACCTTCAAGAAAAAGCATCAGATAGATGGTCTAATTGCAAAATATGAAAATGAGGGGTTAAATGTCGAATTTCATCGCAGTTGCGGTAACGTGGCTCCTGGTGTATGCCGGTGGGTTTTTGATATGGTAAAAAGCTAAGGTGCAGAAAATAGCAGAAGAATCGTAGAAGAACAATAACAGAAATAAGAGGCATACTATGCAGATTTCCGACAAAATTCACGCACTTAAGGTCCCTTTCCAGATTACTGACCGATCCGGCCTGAAGGTCCCGCGGTTTGTTTACGTTTACCTCATCCATGGCGAAAAGACGTGTCTTATCGATAGCGGAGTCGCATCCTCGGAGCAATTCATATTCGATTATATCAGGAATACGGGAAGACAGCCTGAGGAGATTTCTCTGCTCGTCCTTACCCATTCTCATCCCGACCACATCGGGCCGCCCTGGCAATAAAAAAGGCATCAGGCTGTGCCGTCGCAGCGCCTGCGGCCGAGAAAGCCTGGATCGAAGATGTTGACCTGCAATCCAGAGAGCGTCCTGTCCCAGGCTTTCATTCTTTGGTTGGAGGATCGGTCAAGGTGGACCGTGTGCTTGAGGAAGGTGACATCTTGGACCTGGGCGACAGCTTGAACCTGGAAGTCATTCACACTCCCGGTCACTCCATAGGCTCGATCTCCCTATGGCTAGCAGAAGATGGGGTGCTTTTCTCCGGAGACGCAATTCCACTGCCGGGAGAGATGCCCATATACGACGATCCTCTGGCATCCGTCAAATCCATCAAGAGGCTGAAGGCTATCGTTGGAATCAAGTTTCTGCTCTCCGCTTGGGATCAGCCCAGGGAAGGGGAGCAGGCATACCGGATTATGGAAGAAAGCCTGCGCTATCTTCAGCGCATCCATGAGGCAGTTATCAAGATCTCAAGAGGGCAGCAAACGCTCGATTCTATGGAGCTGACCAAAAGTGTCCTGAAAGAGCTGGGACTGCCGGAGACGATGGCAAATCCAATTGTTGCCAGGTCTTTCCTGGCCAACTTGAAGGTTCGCAACCATCAGAACCTGCTACAAGATTAAGACCATAAGATAGACCATAAAGATAAACCGCCAAGACAGACATTGACTTAACAGGAGAAGACCGATGCCTACCAACCTTCGCATTGCCACATTCAATCTTCTGAACCTCGACGACAAGCTCGGGCGCATGCCCACCCTGGACGAGCGCATCCCCATCATGCGCCCGCAGCTTGTCAGGCTCAACGCCGACATCCTTTGCTTCCAGGAAGTGTGCGGCCAGGATGAGCATGGCAAGACCCGCCTGTCTGCCTTGAACAAGCTCCTGCAGTCCACTCCCTACGAAGGCTACCACAGGTTTTCCACCACATTTGAGGGAACCAACCGGGTCTACGAGAGCCGAAACCTTGTGATCCTGAGCCGCTATGAGATCGTCGAAAGCCATCAGTACATGCACACTTATGCGCCATCCCCTCGATACCAGAAGGTGACTGCCCAGCCGGAGGAGACCGAAGCAAAGGAGGTATCCTGGGAGCGGCCCATCCTCCACGTCAAGGTAAAGGTGGAGAACAACATGGTCCTGGACGTGATCAACCTCCACCTGAAGTCCCGGCGGCCCACCAGCATACCCGGTCACAAGCTTGATGACTACACCTGGAAGACGGCCTCCGGCTGGGCTGAGGGCGTCTTCATCTCCAGCATGAAGCGCATCGGTCAGGCCCTGGAGACAAGGATGCTCATCGACAAGCTCTTCGACGTAGAGCCTTCAGCCTTGATCGTTGTGTGCGGCGACTTCAACGAGGAGTTCGACGAGGTTGCCATCGAGGCTATCAGGGGCGACGTTGAGAACACCGGAAACATGGACTTAGCCATGACGGGTTATGGTGCCAACGGAGCGCAACATCCCTGAGCCTGCCAGGTACTCGTTCCTGCACAACGGCAAGGGCAAGATGCTTGACCACATTCTGGTCTCGCGGACCCTGCTTGCATACTTCCGTGGCTCGGAGGTACACAATGAACTTTTGCACGACGAGTCGATAGTCTTCACTCCAAGGATATTCTATCCTGAGTCGGACCACGCCCCGGTGGTGGCGGAGTTCGAGCTGCCAGATTCAAGGATAAAATGGGCCATCGGATCGCGGCCAAGGGTGTTGAAGGATTCAAAGGAGAGAACGCGGGAAGAGTGCAGCTATAAGCCTTGAGATGCTGTTCAATTCGATTGATTCTCTCATTTTGGAATGACGCATTTCTTCAGAAGCTGCCCCAATTCTGTCTGCCAGAGCGTCATCCTGACCAATCTCATCCAGGATCTCTGAAAGTTTCCGTTTGGCTGGGAAGTTCTGCATAATAACCTCCGAAAAGCTCTGATTCTCACCTTTTCGACTATTCAGCCTGTTATAAGCCTCTTCTGTTATGGTTATTGTCTTGGTTGACATGCTTGAACATACGTGTAGGTGCTTGAATTCATTTAGATCTTCAGGCACCATGTCCGTAATTTCGATTCAGGCCGAGCCAGTTTAATTACTGTTCTGTTCTTTTTCAACGCTCACAAGCAAGCTGCTTAATGCATTTTTGTCTAACGGACATTGAGGCAGGCTAAGCTGAGTTACAGAGAGCGCGAATAATCACTTACAATGTCTTCAATTGAAGTTCCACCATACTATCGAAGGGCTTATAACCGCAGCCTATAATTGTAGAGACTATGGGGATTTGTACAAGGCATGCGATTTTGTTTCTGGCGGTCATGTTATCCGCCTTCATCTGTCTTCCTCACGCTAAAAGCTGTGGAGGGTCTTGTGCAGTCAGCGGAGGTTCTTCTTACGACTTCATGGGCGACCCAGCAGTCAACATTGACATGCCCAGCTATGATGAGTTTGCGAGAGACAACCTCGGCAACCATCAAACGACATTACCTGCGAAATCTCTCTCGCGGGAGATTCTTTCAAATAACAATTCATCCTTTAACCAAACCAACAAAGGCAATGTAAGTCAGAACAGCTCTGCAGTCAGCCGTGTAATCGATAGCCCAGTAAACACGACATCCGATAACACGCCGGTTAAATTGGGAGCCTTAGGCATGCAGGACAAGAGACTATCAACTCTGGCTCTTACTACTTTCAATAACAATATGTTCTAGGCGGAATTCCTGGTGAAGCTGAAGGGTGATTTTAAACCATCCAATCACCTTTAGCGAGATTTTCTTCTATACACTGTAGAAGTCCAATTTGCTGGACCTCATCCTGGTTTCGCGGACCCTTTTGGCTTACTTCCGGGGTTCGGAGGTACATAATGAACTTTTGCATGAAAAGTCAATAGTCTTCACTCCAAGGATATTCTATTCCCGAGTCCGACCACGCACTGGTGGTGGCTGAGTTCGAGCTGCCAGAGTCAAGAATAAATGGGCCATAGGATCGCGGCTGCAGGTGCTGAAGGATTCGAACTATGCAGAAGACCTTCAATCGAGCCATGCATAGGCATCCTTACCTGGATTTTATCAAACTTCAGAGTGCCTGCCTTAAAATCGATTTAATGGGCTGGACTAAAGCTTCAAACAAACATCCAGGGCCTTGTTAACTTCGGCCCTCAAGGATTTATCGGCTGTCCCAAGCAGACCCACTATAAAATGAGTCTTTATTGTTGCTATTTTATTTAACTTTATGACCGAATTCCACTTAAGGCCAGACTCATCAAAAGGAGATGTACCTCTCGTTATAAGACATCACTAGGAGCGGGGATTACGGGAACCCTCGATGAAATGTAGGCGATTGTTGTCTCATTTTCTATGCTATCTTCATAGAGAATCAACGCTGGCCTCCGCTTCACTGTGCTGAGGTCGGAATTTGGAAAAGGAACGAGTACGATATCTCCCTTCATCGGTATCGGACTTTCAGATCATCGTCCTTATAAATATCGGGTTCACTCGCTAAAAAGTCGTGTAGTGATATCTCCGAGATCTTCATGAGTGCATCGGTAATCTTCCTTTCGTCTCCTGGCTCTTCCAGGTCGTAAGGGAGATCATCCGGCGCAGTCCTGCTCTCTAGACTCTCACACATAGATATTACCTTCAGGTTCTTGCTATTTAAACACTGGGAAAAGACCAAATGAGGCTGATTCGCTACCACGTGAGGAACACGGAAACATGGACTTGGCCACGCGGGTAATGTACCAACGGAGCGCAACATCCCCGAGCCTGCCAGGTATTTGTTCCTGCACAGCGGTAAGGGGAAGATGCTGGACCACATACTGGTCTCCCGTTACCTTGCTGGCCTACTTCAGGGGGCTCGGATGTCATAAGGAGCTGCTTCACGACGAGTCGATAGTCTTCACTCCAAAGGATATTCTATCCCGAGTCCGACCACGCCCCAGTGTTGCGGAATTCGAGCTAACCTGCATGGATTACCACCAATCCATCTTAAAGAATGCATAAACGCCTAGAACCATGAGGAAACATATTAGGAAAATAACATCTGATATGTTTAATGGAAAACCATCGCCTTGTTTCGAAAGGGCCGAGAGATTGACACCAAGTATTCCTCCAATTACTGCCGGAATGATAGCAAGACATGTAATGGCGGCGATTTTTTTCATGATTCTGTTCGTGTCATAGGAAACATTATTTGTATGCAATTCTATTAAGGATGCGAGGTCTTCCTTGGCAGTGTAACGATTTTTCTGTACTTTGATAATAAGAATGATTATCGGCCCTGTATCCTATCCAATCTTGAGAAAAGGAGGACACAGGACCATGATACCCATAGCACTCTTGGAAGATTACCTTATCGATCAGGAAGATGGACTAAAGAAGCTTCTGACCTGGTTCTTGAACCTTGTAATGCAGCTAGAAGCGGCGCAACAGGCAGATGCAGAACCGTATCAGAGAGTCGAATCCCGAAAGGCACATAGGAATGGCTACAAGGAAAGATCTCTGAAGACGCGAGTTGGAGAGCTCCGACTCAAGAAACCTCAATTCCGTGAAATTTCCTTCGAAACCAAGGTGTTCGACAGATTTTCGCGCGTAGAGAAGGCTTTGGTCAACGCTGTACTCGAATCGTATCTCCAGGGGGTTTCAACCAGGAGAATCCAAGATATTGTCTCTCGATTTGGCATCGAGAATTTATCTGCCTCTAGCGTTTCCAGGATATCCAAAGAGCTTGACGAGAAGGTAGAAGAATTCCTGAAGAAACCTATCGAACGTCCTATTCCTTATCTTTATGTAGATGCAAGCTACTTCAAAGTAAGAACAGAATCAAGATATGTTACCAAAGCTTTCATGATCGTCACAGGTGTTAGAGATGACGGTTATCGCGAGATACTTGGCGCAAGAATAGCTGACAGTGAAGATGAACTCTTCTGGTCGGGATTATTTCAAGATCTGGCGGATCGTGGGTTGTCCGGAGTAAAGCTCGTGATATCAGATGGTCATAAGGGAATCCAGAAAGCGGTTGAGAAATCATTTCTTGGTGCTTCATGGCAAATGTGTCACGTTCACTTTTCAAGAGCGGTCTTGAGAAACGTTGCCAAGAAGTATCATAAGGAGATCGCCGATAAGATCAAGATCGCTCTGGAAGACGAAATCAAGATACAGGACTTAGCGAAAGAATTGAGGGAAAGAGGTTATGCGAAATCTGCTGACACTATCGACCGCTTCAGATTCAGTCTGTGGAATTACAGGGCATTCCCCAGAGGTCACTGGAGAAGGATTCGGACTACAAACGGGCTGGAGAGGATCAACAAGGAGCTGAAAAGAAGATCCAGGGTAGTCGGTGCCTTCCCAAGTGAGAGCTCGTTCATGAGGTTAGGGGTTTCGATCCTCATCGATATCAACGAAGAATGGCTGACCGCTAAAAAGTATTTATCTATGGATGCTGATTGAGTATGTTGGGATACAGGGCAACTCCAAATTACAGAAATCTCGGCACACTACCCTGAGTTCAGCGCAAATAAGATATTCAGTGACGACTTGATGATTGCTCTTGCAGCAATTCTAGCCTTCGTCGTGATTCTTCCGTCACAGCATTTTCTTACATTCTCTCCGGCAATGGAAGCAATCTTTGAAAGTCTTTACTACCCAATCATTGCTGCATTTGTTGCAGAATACGTTTCGAAGTTTTATATAGCCGAATCGAAGAGGACTTTCATCACAAATCCTTGGAAGATCCTTGATCTTCTCATTATCATTCTTGCATTATCCGATTTCTTGAATTCGATTCCAACCATCCCTTATTTGTCGGATTATCAAATTGATTCGCCTATGTTGCGATTGTTACGGGTACCTCGTCCCCTTTTCGGACTCATTTCTGCAACTATCGCATCTACACGCAACAAAAAGCCTCCTGATACAATTGAGCCGCCAGCATCTAAGCTACAGATCTCAACGCTCGAAATTGACAAACAAGGCAAAAAGGTTGTCAGAAGGTGCTCAATGGGAGAGTCGTGTTGCATGTTTGCGAGAGAAGAACATCCGCGTTGGTTTGACCTCCATCTCAATACTGAAATGGAACCCGACAAAACAAAGGCAAAAATTGTCAGAAAGTGTTCTGTAGAAGAGTCGTGCTATCCTATAACGAGTGATGGACAACCACGTTGGATTGATCTTCAACTTATTACCGAAATAGATCTCGATCGTATCGCAAGCTAATAACTATTTCTCGCGAAGACATCGACAAAAAGCTGGTTAAAAGGTCAATTCCAAGGATAGACCATATTGATGGTATCTCAACTCCAACAATATTCTTATCGGATCTCCAATTCAATCCACCTGATCATAAGTTTAATTCAAATGAACCTAATGATTCGGACCTCAATATTACTATAAACAATATGCTGATAGTTTGCAAAAATAACAACATAATCACTTTAAGTAAACTAAGAAGCAAACTATTTGACGAAATATGCAAGCCACCTGAATCTAACCTGTTACCACTAAAAGAGGAAACCTTCGCGGTTGGTGTTTTGTATTCCATACTAAACCCTCATGATTCGTTGACTCATACATGGAGCATGAGAAACCTGATTGCCTCATCTAACCTTAATATGGTTGATATGGGCAGTGAAGGCTGTTTTATTTTTGGGACCACGATCCTGTAATCTAAACTAGCCATCAAACCGCTCGCATACATGGATGCGTCTTTGAACGCGTATGGGAAAATGTCCCTACGAGGGTTTAAGGATCTGCCCATATCAGGCCAGGTTAAAATATGGAGCAGCAAAGGAATAAAGTTTGCGGAGTTGACATCCACAAGAGATTTCTTGTTGCCACAATCCTCACACGAGACGGAACCAAACTGCAGAAGCGGTTTGAGACTAACATCGATGATCTATTGAATTTCAGAGATTGGGTCATCAGGGAAAATTGTGATTGTGTGGCTATTGAGTCGACTGGAGTCTATTGGTATCCAGTTCATGCCGTTCTAGAAAATAAGGTCGAGCTGATATTGGCTAATGCACATCAGATCAAACATACTCCCGGCAGAAAGACGGATGCTTTAGATTCAGAATGGATCGCAGAGGTTGCTCTCAACAATCAGATTGATCCATCGAGGATATTACCGAAAGAAGATCGAGAGCTTAGAAGATTGACACGAACAAGAGAAAGTCTAGTCAAAATCAGATCTCAGATGAAGAACCAAGTTCACCAAGGACTGGAATCATGTAGCATAAAGCTCTCTTCCGTTCTATCGGACAGCTTTGGCAAATCAGGGAGATATATCCTGGACAGCTTGATCAAGGGAAAGAACATCGATGAGGTTATTGCTGGAATTCCTTCGAAGAGGGTCAGAAATAATGGTGATCAGATACGAGCGGCAATTAAAACCGGTCTAGACCAAATCCAAGTATTTCTTATCCAATCTCATCTGGACACCATTGACTGCTTAACGCAAAAGCTCGATGATATCGATCTTGAGATAAAGCAAAGGGTCTCCGGAAGAACAGAAGATTTGAAGATCGCCATGTCTGTACCAGGTATAGGATTCACAGCGGCTACAACTATTCTAGCAGAGATAGGGAATTACAGGGACTTCAGTACTCCCGATAAACTTGCTGCTTGGTGTGGATTAGTCCCCAGTGTGTACCAATCGGCAGACAAGCTCATTACAGGTAGCATTACGAAACAAGGTTCAAAGCACATCCGTTGGATACTCGTCCAGG
This sequence comes from Methanotrichaceae archaeon, assembly GCA_963754945.1. GTDB lineage: Archaea > Halobacteriota > Methanosarcinia > Methanotrichales > Methanotrichaceae > Fen-7. The sequence continues at coordinate 48,717 of CAVWIG010000015.1, forward strand.
TTGCTCAAGCCGCAGCCAAAAAGAAAGGGTCGAAGCTTAGGAAGTTCTTTCTCAGGGTTAAGGCCAGAAAAGGGCATAACGTGGCGATCGTGGCTTTAGCCAGAAAGATCCTCTGCATTTTGTATCATCTTCTAATGAACCAGGAAATTTATCAAGAAGATGGGGCGGAGAAATCAAGAACATCTAGGATCGATTGGTCTTCCTCGACAACTGGTAAGATGAGTCTCCAAACCATGATTGAGATCATTGCCAAAGCAGGTTATGAGGTGAAGAAAATTGAACGAGATGGGGTTTAGGTCCCCCCTTCTCGGTTTTTGAAGGTTTCTCATGGGAAATCAAAAAATGAGCCACTACTACGAGATCATCCAACTCATAAAAAATGAGTTTGAGGAAGATAATCTGGAAAAGACATCACCTACCTTCCTTAAAGATGCCTTTCACTTAAAGGAAGAGATTCAAAAGGTTAATAGCAGCCTTTGGCATTTTCACCAAGTTGTACGTCAAATAAAAGAGCATAAGATCGGAACTACATTTGACTTGAAAATAAAAGACAACAGATATTTTGATGATCTTCATGAAGATTCAGATTTCATGCTAAAAAGCATTCAAAATATCAAGGAAGAGGTAGTGTGCCGAGATTTCTGTAATTTGGAGTTGCCCTGTATCCCAACATACTCAATCAGCATCCATAGATAAATACTTTTTAGCGGTCAGCCATTCTTCGTTGATATCGATGAGGATCGAAACCCCTAACCTCATGAACGAGCTCTCACTTGGGAAGGCACCGACTACCCTGGATCTTCTTTTCAGCTCCTTGTTGATCCTCTCCAGCCCGTTTGTAGTCCGAATCCTTCTCCAGTGACCTCTGGGGAATGCCCTGTAATTCCACAGACTGAATCTGAAGCGGTCGATAGTGTCAGCAGATTTCGCATAACCTCTTTCCCTCAATTCTTTCGCTAAGTCCTGTATCTTGATTTCGTCTTCCAGAGCGATCTTGATCTTATCGGCGATCTCCTTATGATACTTCTTGGCAACGTTTCTCAAGACCGCTCTTGAAAAGTGAACGTGACACATTTGCCATGAAGCACCAAGAAATGATTTCTCAACCGCTTTCTGGATTCCCTTATGACCATCTGATATCACGAGCTTTACTCCGGACAACCCACGATCCGCCAGATCTTGAAATAATCCCGACCAGAAGAGTTCATCTTCACTGTCAGCTATTCTTGCGCCAAGTATCTCGCGATAACCGTCATCTCTAACACCTGTGACGATCATGAAAGCTTTGGTAACATATCTTGATTCTGTTCTTACTTTGAAGTAGCTTGCATCTACATAAAGATAAGGAATAGGACGTTCGATAGGTTTCTTCAGGAATTCTTCTACCTTCTCGTCAAGCTCTTTGGATATCCTGGAAACGCTAGAGGCAGATAAATTCTCGATGCCAAATCGAGAGACAATATCTTGGATTCTCCTGGTTGAAACCCCCTGGAGATACGATTCGAGTACAGCGTTGACCAAAGCCTTCTCTACGCGCGAAAATCTGTCGAACACCTTGGTTTCGAAGGAAATTTCACGGAATTGAGGTTTCTTGAGTCGGAGCTCTCCAACTCGCGTCTTCAGAGATCTTTCCTTGTAGCCATTCCTATGTGCCTTTCGGGATTCGACTCTCTGATACGGTTCTGCATCTGCCTGTTGCGCCGCTTCTAGCTGCATTACAAGGTTCAAGAACCAGGTCAGAAGCTTCTTTAGTCCATCTTCCTGATCGATAAGGTAATCTTCCAAGAGTGCTATGGGTATCATGGTCCTGTGTCCTCCTTTTCTCAAGATTGGATAGGATACAGGGCCGATAATCATTCTTATTATCAAAGTACAGAAAAATCGTTACACTGCCGAACTCAGCTACTTCATGCAGTTTTTTTTCGATAACCTTACATGCTTTATGTAGCCTTATTTTCCAGGATTCACCTTGCTGAACATCGTCATCCTCCATTTTCAATCCCTCTTGAAAGAGCATCGTTAATCTACTATAAAAACATTGCAAGAGATTGATTCTCCATTGACGGCCAATATGCTATATGGGCTGGTATTTTCAATGGGCAAACAAATGTTATGGTTCTTAACATTCAATCCAAATAGATAGATATAAATTAAAATTAAAATAGAGCGAAAGGCAAGAGCTTTGCCAACCTCTGCGATTTTATTTCCTGCGTATCATCGTCCCAATCCCTTCGTCCGTCAGCAGCTCCAAGAGAATGGCGTGCGGCTTCCTGCCATCGATGATGTGGGCCTTCTCCACTCCGCCCTCCACCGTCCGAACGCAGGCTTCCACCTTGGGGATCATGCCGCCCTTGATAACGCCGTCCTCAACCAGTCGCTCGAAGTCGGAGACCGGAAACTCGGAGATCACAGTGTTCGGGTCGTTGGGGTCCATCCGGACGCCTTCGACATCCGTTATGGAGATGAACTTCTTGGCGTGCATAGCAATGGCTATTGCTCCGGCGGCGGTGTCGGCGTTGACATTCAGGTTGTTGCCCTCATCGTCAACGGCAATTGGTGAGATGACAGGGATGTAGCCCTTGCCAGCGGTGATCATGATGATCTCCGGGTTGACGGACTCCACATCGCCCACCCAGCCCAGGTCCACAGGCTCTCTTCCCTGAATTTTGACTGGCGCCTTCTTCCTGGCCTTGAGGAACATGCCGTCCTGGCCTGAGAGGCCGATGCCCTTGCCGCCGTATTTGCCGATAAGGGAAACAAGCTCTGCGTTGATGTTGCCCAGAAGGACCATGCGGGCTATCTGCAGGGTCTCCTTGTCCGTGACCCGCAGGCCGCCCACGAACTCGGCCTTCTTGCCGAACCTCTCCATGGCCTCGGAGATCTCCGGGCCGCCGCCGTGAACTATTACCGGATGAATGCCGATGTACCTGAGCAGGACGATGTCCTGGATGAAATCCTCCAAGACCGCCTTGTCGGACATGATGGAGCCACCGATTTTGGCCACCATGACAGAGTCGTAAAACTCGCGAATGTAAGGCAAAGCCTCAATGAGCACCTGTTCTCTCTTGATGGACACCTTTGTTGCTCCTAATCTTGTAAACTTCTTATTCCTTATTACCGATCTTCGGCCTAGCCTTATTAAATTGATGGCTTTACGATTGCCTCTTACGATGGCTTGCCCAGCAGGCTTTCTAATCCCAATAATCCCAATACCAATTTTCCTCAGTCCTAATCTATGGACATCAAGACGTCGCCCGGGGTGACAGTTGTCCCTTCCTTGACGTAGATCTCCTTGATCGTGCCGTTCTTGTTGGCCAGGATGTTGTTCTCCATCTTCATGGCCTCTAGAACGGCCACTGCGTCACCCTTGGCTACCTTGTCCCCCTTCTTCACCGCGTACCTTATGATCACACCCTGCATGGGTACCGTGACACCATCTGTGGGAGCCTTGGGCTGGGCTTCCTGGATGGTCATTCCTGCTGGAGCAACCTTCACCAGATAGGCTTCTCCATCGACCTCCACATCGAAGGCCATCGGGTGTCCGGCATTGATTGGCTCAGCAGCGTGAGTATGGGCAGGCTGTTTCTTTACCAGCGGCTCCTCTACAGCTTCGCCCTGCAAGAATTTCAGTGCCACCTGGGGATAGAGGGCATAGGTCAGGTAGTCCTCCTCCTTCTTGGCAAGGCACAGAGCATCGACAGCTTTCCTGGCCGCCTCGTACTCCGGCGGCAGAAGATCGGCTGGTCGGACGGTTATTGGCTCCTCGTCGCATAGGACCTTGAGCCTGACCTTCGGGTCTATCATGGCTGGGCTTTTCCCATAGAGCCCCTTCACGTAGTCCTTGACCTCTTTGGGGACCATCTTGTACCGATCGCCTGTCATGACGTTCAGCACTGCCTGAGTGCCAACGATCTGGCTGGTTGGAGTTACCAGGGGCGGGTATCCCAGGTCCTTTCGGACTTTAGGGATCTCTGCCAGGACTTCCTCGTACCTGTCAAGGGCCTTCTGTTCAATAAGCTGGGAGACCAGATTGGACAGCATTCCTCCAGGAACCTGGTAAGCCAGAACGTTGGTGTCCACGCGGGCTGATATGGGATTGAAGACAGGGGCGTAAACCTCGACAAGCTTCTCGAAGTACCTCTTAATCTCCGTCAGAAGCTCCATGTCCAGGCCAGTGGCAAAGTGAGTGCCAACCAGGGCAGCAACCACGCTCTCTGTCGAGGGCTGAGAGGTGCCACCTGAAAGAGGCGATATGGCCGTGTCTAGAATGTCCACACCTGCCTGACAGGCATAGAAGTAGCTCATCTGAGCCATGCCGCTGGTGCAGTGGGTATGAAGATTTATCGGCAGGCTTACCTCCTTCTTGATCGCCCGGACCAGATCATAGGCGTTCTGGGGAGTGATCAACCCTGCCATGTCTTTTATGCAGATGGAGTCGCAGCCTAGCTCTGACAGGCGAACGGCGAAGTCCGCAAACTGTTCAATGGTGTGAACCGGGCTGGTCGTGTAGCTTATTCCGCCCTGGACGTGAGCGTCGGCGAGCTTGGCGGCCTTTATTGACCTTTCCATGTTCCTGATGTCGTTGACCGCATCGAAGATCCTGAATATGTCAACGCCGTTCTTGGCAGACCTCTCAACGAACTTGTCCACCAAATCGTCGGCGTAGTGCCTGTACCCAACCAGGTTCTGTCCGCGAAGAAGCATCTGCATCGGCGTATTGGGCATTGCCTTCTTCAGCGCCCGCAAGCGTTCCCAGGGGTCTTCGTTCAGATAACGGATGCAGGTATCGAAGGTAGCGCCACCCCACATCTCCATCGAGAAGAACCCGACCTGGTCCATCTTCTCCGCTATGGGTAGCATATCCCTGGTCCGCATCCTTGTAGCCAGAAGAGACTGGTGAGCATCCCTAAAAGCCGTTTCAGTAAGCTTTACCCTGCCCATGAAGATCTTCTCCTATACGGTCCCTCATATTTAAAGCACCTTCGACCATCGAACTCCGGCAACATGATCTGATCATCTCTCCGCATCCTGGACGTAGATAACTGGGCTGCCCTACCGAGCTTAATCCTATGACTGACTTTTGTTATGGCCCCAACGCCCACAGCTCGTAACGCCTCTTACTATGGAGCATTTGGAGAAGCATAGTTCGATCTTAATTCTCCAGCTGAACCAATTATATGTTATATAAAGCTAGTGGAATGAAATTCTTTGAGATCTATAAATTCTCGCTGATATCAAATAATCCGTAATTCCATAGCAGATCAAATCAATTAGGCTCATTTTGGTTGGATTATGCCCGTGCTAAATTTTATTTTGCATAAATACGCGGATATATTGTTATTCGCTTCCTTCAATTCGAAAGTCATTTATGAAGGCAGACTGTCTTGCGCAGAATCTATCTGTAACTATCTGTAACTCGAAAATTGTGGTGAGAATGCCTTCTAGGCTTTCGAATCATACGAATTTCAGCAGACTTTGGTAGGTCCTATCCATCTTTAGCTGTTACTCTCCTCTAGCGGGATCATACAATAGGTGGAAAGTTTTATGGTCCGGTAAGTCACATCCCTTCAGGTGGCAGAACCTCAATCCAAGATGTTGTTGATCGTAGCATGCGTTCTGGCGATTTATACGGTATCCATCTTTAATGTAGCAGCTTCCGGCAGAAGCGTAGAAGACCTGGTCGGCGTCTTCTCCATTCAGAAGACCATCAAACTAGGCAGCAACAGTGAATGCTTTGCCGGTTCGCAGAGCTCTTCGGATTCTCTGAGCCCGCAGAACAACGGTTTATCAGACAATCAGCCTCCAGGCCTGGCCGGCCTCAGCATTGAGCCCAAAGCGATAAAGGCATCGTCGTCTCAATCAATCAACCTGACGGCCCACATTGTTGACGACCAAAGTGGCCTTGCGGAAGGGAGTGGATCGAACCTGTCGACCGCCTGGTTTGTAAGCCCTTCGGGGAGACAAGTGATCGGAACTAGCTCTTGCTCCGGGCGACCTCACATCTGGAACCAAGCTGGACGGCTTCTACAAAGGCTTGATAGTTCTGCCAATGAACAGCGAGATAGGAACCTGGCGTCTTGACAACCTCACAATTGTCGATGAACAGGGCAACCGAAGGGTTATAGGACGAGACCAGATGCTCGGATCGGGATTTCCGGCAGAATTTCTGGTGACTTGAGCTATTCGCCCAAGATCTGGAGGATGATCCTTCGCTTTCGAGGCCGGTTGTCCAATTCCAGGAAGACTATTTGCTGCCATGTTCCCAACATGAGCTGGCCGTCTAGGAAAGGAACTGTCAGGCTGGGACCGATGAGCGATGCCCGGATGTGGGAGTGGCCGTTACCGTCTCCCCACTTTTGATCGTGTGCGTACTGAATCTCTTCAGGGACAATCCTCTCCAGAGCAGCTCTGATGTCATCGACCAGTCCCGGCTCGTGCTCTATGGTGGTTACAGCAGCAGTTGCTCCAGGGACGAATACCACAGTTATGCCGCTACGCACGCCGCATTCACGAATTGCAGCCGCTACCCTCTCTGTTATATCGATGACATCTCCGATGCTCGCGTCAAACTCCAAATACCTGGTTAAAATCAACGACTTTTCTCCCGATTTTATCAAAGAAATATCGATAGATTACATGATATATCCTTCGCTAGCCCATGCTTGAATCTCCCAGGAGATCTCAGCGCCCATCCGCCTGAGATTGGCTGTAGAGAGATAGTTTCATAGGATTGGGGAGACAAATATACGTAAAATCTAGAACACATGAAGTTCTAAATCCTAAACAAACGTCCAGGAGGTACCATAATCCGCCCAACTTCTATTGAATCTGTAACTCATAACCCGATTGGCGAAACATCATTCCAGCGGTCTATCTATCGTAATGCCTCTATGGCACAAGGCGGTTGGCGATTGTGAGCAGCGAATCAACCGTTCTCCTGTCTGTGAGGGGTTCTGGAACACCAGCCGCACGGAGCTATGCGTTTACCATCCTTGCCGAAGGCAGGACCCTGGACGATCGCACTCTAACGCCTGTTGAGTCTCAGGAGATCGGTGAAATATCCGGGCAGTATCAGTCGCTATTTGATCAGAGCTGCCGATACAATACAACCGATTACCTGGATATCCTGGGGTCAGGACTGTTCCATCTCTTCTTCGAGGCAGCTTGGGGCCAAATAAGATCCAGAACCTCTTTTGGCAAGGTCAATCTGGTAGTAGCCACGGACATCTACGAAGTTCTGACCCTGCCCTGGGAGATAGTGCGCCCTCCCGATGGAGATATGCTAGGGTTCGACTCATCTATTAGCATCCTGCGCCTGCCAGAGGAACAGAACTCCATGTCACAGTTCAAAGGCCAGCTACCACCTGGACCTTTGCGAGTTGTCTTTGCCGCATGCGCCCCAAGACAATCCCTGGACTACGTCAAGGAGGAAGAATCCTTTTTCAGAGCTTTAGATGGCATGGAGATCGTCTCGGATTCTTGCGACCTAGGAACCTTCGAGGAGCTGAGGAAGAGAGTTGATGAATTCAAGCCCCAGATCGTCCACCTAGTCGGACAAGGAGTTGCGAAAGACACCCAGAACTACTTTGCCTTCGAAGGGACCAATGGAATTGCCGATCTCAAATCGTCAGCAGAGATTCTGAAGGCAATGCCAGGAGTTCAGCTGGTATTCCTGAGCGGTTGCCAGGGCAAGAATCCTTACGTTCTGGCAACCCTTGGAATCGAGTTGGTAAGGTTGGGTCTGCCCTTGGCCGTTATCTGGCCCGGCTCAATTGCGGATGCCGAATCGGCTGTGAGAGCATTCTATGGAAATTTAGCTTCTGGAAAAACCCTAGAGAGCGCGATGACATCCATGCGCCAGGAGATCGGGGTTGTTCACGAACAGGGTGCGGCCTTGCTCGCCTTTCCGTCACTCTATTCCCTGACTGATCAGAACAGGACCTTCGATCCTCTACAAAGATCTGTTCTTCCTCGGACTTTCCTTTCCAGACAGCCGCCCCTGAAGGGCACGACTGAAGGGTACACAGAGAATTTCGTGGGACGGAGGAGAGATCTACAGCGTCTTGTGCCAGCATTGAGTGAGGGCACAGTCAAAGCAGTGGTAATAACGGGCCGTCATGGAACAGGTAAGAGCACCCTGGCAGTCCGGCTTGCAGAAGAGCTTGAATCGGCAGGATTCTGTGTAATCGCTATTTCTAGCTCTATAGAGAACCCTTTAAGCGCCGCCAGGTTGATCGATGCTCTGGGCAGTGCCTTTCACAGGGCGGCAGCAGAACGCCGGGCTCTTGGCAGGAACGATCTTGCGGAGAGCATCCAGGCCGCAGTCCACACCTTGAGGACTCTTGGGAATTCTGCAGATAAGCGCCTCAGGGAAGCCGTAGAATCATTGAACCTGGGCCAGTTCCTCCTGGTTCTCGACGGCTTTGAGGTCAACCTGGACGAGTCAGGGCGGATAATTGACCCTGACGTAGCAATGTTCTACTTGCTGGTCCTGAACAGCCTCGACCGATCCAGGGCCATCATCACCAGCGAGCGCTTGCCTGCGAACGCTACGACCTTGCCCCAGAGAGCATGGGAGTATGCCGTTACGGGATTGACTAAGGCAGATTTCTTCAGGTTCCTTCTAAGGGATGGCGATTTAGTCGACCGCCTTAGATCCGGAGAATTGAATCATCAAATGCTCGCTCAAATCTACGAAAGAACTGATGGACGACCGCTATGCTTTGACCGGACTTGCAAAACGCTTGGAGGTGTTAATCCCGCTTATTCCTTGGCAGAAGCTATGTCTCAGTCTGCTCTGCGGTCTTCGAGCAGCTTATGCGATGAGATTACATCCAGGCTTTACGGTTCATTGAGCCCTGATTCTCGGGCATCTCTCAGCGGGGCGGCGGTTTATGCGGTTCCGATCAACTTGGATGGACTTGAGGCCGTAACCGGAGAGACGCAGGAGCGGATCAGAGGTCTCTCCGAAGAGTGGACAAAAAAAACCCTGGCATTCCGGAGAGACGACTGTCTGCTCGTCATCCGAGGCGAGCTGAGGGTCTGGCTGACTGAAAAGCTGAGCAAAGAGGAGGCCAAGCAGGCACATGAAGCCGCAGGGGACTTCTTAGACACAACATTCAAGGAAAAAAACTGCGAAGAGCTTGGACTTACAAACCTAGAGTGTTCGTTGGAAGCGCGAGCGCACTTTCTTGCCGCTGGTGTTTTGGATAAAGCCATTGAGGTTACAAGCCGTATCAGCGCCACGATGATGGCCCGGGGGTTTTATGGGGAGGTCATAAGGCTTAACCAAGAGCTTCTTGTGCAGAGCGAGCACTCAATGCCGATAAGATGGACGGCCCAGGCGTTCTTCGAGCAAAATGACTTCGAGCATGCTCTGGAGTGGTATCAGAAGGGGCTCCTGGTTCCAGGCAGATCTGAAGAAGACGATGCTACATCGTGGCAAGGAATTGCCTCAATCGCCCTACGCCAGGGCAGATACGATAAGGCAGAAGAAAACCTACGAAATGCCTTGGATGTCTATAGGCGAAAGGGTGACGTAAAGCGCGAAGCTGAAGTGCTTCGTGGCTTGGCCTCAATGGAGATGGCCAAAGGAAACTACGAGAACGCCGGGGAGAATTTGAATAAGGTTCTGCAAACTCAAATGAAAACTGAGGACTTGGCGGGACAAGCCTCCACGCTGAAAGACCTTATCGCCATCGACCTGTACCAGAAAGATCGAGATGCTGCAATCGAGAAGCTCAATAGGTCCGTGGAGATCTTCAGAAAATTGGGTCATCCCGCTGACGAAGCGGCTGCACTCTACGGTCTGGCATCCCTGGACATGGAGAAAGAGGATTTCGATTCTGCTACCGAGAAGTTCCAGAGGGCCCTCGAGATCAGGAGACAGATCGGTGAGCGTGAGGGAGAGGCTGCAACACTTCACAGCCTGGCCTTGATCGATGCCCATAAAGGAGACGTCCAGGTAGCTAGCGAAAAATTCGAGGGTGCTCTTAAGATCTACCAGCAGAACGGAGACAAGTCCGGTGAGGCGGCAGCCTTTTTCCAACTCGGCGTTCTGGCAGTACGTCTCGGCCACAACATGAATGACGGAATGAAGCTCATGGCCCTAAGCGGCATAATCCTGAGATCGATAGGGAGTCCTGATGTCAGGAATGTAGAGCCGGTTATAGAAAGGATGGCTTCCCACATGAAGTACACTCAGGACAAGTTCGCGGAGTTGGTGCAAGAGGCTGTTACGGCATATAGGAAGGACAAGGGTTGGGGGCTTCTGGAGGCTGCTTTCGGAGTTGAAAGGTAGTATTTTCCATCGATTTCACAAGTGCGTACAATGTTTCATTTGCTGGCACTTTCATGCCATGCTTTCTGGCCAGGCTGATCACATAGCCGTTTATGGAATCGATCTCTGTCATCCTACCCCTCAGCACGTCTTGTTGCATGCTCGACGTGTTCATGGAGGTTTTTGAGGCGATCGAGTGAACAAGGTCGAGGACGGTATCTTTATTCGCTATGCACCCCTCCTTGGCAGCAACGCTCACACATTCTTCAACTATCTTTTCGACAGTGTCTTCGAGGCATTTCGAAAGTACGATGCCGTTATGTTCCCTTGTCAGGGCGGTTATCGGGTTTATTACTGAATTTACAAAAAGCTTGTTCCACTGGTGGTTCTTAAAGTCCTTCGCGAATTCTATCTCGAAGCCCTTTTCCTCAAACATCTTCCTCATGAAATGTTTGATTTTCGGTCCTATTCTTTCCTCAAAAACAGTCTTTCCTCTTCCTCTGAGCTCGATTGAGCCATCTTCAGGAAAATTGATGCCAATAGAGGTAACGCCTTCGAAAACGTTATGGGAAGTCAGTTTGAAAACGTCCCTGTTTCCCATTCCATTCATCAAGAGCATAAAATCCGCTTTCTTTAAATTCCCGTTCAGCGCCCCGGACGCCATTATCTCATCCAGAGCTCGTTGTAGAGAATATGTCTTGACACATACGATCACCTTATCAGGGAAAAAGTTCGAACTACATAGTTCGCCGAGGCTAGTAAAACAATGCCTGTACCTCAGAGACTTGTGCCCTTCCGGAAAATCGATTCGTAAACCTGCTTTGATTATCTTTTGAATATGGCTTTTTCTGCCCAGAAGGGCCACATTCTCGATTGGGGTGTCCCCGGCAATATCTGAGAGCAAGTAACCCACAAATGAGCCTATTGCCCCTGCCCCATATATCATTACATTTTTCATAAATTCGGGCTTATTGAGCTGTTCGTTTCAGCAAAGATGGATGCACGAACGATATGAATCTTCTCAATGTAAGATCGGCGTTACAACTCGAAGTTCCAGGCATTCCGTAAGGCTCGAACTCTAATATTAATTCTTAATCCATGATACGGTCAAGGCAGAACCTCCAGACACATCTTTCAGCGCCTTTGCAGATCTGCTCCTCCAGCTCAAAGCTGATATTCCCGAACTCCGAGGCCCAGGCCGAGTTCTCCTCTCTGCAGATCAAGCTGCTCACCTTTTCCGAAAGATGCTCTCTGCCTGATTTGACCATGAGTTCATGCCACGGACACCGCTCGATGAAGAACTTTAGGCTGTCGTTTTCCTTCTCGGCCTCAAACTCGAACCCTTCCAGAGCGAGCCGGGTCTCGATGCTTTCACCTAGCCCCTTCATTCCTTCATCCAACAGCAGCATGGACTTGAGCATCCTGGCCTGGATCTTGGGCAGGACTTTCCACACCTGGTCGTCGATCTCCAGAGCAGTGTCGAAACCGCACTTCTCTTCGACCTTCATGAACCACAGTCCGTCTGCTGCGGCGTAGGAGCGGTGAAAGTACGCTGCAATCTGCTTGTCGGTCAGTTCTTTCATTTTATCCTTTTCGGCTTATGCTTCCTTTTTGTCCTGCCATTTTTTGGCTGAAGCTTCCTTGGCTTTCCTGGAAGTTTTGAGGATCTTCCGGCAGGCTTCAATGGCATTCTGACACTTGTCTGCCTTCTCCCTGGCCTCGGCCGACCTCGGGTCCTCGACAGATTCAAACTCTCTGTAGGCGTCTGAATAAGCTTTAAAGGCTTTCTTGTAGGCTTTTACTGACATCTTGCAGTTTTCTGCCTTATCTTCTACGTCCGAAAGAAGGAGGTAAGTGTATCCGATGTCCCTCTGGATTTCTGCATGTTCAAAGGAAGCTATATCTGCCGAGTAGACCTTCAAGGCGGCTTTGTACGATTCGATGGCCAACTCACAGTTCTCTTTGAGACTTTCAGTCTCGGCGAGGGTTACGTAGGTATAGCCCAGGTTCTTGAGGGCGTCTGCATAATCATGGCTGTTCTTCTCGTAGATCTCCATAGATCTCTGGCAGGCAACAATAGCCTTCCGGCAGTTTTCGGATTTATCCTCTACCTCGGCTAGAGTGGTAAAAGCCGTCCAGAGGAGGTTCTGAATCTCAGCGTACTCCGCCGGTTGATCTGTAGGCGTGTAGACCTTCAGGGCTTCGTCGCAAGCAGCAATGGCCTTATTGCAATCCCATGTCTTGTCCTCGGGGGTGTCCTCCACGTTTGCCAGCATGCTGTAGGTTATGGCTAGATCCTTCTGGCAAGACGCGTACTGTTCCGGACAGGCTGCTGCGTAGACCTTGAGCCGCTCCTGGCATGCATCCAGGGCCAGGATGCAGTTCTCCGCACGATACTCCGAGTCGGCCATTGTGGAGTGAGCAACCCACAGATACCCTTGAATATCTGCATAATCTTCAGGGAAATCCTCGATGTTGTAGACCTTGAGCGCCTCCTTACATGCCTTGACGGCTTCCCGGCAGTTATCGAATTTCTGGTCTGATTCGGCGAGGACTAAGTAGGCATTTGCCAAGTTGCCCTCCGTCAAAGCATACTGAATAGGGAACTTCTCGAGGGAATAGACCTCAAGGGCTTTCCTGTAAGCATCAACAGCTCGCTGGCAGTTCTCAAATCCCTCTTCTGTCTCAGCCAGAGTCAGATAAGCGTTTCCCAGGTTATTCTCTGTGGCTGCATAGTCGAACGGCAAGCGTTCTTTTGTCCTAACCCGAAGGGCGTCATCGCAGGCCTCGATGGCACGCCAGCAGTTTGTCGCTTTCTCCTTCGCTCTTGATAGCGAGGTATATGCTGCAGCCAGATTGTTTTGAACTGAGGCGTATACAAATGGCGAGCGGTCAAAGGTGTAGAACTCCAAGGCCCTAACATAGGCACGTATAGCGTTACCACAATTTTCCTCTCTCGACTCAATTTCTACCAGAGCTGCATAGGCCATTCCCAGGTTGATCTGCACGTCTGCAAACTTGCCTGGATAGTCTTTAAATGTATAAAATTTGAGGGCTTCCGTGCAGGCTCTTATAGCTAGCCGACAATTGACTTCATTCTTCTCAGATTCGGCCAGTCTCCTGTAGGCTATTCCAAGGCTGGCCTGTATCTCGGAATAGTCGGTCGAGAAGCTCTCGGGGAGATAATAATTTAGAGCTTCCTTGAAGGCAGCAGCCGAAGATCGGCAGTTTTCAGCCTTTTGCTCCGTTTCACCCAGACCGAGGTAGGCTGATCCGATAGCCCTCTGGACTCTTGCTCTTTGGGCAGGATGGTTCTCTGAGGTAAAGGCCTCCAGGGCCATCTGGTAGGCTGTAATTGCCAGCTTGCAGTTCTTCGCCTTATCCTTCTGCTTAGAGATTTCCGAGTAAATGTCTCCGACCTTCCTCTGAATACCGGCTCTCTGGATAGGGTCCATCTCTAAGGCCAATATCCTCTGGTATGTTCCCAAAGCCTTGTGGCAATCTTCGACGAGATCAACAGCATTCATTCCCGGCATCCTTGCTTAGGTATTTCTCCAAGAGTATAAAGATTTAACCTATGTCATATATTGATGAATGTATCCACGAAGCCTCTTCATAAAGGCCCTGATCGTTTAAGCCTGGCGGAGGAACGAATGATTCAAATGGACTATCATCCTTCTAGCCCTCGCCCTGGTATTTACTGGTAAACAATATCTGCTGTTTTAAGGGGGGAAGGTGGCCCGTTCGACGTCTCAGGTACACGATCAGTTCGGTGTGAGTGCACCGATCAGATCTGCTGGGGTGATTATTCCCCAAGGAACTCCCGAATCTAAGACTACGAGCTGGCTCGACCCACTCCTTCCCAGAACCTTGACAGCTTCGAAGATTAGTTCCTTCGAATCTATGGTCAAAAAGTCGTGAGTCATAATATCCCTGACCTTGAGATCGGCCCTGCCGTTCGCTACGGCTCGGGTTATGTCGGTCATGCTGACAAGACCAAGAGAGCTTTCATCGACCAGCGCCTCTCGGACTCCGTCATGAATCAACGTCATGGCTGCCATTTGAATGGTGACATTAGGATCAATATGAACAGCCCGCTGCGCTATCTTCTTGACTGGAATTCTCGGCACTGAAATGATCTCTTTAACGTGAAAAATGAGTCGGGACATGGTGTCGTCCCTTCCTTCGACATCTCCTCGGATGTAAAGCTTGTTCACTGGGGTAGGTCCGATTCGGATTTCGTCTCCGACGTTGAAGTCCTTCACATTGCCCAATATGCGTACTGTTCCCCCACACTCGTGGGACGACATTACCTTATTGAAGACAATCTCGCTCACAGTTACCCCATCGACCACAACTCCGTTCTTAACGATGGGAACAACAACCACGTCGCCAGCGGTGTCCAGACTGAGGGCTTCGTATGCGGAACCAGTAGCCTTGTATCCACCTTTGGGCCCTGGCACGCCTTCGACTAGGTTCAATGCCCTCAGGGATTGCATCTGGTTCCTGACAGTGCCTGGGTTGCGGTCAATGAGACCTGCAATCTCCTCGCCCTTGACAGCTCGATCCTCCTTACGATAAATGTTTATTAGGGCGGTCAAGATATCTCTTTGAACAGGAGTTAATTCCATTGTTGATCGGCATTAATCATGACTAATGGAATATATAGGTTTGTTGATCTACGGTTCAAACCACGATATTAGAATAAAAAATAACACTCGTTGGTCAAGGCATAAAGTTAACTAACCGATGCACTATTAGAGATGCTAAGTTTATGGCCTGACCGAACGTCGACGTGAGCACTATACGGAACATGGCCTGCTCACTGGACAACCATGGCCAGAAGTGCACACTCATTCGATAGCTGGAGGATTCATGATGAAGAGATTCGATAAACTACTCGAGCAGGAAGTCTCAGGCTATAAGGGCAAGCACAGCGAGATCATAATTAAGGCTCCTGCTCTTTACAAGTTGATGACCCGATTGCTGGACGATCCAGCCCTTCCAGGTCATCTGTCGCCTCTTGTGATTGCCTCAATAGCTTACTTCATCCTGCCCGAGGACGCCATACCAGAGGAGAAATACGGTCCCCTGGGCTTCGTTGATGATATTTTCCTTTGTGCCTTTGTAGCTGACAAGGTACGGAAAGAAGCAGGCACCGATGACATCCTGATAAGGAATTGGGACGATAAAACACCCGTTGTTCCTCTGATACAGCAGATTCTGGAACACGAGGAAGAACTCATAGGCGACAAGAAGCAAGTCATAATGGACTATATTGGATACGAGCAGTTGGGGACAACAGTGGACTGAAGTCCAGCTTAATGGTGCTGATGTGCATTAGGCTTAGTCGTTCTCACGAGACAGACGGGGGCTCTTCTCTTTAAGTCCGACGCCAGGGAGAATGCACCAGAGCTGTAAAATCCTCTATTGCCAAAGCGCGCAGCTCCGTGGTCCTTTCGCTTAATGGTCAACTATCAAGGGCATCGGGTCGCCACAGCATAGTTCGGTCCTGTCTCGAGCCATCGGCTTCGCGACTCGCTTAAGCATAAGCCTCGCGGAGCTTAGGTAGTCGGGCTGGTCGTCGATTTCTTAAGACTTAAGCGACCAAAACGGCAATCTAGCCCTGGTTCCTTCAAGGCGTTACTCTTGGATTCAAACACGTTTAAATTTCTGAAGATGTCTTTGTACCGCAACCGGCCTCTCAACTCCATACGGAATCCTAGTTTGTTTGCCGCATATCAGACAAGTGGCGATGATGGCACCACGGCACAATCTCACCCTCCTTTCGGAAGCTGGGAGATAGCTGCCACAGTGCTTGCATAACATCCTTTTCATTTGAGAAGACATCCTTATCCGTATACGAGTGCCGATCATCCTTGCGATTTGGACGTACCTGTCTGATCTCTCCGGGTGGATGGGCAACTCCTGGGAGGCCAGCTCAAAGAGGATCTCCATGCGCTGTCGGGCAATGTCCCTGGCCTTGGCCGCATTGTTCTTGCGTCTCACTTTTAAGACTCGTGAGTAAGGGATATAAAACCTATTGCACCTAAAACCTATTGTAGCCGAAGATCGAAAGTATCTCTCAGATGCCGTCCCAAACTGCACCCTTCAGGATGACTCCGGAGATGGAAGATTACATTCGATCCAAGTCAACCGACCTACGAATTTGCACCACCTGCGAAGGCCCAATGCTATTCTCGGTCAAGATCGCGTCGCCAAAGGCCACAGACTATGTTCAGGAGGTTGGCGAAAGAAAGCTGTACATCTCGGCTGTCCAGGCCCCCTGTATCAAGGTCATAGATTCTAGAATGCTGCCAAAGTGTGCACTGGTGAATAGGCGCAAATAGTCTAGCTGCTCGTCGGCAGGTGTTCGGTACCCCTAGTGTACAGTCCCGAACCTCATGCGGATTCGTGGTCTAAATTCCCAGATCGTTGATCTCCTCAATGAGGCCGGTGAAAGCCTCAATCTCCCTATCCAGGACCTGCCGAGTAGTCAGGCATATGCTTCGTTCCGATTCCACGGTGAGATTGTCCGGTCCCCTGAAGATCAACCTGTTCTTGCCGTCGCGCCTCAAGGCGTTACGAATTTCTTTGTCGTGGGCAAGGACCGACCCAGGGATTATGACCCGTTCCTTCACCTCATCGGTTTCCAGGCCTGCAAAGTCATCCAGGGTGATGAGGTTGCCGATCTCCTTATTAACGCTCACAACGTTCACGTTGTCTCCCAGCTCTTGAAATATTGAGGACAAAAGCGGATAGGCAACTGAGCTGGTGATGATGGTGGCGCTCTTTTCAATTGAAGGAAGCTTCTTAAGCTCCTCCTTGTGGTGAGCAATGGCAAAAGGTGCCCCCGTGTTGGGATCCCAAAGAGGAGTCCCTGCGATCTTCATATCGCACAACTCATTGATCTCGGTCGCCATTCTCCCGATCTCCTCTACTGTGTGAGGAACTATGCCAGGCATTATAGGACCGTTTCCGAAGATAAGACCTTGCTCTCTGGTGTTGGCAAAAGTCATCAGGACGAGACCCTTTGCTCCCATATCTTCCAGGTCCCGGCAAGTCCTCTCCAGCTCAGGACCGTCGTTTACTCCAGGCACGAGAACTGCCATGGCATATACATCGCAGTTCTCGCAGAAGGTCCGGAGGTTGGACTCGAATGCCTCTGGGTGTTTATCGTTCACGAATTTGCGGCGGAGTTCGGGGTTCGTGGAGAATACAGAGAAGCTAACCTTTCCGACTCCCGCTTCGATAAGGGCATCGGCCTCGTTTCCTCTGGAAAAGCCCTTTCCGCTGGTGTACTCCAGGAAGACGGGAATCTCACCGCCACTGATGACTCTTACTAATTTAAGCAGGTCAGGATAGCAGCTCAAATCGCCATTTCCTTTGATGGTTATCCCATCCGCCCTCGTGCCCGAGGTCTTCTGGGCCACCTCGAAGACGAGCTGATCGAAGGGCTTAAAGCCCGGTTCGATCTCTAGAACCATTCTGGAGCAGTAGTCGCATCCTCTCCTTAAAGGGCTACAATGTTTGCATCCAAACGGCTCAACTTTCTCGGCTCCTTTGAAGTAGCAGAAGCTGCAGAACCCCCCGCAATCGAATCCAGGCCTACCTCCTATGTCAACTGTAACATCCATTGGTTATAGAATGAGTTATAGTACGAGATAAGTGTTACGTATTTAAAATACTTATCAATAATCCTTGGTATTGTGGCAATAGAGCCACTGCTTAATTTCCAGTTCCTTGCCATCCTGTGCCGGGCTCATCCATTATCTCAGGCATCCGTTATCTTCAAAACTTTTGTAGCCAGGCCACGAGATCTCAATTCAGCCAACTATACCACGTCTTTATATGTAAGATAGATATCGAATATATGCAGAGCGAAATTTGAAAACCTTATGAGGCTATCGAATGAAGATTGTAATCATAATGATTTTACTTCTTGCCTCCTGCCTGGTAGCCTCCGCCGGGCCTGTTGCTGTTGGCGGCGACTTCGGCAGGACATGGATAAACAATTTCCAGGCTCAGAATCACAAGCCAGTAGAGCAGAACAACTCCACCAACCTCACGAGCTGGGGAGGAGTGCCCAAAGGCAAAGCATTGGTAAACGGCAACTTGGTGGATCAGCAAAATGCAACAAACCCGCTAAATCCCAGTGCTAGCTGGCTTGGGGATACCACAACCTCAGGAAACCCAAGTTCCCAGACGAACGGGACCTTTAACGGATCCTTGCAGGCACCTCAATTCTTCAATAAAGGAACTATCAAGCCCATTCACAATATAGATGCCACCTGGAATAAGACACTACAGGAGCCTCAACCGGATGCAAATGGGCTAATACACGGATGGGATGCAGAGACGTACGATGCTATTGGACCGGCACTTGATTATCTCTAGGGCGAGATGTAATGTAGTTGAGATAATTGGGATAAATTCAGCGGAGATTGGAGATAAAGTCGCCAGTGTTATTTGCTTTTTAACATATCTCAGTTGAGACTAGCGATCGATCCTCAGGTTAAGCTGATTATGGCGAGAATCCCCAGACTCATTAAGAAGCTGAGGTAGACTCACTGGAATTTTAATTGCAGGGAAGACGATAACCTGAAGTTAGTATTAAATACTTAGACTTGCTAGATATGAGCAATGATTGATTTCAAGACAAGGCTCGAAGATGCTAGGACCTTGGCGGATGTCTTCGAGGTGGTCAAAGCAGTGGTGCTGAAAAGCATGAGGAAAAGCAGAGGCGGACTGATGCTGGGCATGGCCGACCTAGGCAACCATCCGCAGGCATTCTTAGGTGGCTTTTTCACCACGGGTTCCAATGTGATAGTAATGAACAAGAATCCTCTACAAAGGATAAAAGAAACAAAGCCTGAGCTGTACAAGCCTTATGCTTTTCATGTTCTGCTTCATGAGTACATCCATTCTCTGGGATACCTCGACGAGAACAAAGTCAAATCGTTTGCTTATCAGATGACCAGGGATGCTCTAGGTGAAGATCATCTAGCCACGCAAATAGCAGCGAACGCTGAAGTGTTTATGAAACACCTAGTTTACCCGGACCGTGCCTGGAAGCCGGACGATGAGGGAATCGAACTGGTCGATAATTTCGATAGATCCAGCGTCTCCTACATCGCTTAAACTATGTAGAAGCTTAATGCTAGATAATTGATGCATCTCCCGCTTCTATAATTTTAAATCCTTAATTGAGTGTGGGTGAGCTTTCAGTCACGCTTGTTGACACATCGCTGGGCGAGCTAGATAAGCAATGGCGCAGACAAAGAGGATTTCGGGAATTATTTCCCGATCTCCGACGTGCAGTGCGGACAGCGCACGGCTGCCAGAGATATGTTCTCCTTGCAGTAGGGGCACTCCTTCGTATTCGGTGCTAGAGGCATCGGTTTGCTCCTCATGGCGTTGACTTTTCTGACGATGAGGAAGACAACGAAAGCGACGATCAGGAAGCTTATGACAGTGTTTATGAAGGTTCCATAGTTTATGGTTGGGGCACCCGCTGCCTGTGCCGCGGCCAGAGTATCGTAGTGGACCCTGTTCAAAGAGACGAAAAGGTTTGCAAAGTCCACTTTTCCCAGAACGAGGCCGATTGGTGGCATAACTACGTCCTTTACGAGGGAATTGACCACACTGCCGAAAGCTGCACCAATAATGATGCCGATCGCCATGTCCAGGACATTGCCTTTCATGGCGAACTCCTTAAACTCGCCTACGAACCCCATTCTCTTCCCTGCCCGATTCTGCACAAATCTTTTTCCATGTTTGTGATGATGATATAAATTACTTTTGATTCTGATCGCGATCTGGACGGTAGTCAAAACTGCGCACCCCGCGACTGGATGCGTAGTAATCAAAATAATCAATCGCTGACTAATAGACCGAAAATACTCGTGCTGAGTATTCAAGGATAGACCTTCTTTAACATATCCTCGATTAACCACAATAAATTTATTCTTAAACAGTAAGCATATTAATAGGTTAGATCGTTAACTGGAGGATTTGATGAAGGACTGCAACGAAATCGATGAGGCAGATAGCATGGTGACCCTGGAGCCGGACGGCTTTCATGATCCTCAGGGTCGGTTGATATACTTCAGAGGGGTTAATATCGCTGCCAACTCCAAAAATCCACCGTTCATTCCCTTTGAAGACGTTCGTTGGTGGGACCTTTTGGCCTCCTGGGGTTTCAATATGGTTCGGCTCACCCTTTTCTGGGAAGCCATCGAGCCACAGCCCGGAATCTACGACCGGTCCTATCTGGACAAGATTGAGCAAATGGTGGATCAAGCATCTGTGCGAGGCATGTATACACTATTAGATATGCACCAGGATCTTTACAGTCGCTGGCTTCACGGGGACGGAGCTCCCGCCTGGGCGTTTCCAGCGGATGTAAATCCAGAGAACAACGACGGTTTCGGGGGAAGATTCTGGGGTTGCGCCTACACGCTGTCCAGAGACGTTAGAGCATGTTTTACCAACTTCTTCGAATCCAGCCAACTAAGAGAGCATTACAGGAATGCCTGGGCAGAAGTGGCGAAGAGGGTCAAGGATAACCCTTACGTCCTGGGTTACGATATCATGAACGAGCCTTCCTGCGGCAACATACAGAATTACGATGGTCACTTCGAGAACAATTTCCTTAAACCGTTGTACGAAGAAACGATCGCTGCCATCAGACAGGTGCATCCCGAGGCTGTAGGTTTCGTAGAGCCGCACATCCTGGACATGTACACTTCAAGGCTTACGCCTTTTGACGTGGACCGACTGGTTTATGCCCCTCATCTGTACAATTTCGTTTCCAATACATTGAGGTTCGATCCCCTTCCAGAGGATGTCTCCTTCAGCATTCTTCTGTTGATTCACCAGGAAAAGGCAAAGTATCTACGCATGCCCCTGTTCGTAGGAGAGTTCGGGTCGCCGTGGAGGATGCAGCCTTTTTATGCCAGGGATATGGCGGTGAACGATGCCCTGGTGGAGCTGGAAAAGAACTTTGTAAGCAACGCTTATTGGGATTATAGCGTAAAGGATGTTGACGCGTGGAATGAAGAAGATTACTCCTTGATCGACAAGGTTGGCAGTCCACGTGGCCTTGGAGTGAACGTGCGTCCATACGTCCGAAACTTGAGAGGTTTTCCCCTACACCAGAGCTTCGATCGAACGACCAGGATTTATTCACTCCGCTTCAAAAGCGAACCCGGAGTGCCTCCAACTATGATTTACGTTCCGGAAAACCTCCAATATCCGAACGGCTTCCAGGTATGCGCATCTGATGGGTACTGGGAATTCCATAGAGACGGAGATTCAGGTGTGCTTCTCTACTACCCCAGCTTCGACTGCTATCATAATATCACCATTGAGCCAAACTGAAATGCTGAAGGATTGGATTAGACCTAGCCAAAGATTTCGCATACCCTTTCTCAGTTGGACCGATCTTCATATCTGTATTCGTATCAGTAATCCAGCCGACAAATTATTTATCGATTGAATAGCATCTTGATATGATCGAAAGTTGGTGAATCTTTCATGAATTTTGAACATGTCGCCGGCAAGGACAAAGGCAAAGTCACTTTGTATGCACTGAGCACCTGCATCTGGTGCAAAAAGACCAAAGAGCTCCTATCTAGCTTGGAAGTTAGTTTTGACTACATTTACGTCGATCTCCTGGGGGGCGATGACAGATCGAAGATAATTGATAAAGTCAAACAATACAATCCTAGCTGCTCTTTTCCCACTCTGGTCATAGGTGATAAGTGCATCGTGGGCTTCCGTGAAAAGGAGATCAGAGAGGCCCTGAAATGAGGGATTACCGTGAACCTACAGACGATGAGGTAGAAGCTCTCTACTCCAGCCTGCGAAAAGATACCAAGCAGGCCGGTTACAATCTTAACCCGGATGTCCAGTTCACCAAGGACCTGATAAAGGGCATCCTGATCAACCGACAGAGATACGGCTATGACTGCTGCCCGTGCAGGCTGGCAGCCGATGACAAGGAAGTGGATCTGGACATCATCTGTCCGTGCTATTACAGGGATCCAGACCTGGCAGAGTTCGGAGCATGCTACTGCGCCCTCTATGTCTCAGGAGTTGTCCTAAAAGGAGAGAAGAAGCTAGAGCCGGTGCCGGAGAGAAGGTCTGCACCTGAGGCGAGGATGAAGATAGCGGTCGCCAGGCAGCCATCGAGCCTTTCTGTTCCTGTCTGGAGGTGCCTGGTCTGCGGCTACCTGTGTGGTCGTGAGGTGCCTCCTGAGGTCTGCCCCATTTGTAAGGCCAGAAAGGAGAGGTTTGAGAGATTCATGTAGCCTCTCCCGTGACATTTTTCTACTTTCGGAGTAGCATGTCCGATCTGGCGCTGGAAAACGGTCGTGGCATCGAGTTCGACCGTTCGGGCAACATGTTGCCCGACTAAAGGATTTTATACCTTCGGCAAATATAGTTAATCGAGTTGAAATGAGGAAGTGAAAGATATGGCAGTAGATCCTGTATGCAAGATGAATGTAGATGAGAAGACGGCCAAGTTGACGAGTGAGTACAAAGACAAGAAATACTACTTCTGTGCGCCAGGCTGCAAGAAGGCCTTTGACGAGACGCCGGAGAAGTACCTGGGCAGCCAGCAGAAGAAAGCGGGCTGTGGGTGTGGGTGCAGATAAATATATTGCATGTAAATATTACTGTACTTTCCAAGTTTCTCCTTTATTTATATTTTCTAAATTATATCAAATTATATTTTCAATCCCATGCTTCTGAGTATATAAAGCAATCCGCCTTCCGGTACGGGTATATTAAAATACATCAGCACATATTCAAATGTTTCACCTAATGCTTGCATTTTTACTAGGTCGATCATGTCGCCCATAGTTCTTGGATTTGAACCGTCCCCAGATGGCGGATTGTCTATTTCCCATAAGAGAATCGCAGTCCATACTGAGAAGACTAGCTGAATAAATCTTTCAATTGATTGTTTTTCTCTTAATTGGTAATCTTTGAATCCTAATTTTTGATTTGTCTCTCTGTGGGCCGTCTCGATATCCCATCTATCCTCGTAAATTGAGAGTATTTCTTTCGACGAAAGCGATTCATTAGTGCTTATAAAATATTTTGTAGTGCTCTCCTTTTTTCTCTTTGAGACTACAAGTTTAACTTCGCCTACCTTGTCTATGACTACCTTCTTTTCAAATGCATAGTAGGTCTTCTTTTTGCCCCGAACACTAATAGTTGTCTTAATAAAATACTTATCCTCAATTTGGTTTGCTAAGTCTCTAACCTGAAAACACATGTCCTTATTTATCCTGATTTTCTTATCAGATTTGATTTGGCAGACTATATTATGCCCTAATTTGAGACACTTGTTAAAGAGATCAGAAGAAAACCACCAGCTATCGAAAACGATATAAAGGTCCATGCTTTTTGGTACTTCTAATGGTTCAATGATCTCGTCCAAGGCAATCTCCATTTTTGTTCTAAAATTCTCATTTTCGTCATCATTCTTGATATACATCTTAGCTTTATGTGGTATGAATAATCCTTTGGATTGGATAACAGAGGTAACAAAATTGTTACCCCAAATGTAGGTTTCTTTACTATGATCATAAAATTTTCCTACACCTTCCGTTTGAGTTCCTTCCTTCTCATTGTATGTGTCATCAATTATTAACAACATTCTATCATTTTCTTTTAAACATAATTTCTCAATAAAAAGGTCCACTTTGCGTTGAGCAACTTCATCCTCGTCCCAATTCGCATCGCTAAAGAACCAATTGTACGAAGAGCGTGCTTTTTTTCCTTTCCTACATTCGGCCATAGTATCACAAAGGTTGGAAACGGTCTTGGATTTATCACACACGCTTAACGCTCCACACAAATCTCGAAACGATCCATAACTCGGTTTCGTAAAAAGATCCTGAAATTCATTCAAGAACGGCTCTAATTGCAATGGTACCTTTATTATTTTGATCATTCTACTCCCAAAAGAGAGAATTTGATCCTAGTATAAAACCCTTACTTTTTATTTTTTTTATTAAATTTATATTCTAATTTAATCTGATGATATTATAAATATACGAAAAAGTTGGAAAGTACAGCACCTTTTACACATATCTGGTTGATGAAGAACTGATGTCTGTTAATCCAATTATTCCCTTCAAAAGGAGGTATCTGAGAAAATTTAAAGATGATAACGGTTCCGAAAGTAGGCAAATAATCAGCATAGAACAGGCATCTCTTTTGGTGAACTCGACCTTGAATAGTCGCGACAAGGCAATCCTCGTCCTTCTGTTCAAAACAGGAATTCGTCGGGGTGAGTTATGCAATCTTGATTTGGACGACTTAGATTGTTAGAATATGATGATTAATTTGAAGCTCACTGCAAAGAGGTCAAATCGATTGCTATACTTCGATAATGAAACGGATGAAGCCCTCCAAGCTTGGTTACATATAAGAGAGAAAAAATATTCATATGACATCGATGCGTTGTTCATTAGCAGCCAGGGATTGAGGATTAGCCCGGAAGAAGTTGATTATATTGTTAAAAAGCATGCAGCCAGAATAGGTCTACATGATCCCAACTCAAAGCGACTTGAAGATCGATTTACTCCGCACTGCTGTCGCCACTGGTTCACTACGCACTTGATAAGAGCTGGCATGCCAAGAGACTTTGTGAAAGAACTAAGGGGCGATGTCAGACACGAGGCCATCGACATCTACAACCACATCGACAAGAAGGAGCTAAGAGAGAGCTATCTGGCACATATACCGCAATTGGGGATTTGAGCTCTATTTTAATATTTCCAAATTGGGTATGTTGCATTAGGGGTTGTTTAAAATGCTGTTGCAAGAGGGTAGGTTGTAATTTGAATAGTGACATATTCGTGTTACTGGTATTTCTCAACTGAAAATAAATAATTAGAGTGATACTATTTAAGGAGGACTTGGTTTTTGATGCTGTGTCGCATGATTATTATAGTATTATTTCGTTATTCAAGAATTCATAATTTATTTTAACTAATTACTTATATGCTCCTAAGTATATTATACAAAATGAATGCTCTTTTAATCTCGGCGACCATTCCTTCTGGTGAAGATGCCCGAACCGTCTCACCAAAGATACGCTTGATCGATGAGAAGAAGCCTTCAACTGCCCACCTTCTACCGTACTGATGCATTTGCTTCCAACCCTTGTAGCCCATTTTTTTGAATTCCAGAACAGCGAAGGCTCAAGGACCTGGAAAGGCAACAGGTCAAACCTGTTGATGTCAAGCTGATTTGGTATGATGAGGAACCCGACCCTGGAGTTGAGGTTATCAAACTGAGGTGGCTTGATGAGGTCGAGAAAGAGTATTGAGTGCCGATTAGATGTCCTAGAGGAAGGATCAGGAGCCTCCTCCGTCCTGAGCGGAAAATGAAACCTCTATTGAATATGCTCCGGGAAGAAAGAGCAAACAAACCAATAGGGCCAACAACCAAGATGAGCGCAACGGCTAATTTCCCTCCTAGTTTTTTGCGATAAATGATCAATCTAATAAGGGTTACGCTGCTCTTTGTTCCTGTCTGTTATCTTTCCTTGCTCTTGCAGTGGCGATATGGTTATATCTCAAGCACTCGACCTGCAAGCCCCAGGTGAATAGATTTGACAACAATTGAGAAGCTTTTAGGCACGGCTCTACTCCTGGCACTGCTTCTGCCAGCAGCCCTGGCCTCAAATGATACTCTCTTCCAGACGTCCACCATTAGTGCCCTGATGGTGGGCGACTTCAATGGCACGATGTCCTTCAAGGACCTTAAGAGCCATGGCAACTTCGGGGTAGGTACATTCGATAGGCTAGACGGGGAGATGGTAGGCCTCGACGGCCAGTTCTACCAGGTGAGGTCGGATGGACATGCCTATCAAGTGAACGACACAGCTACAACTCCCTTTGCCGAGGTGACCTTCTTCAAGCCTGAGGATAACCTCAGCCTGAATGGCACATACAACCTCACTCAAATAGAGAGCTACCTGGACAGCAAACGCCCTACCAAGAACATCTTCTATGCAATAAGGATCGATGGAACCTTCGATTATGTCAAGACAAGAGCCCCACAGGCCCAGAGCGTACCCTATCCGACGCTTACTAATGCGCTCAAAACTCAGAAGATCTTCCAGTTCAACAATACCACTGGGACTGTGGTGGGGTTCTGGTGCCCTGAGTATGCCAAGGACATAAATGTGGTTGGCTACCACCTGCACTTCCTAAATCAGAATAGATCTGCCGGAGGCCACCTCTTGGACATAAGGCTTCATAAGGCCAAAGTTGCCATAGACGACCTGACAGAGCTTGATATGGCATTGCCCACAAATAAAGAGTTCTATCATGCAGACTTGTCGGGAAACCAGCAGGCAGCACTGAAGAAGGTAGAGAGTAACCCCAAATAGATACTCTACCCAAACTTTTAGAAAGGAAAAAAATAGCTACCTATTGCAAGCACGATAGGTAGATTCCAGAGCCTAAGAACCAGTTATCATCCACTTTCATCACGTAAGCGATCTTGAACTCGTCTCGGTTGCCATGAGCTGGGTTTGGAAAAATGAAGTAAGCAAACCCTTTCCCATCCTTGGCTGTGCTAATCACGTTCTTGAGCATTGGCACGCCGTTGGAGTCGGTCACGTTCAGCTTGTTTTTGCCAATCCAATCGGGCTTAAATGGATGTGCAAGGCAAGTTCCATTGAAGTCGTAAGCGTAGATGTAGAGCTCTCCGCGGACAAATGAGCCTGTCTTATTGCTAAACTCCTTGAGTGCTTTATCTTTGCCGTTCTTTTGGGCATAGGCCAGAGCGGATTCAACAAATGAAACTAGTGTCGCGTCAGCGATCTAGTGTCGGATAAAGCCGAGATAGTTTAACTCTTGCATCCGTTGTAGTGAATTGCCAATTTACCTTTGCATTTTTATTATTTCTGAACTCCTGCCATGCCGCTACTTCATCCTTAACAATCTCGATTTTATCGATCCGTCTATCCAGACATTGTCCTGTAAGGACATTCAGCTCTATCTCAGCCATATTCAGCCAACTGCCATGTTTAGGCGTGTACACAAATTCAAACCTATCCATTAACGCCTTTGCCTTATCTGGCGTAAATTTCTCATAAAACGATCCTGCGTTATGTGTGCTGAAATTGTCCATCACCAATGTTATCTTTTCTGCATGTTCGTATTGGGCGGCGACATCTTCCATAAAGCAAGCCCAATCCAGCGCAGTTTTTCTTTCAGTGACCTTTACCATACGCTTCCCGGCCAACGGTTCGCATGCAATGAAAATATTGGATAAGCCGCAGCGTTTGTATTCATAGTCGTATTTGGCAGCACGCCATGGAGATACTGCGATAGGTACTCTTGTCTCGGATATCAGCTGTTTTGGAGATTCGTCCATGCATACAACCGGATGATGTGAATCAAACGGGAGCTTATAGACATCCAATACCATTTCCATATTTGCAACGAACCTACCGTTTTGATTTGGTGGAATTACCCATCCTTTGCGTTGCCACGGCTTGATCTCGTTTTTTTAAAATTTGGCGCACGGCTTCATGAGAAATGCTGTCGATGTACTTTAGTTCGACGACCTTATCGGCCAAAAGCCTCAAAGACCACCGCGCAAAACCATCTGGTGGTTCGCTGCAACTCAATGCAATTAAATGGGCTTCAAAATCTCCATCGGTCTTCTTGGCATAGATGCGGGTTCCCAATCTTTTTTCAAGAGCTGAATCAAGACCTCCCTCTACAAATCGCTTTTTTACACGGTCTATCTTTCTCATGCTTATATTGAGCACACGGGCGATTTCTTCATTCGTTGAGCCCTCTGTTTGGTACTCGCCTTCATCACACCCGAGCAAAATTAATGCATTAAGAATCTTCTGTGATTTTTGCTTTCCCTTGACTGTAAGGTCGCTAAGAGCTTTGCGCTCGTCCTCAGTAAGCGTTACGATATATTTCTTCATTGCTATTACCCCAAGTTGGATATGAAGATAATATATCTTAAACTTTATGTCACTTCAATATTGACGCGACACTAGTTCTGTCTTGTTGAATGCGGCACTTAATGATGCATTCGCCACGGTGTGGGATTCTTCTTTTGCCAAAGCTGACTGGGTTACAAAAATAGTTGCACTCAACAGGAAGATTAATGGTATTAGCGTAATCCAATTCTTCATATCAACCGACTGTATTTGATGTTGTAATTAAAGAAAACGGTCGAGGAGTTAGCTGTTTTTAGATCAAAGGTGCGGTTCTTTACCAGTAAAAATCAAGAACGAAAATTTACCGCGAGCGATTTCCACGCGTGGGGGATGAGAACCCCGCATGAATCCTTCCACGTTTTTGCAACTATTCCCGCCAAATCAATTGGTATATATCATAATAAGCCCCTTCTGGCAAACCAGAACCAGGTCTGCTTTTGGATGGCTATACTACAGAATACGAATTGCGAGCATGTAATAGGACGAAAGAGTAACAGAGTGATGGGAAGATGGAATCTGCCATGAGGCGAACCGGAATCGATGTTATCGGTGAAGTTCCCTGGGGAACTCATTTCTGCCAATTCTACGAGTCCAGTCAGGACCTGATAGAGTTACTTGTGCCGTATTTCAAGGAAGGCTTGGCCGCAAACGAATTCTGCATGTGGGTGACCTCAGAGCCTCTACAGGTCGATCAGGCGACTGCTGCCTTGCGTGCTGCAGTCCCGAACCTTGATGATTACATCGACAAAGGCCAGATTGAGATCCTCGATTACAGCCAATGGTACACACGATCGGGAAAGTTCTCGGCAGACGAGGTGCTTCTGGGTTGGGTTGAAAAACTGAAAGCAGCTCAAGAACAGGGATACGAAGGCTTACGGCTGACCGGGAATACATTTTGGCTAGAGAAGGCAGATTGGGACGACTTCACACGGTACGAGGAGACTGTCAATAGCGTCATCGGCCGGTATCCAATGCTCGCCATCTGCACTTACTCCCTTCAAAAATGCAATGCTGTAGAGCTTCTCGATGTAGTCGCCAACCATCAGTTCGCCATGATCAAGCGTTCTGGCCGGTGGGAAATCATCGAGAGTGCCCAACACAAGCGAACCGGAATTGCTCTGCAGAAAAGCGAGGACCGTTTTGCAACTATCCTGGCTAGCATTGGCGACGCGGTCATCACCACCAATATCGAAGGTAAAATCACCTTCATGAACGGTGTGGCGGAAAAATTGACTGGCTGGAAGTTTGACGATGCCTCGATGTTGCCTGCTAAGACAGTTTTCAACATTATCAATGAGTACACCCGCAGAGAGGTCGATGACCCTATCACTAAGGTTCTCGATAACGGAACGATTGTCGGCCTTGCAAACCACACTATTTTGATTCAGAGGGATGGATCAGAAGTCGCTATAGATGACAGCGGTGCGCCGATAAGGGACCGAAGTGGAGACGTCATGGGGGTCGTCCTTGTCTTTCGCGATATCACCGAGCACAAGCGAGTGGAAGATGAATTGAGTGCGGCTAAGGACCGCATGGCCGAAGACCTGGATGTCATGGCCCGACTTCATAAGATAAGCGAAAGATTTGTTGGCCAAGGCGATTTACAAGAAATACTTGATGAGATTGTCGAAACGGCAATCGCCATCACTCACGCTGACATGGGGAACATACAGCTTTTTGATGCGAGTTCGGGCAGTCTACAGATCATGGCAAACCACGGCTTCGAGCAGCCGTTCCTGGACTATTGGAATTCGGTTCACAAAGGCCAGGGGGCCTGCGGCACGGCTTTAGGACGAGGGGAGAGGGTAATCGTCGAGGATGTCACAAAAAGTCCCATATTTGTTGGCTCTCCAGCTCTGCAGGTCCAGTTGGATGCAGGCGTGCGAGCGGTCCAGGCCACCCCGTTATTAAACCGCTCCGGCAATCCGCTGGGGATGCTCTCCACTCACTATCGAACCCCGCGCCGACCAGATGAGCCGGATCTGCAGCGTCTGGACCTGCTGACCCGCCTGACAGCAGACATCATCGAACGATCGCAGGCCGAGGAGGAGCAGGCGAGGCTTGCGTCCTTCCCTAAACTCAACCCGAATCCCATTATCGAGGTTGACAGGGCCGGAAAGGTGCAGTTCCTTAACCCTGCCGCTCAACAGTTATTCCCCGACCTCCAAAAAAGCGAAGGTCGTCATCCTTTGCTGGCCGATTGGGAGGCTGTGATGCTTGCGTTTTCAGATGACGAAACAAGAACGTATGTACGGGACATATCCGTTGGAGAGAGATGGTACCAGCAGGCAATGTACTCCTTGCGCGGTAAAGGGAATATCCGCACCTATGGCCTGGACATCACTGAACGCAAACAGGCGGAAATAAGACTGCAAGAAGCTAATGAAGAGCAGGAAGTCATCTCCGAGGAATTACGTCAGCAGAACGATGAACTCATCCGCTCTCAATCAGCGCTGCATGAGAGCGAGGAGCGTTTCCGTTTGATGATAGAAAGCGTCAAGGATTATGCCATCTTCATGCTTGATCCAGAAGGTAGGGTTGTAACTTGGAATGAGGGTGCTGAACGCCTCAAAGGATACAAGCCTGAAGAGATCATAGGCCAAGACATTTCCATTTTTTATACTCCGGAAGACGTTGTCCAGAACAAACCTTATGCGCTATTGGATGCCGCCATTTCCCAAGAGCATGCTGAGGAAGATGGATGGCGTGTTCGCAAGGATGGTTCCCGTTTCTGGGCTAGCGTAGATATCACAGCCTTGCGTGATAAGCAGGGAAAACTGCGTGGCTTTGTCAAAGTCATCCGCGACATTACCGAACACAAACGGATGGATGAAGCGCTGCGTGAGGCAAAGGACTATCTTGAGAGCCTGATCAATTATGCCAATGCACCAATTATTGTATGGGACACGTCATTCAATATCACTAGATTCAACCACGCATTCGAAAAGCTGACAGGTCTGTATGCGCGGGATGTTCTCAGCAAGCCTTTGGAGATACTTTTCCCTGATGTGGACAAGGATAATTCTTTAGCGCTCATAAGACGTACTAACTCTGGAGAACGCTGGGAAGTAGTTGAAATACCGATCCTCAGGACTGACGGGTCTGTCCGCACAGTACTTTGGAACTCAGCAAATATTTACGGCAAAGACGGAGCTACCCCTGTCGCAACCATCGCCCAAGGTCAGGACATTACCGAGCGGAAGCTTGCTGAAGAGGAGCTTCGCAAATCGTATGTGTTTAGCTCCCACGTGAATTAATCCAAAATTGCCTAACCCATTTTGACCAGAAAAATTAAATAATATAATGATAATAATCCTCAAATGGGATTATGGACGAAGGAGAGATCAATAAGCAACTTCGGGAACAGAATGAGCTTTTAAAGCGTGAGAATGAGTTGCTTAAGGCAAAAATACGAGAACTTGAGGCTCGACTAGTTCAATATGAGAATGCACATACTCCACCAAGTCTAAGACGAGGGCGGAATCAAAGAATAAGTCAGGATAAGAACCTCAAGGGAAATCCCGGTCAAAAGAGTGGGCACAAAGGTTTAGCGAGACCTTATGCGACTCCAGATAAGCAAGTGGAAGTTACAATGGATCTGTGCCCAGATTGCGGAGCAGAACTTGGCCTTCCTTTTCGAATTGATTCGAAGATTATTGAAGAAATTCCGGAACCTCAACCTATCACCGTCACTGAATACAAAATCGCGCATTACAGATGTCCCTGCTGCCAAAAAGAAGTTGTTGCAGGCAATTCTGACTGCCCACACGAAGGTAAATTTGGTAAAAACATAATCTCACTGGCGACACTATTCAGATACGAAGATAGACTGCCTCACAGAAAAATCCGAGACGCTCTGAAGAGACTGTATGGGCTGAAAATAAGTCCTGCTACGATACTTGATTTAACCCGGCGCGCTGCTGATGCCGTTAGATCTGAATACGATGCGATTTTAAACAAAATTCGAGATGCTCCGATTCTCTACGTAGACGAAACGTCAATCCACGTCCAGGGAGAAAAACACTGGATCTGGACATTTACCACACAATCTGAGACATTTTTCGTGATTCGAAAGAGCCGAGGCATGAAGGTTCTGACGGAAGTTCTGACACGGAGATTCAAGGGAATAATCGTATGCGATGGGTGGAAACCTTATGCTAAATTCACAAATCGCTTGCAACGATGTTGGGCCCATCTACTTCGAGAATCGAAAGACCTTGCCGAGAAGTTCGAGGAAGCGATTCCGTTGCATGAAGCGCTAAAAACGCTTTATGAATCATTGACTAAAGCTCTGGAAAGTGATCCTCCACCAGAAATCCGAGCGGATTTATGGCATTCGGCACGAGAAGCGCTAAAGCAATGGATCATGAAAGAGTATCCTCTAGAAATAATCCAAAAATTCATCGGTAAAATTAGCAACGGATTCAATTACTGGTTCACGTTTATCATTAATCCGGGCGTAGAGCCGACCAATAATAGAGCAGAGAGAGCGTTGCGACCCCATGTCGTTTTGAGAAAGATCTTGGGCACGCTGCGCAATGAAAAAGGGACATCGATTCACGAGCGAATCATGACGGTGCTGGCAACCTGGGGACAGAAAGATCTGGATTGTCTCCAAATGCTAACGGCAAAGCTAACCAGCTAAACACATACCGCAAATCTAAAGATGAGCTTGAACAAAAGGTCCAAAAGAGAACCGCCGAGCTATCTGATGCGAAAGATAACCTCGAAACGATCAATGAAGAGTTGCAGATGGAAATTTCAGCGCATGAGAAGACTGAGAGAGATCTCCTGAAGGCTAAAGAGGCGGCCGAAGAGTCCGCCAATGCCAAAGGCGCATTCCTGGCCAACATGTCTCACGAGCTTCGCACTCCCATGAATGCCGTACTCGGCTTCTCGAGCCTCCTTCTGGATGACTCCCTGACTCAGGAGCAGAAGGAGTACATCGAAGGTATCAGGAAAGGTGGTGAGGCTCTCCTTTCCCTGATTAACGATATCCTGGACTTTTCCAAGGCTGAAAAGGACAAGATAGAGTTAGAGCGTCAACCGCTCAGTCTAAAGCATCTGATCGATGAATCCCTGGATTTGGTCGCAACTCAAGCAAGCAAAAAAGGGCTGAACCTGTCCGAGACGATCAACTACGGCACGCCAGACACCATCATCGGAGATCATGGGAGGCTCAGGCAGATCTTAGTCAACCTGCTCAGCAATGCAGTCAAGTTCACCGACAAAGGTAACGTATCCGTGTCGATCTCATCCAAGGCCGTCGAAGATGACAGGCACCAGATATTCTTCGAGGTCAAGGACACCGGGATTGGCATACCTCAGGACAGGATAAATGGACTCTTCGAGCCGTTTGTCCAGGTTGAACGCACATTAAGTCGCAAACGTGATGGTGTTGGTCTTGGCCTCGCTATAACCAAGAGGCTAGTGGAACTCATGGGAGGAAGGATCTGGGTTGAGAGTAAACAGGGCAAGGGCACGACTTTCCACTTTATGATTCCGGCTGAGACCATTCCAGGCAAACAGTTGGATTTCGGAAGGATGGATAGCGGAATCGCTTCAGAATGCTTACTAGGGCTGAAGCCCATGCGCATACTCGTAGCTGAAGATAACCCTTCGAACCAGAGGGTGCTTGTCGAGATGCTGAAAAGATTGGGCTACAGGGCTGACGCTGTGGCAGACGGCAGTGAAGTTATCCAGGCCCTTGAACGTCAGGATTACGATTTGGTGCTGATGGATATCAGGATGCCTGAGATGGATGGGGTCACAGCTACTAAGGTCATACGCAAACTGCGGCCCGAGAACGTGCCTAAGATCATTGCTATCACAGCTTTTGCTCTTGAGGGCGATCGTGAGATGTGTCTTGAAGCTGGCATGGACGATTATATTGCAAAGCCAGTGCAAATGAGAGAACTGGCCGAAACGCTGAAGAGATGTGCCCTGAAGATCCAGTAAGAAGTAGCATAGGTATGTACAACCTGTGACCATTCACCCTATTTTTCGTTATTCTCCGGACCATTGATATTTTTATAAATACGTTTCATAGCTCGATCCCCAGTTGCATTTGCAGTATATATTCCATATCCTAAGAATCGCTATGCTCTGGCACAATCGGCAGTGTAACGATTTTTCTGTACTTTGATAATAAGAATGATTATCGGCCCTGTATCCTATCCAATCTTGAGAAAAGGAGGACACAGGACCATGATACCCATAGCACTCTTGGAAGATTACCTTATCGATCAGGAAGATGGACTAAAGAAGCTTCTGACCTGGTTCTTGAACCTTGTAATGCAGCTAGAAGCGGCGCAACAGGCAGATGCAGAACCGTATCAGAGAGTCGAATCCCGAAAGGCACATAGGAATGGCTACAAGGAAAGATCTCTGAAGACGCGAGTTGGAGAGCTCCGACTCAAGAAACCTCAATTCCGTGAAATTTCCTTCGAAACCAAGGTGTTCGACAGATTTTCGCGCGTAGAGAAGGCTTTGGTCAACGCTGTACTCGAATCGTATCTCCAGGGGGTTTCAACCAGGAGAATCCAAGATATTGTCTCTCGATTTGGCATCGAGAATTTATCTGCCTCTAGCGTTTCCAGGATATCCAAAGAGCTTGACGAGAAGGTAGAAGAATTCCTGAAGAAACCTATCGAACGTCCTATTCCTTATCTTTATGTAGATGCAAGCTACTTCAAAGTAAGAACAGAATCAAGATATGTTACCAAAGCTTTCATGATCGTCACAGGTGTTAGAGATGACGGTTATCGCGAGATACTTGGCGCAAGAATAGCTGACAGTGAAGATGAACTCTTCTGGTCGGGATTATTTCAAGATCTGGCGGATCGTGGGTTGTCCGGAGTAAAGCTCGTGATATCAGATGGTCATAAGGGAATCCAGAAAGCGGTTGAGAAATCATTTCTTGGTGCTTCATGGCAAATGTGTCACGTTCACTTTTCAAGAGCGGTCTTGAGAAACGTTGCCAAGAAGTATCATAAGGAGATCGCCGATAAGATCAAGATCGCTCTGGAAGACGAAATCAAGATACAGGACTTAGCGAAAGAATTGAGGGAAAGAGGTTATGCGAAATCTGCTGACACTATCGACCGCTTCAGATTCAGTCTGTGGAATTACAGGGCATTCCCCAGAGGTCACTGGAGAAGGATTCGGACTACAAACGGGCTGGAGAGGATCAACAAGGAGCTGAAAAGAAGATCCAGGGTAGTCGGTGCCTTCCCAAGTGAGAGCTCGTTCATGAGGTTAGGGGTTTCGATCCTCATCGATATCAACGAAGAATGGCTGACCGCTAAAAAGTATTTATCTATGGATGCTGATTGAGTATGTTGGGATACAGGGCAACTCCAAATTACAGAAATCTCGGCACACTACCCTGCTGTCAATTAAATATCTTTTGATTTGTGTGTATTGCAGCTTCTGCGGAATCTTATAAGCATCTTCTCGAAGGTTTCTTCTACATCAGTTTTTGGCTGCAGAGGATGAAACTACGCATGAGGTTACCCTGTAATTTAGACTTTTTCGGCCTCTACTTCCAACCTCATCATTCTAACATGGACTTGCCCATTACTATCTAGCGGATGAGCAGATATGTAGCCCTCAGCTATCTCATGGATAAAATCATGCTGAAGCTCATCTGGTATCCTTTCAATATACGGTAACCATGTACTTCCTATCCAGGATGCAAGACCTTCTAGGCCGGGCTGGACCATATCCTTTGGAATTAATTCAACTCTTGCAGCCCTTAATCCTGCTTGATCTAGCCAGCGTTCATACTCTTCAGGTCCAAAAAAAGCGTATTGAAATGCAAAATCCTTGAAGTAACTGGCCCATTTCTTTCTGGAAATCAGGTTTTCTATGACTTTCAAAATCTCGGATGCATTACCTCGGCCTCCAAATTGAATAAAGAGCTCGCCATCTGATTTGAGACTGCGTTTTATCCCTCCAAGGACAAGTTTATGATCCGGAACCCAGTGTAGACAAGCGAAAGAGACAACAAGGTCGAACTCGTCCACGTATTTTAAATCAGAAGCATCTCCATACTGGAAGGATAGATTGGGCCAACTTGATTGGGGAAACTTACCTTGGGCGAAGGTTATCATCTCTATCGAGTTATCGATACCGACAACCGATCCTTCAGGCACGAGTTATGCATTGCATCATCCCATGGTACATAGAATAACCCCAAAGATAAGCATGATCCTTGATGATCGCGAATGATCCGACCAAATTGTCCTATCAGACGTCGTTGAGTACTCGGCAGAAACAGCCTCTGGTGTTTTCATCCTCTTATATGGGAAGATAGTGTAGATGCTGTGGACTTGACCGTCTTTACGACCAATCTGGGCAATTACTCTCTCTTCAATTTTTAGAATCTTTGGAAATACAAAATGATCGAATCATGAGTGTTTTATAAAGGAACAGTATAAGCTTATTTGGGTGATAATTTGCACATTCCAGACGGTTACCTCGGACCATATACTTATGTTACGCTTTACTTGGTCATGATTCCCATCTGGTTGTACGCTGGACACAAAATGAGAAGAGAACTCAGGTCCAGGCAGGTGCCCCTTCTGGCATTTTCTGGAGCATTCGCCTTTGTAATTATGATGTTCAACGTGCCAGTTCCCGGAGGCAGTACGGGACATGCTGTAGGAGGAGCGATAATAGGAATAATCTTAGGGCCTTGGGCTGCCGTCATTTCCATTTCAGTAACGCTTGTCCTTCAGGCTTTGATCTTCGGCGACGGTGGAATTACAACGATCGGCGCCAACTGCTTCAACATGGCAGTAGTGATTCCATTTGCAGCATATTATAGCTATAGACTCATCAGCGGGACCTCGGACTTAAACTCGTCTAGGAGACTAATTGCAGCTGCTATTGCAGGTTATCTTTCTCTTTCTCTGGCGGCAGGAGTTACAGGCTTCGAACTCGGATTACAACCGATACTGGAACACGATGCAAATGGCACGCCGCTGTACATGCCCTACGGGCTTAATGTGACCATTCCGGCAATGCTTTTGGAGAACATGTTATTCTTTGGATTCGTCGAGGCACTGGTAACCGCTTTGATCTTTGCCTACATCAGGAAGACTGACCCAAGCTTGCTAACAGAAAAAAGCTCTAAAACTGTTTAGATAAGGGTGTTCTCTTCCTGGACCGGCCTTCTGAGCTAGAGTCACTCCCTCCCTGTTGAGTTGCACACAAAAATTAATAGCTTGATTTGAGAAAAAGTGGTAGCGCAGTGCAGGAAAAGGAGGGGGGGCCGACATAGCTCTGGCGGGAGGTGAACCTCATTTTGAAACGAGTCATGTCGGCATCATCAGAGTCTCCGCAATGTCATGCCACAATATCGTCCATCGAGAGGCTCAATTTGTTTGCTATGGGACTAAATAGTTAAAGATTTCGGCTATACGCGGAGACACCGAAACGTCGCTAAAGCCTCTGCAGGATGGCTTCAACTATCTGGTCAAAGGCTTTAGCAGCAGGAGTATCTTTTCCTGTGAAGACCTGGCCAAGGTCGCCCAATCTCCCAATCTCCGCATCCAAAGGTATGGCTCCAAGGAATGGCACGTTAAGCTCTTTCGCTGCTTTCTCCCCGCCACCTGTTTTAAACACATTTATTTGTTCACCGCAATGAGGGCAGATAAGACCACTCATGTTCTCTACTATGCCAAGGACTGGAACCTTCATCATGAGGAACATGTTGACCGCTTTTCTGGAGTCCAGCAATGCCACCTCCTGAGGAGTGGTTACAATAATAGCTCCATCCAGGTCCGGTATCAATTGTACTGCACTGATAGGTTCGTCGCTGGTCCCTGGAGGAAGATCCACTAGCAGAAAGTCCAGATCGCCCCAGTTCACCTCGGAGAGGAACTGCTTCAAGGCCGCCATCTTCATAGGGCCGCGCCACACAACGGCCGAGTCTTTACTCTCAAGCAGCAAGGCCATGGATATAACCTTCACATCATCGGCATCAACGGGCTCGATGCCTTCCTCACCAGGCCGAACCTTTTTGTCCTCTACGCCCATGAGCTTGGGAACGCATGGGCCGGTAATGTCGGCGTCCATGATGCCAACGCTATAGCCTCTGCGCTTCAGAGCAACGGCCAGGTTGACGGTCACTGTGCTCTTGCCCACGCCACCCTTTCCGCTTCCCACAACGATCTTGTGCTTTATCCGCTCCATGCGAATCGACGTCTCGTCTTGCTCCCTGGGATCGGTGCATGTGTTGCGCTTGCCGCAGGAATCACAGCTTCCATCGCAGCTTTCTTTAGCAGAACCGTTCATATCATAATCACCGTAAGTTAGGAATAGTAGGCAATGTCATTGCTCGCTAAAAGTAGCTGATGAGATCATATATTTAAGCTTTCTCATAATAAAATGAGATCGAAATATAAAAGTGTATGGAGGCTTAGCGGCAGATTTTCAAGCCTTATCGGCCCTATTGAGACCTTCTTCTGCGGTTTCGCTCTTCGCTTCACCTTCGGCTCCTTTCAAGGAGCTCATCTTGGCGATGATGTAATCAAGCCTGGTTCTAAGAAGATGCAGTTCCCGTTCCATCAGGGCCATCTCCACTTCACCTGCGGCTTGACTTGATGGCTCTGTAGTGGTCGCAGTTTCCTCTTGTTCTCTCAGTATGTAGCTCCCGCCCTCGATAAGGATGCCCATGCCGTAGACGAGTGCCACTGATATCTTCTTCCTGGCACTGGATAGATCGTTCCAGAAGGCCTTCCTGGAAATACCCATGTAAGATGCCGCCTCCTCCTGTTCCAGCTCAAGAAGATCTACCAGGCGCACTGCCTCCAGTTCCTCAAGGCTCAAACAGACTGCTTCTGTTCTCGGGCAGCCATCGGGCAAAAAGCATCTGACCTGAGGGAGCTCCGAAATCCAGCGTCTTCCTCGGCGTCTACCTCTGCAAGGACACATGAAATATCATCTTGATTAAGTTATATTTAACCTTAGCCTATAGAAATATTTAATTATATAGTCCCGTAAGTTACTATTACTCAGAGGTTAACGTCTCAGCGAGACGAACGAGGGTTCGCCAGTGAAAAAAAAAGGCACGGGCAAGTCTACTGAATCTTAACCAAAACCTATTCAAGAGTCAATATGGTGAATCCAGATTGAGTTAAATTCAAATATAACGTCGCATACGACATAATTGTTCTCAAGACAGAAAATCGGTCAATGAATCCGAAATGCGCATTAAGCTCAGTCCATGAGGTATGATAGTTTGGCACCTTTTATCGAGATCCGGGATCTGACAGTTCGCTTTGGTGATGTGAAAGCCCTCAACAAAATCAATCTGGACATAGAGGAGGGCGAGTCGGTTGGTTTTCTAGGCAAGAGTGGCTCGGGAAAAAGCGTTTTAATGCACATGCTCCGAGGAGTGGAGACATTCCCGGACACCACTGGCAGTGTGATCTACCATGTAGCCAGATGCAAAACCTGCCGGCAAGTGGAACCTCCAAGCCACGCCGGGCAGAAATGTAGGTGTGGAGGAATTTTAGAGCCCAAAGATGCAGACTTTGTGGCTCTGGACGTTAATGACCCTCTGAGGAGGGACATCGTGAGAAGAGTCGCCATAATGCTTCAGAGGACCTTTGCCCTTTATGGCGACGAGCGGGTTATAGTCAACGTCATGAGAGCGGTGGAAGAATCTGGAGACAACATAAGCATCCAAAAGGCCGCCGACCTTCTGGACGAGGTCAACCTTTCCCACAGGATGATGCACGTCGCCAGGGAGCTCTCAGGGGGAGAAAAGCAGCGGGTGGTGCTGGCACGACAATTGGCCAAGTCTGCCAATGCTGCTTTTGGCCGACGAACCCACGGGAACCCTCGATCCATCGACCGCTGAGGTCGTCCACGAGTCCATAAGAAGAGCAGTCAAGGATTTCAAAATGACTCTGATCATCACCAGCCACTGGGAGGATGTGATGATCGACCTCACCGATAGGGCGGTGCTTCTGGACCAGGGCGAGATCAAGTGCATGGGAGATCCCAAGGATGTGGCCTCCGAGTTCCTTTTGATGGCAGGCGAACTGGGTCATCGAGAACTTGTAAAGGTCGGAGAACCGATAATTAAGGTAAATGATCTGGCCAAGAGGTACATCAGTATAGACCGGGGAGTGGTCAAGGCAGTGGATTCTGTTAGCTTTGATGTGAAAGAAGGAGAGATCTTCGGCCTTGTTGGAATGAGCGGTGGAGGAAAGACCACACTGTCCAAGATGATAAGTGGAATCATAACCCCAACTTCTGGGAATGCCTGGGTCAGAGTGGGAGACGAGTGGGTGGACATGAACATCCTGGGGTCCAATGGCCGGGGTAGAGCCACCAAGTACATTGGCGTCCTACACCAGGAGTACACCCTTTACCCTTCAAGAACCGTAATCGACAACCTCACAGGGTCTATCGGTCTGGCTCTACCTTTCGAGCTGGCAGAAAGAAAGGCCGTTCACACCTTGACGACTGTCGGCTTCACTGATGGGCAAGCTGAGGCGGTTCTGGACAAGATGCCCGATGAGCTTTCCGAGGGAGAGCGACACAGGATAGCCATGGCCCAGGTCCTGATCAAAGAGCCAAGCATTGTTATCCTGGACGAGCCCACCGGCACCATGGACCCTATAACCAAAATTGAGGTCACAAAATCCATACTCAACGCCAGAGAAGAATTGGGGGAAACCTTTGTCATAGTCAGCCACGACTTGGACTTCGTTAAGAACGCCTGCGATAGGGCACTGCTCATGCGCAACGGCAAGGCGATCTTCACCGGGTTCCCGGATGAAGTTCTAGCCAAGATCACCGAAGAAGAACAAAAAGAGATGCTGGGGAATTCGCATTAAAAGGTTCTTATCGGAAAATTGGCTTGAGAGCATGCCTTTGATTCTTCCAAATTATGTCTTTCCAGTATGTTCTTACCCTTGAAAGTCCATATATTATCGAAAACGACTCTTGAGTTTAAATTATGAATTATACACGAAGTACTCTAAAAGAATCTGCCCAAAGATTCGAAAAAACCGTGAATTTAGAAATAGGCTCGCTTTATCAGGCAAAAGCAGTTGAGAAAATTCCAAATGTGCAGGACGGTGGTGTTGTAACAAGCCTTTTGGGATACGCTCTTGATGAGGGCATAATAAAAGGGGCGGTAGTTATTGGGAAGGATGTTCAATGGAATACATTTCCTGTTCTCGCGACCGATTCACAAGAGCTGAGAAATTATACAGGGAGCGTTTATTTTCCCATAAACAACAGAGACTATCGAGCGATGGTTAGAAAAGCAATAGATACCTTCAGGGATATTGGAATCGTGGTCACACCAGGTGAACTGAAAGTTCTTGACTCGGGATCTAATAGGGTAAAACTTGACGAGGTTTACCTGAAAATCGGGCTTTTTTGTCTTGGCAGTTTCAACCCAGAAAAATTCTGGAATTACGTAGGCAAAGGAATAAAGAGAGAAGACGTTAAGAGATTTGAAATTGACAAGGAACTCAGACTCGTCGATGGAGAAGGAAAAACCGTTTTCCAAAGGCCGGTCAGGGAAGCGCACGAATATTCAATTCCTTGGTGCAAAAAGTGCCGTGACTTCATGCCCGGCACTGCGGACTTGTCTGTTGGGGCTGGACCTGAAAAGGGTACATGCGCTGTATACCTCCAAACAGCAAGAGGCTTGGAGATATTCAGGGAGGCGTATGAAAACGGCCGGCTAATTGTAACAGAAGTACAGACTAAGTTTAAGGAAAAGTTCGAAAAAACGATGAATCAGAAAACAAAGATTATACCGAGATAAGCATTAGCCTACGGATCACGC
Source organism: Methanotrichaceae archaeon (assembly GCA_963754945.1). Taxonomy (GTDB): domain Archaea; phylum Halobacteriota; class Methanosarcinia; order Methanotrichales; family Methanotrichaceae; genus Fen-7. The sequence goes on from CAVWIG010000015.1 coordinate 90,816, forward strand.
GCAAAAATGAAAAGAATATGCATAAATGATACTCTCATGAAAAATAAGTTTCATTAGCTCAGTGGCAACAGTGGTGCTCATGGTGATGTTCTTCATCATGGCAATGCTCGTGAGAATGTTCCTCTCCAGAATCGTGCTTATGCTTGTGCTCGTGTTTATCGCTATTATGACAACACATCTGTGTTACCTCCAGTTGAAACCTAAGTGCCGAAAGATTTTAAAATACTTGGATTCTATAATCTAAATACTTTTTGGAGGCTAATGCTGTAATCTATACTACGATTAGGGATAACATGACTATCGGAGAAAAGCATAGATCAGGAATCGAAGGTAAGGCAATCTCAATGACACTTATTGTAGTCCTTTCGCGAGGTTGAGGAAATCATGAAGGTCTGGAATGGATTCCGCAGAAGCGAGTCTTCAATCCGCAAAGTAGCTCTATATTCCCTGATTTTAAATATATCTTTAGTAACTGCCAAGCTGGCCCTATCTGTGGTTACAGGGAGCCTAGCTCTGCGTGCGGATGCCATACACTCTTTGGTTGACGTCTTTGGGTCTCTAGCCCTAATAATGGGGTTGATCATATCTAGCTGGAAGAGCAATAGCTTCCCATACGGTTTTTACAAAGTGGAGAATCTAGTTTCGATTTTCATATCGTTTTTACTTTTCCTGACGGCCTACGAGATAGTCCGGGAAGCATTGACTAAGGAGAGCCTGATAAATCCCTACGGCGGATGGGTTCTATTAGCGGTTGGTCTCATGATCCCAGTCCCTCTTCTGTTCGGCCGTTTTGAGGCGGGGGTGGGAAAGATAGCGAATTCTCCGAGCCTGATTGCAGATGGCAGCCAGTTCAAAGTGGATGCCCTTACTGCATCCATAGTTCTTTTCGCTTTGCTTGGTCAGCGATTTGAGGTTCCTCTGGATAGAATCGCAGCATTAGTTATCGCTATTTTCGTGGTCAAGGCGGGTTGGGACATCCTAGTTAACGGGATGCGTGTACTCCTGGATGCATCTGTGGACGCTCAGACATTGGCGGAAATCCGAGCCGTAGTCGAGGCTGAACCGACAGTTAGTGCTGTAAAAACGATCACAGCCCGCAACTCTGGACGGTATCTCTTCGTTGAGGTTAATGTGACGCTACGTATCTCAGACCTGAAGAGAGCGCACCAGGCAAGCGAGCTCATGGAGAAAAAGATACGAGATACAGTGCCCCACGTGGATCGGGTTCTAATACACTACGAACCCCAGATCAGGACAAAGATTCGCTACGCTCTTCCCCTGGCCGATACCAATGGAGAGATCAGCATCCATTTCGGAGAGGCTCCTTTCTTTAGCCTGGTGGAGATAGATCTCCAACAGAAGACCGTCTCTCGACGAGATGTGATGACCAACCCCTTCAGAGATCTGACCAAAGGTCGCGGTCTGAGGGTTGCCGAGTTTCTGCTCGGCCATAAGCCGGACGTGATCCTGACCCGAGAGAATCTCTCCGGAAAAGCTCCAGGATACGTTTTCGCTGAGGCAGGCGTGGAGATAGTACAAATAGAGACAGAATCGCTTGAAAAGCTAGTCGAAGATCTGCTAGCAGAAATTAAAAAGGATTCAACAACTTGATTAATCGTATTATTTATATATAATATTGACTGTAATACTGAAATCTGTTCTACCTCATTCGGGGGGGATAAGGAATCTCGAAATCGAGTTAACCTTAAATATAAAGTCGCATATTAGCATAATTGTTCTAAGTGATATAGAGGCGTTCAATGAAAATATGCGTTACTGCAGGGGCATCCGGCCTGGATGCTACATTTGATACCAGGTTCGGTCGCTCTCTCTTTTTTACAGTTATCGAGACTGATGAAATGACTGTAGAATCAATTCCAAACTCCATGGCCGGATCCTCGCGTGGAGCAGGGATGTATGCTGCTCAGGCCGTAGCCGGGCTGGACGTGACTGCCCTGATTACAGGAACTGTCGGTCCTAATGCTCTCCAGACGCTTACTGCTGCGGGCATTGACGTTTACCAGCAACTTGAAGGCACTGTCAGAGAGGCTGCAGAGCTATTCAAGCAAGGCAGGCTGCAAAAGATCACCTTTCCATCGGCACAACTCAGCCCAGGCATTTGTCGAGGCCAAATGGGGCAAGAGCCACAAGGCCGGGGAAGATGTCGCGGAAGATGCCATGGTGGTCCTGGAACATGGCTGACCAGGTATCCGACAGAGGCCAGTGGGAGTGGAAGAAGCTGCAGATGTAGATGGTGATAAGATGAAGGTTTGTATACCCACAATGGGCAACGACGGGATGGAAGAGGCCGTTTCTCAGCACTTCGGACGGGCTCCTACCTTCACGATGGTGGATCTCGAAACCAAAGAAGTGCAAATCCTGCCCAACAAGGGCGAACACATGGGTGGAAGTGTTCTGCCAACGGATACGCTCAAGGACCAGGGTGTTCAAGTCATGATCGTAGGCGGCCTGGGGCCCAAGGCGATCCAGGCCTTTGCTGAGCAGTGCGTGGAAGTTTTCGTCGGAGCGACGGGCACGGTCAAAGATGCGATAGAGGACTGGAGAGAGGGGCGGTTGACTAAGGCCAGATCTGATAACGCATGCAAGGAGCACAGGCATTAGAAAAGAAGGCTTACACAATGGGCCTCTATTCCTATGTCAGCCCTGAATGACCCATGTCCTGCACTACCCACAAGGCGGAATATCATCGTTTGCATCAACATGGGCGAGAAGCCAGGTGTAGTAGGTGTGCATAGCTTTCCATCAACCAAGATTAATGTTGATATTGCTTACAGCCTTCAAAATTTTGATATCGCCAGATCTAAATCTAAAAATGCCATATTAAAGGCTAGAAGCACAAAGGGGAGATGTTGAAATGAGATACAACAATTTTTTGCTGTGTACGATAGTAATCTTTTGCCTTGCGTTTCAGGCATGCGCACAGTCAGACTATCTAAATGAAGGTTCCAGCAGCAACACAATGGGATCCAGCGGAGACTATCTTAGCCCTAACATGGGCCACGTGGTCAGCAGTACAAATCCTGATGAAGGGCTGAGTGGGATGTTGCAGTGGCTCGATCAACCAGTCCCCAGCTACCCCTGGTACAGCCCGGTTGGCGGCACCTTCTATAGCCGAGGGTATAGCAGCACATCGTTCTCGCCATTCAGAGAATATTATACAAGCTCTGGTGTGCCTGTAGAAGGCGGGATTATAAGCAATCCTGCCAAGTTCGATATAACTAAGAAAACGCCTTCCAGGATATACTACGGCTCAGGTCAAGGGTTGCCATACACCCAGTATACATCCATAGCGCCATCCAAGACCAATGATCTCTGGATCCAGGGAGCGACAGATTGGTCCCAGTATGTAGTATGCCCACTCGGAACCTGGTTACAGCTTGTCGCCAATGTGCCCTCTGGAGGGCCTGCGGGCTTCTATGAGATGATTCAGACCGACACAACCATTTCGAAGTACAAGACTTATCAGTTCAATCCGGGTTATAACACCATGAACTTCAATGCAGACCCAGGTTGGAAGACACATGCTTTACTTTGTCGTGAACAACCAGCCCAGCAATGTGGTCATCGTGGATGTGTTTGCCCAGGCTTAACCAGGGTCAACGACGCCAGTACATACATTATCCTAGAGATATGCATACTGGCACAAAAATCTGAGATTGAATGGCAGGCGCATTTCGGCCATCAAGCCTCATGTGACCGACCGAAACGCAGTGCTACTGAAACATACTCATCGCAGGATAGGGCAACCCGTAGTGCCCGTGGAACCAAAACCGCTATCTTGCTCTCAGTGAGGCAAGTTTTGCGATGAAATGGGACGCCTGCCTTTCAGGTAGGGCAACTCAGGCTAAACTTAAATATATTGGAGACAACCTACGGCGAGGTGGATTATTAATGATGATAATCAAATGTCTTTGTCTTATCTTCACTAGTGTCGCGTCAATATTGAAGTGACATAAGGTTTAAGATATATTATCTTCATATCCAATGTGGGGTAATAGCAATGAAGAAATATATCGTAACGCTTACTGAGGACGAGCGCAAAGCTCTTAGCGACCTTACAGTCAAGGGAAAGCAAAAATCACAGAAGATCCTCAATGCATTAATATTGCTCGGTTGTGATGAAGGTGAGTACCAAACAGAGGGCTCGACGAATGAAGAAATAGCCCGTGTGCTCCATATAAGCATGAGAAAGATAGACCGTTTAAAAAAGCGATTTGTAGAGGGAGGTCTTGATTCAGCTCTTGAAAGAAGAACGGGAAACCGCATCTATGCCAAGAAGACCGATGGAGATTTTGAAGCCCATTTAGTTGCATTGAGTTGCAGCGAACCACCAGATGGTTTTGCGCGGTGGTCTTTGAGGCTGTTAGCCGATAAGGTCGTCGAGCTCAACTACATTGACAGCATTTCTCATGAAGCTGTGCGTCAAATTTTAAAAAAACGAGATCAAGCCATGGCAACGCAAAGGATGGGTAATTCCGCCAAATCAAAACGGTAGCTTCGTCGCAAATATGGAAAGGGTATTGGATGTTTATAAGCGTCCGTTTGATTCATATCATCCGGTTGTATGCATGGACGAATCTCCAAAGCAGCTGATATCCGAGACAAGAGTACCTATTGCAATATCTCCAGGGCGGGCTGCCAAACACGACTATGAATACAAACGCTGCGGCTTATCAAATATTTTCCTTGCATGCGAACCGTTGGCCGGGAAGCGTATGGTAAAGGTCACTGAAAGAAAAACTGCGCTGGACTGGGCTTGCTTTATGGAAGATGTCGCCGCCCAATACGAACATGCAGAAAAGATAACATTGGTGATGGACAATCTCAACACACATAATGCAGGATCGTTTTATGAGAAGTTTACGCCAGATAAGGCAAAGGCGTTAATGGATAGGTTTGAATTTGTGTACACGCCGAAGCATGGCAGTTGGCTAAATATGGCTGAGATAGAGCTGAATGTCCTTACAGGGCAATGTCTGAATAGGCGAATCGATAAAATTGAAACTGTTAAGGATGAAGTAGCGGCATGGCAGGAGTTCAGAAATAATAAAAATGCAAAGGTAAATTGGCAATTTACTACAGCGGATGCAAGAGTTAAACTATCTAGGCTTTATCCGACACTAGATAGCTGACGCGACACTAGTAGCACTTATCGACTAGCATCTCGAAGCAATCCATACAGATCACTTTTCCACATGCAGTCCTGCCTTTTATCTCCATGAAATTTTCTTTGCACTCTTCGCACTTTAGCGAAGGATAGATTCTGGCCTTCTCGGGCTCAGGTAGATTTACTGATTTTACTGATAACAGCTCATCGTCGCTGGCATTTAATATATGCTGAATAAATGACTCTCTTAAGCCTTCAAGCTCTTTCTGGTCCGCACTGGTAAGCTGATTTTTCGACCGCTTTTTCTGTAGTTCACTAATGCGCTTTGGCATTTCACTCTTAAAGTAGATTCTGAGGGCCTTGCTGTCGCCTCTGCAATAAAAGGTGAAGACTTGCTTTCCATAGTCTTTGAAGATCAGGTTGCCCTTTCCGAAAGTACAACTGAGCATTCGTTGAATCGCATCAACGCTGCACGAGTTGTTCTCGACGATTGCAACAAGTTCTTCGTCTTCCGATTTATCACAGTGGCCCTTAATGTATTTGGCCACTCTATAGCCGATAGCCAAACCAGGGCAAACGTGCCCATGAAATTCAACTACTTTATTAAACTCCTCATCCACATGCACCACTTCCATGAAGCTTCCACCATTATCAATCTAAATCGACGTTGTATACGCTTCACTTTGACACGTCACATCGAGGGTCATCTCTCTATCCAGTTCCTTGCTGGAGTATGGGGTTGGAATGAATCATCATCTATCACCTTTCTAGGGTTGATTGGTAGTTGTCGCACTTTCCATACGTCTAGCTGGAGGCACGTACCTCTTGAGAAGGAGGGACAGACTTACCACTGTAGGACTTACGCACTTGGCAGAATCTTCTTATATTGCATATGCTATATTAATACCAACAAATAAATGGGATAGGGCTGAACTTGAATCCTTCCAAGTGCGATGATCTTGATTATATTCACTTTCTGATAGCATCAGTAGATGTTTTTACCTGTACTGAGGCTGCAAGGTGCCAGCCAGTAGGAGAAAATAGTCCATCGCATGATGCATTTACCCGTCTTCTACAAAGACAGCCTCCAGATACGGATACGTTGTGGAATGAGGTAAAGGATATTGTTCAGCCTCAAAATGGTTTCTTGGTTATTGACGATACGACGTTGGACAAGCCATATGCTAAAAATATGAGCCTAGTCTATCATCAATGGAGTGGAAAACAGCATCGATTGGTGAATGGAATCAATATTTGTACGTTGCTGTGGACAGATGGAAACGCTATAATTCCCGTTGATTTCCGAATCTACGATATAGATGTCGACGGCAAGACAAAAAATGATCATTTTCGAGATATGCTTGCCAAAGCAAAAGAACGGCGTTTTCAGCCCTGTATTGTTCTCTTCGATAGCTGGTATGCCAGTGTAGATAATCTCAAAACCATACGAAAGTCTGGATGGCACTGGCTGACCCGATTGAAGAAAAATAGGCTAGTGAATCCGAATAACACCAAAAATATGCAAATTCAGGAGATAGAGATACCGCTGCAAGGCAGGGAAGTGCATTTAAAAGCTTATGGTTTTATAAAAGTATTCCGGATAGTCTCTAATGACGGTGACATAGGATACTGGGCAACTGACGTGCTGGAGATAGACGAAGCTAAACGCGAAAAATTTGGTGGATATTCCTGGAAGATTGAGGAATATCACAGAGGCATAAAGCAATTCTGTGGAGTCGAAAGCTGTCAAGCAAGAAAAAGTCAGTCCCAGAGAGCACACATAATGTTCTCCCTGAGAGCGTTTCTCAGATTAGAAGTAGAAAGGCTTAGAATAGGAATAAGTTGGTTCGAATCTAAGCGAAGAATTATTCGCGAGTCAATTCGCGAATATATAAAATATCCTTATTATTCATTGTCGAAAGATTCAACTGCGTAAGTCCTACACTGTAACAGAGCTCAACGCCATAGCCAGACCGGCCAGCTCGGGCCGAAATGTTATCCCGAAGAAGGGATACAGGGCACCGGCCGCCAGGGGGACTAGCACGGTGTTATAGGCGAAGGCCCAGAATATGTTCTGCTTTATCCTGGTTATGACCTTGCGGCTGAGCTGAATGGCCGAAACGGCATCAAGGAGGTTGTCTCTTATCAACACGATCTCGCCGGTCTCAATCGCTACATCAGTGCCGCTGCCTATTGCAATGCCAACATCCGCCTGGGCTAGTGCCGGGGCATCGTTGATCCCATCACCCACAAAGGCTATCGGCGTTCCCTCGGCCTGAATCCTCTTAATTTCTTTTGCCTTGTCCTCAGGCAGAACCTCCGCAAGGACATCATCTATGCCCAGTTGAGCAGCCGCAACCGACGCGCTCTTGGAGTTGTCGCCGGTTATCATTATCACCCGTAGATTCATCCGCTTAAGTTCTGCAACCGCACCCGCGGCAGTATCCTTCAGCCTATCGGCGATGGCCAAAATCCCCGATATCTTGCCGTCCACGCTTACGAGGATTGCCGTCTTTCCCTGCACCTCGAATCCGGATGCTTTGGATAGAACGTCTTCTGGTAGCTCGATTCCCCTATCCTGGAAGATCATCCTGTTCCCGGCGATGATCTCTTTTCCAAGAACTTTGGCCACTACGCCCTTTCCAGGAGTCGCATCGAACTCTTTTGCCTCCTCCATCTCTATGCCTTCGGCTTGGGCTTTCCTGACAACAGCCTCGGCAAGAGGGTGCTCAGAACTCTTTTCGGCAGAAGCAGCAAGCCTTAAAAGCTCCTTTTCTTCCATTTCAAAGGAGACAACATCCGTGACATCCGGCCTTCCCACTGTGAGGGTTCCCGTCTTGTCGAAGGCGACAGCTTTTAGCTTGTCCGCAGCCTCTAGAGCTTCGCCGCTTTTTATGAGGATACCTAGCTCAGCACCTCTTCCTATTCCGACGGTGACGGCTGTAGGCGTGGCCAGGCCTAGGGCACAGGGACACGCTATTACTAACACGGATATCAGAGCTGTCAGGGAAAAGAGGAGCGTGTTTCTGGCTATCAGGTACCAGTAGGCGAAAGAAAGAAAGGCGATAGTCAGAATTGTGGGAATAAAGTAAGTGACGGCCCTATCTGCGATACTCTGGATGGGCGGCCTGGACCCCTGGGCAGCCTCGACGAGGGATACGATCTGAGCAAGGACAGTATCTCTGCCAACCTTTGTTGCTTTGAGTTTGATCATGCCGTTCTTGTTAAGAGTGCCCCCGACGACATTCTTACCCATCTCCTTTAAAACAGGTACGGGCTCGCCAGTGATCATGGACTCGTCGACATAGCTCGAACCGTCGATTACCATCCCGTCAACGGGAATCTTCTCGCCCGGTTTAACCAGGATGATGTCGTCCACCTGAACATTCTCAATTTGCGTTTCTATCTCCTGGCCATCCTCCAGGACCGTGGCGGTTCTTGGTTGCAGGCCCACCAATTTCTTGATGGCCTCAGAAGTCCGTCCCTTGGCGCCAGCCTCGAGATATCTGCCCAAAGTAAGAAAAGAGGCGAGCATGACTGCAGTCTCGTAGAACATGAAGTCTGGAGTCAGCACTATCCTGAATGTCCCGAGAATGCTTGAGGCGTAAGCGACGCCTATTCCCATGGCGTACATCACATCCATGTTCAGGTTCCTGTTCGAAAGAGAACGCAATGCGGCTCTGAATATGGGATAGCTGACATAAACAAAGACGGGTGCTGAGATGATGAGCATCAGATAGGTCATTGGAACGGCCATGAGCACATCCATGGGGATGACGCGATCCAGGGGCAGGTACATCAAACCCATCAGGAATAAGCTGGTCGCAAATCCGATAATAATGCGACGACGTTTATCTGTCATGTCTTTGGCGCGTGCCTCTTTCTCGAGGTCCACGGCCGTCTCTTCTCCGGCCACGCCCAGATATTGATAGCCTGTGTCCTCGACGGCCTTTTTCATGTCTTGGATGGAGACCATTCCAGGGTTGTAGGTGACGTATGCCTTCTCTGCAGCGAGATTTACATTGACCTCCAACACTCCGTCCAGCTTTTTGAGGGCGATCTCCAGAGAACCGACGCACATGGCGCAGACCATACCGCCAATCTTCAGCACGACCTTCTCGTCTATTACGTCGTAGCCGGCATCCCTGATCGCCATCTCAAGGTCTCTGAGCTTCAGTTTTACTGGGTCGTACTCCACAGATGCGATCTCCGTCGCCAAATTGACCTTTGCCGCAGAGACTCCGTCCAGACTCCGAAGGGATTTCTCGATAGCGGAAGTACAGGCTGCACAAACCATTCCCGTAACCTTAAGCTCGGCCCTTTTTCCCTCGATCATAACTAAGAATATTCTTATTGCTTGCCTTAATAATTCTTCTCTACAAAATTTCAAGGATACGACAAAAAAAAAACAACTCCTGCGACGTTCCTTAAGCCAAAAAACCGAAATAGTATCGTCCGGAAACAGATGTTAAGAAAGCGTCTTGAATAAGCCTACCACAGCACGAGATAAATCTTGTCGCCCTCTTTCTTCCCTTTCAGGAGCTGGCAGTGCCTAAGAATTACGAACTCGTTCTCCAGTTCACCTGGCGTGAGCACGAACTCCTTCGCCAGATCCTCCCTTGTGACCATACCTCTAGTCTTTATGAATTCGTAAATTCTCTTCTGAAGGTCGGTCAGGCCATCGGTTCCCGTCAGGCCATGGCTCTCCCTGAAAATCCTCTTGGACCGCTCCTCCCCAGGGGTCACAGACTCTGATCCTCTGGCCGGCCTCTATGTAGCAGTCTTCGCAGAGGGTTCTGCCCTCTGAGATGAAACAATTCTCTTCGGGCACATCGGTGCCGCACATCTGAAATTTAACAGCGCTTTCTTGAGCCATGTCTATATCCCTGACATCTACTTTCTTTCTGACGAACTCATGCTTAGCTTTAGTTGCCGCCAACAGCTAATCGAACATAGCAGGCGCGTGTTTCTGGATTGCTTTAACTCCTTCCTCGGTTATCCCGCCTTTGGTGGCCACACGGGTGATCAGACCATCGAAGCTCTCTTCGGCCAGCAGCTCCGAGGTGCCCGCCAGTGTTTCCTTGGCTAGCCTTTCAGCCAGTCAGCATCGATTCCTCTTCTCGCAGCAGCGAGCACAAGCTCTCTCATGACAGCCGATATGTAGGCAGGTGCAGAGCTGGTCAGGTCGGCCAGAATCTCAAGATCTTTCTCCTTCACCCCGATTGGATGTCCTATGGCTTTGAATAGATGGAGGAGCAAAGCTCTATCCGAGTCGGTTGTGTTTCTTCCGAAGCTCACCAGAGATACTCCTTTTAATCTTTCGGAGCCGATGCTTGGAATCACTCTGGTCGCTCTGGCTCCGGATATCGATGCTATCTTCAACAGGCTGAAGTCAACCGCCACCGATATTAGAAGTTTGTCTGGTGTCAGTTAATCACACAACTCCCTAAGAACGTCAATCACATCCAGTGGTTTGACGCACAAAAGATGATGTCGGATTTCGCTGCCACCTCCCTATTATCACCCAACTGAATGCCTAAATCCCCGGCCAATAGCTCAGCCTTCTCTCTGGTCCGGTTGCTGGCGATTATGTCTTCCGGAGCCGCCACCCCGGTCTCTATGAACTTGCGGATCAGCATGCTTCCCATGTGCCCTGTCCCGATGAAACCCAGATGAACCATCTTAACTCCTCGTATAGCAGGCAAGGGTCATGCTGATCTCAAGCGTTCGGCTGTCTCCTGCATAGAGCTCTTCTCCCGCAAATTCATCAAAGCAGGAGGAGCCTCTTGGAACCCCTCTAAGGCGTTGAAAAACCTGTCCAAGGGATCGCCCTCATAAGTCGGAACCAGGAAGATGTGCGTATGCGGAATCCTACGGCCGCGAGCGTACATGGCAACGAAGTCAGAGCTGTAGGCTTTCATGATCTTGTCGGCTACTGTCCTGGCCACACTGAACAGGCTTTCTACCTCTTCCAGAGTTAGGTCGTGCCACCAGGGAACGTGTCTTCTCGGAATGACCAGGCAGTGGCCTCTGGAAAAAGGATTGATGTCCAGGATGGCCAGCGACAGCTCATCCTCGTAGATCCTGTAGGCCTCGGCTTGGCCGGCCACTATCTTGCAGAATACGCAGCTATCGTTTTCGGTCATATCAATCTGAACCGTTCGGCTGACTTGGCCTGGTTTGTTCGGATCTTTTCATTTTGATTCGACATGCCCAAGGAAATCGTCCAGCACCCGGTTGAACTCTTCGGGTTTGTCCATCTGCAACCAATGTCCCGTGCCTGTCACCTGGATGTGCGGCAAGTCTGTATCAAGGTTGTGCAGGCTGAAGGGAGCATCGTTGAGAGACGTGACGACTGAAAGTTTCGGTCCTTTGTAGAGCTGTAGGTGAGTCATAGGATCGTACAGAAGGGTCGATTTGAATATGGCGATGACCGTCTCACGTGGGGTGTTTCGCAGGTCTTTAATGACCTTCTCTCGAACCCACGGCTTTGATCCTGTAAGGAGCATGCCATAATAGTCTTCAATCGCCCTGGAGTACGAGTCAGACTCCAATGCACTGATCAGTTGATTTGCTTGTTCAGCTGGAACCTTTCTAGCATCTCCAGAGGGATCCGCCAGGAGAAGTCCGGCGACCTTTCCGGGGTGTGTGCTTGCGTAGGCAATGGCCACTGTTCCACCGGAACTATGGCCTACAAGGAGAAATCGCTGCAAGCCAAGCTCGTCGGCGACAACGTCTATATCACTGGCCAACGACTCAATCGAAAAGTCCCCATCCTTAGGCGACTCCGAATTGCCGTGGCCCCTGAGGTCGAGCGCTACAGTTCGTCTAACCTTTCGCAGGTGCTCGAGCTGAGCAGACCAGTGCGAGGTGTTGCCGGCCAGGGAATGCACGAGAACCACGGGCAAGCCGCCAGAGCCACCATCATCTATGCAAAGGCTGGAAGAACTCATTTTGCCCCTAATGCGAATTAAAGCCATCTTTCCTCCATGTGATCAACCGCCAATATTTGTTTAACCGCAGCTTCCCTCACCCGACTCGTAGGCTTCTCTCAACTGGTCTGCAACCGCGCTCGAGAGCTTCTTTCCTGCGACTGTGAAGTATACCTCTGCAAACTCAGGGTAGAGGCAACTCAGGCTCTCTGAGCCATCGAGAATCAAATCTGAGATATATTTCATGTCCTCAGCCGAGAGCCGATTTAACCTCTCCTCGAAATCCCGCTCATCTTTGGAGTGATGGTTGGCAACTGGAGGAAGGATGTTCATGTATTCGAGATCGATTCCTTGGCTCTGGAGATCCTCAAACTCCGGCACCAGCTTTTTCAGGATGTTCCTGTCCCTCTCGCTCAGCTCTCTAGCCATGTCCTTCTAAAGGTTGTGCGAAAATAAAGAATTAACCTACAGACTGGTCGATCCACTGAAGGTAGCGGTCGTCCCCACCCACAATGGGAATTATTATAATCTCCGGCAGCTCGTAGCTGTGAAGCTCTTTTATCCTGGCCTTGAGACGCTCCACAACTCCCACCTCTGTCTTTATTATCATCAGCTCTTCCGCCTCGTCGCAGGACTTTCCTTCCCAGGAGAAATAGGATTTGACCTGTGAGACGTTCACGCACGCAGCCAACCGTTCCTCTACCAGGGCCTTGGCGATCTTTTCCGATCCGCCCGGAGGAGCGGTGCACAGGACGATGGCAAACTCAGTCGCAGCCTCAGTCACTGCCTACCCACCTGTGACCTTCATCTTTTATCTCTTTCTTCCAGATGGGAGCCCTAACCTTGAGCTCCTCGATGACGTAGCTGCACCCATCGAAGGCCTCCCTTCTGTGACCTGCAGCACAAACGATCAGGACGATGTTGTCGCCGACAGATAAAGACCCAACTCTGTGGATTATGTCAACGGACTTCAAATGGAACTTTTCGATGGCCTCAGCCCTTATTCGTTCCAGCTCGGGGGCGGCTGCTTCCTTGTAGGCCTCCAGCTCCATGGACTTGATGCCGTCGTTCCTGACTGTGCCCAGGAAAGTGACAATGGCCCCTACCTCCTCGCTTTTGGCCTTTTCCACAACTTCTTCTATAGAAAAATCCGCTTCTGTAACATCTATCATTGCTCTCCGGATTCCTACTTAGTTAGCATCGGATTGGGCCACGGCCTATTGCATGCGCCATTAAGCGCTTGCTTCACTCACAGAATACGAAGCTTTGAACCTTTACAATCATCAATTGCTTTCGCTAAAGCATCTGTCAGTTACTTAAATACCGAACGGTAATCGACAGGTTTTTCGGATACAGGCACCTCTGATTTTAGCCCTTTCTTTAGCGACGCCATTAAACGCTCTTTTTCTCGATCCCTGAGCCTCTGGATCTCCTCTTCGCTCTTGATCTTCATAACAAAGGTTCCGTGGCAGGGTTTTACATAGGTGAAGAGCAGCTCGTCTCCCTTTGCACCTACAGGAATAGGTGGAACTCCGATTATGTAGTAGTCCTTGAAGATCTTGTAGCCTGGATCAACGTAGTACACTTCATCGGCGTTCTTTTCTATGAACTCCTTAGCCTCTTTGAAAGAGACCCGCTCCAGCAAGAGATCATACTTCATCTGCTCGATGCAGCTCACGAGATCAGCTCCGCTATTACTTTATCGACCTTGATCATCAGAGGTGTGGGGTTGTGCACAGCTTTGGCCACTATCTTCTCGCAGTTGAACTCGATTGTCTCCGCAAGAGCCTCGGCATTCTTGCCGAAGATCACGGCGTAGAGCTTGGCCTTGGATATGGCGCTCATTGTCGCGGCGAAGGCCATGCCTGCATCGCTATGCATGAAGGCGAAGCAGATGTCGAAGTCGGTCCTTTTCTCAATTATGTCAACCAGGCACTTGTCAAGGTCAACAGAGTTCTTGACATAGTACTTATCCACGTCGGAAACCTTCAGGAGCTTGGTTGCCGCTTCAGTTCCGGCGACTGTCACATCCAGGCCCGCTTTGGTCAGCTTGTTCGAGAGGTAAAGCACCATGCTCATCTGGACAGGGACTTCCGGGCATCCCATCATGAGCAACACTTTTTTAGGAGCATCTTCAGCCATTTGACTCATCTCAATATAGCATTGTTTCTTCTGATTTATACTTGCGTTCAGCCTGATAACACTTGTGAACCAACCCAGCGCCGGTCAAAATTTCCGTACAAGCTCACAGCCCAGAACAAGCTAGATTTTGGCAAGGTCAAATTTGAAATAGCATTCAAAGTAGCACTCGATCTGTCGTAGATCGCTAACTTGTGAGATTCATCAACGCGAGCTTAAAGCTTGTATCCGGTGGCGGACTCGTACATCCCTTTTATCCGTTCCGCAGTCTCCTTTGAAACCTTCTCTGCGAGGACGTCAACGAAGATCCTGGCGTACTCAGTCGATATGCACAGAAGACATTCGGATTCGTCCAGGATGCGATCCACCAGATATGTCAGATCTTCGCCTGATAAACGCTTCAGCCGCTCCTCAAAATCCTCCTCATCCACGGCGTAGTGCATGGATACCGGCGGGAGTATGGAATGGTACTCTATTCCTGACCCGGAGCGGAGCTTCTCTTCCACCTCGGGCACGAGCTTCTTCAGAATCTCCAAGTCCTTTCCTTTGAGCTTTCTCATGGCAATCGATCTCGAAAGAGCCTCCATTATGAAATGGTCAACCTGATTGATCAACTTTCAGAGTGATCAGCTTTCACTAAAGGTTTTCCAGTCCGGACAGTTAAGGCTTTTTGGGGTTTCAGCGCTCTTCCCATTTCTTGGAAGCCGATGGTTTAAGGATCTTCTGGGCATCTCCGCGCAGGAGCATATTGGTCAGGGCAGACAAGGAGCAAAGTGTTCCACGGCCTTGGATCTCCTCGCCCTCCGGTCCCGGTATTCTCGCAACGATCCCGCCCTCCGCTGTGATCTCAATCTCAGTGCCCAGCTCGCTGAGTCGGTGGAGGATTACGTTGCCTGTGGCACCCATGGACTTCTCCATCCAGCAGTGCTTGAAGGGACAGAGGTTGCAGTAGTTCTTGAACAGCTCGGCACTGGCCTTGGGAACCAGGCCTGCGACGATCTCTGCCTTGGCAGTCCCATAGGCCATGCAGCAGCCTAGGACCCTTTTCGCCAGGATCTTGTCCCCTTGGGCCAGGGTGACCCGAACGTGGCCGCCCTTGACCTCGTAGCGGTTCTCGATGCCCATTTCGAACTTTTTCTTCCCGGTGTTCTCCGCGTCTCGAATGGCCTCTTTGATCTTCTCGGCCAGGGATGGAGTCCGTGCAGCTCCGATGGTCACTGCGCAGGTGGGGCAGTAGGCAGGCGGAGACTTTGCTATCACGTTTCCTTCCTTGTCCAGGAAAGTGGCCACAACGCCCAGGCCCTCACGCTTGATCAGGGTGCGGCCGCCCATTCTCTGAACCATCACAAGGGCCATGGCAGCCGGAGTCAGCACTCGACCATAGCCGTACAGGTCGGCCACCAGGTCGATGTCTTCCTGGGTGTTGATGCCTTCTCGCCTGAGGCCCCCGGCCACATCCTCGGGGATCAGCCCAGCATCCAGCTCGGCCGCAAGGACAGCCGGCGACCAGACCACGCCGAAACCTTCGCCCATCACATTGCCCTGGTCGTCGAAGATCTTGGCCTGGATTCCTCCGGGCTGCTCGTAGGCGACGATTCGGCCTCCGGCGTGGCAGATCTCCTCGGCCACTGCATGGCAGATTCCGCAGGCTCCTTCTTTTGGCCTGACTACTTCTTTGACTCGCTTTATGAGCTCTTCTTTGAAAGTTGATGACTTCTCGGTTGAGATATTATCCATAATATCCATTAGATTTGTATGGCCGTTGCTTAAATAGATTGTCGGGCAAAGCGAAAAAGTTAACGACCAAAGACCTAAAGAAAGACTTGTAGGTTGCATATTAGACATCTCTGGATTTGAACGAGTACATAATATTATTTACAAAAGTTAATAAGAATGTGATTCCATTATATAGATTTATGAAAGCCGGTTACGCGTATCCGATCGAGACTCTCAAGCATTGGTACGTTGCACCCATCGACGGTCTGTCAATGGATCTCGATCCGGACCAAATCGGACTTAACAGAGAGGCCCTTGCAGACAACACAGATCTTGTTCCTTACCAGGATAGAGTATCGCTATCGAAGCTGGATGGAAGTGGATCCCGGCCCTTCCTCCTCAAGAAGTACTTCGATGTTGTGCTCTCGATAAAGCTTGCCCCGATGCCTTATCCAAATCCCCGAACGGGGAAGCAGTCTTGCCTCACCAAGAGGTTGGGCACAAGAATGGTTTCAGGGACCCATTTCAAGTGGGCGAACTCGTTATCTTGAATGGGGTGCTGAGCCAGAGGTATCCAAGGGGATTCACAGACGGGTCGAGGTAAACCGGGCTAGGGCCAGATTGACCTTAAGTGTCCGTGAGAGACAATTTAATTAATAGTATTCATTGATGAAATTTATTACGTAATAGCAAAAAATAATGATGCCGGATATGTAAAATATTGTACCAATCAGGAAAATAAGCATATGCCAGTTAAAAAGTCCTTTGTTATATTCACTGTAGCAACTTGCAGCTAAGTCTTGCCACGTATTATTTAATATTGTTTCCTTTATTTCCTCTTTCTTTTCGATGGGTAGATCTTTCCAGCCTTCAATCTCATTCCAAGTATTCTCTTGATCCATTCGTTCTTTAATGTCGGGAATCACCTCAATAAAATCCAAAGAATTATTTATGTTATAATTCTAATATAAATGACTAATTTCAAAATGGAAAATGACAGGACCGAGAACAAGAAAAGGAAACTCATAAGAACGTAAATGATTTTTTTTGGCATGAAAGATTCGGATAAGTTACGTGTTATAACGAATTCTGTACTTTCCAAGTTTCTCCTTTATTTATATTTTCTAAATTATATCAAATTATATTTTCAATCCCATGCTTCTGAGTATATAAAGCAATCCGCCTTCCGGTACGGGTATATTAAAATACATCAGCACATATTCAAATGTTTCACCTAATGCTTGCATTTTTACTAGGTCGATCATGTCGCCCATAGTTCTTGGATTTGAACCGTCCCCAGATGGCGGATTGTCTATTTCCCATAAGAGAATCGCAGTCCATACTGAGAAGACTAGCTGAATAAATCTTTCAATTGATTGTTTTTCTCTTAATTGGTAATCTTTGAATCCTAATTTTTGATTTGTCTCTCTGTGGGCCGTCTCGATATCCCATCTATCCTCGTAAATTGAGAGTATTTCTTTCGACGAAAGCGATTCATTAGTGCTTATAAAATATTTTGTAGTGCTCTCCTTTTTTCTCTTTGAGACTACAAGTTTAACTTCGCCTACCTTGTCTATGACTACCTTCTTTTCAAATGCATAGTAGGTCTTCTTTTTGCCCCGAACACTAATAGTTGTCTTAATAAAATACTTATCCTCAATTTGGTTTGCTAAGTCTCTAACCTGAAAACACATGTCCTTATTTATCCTGATTTTCTTATCAGATTTGATTTGGCAGACTATATTATGCCCTAATTTGAGACACTTGTTAAAGAGATCAGAAGAAAACCACCAGCTATCGAAAACGATATAAAGGTCCATGCTTTTTGGTACTTCTAATGGTTCAATGATCTCGTCCAAGGCAATCTCCATTTTTGTTCTAAAATTCTCATTTTCGTCATCATTCTTGATATACATCTTAGCTTTATGTGGTATGAATAATCCTTTGGATTGGATAACAGAGGTAACAAAATTGTTACCCCAAATGTAGGTTTCTTTACTATGATCATAAAATTTTCCTACACCTTCCGTTTGAGTTCCTTCCTTCTCATTGTATGTGTCATCAATTATTAACAACATTCTATCATTTTCTTTTAAACATAATTTCTCAATAAAAAGGTCCACTTTGCGTTGAGCAACTTCATCCTCGTCCCAATTCGCATCGCTAAAGAACCAATTGTACGAAGAGCGTGCTTTTTTTCCTTTCCTACATTCGGCCATAGTATCACAAAGGTTGGAAACGGTCTTGGATTTATCACACACGCTTAACGCTCCACACAAATCTCGAAACGATCCATAACTCGGTTTCGTAAAAAGATCCTGAAATTCATTCAAGAACGGCTCTAATTGTAATGGTACCTTTATTATTTTGATCATTCTACTCCCAAAAGAGAGAATTTGATCCTAGTATAAAACCCTTACTTTTTATTTTTTTTATTAAATTTATATTCTAATTTAATCTGATGATATTATAAATATACGAAAAAGTTGGAAAGTACAGTAACGAATTTATCAAAATTATATAAATTGTAAACTAAAGTTCCTCCACTGATGCCCAACATCCAATTATTAACATTATCGATGAGCGAGATTGTCCTTCTATTAGGATCCATTTGCTGCAAATCGGAGGCGATTTCTGTATAAATCTCTTTGAAATTCTTATATTTTTCTAAATAATTATCGTTGTCTTGGTTTTCAATAAATCGTAACACCTCTTAATTATATAAAGTGGAAAGGCGGCAATCTATTTAATTCTTCCCATAAAGCCCTCTGGTCTCTCTGATTCCCTAATAACCCCATAATATCGCCTTGTAGACCTCCTCTGCTCAATCGCCCTATAATCCTCAGTTTATACCAGTAGATTCGCATACAATGCAGGGTCGAGTGATAATTCCACTCTCCAGCCTGATGCTAAGCATATCCATTCGTTGCAGCTCCGAAGTGGGAGGCCTCTCCCTGCTACAGATTCCTGATCACCTGCAGTGAACTTCTCACTCCTAGAATTTTTGAGTCTATCACCTTTTAGCTCTCAATTCATTATTTCAAGCGTGATTCTCGGCAGCTATTCTCCGGAGGCAAGATTTTACACTCGCCTGCTATCGGGCCATGGAAAAACAACGTAGCTTGCACGATTACTCTCATCTCCTAGGACGTAGAAAGCTGCATATTTCACATCTCGAAAATCAGCCAGCGACCTTCTCACAAATATTATTAAGCAAGCGGTTTAATGTCCATTGGTGATTTAGGATGGAGCATGCTTTGAATGAACAGGATCGTGCAAGACTCTATTTTCTCCGTGAACAAATAAATGATAGGATCGTCGTTAAAGGCTGCTCAGAGGATTTACGTCTGGTTGCATCTACAGTCATGGAGATATGCCAGATATTGTCCAAAATGGAGAAAAATCAATAACATCTCCGATTAGCTTGGCAGATGGAGCCATTAGGCTAAGTACTTCTCTAAACCTTGATTCTTAGCAGTGATGGCAGGAATATAATTAGCGCCATGGCTACCAAGAAAGCAATAAATATTAACCGCTGTCGCCTCCGAGATGAATTTAACTTGGATTCGCAAAGCTCATCGCATACGATCCCCTCGCCTATGGCGTTGCCGCAAACTACGCAGTGCTTGTGAGGCTTTATGTCTGTCATCCAAATTCACCGATTGCCTGTGCTCACATCACTTGATGGAGTAACTATTATGAGATTCTTCTCTTTGGCAATCCCTGCTAGAGTTTGCAGCTCTCTTAGCTTGATGGCTACAGGAGCCATCCCATACAGTTCAGCCATCTGGATCATTAGCTTGGAAGCCTGGAACTCTCCATCAGCCGGTTATTCGAGACCTCTTCTCATCTGGTAACAGTGAGCGGCTTTTGCGAGCCTATTGAAAAAGGGCCTGGAGAAGGGGGGCATACGGCAATCATTAGTGACCTCTTGACGGTGAACTAGCTGGTTCGATGAATCTGGAGGTTCTTTAGCACATCCTCAACCTTCTTCCTATCCGCTGTATAGGCTGTAATCGTTACGATTATTGTTCCCTGATTGCCAGAAGCATCCGGCGAATAAACAACCTCAAACTGGGGTATGCTTGCGGCTACCTGGACATCAGCAATGAAGCCCTTCTTGCCTCCAACGTCCGTATAGACCCAGGATTTTTTGTTTTCATTCTCCAATGGATAGATTACTTGAATTGCACGTACTAATGCCTTTTCTGAAACATTTGTGCTGGAGCCATAATCCTGGATAATCGTCTCAAACAAATCATTACCTACCCACATATCAACAAGATAGGCGGTGAAGTCGGGGTACGAAGCTGGGGCAAACTGGTCATAGAAGTCTACGGCCTCATCGCTCGTTACCTGTATATTGAATTTCTCTATATTGGCAGTATATGTCCCTGCCATGCAACAGTTCAAACTGGTCACAAGCAAGGCGGCCATAACAAATACATGCATCGATATCTTACGCATCTTCATCACCTCCGCCAGAATTGCCACAGCTTCCCTTTGGCCCTGGCTTCATCGTTTGCCTCCTCTGGCCAGCTCATCCAGGGCGATGTTCAGTTTTAGCACATTGACTCTCTCCTGTCCAAATAGCCCAAACTGAAGCGGCTCAATATGCACCTCGACCAGCGTCCTGACCTTCGATTCGGACAGTCCTCGCACTTTAGCCACTCGCTGCACCTGAAGCAGAGCGCTCGCCGGGCTGATGTGCGGGTCCAGGCCGCTTCCAGATGCCAGGACCAGATCTGCGGGCACTGTGGCACTGGGTGACAGGTTGTTCTCCTGCCTGACCTTCTCGACTCTCTGGCACACCTGTTCCATCAGTTTGGCGCTGGTAGGTCCTAGGTTGCTGCCGCCCGAGCCTGCGGCGTTGTAGTCAACCGCCGATGGCCGGCCGTGGAAGTATCCAGGACTGCTGAAGTTCTGGCCGATCAGCTCTGAACCAACAACTGTACCGTTAACGTAAATTAGGCTTCCATGAGCCTGATAGGGCATTGTCTTCTCGGCAACAAAGGTTACGAAGAACGGGTAAGCCAGGCTTAGCAAACACACCAGCGCAAAGAGCAGCACACAGGTCTTGGCTTCTCTCATGAACTCACTCTTGTCCATCTTCTCACTCCAGGTGCAGCAGCACTACCAGGATGTCCACCAGCTTGATTCCTATGAAAGGTATGATCAGCCCTCCCAGGCCGTAGACTACAAGATTGTACCGAAGCAGAGATTCGGTTGTAGCTGCGCGGTAGCTGATTCCTTTTATCGCCAGAGGTATCAATGCAGGAATTATGAGGGCATTGAAGATGACTGCCGACAACACAGCACTTGTGGGAGTGGCGAGGCCCATGATATT